>DXZP01000029.1:0-27462 GCA_019419605.1 Collinsella sp.
GCTCGGAGATGTGTATAAGAGACAGACCCAAGGCACATGCGGCCCGCCACCGCGACGACAAGTGGCAAAAATGGGACGGGCCCCAGATTGCCCATGCGCGCGCAAAAGCACGTCGCGGCAATCTGGGGCCCATCCCCAAATACCTATAGATATGCAGGCCAGCGATGTGTTAACGATGTGCCAGCGGGTGCGCCGCCAGATAGACCTCGGTCAGTTGCGTACGATCGACATGCGTGTAGACCTGCGTGGTCGATATATCGGCATGTCCCAAGATCTCCTGTAGCACACGGAGGTCTGCACCGCCCGCAAGCATATGGGTGGCAAAGGAGTGACGCAGCGTATGGGGATGGAGTCCCACCAGCCCCACCTGGCGCCCGTAGCGCTCACAGATGGCATGGATGCCCTGGCGCGACAGACGGCGGCCGTTCTTATTTAAAAAGACCGCTGAGGTCTCGGTTCCGTGGGCATGGGCCGCCAAGCGAGAACGCCCCTTAGTTATATAGCGCGTCAGAGCTCGCGCCGCGCTTCCCACCAACGGGGACAGGCGTTCCTTTGAGCCCTTACCGCGAACGAGCACAAAGCCATCGTCGATATGGATATCGCCAACATCGAGCCCCACCAACTCACTCACACGCAAGCCGCATCCGTAGAGCACTTCCAAGATGGCATGGTCGCGCAAGCCCATCTCGCCCTCGGGGAAGTCTTGATCGAGCAGCGCCGAGACATCCTCCACCGATAGATACTCCGGCAAACGCTCAGCCTTTTTAGGCAGGCGCAACGCCGCCGTTGGATTTTGGGCCACAATCCCATCGCGCACCAAAAAGGCATGCAGGCCCTTCACGGCCGCAAGCGCACGCTCCACCGAGGCATCGGAATAGCCCCCATCGCGACGGTCGGCGACAAAGCCCTCCACGACCTGACGAGTCACCTCATCAAAAGACATGATGCCCGCCCGCTCCAGATACGCGCAGTACGTCGTCAGGTCACGACGATAGGCCGCAATCGTGTTGCGCGCCAAACCCCGCTCGACCGCGAGGTAATCGAGATACTCCCCCGCCGCCACGGCGAGCGACGAGGGAGTAGCTTCGGTATGTTCTTTGTTCGCCGGCACCCTTAGTCCGTAGCGAGGTTCATGGGCGTCACCTGCAGGCGATCGACGCCCTCGTGCTGACCGATCGAGGCACGCACGAACTCTCGGAACAGCGGCTGCGGGTTGGTCGGACGGCTCTTGAACTCGGGGTGAGCCTGGGTTGCCACATACCAAGGATGCACGTCGCGCGGCAGCTCGACCATCTCGACCAGGCGCTCGTCGGGCGACAGACCCGAGATAACCAAACCGGCGTCCTCAAGCTGGTCGCGGAAGGCGTTGTTGAACTCAAAGCGGTGACGGTGACGCTCGTAGACGAGCTCCTCGCCATATGCCTCGCGAGCAAGGGTATCGGCGGCGAGCTTGCACGGATAGGCGCCCAGGCGCATGGTGCCGCCCTTCTCGGTCACGTCCTCCTGCGAGCTCATCAGATCGATGACGCTAAATGGGCCGTCCGGATCGAACTCGGAGGAGCTGGCGCCGGCAAGGCCGACGACGTTGCGGGCGAACTCGCACACGGCCACCTGCATACCCAGGCAAATGCCCAGATACGGAATCTTGTGCTCACGGGCAAACTCGGCCGCGAGGATCTTGCCCTCCAGGGCGCGCTTGCCAAAGCCGCCGGGGACCAGGATGCCCGAGGCGTCGCCCAGAACCTCGGAGACATTCTGCTCGTCGAGGCTCTCGCCGTCGACCAGTTGGACGTCCACATGGCGATCGTAGAAGACGCCCGCATGGTGCAGGGCCTCGATAACCGACAGGTACGCATCGGGCAGCTGCGTGTACTTGCCCACGACGGCGATCTTCACCTTGTCGGCGTGATGGTTGGCGTGATTCTGTTTGCGCAGGAACTCATTCCACTCGCTCATGTCGCGCTCACGCGGGTCCAGACCCAGGCGCTCGCAAATGCGCAGGTCAAAGTCCTGCTCGGCAAGCAGCTGCGGAACATCGTAAATGCTCGCGCAGTCCTCGTTGGTAAAGACGCAATCGGTGTCGACGTCGCAGAAGCTTGCGATCTTCCCGCGGATAGCGTCATCGATATGGTGGTCGGAGCGCAACACGATAATATCGGGCTGGATGCCAAAGCTGCGGAGCTCCTTGACGGAATGCTGCGTGGGCTTGGTCTTGACCTCGTGGGCGGCGGCGATATAGGGAACGAGCGACACGTGGATGTAGCAGACGTTCTCGGGGCCGGCCTCCTTGCGGTACTGACGAATGGCCTCGACAAACGGTTGGGACTCGATGTCGCCGATCGTGCCGCCCAGCTCGGTGATGACTACATCGGAGCCGGTCTGCTCCTCGATGCGGCGGAACTTATCCTTAATGGCATTGGTGACGTGAGGAATCACCTGCACGGTACCGCCCAAAAAGTCGCCGCGACGCTCGCGGGCGATGAGGCTTTTGTAGATGGCACCGGTCGTAAAGTTGGAATCGCGGGTCAGGTTCTCATCAATAAAGCGCTCGTAATGACCCAGGTCCAGGTCGGACTCGTAACCATCCTCGGTTACAAAGACCTCACCATGCTGGAACGGGCTCATGGTACCGGGGTCGACGTTCAGATACGGGTCGGCCTTCTGCATCGTTACTTTGTAGCCACGCGACTTGAGCAGACGGCCCAGCGAGGCCGCGGTGATACCCTTGCCCAGGGACGAAACCACGCCACCGGTTACGAACACATGCTTGGTCATATTGAGTTACCTGCGCTTCCCGTAGAAGTTGTTTATCCACATCTTACGGGTCTTCATTGTAATACTCGCGCCGCGGACCGTCCGCAATTTTTCTCGCGTGCGATTGCATTTCTCGATCTTGAAACAAAACGCCGCCCGGTTTCCCAGGCGGCGTCGCTATGGCAAGGGTTACATGCTGCTATCGATCAGCAACCTCGTCCTCAAGCATTTCTTGAACGAGCATGCCGGTACGGACGCCCTCAAGATACCACTCGCCACGTTCGGTGAGGCAAATGCCATTTGCAAGCTGACCGCCGTCGTCGCTATAACGCGAGACGACATCAATCATGCCTTCGGAATCCAAGCGATCGATTGCGGCGCGGGCACGATACGGCGAAACCCCCACGCGCTCGGCAAGCGTTTTGCGCGAGAAACCATACGGCCCGCCATTGTCTTCGGTTTGCTGGTCGATCTCCATCAACACCAGCACCTCGACACGCTTCATATCGTTGACACTCGCACGACCCTTGCCCGCCATAGCAGCCTCCTCAAACCGAGCACGAGCATCTAACGCGCCGTGCGCGACCGACACACCTCACGATGGCAGGTAATATCCATCATGCGGCATCCCGCTAAGGATGAAACAGTTACGGTTATTGTATACCGCTCAAATTGTTTCTAGGCAGGTAAACGGCTATTTTTCGCCGAAATAGGCACTTTATTGATCAAAAAGCCGTACCGGGCGCTAACCCGATACGGCCAAACTGCAATGCAATTACCGCGGTGCTTCAAACTTAGCGATGGAAGAAACCGCGGCGCTCAAACTTGGGCTCGCAGCACACGTTGATACCCAGTTTGCGCAGTACCGTCTCGTCCGTCGGCGAGATGATCACGCTAAAGAAGGCATCGCAACCGCGCAACTGCTCCAGGCCCGAAAGGACGCGAGCGGCCGTCTCACTCGTGGCCGAGGTGATCGACAGCGCCATAAGCGTCTCGTCGGTGTGGAGGCGCGGGTTTTTGCTACCCAGGAAATGCGTCTTGAGCTTGCTGATGGGCTCGATCGCCTCATCGCTAATGACCTCGAGCTCAAGGTCGACGCCCGAGACATGCTTGAGGGCGTTCATAATGAGCGAACTTGCGGCGCCCAGGCGCGTGGAGGTCTTACCGGTCACCACGGAGCCATCGGGCATGACCATGGCACCCACGGGACCACCCGTCAGCTGTTCCCTGGTGAGGGCCGCCGAGCGTGCCGGTGAGTAGTTCTTATCGATGCCGGCTTTCTTCATAATAATCTTGAGACGGTCGACTTGCTCATCGCCCACGCCGGTACGGCGCACATTTTCGACCGCGGTAAAGTAGCGGCGAACGATCTCCATCTTGGAAGCGTCGCGGCAGGCATCGTCATCGGTGATGGCAAAGCCGACCATATTGACGCCCATGTCCGTAGGGCTCTGGTAGGGGCTCTTGCCCAGGATCTTTTCCATCAGGGCACGGACTACCGGGAAGGCCTCGACGTCGCGGTTGTAGTTGACCGTGGTCTTGTTGTAGGCCTCAAGGTGGAACGAATCGATGATAT
Source organism: Collinsella sp. (assembly GCA_019419605.1). Taxonomy (GTDB): domain Bacteria; phylum Actinomycetota; class Coriobacteriia; order Coriobacteriales; family Coriobacteriaceae; genus Collinsella. Next base: position 4,331 of record DXZP01000029.1, read on the forward strand.
TGGCGTCGTCGAGGTCAGCCGTGGCGGCCTCGTAGGCAATATTGACCGGATGCGTCAGAGGAAGATTCCAGACCGGGAAGGTCTCAAACTTGGCATAGCCGGCGGCGGTACCGTGCTTATGCTCGTGATACAGCTGCGAGAGGCAAGTGGCGAGCTTGCCCGAGCCAGGGCCGGGCGCCGTCACGACAACGAGCGGACGCGTGGTCTCGACGAACTCGTTCTTGCCGTAGCCTTCGTCAGAAACGATCAGATCGACGTCGTGCGGATAGCCCTCAATGGGATAGTGCAGCTTGGCGGGAATGCCGAGTGCATTCAGACGATTGCGGAAGACGTCGGCAGCGGGCTGGCCGGCGTACTGGGTGATAACCACGGCCGCGACAGCAAAACCGTTGCCGCGGAACAGGTCGACCAGGCGCAAAACGTCCTCGTCATAGGTAATGCCAAGGTCGCCACGGGCCTTATTCTTCTCGATGTGGTTCGCGTTGATCGCGATGATGACCTCAACGTCATCGGCAATGCTCTTGAGCATGCGAAACTTGCTGTCCGGCTCAAAACCCGGCAGCACGCGGCTGGCATGATAGTCATCGAACAACTTGCCGCCAAACTCCAAATACAGCTTGCCGCCAAACTGCGAGATGCGCTCCTTAATATGAGCGGCCTGCAGCTCGATATACTTCGCGTTGTCGAAACCCTGGCGCATATATGGCTCCCGTCCCGTTTCCATTTAATGTCTTAGGCGATTATAACGGAGCCTGCCCTCCCCGATGCCCAGGCCATCAACAGGCACCAACCAAACACGCGCTCGATAAGTTGCGGTGGAATAGTTCCCGCTTAGTCCCTCAGGACACACAAACAGGAGCTATTCCACCGCAACTTCCCCTTTTTGGTACAAGCTAACCTGACCCCTTTGCATCAATGATGGAAACATCGCAGGTGGAGCATAAGTCAGCGAGCGCCCGCCAGAGCGAGCAAGGTGACGTGAAAGAGGAGGGCATAGGCCTTTTGGCCATGCCCGACGATTGAACGTCAGATTGCCGCTCTGGCGGGCGCGCAGCGTCGACCGGTTCCGCGGTTTGGTAAAACCGCGGAACAAAAAAGCGCCTCCCCCCGCGCACGGAACGGGAGGAGGCTAAAGGTAGGAGTCTACCGGTGGGGTTACCCCACCGGACAGACGATGACCAGGTGATCCTTTACAGGATCGTCATGGTTTCCGTGGGGTACCCAAGGGGTACTTAGAGCATCACGCAGGCGACGGTCAGAATGATGGCGCAGACGACGGAGAGAGCGACGATGAGCTTGAGAGCAAACTTGAGCCAGGTCGTCCACTCGATCTTGGCCAGGGCAAGACCGCCCATGATGGCGCCGGAGGTCGGGGTGAACAGGTTCACGACGCCGATGGCGGCGGAGAAGATCATGACCATGACCTCGGGCGAGAAGCCGAGCTTAACAGCCAGCGGTCCCATGATGGGCATGGAGACAGTAGCCATACCGGAGGTCGAGGGGATCAGGAAGGACAGGCCGAAGTAGACCAGGAAGCTCATGGGAGCGAAGATCACGCCGGACAGGCCAGCCAGAGCATTGGCGGCAGCGTCGAGGACGTAGACGTCGAGGCCGGTGCTAGCCATGAGGACGGAGATACCACGGGCAAGAGCGATGACGAGGACAACGGACATCATGTCGGCAGCGCCGGTGATGAAGGTGTTGACGATCTGCTTCTCGGAGAGGCCACCGATGATACCGATCAGGACAGCCATGAGGAAGAACCAGGTGGAAGCCTCGTCGAAGTACCACTGGCCAATGGGCAGGCCGGTGATCAGGGCAGACCAGCCCTGAACGATGGCGTTACCGTCGGCGTCATAGACAGCGCCAGCATCGAAGAAGTTGGCGACGCCCTCGTTGAGGTCGGCCAGCGGGATGAAGCCGACGATCATGACGACGAAGGTGAAGGCAAAGGCGATCAGAACACCCTTCTGACGACCGGTGAGCTTGACCTCCTTGTTAACCTCGGAAGCAGCCTTGCCGTGAGCCTCTTCGGCGTCCTTGAGCTCCTGCATCGAAAGGATGGTGGAACCCTTGTCAGCCTTGACCTTCTTGGCATAGCTCATGACGAAGAAGATAGACATGGCGGTGGTAACAATCCACAGGACGGCACCGAGGCCGATGATGATGGACTGGTTGACCTCAATGCCAACGCCGGTCAGAGCGTCGACGGCAGCGCCGACGGCGAACGGGTTAACCGTGGAGCCCAGGCAGCCGCAGCCAGCGCCGAGCAGGACGGTGGCAGCACCGACCATAGGGTCGAAGCCAGCGGCCATCATGGTAGCGGCAAGCAGGGCGTAGAAGGGAACGGTCTCCTCGCACATACCATAGGTGGTACCACCGAGGGAGAAGATGAGCATCAGCACGGGAATGAGCATGATCTCATTGCCCTTAAGCTTCTGCACCAGAACGGCAATGCCGTTGTCCAGGGCGCCGGTCTCGGTCATCATGCCGAGGAAGCCGCCGAGGATCATAACGAAGAGGCAGACGGGCAGAGCGTCAGCGAAGCCCTTGACCGGGGCGGTGCAGAAATCGCTCAGGCGGGCAGCGGTAACCTCGCCACCGGACGTACCGGAGACGATAACGGTAACAACCGCGACGATTGCCAGCAGAGCAAGAAGAATGGTGAACGATGAAGGCATACCGCGCTTTTTCTTAGCGGTCTCAGTCATAGTTCTCATCCCCCCTTCATAAATCATTTACTGATCTCGCCCGAAGCGGCTCTTCCGTGCCGTGCATGTCGCTCGGTGCGAGATTTTTACCAGACAAAAGCGCTCGGGATGCGCAGCAATGCACCCCGAGCGAGATGCTAGATGCTCTTACTTGAGCGTAGCGTACATGACAGCCTTGATGGTGTGCATGCGGTTCTCGGCCTCGTCGAAGACCTTGGAAGCGGGGCTCTCGAAGACCTCGTCGGTGACCTCCTGCTCGGTGATGCCGAACTGCTCGCACTTCTCGGCGCCAATCGTGGTGTTGGTGTCGTGGAAGCTGGGCAGGCAGTGCAGGAAGATGGCACCCGGGTTGGCCATAGCCATGACCTCGGAGGTAACGCGATACGGGGTGAGCTGAGCGATGCGCTCGGCCCAGACCTCGTCGGGCTCGCCCATGGAGACCCACACGTCGGTGTAGAGAACGTCAGCACCGGTGACGCCGTCCTTGACGTCGGTGGTCAGCTTGATGGTGCAGCCGTTGGCCTCAGCGATGGGCTTGCAGGCCTCGATGACGTCGTCAGCGGGCATGCACTCCTCGGGGCCGCAGGCCACGAAGTTCATGCCGAGCTTGGAGCAGACGACCATGAGGGAGCGAGCGACGTTGTTCTTGCAGTCGCCCATGAAGACGAGGGTCTTGCCCTTGATGTCGTAGTTGAAGTTCTCCTGGACGGTCAGGATGTCGGCGAGCATCTGAGTGGGGTGCCACTCGGTGGTCAGACCGTTCCAGACGGGCACGCCGGACTTAGCAGCGAGCTCCTCGACGTCGTCCTGGGCAAAGCCACGGAACTCAATGCCGTCATACATGCGGCCGAGAACGCGGGCGGTATCCTCGATGGACTCCTTCTTGCCCATCTGCGACGAGCCCGGATCGAGGTAGGTGACGCCCATGCCCAGATCCATGCCGCCGACCTCGAAGGCGCAGCGGGTACGAGTGGAGGTCTTCTGGAAGAGCAGAACGATGTTCTTGCCCTCGAGATAGCGGTGCGGAACGCCAGCGCGCTTCATGTCCTTGAAGTTCTTGGAGAGCTTGAGCAGGTACTCGATCTCCTCGGTGGTGAGGTCGAGGAGCTTGAGGAAGCTACGGCCGGAGAGGTTAACACCCATGGTTCGTTTCCTTTCGAAGAAATGAATTACGTAAGTATTAGTGTCGCCCGTTTGACGGGCGAAACCGGTGCGGTTGTAGGGAGACCGCACCGGAAACGGAAAGACTTAGAGGTCCTCGCGCCAGAAGGGCATGCTCATGCAGCGCGGGCCGCCGCGGCCGCGGGAGAGCTCGGCGGAGGGCACGACGAGAAGGTCCAGACCCTCCTTGTACAGCACGTCGTTGGTGACGGTGTTGCGGGCGTAGACGCAGATCTTGCCGGGCTCGACGCACAGGGTGTTGGAGCCGTCGTTCCACTGCTCGCGGGAGGCCGCGATCGGGTCGCCGCCACCGCAGGGGATCAGCTTGACCTGGTCGACGCCGGTGGCGTCCTCCAGGACGTGCTCGAGGGTGTCCTCGATCAGGCGGATGTTCACGTCGCCCGGGTTCTTGCCGGCGGTCAGCTCGTAGACGCGCAGGGTGCCCATGATGGCGGGGTGGATCGTGAACTTATCGACGTCGATCTGGGTGAAGACCGTGTCGAGGTGCATGAAGGCGCGGGAGACGGGGATGTCGAAGGCCAGGATGCGCTCGACCTTGGAGTCGGAGTTCCAGAAGATGTTCTGGGCCATGACGTCGATGGCGGCCGCCTGGGTGCGCTGGGAGATGCCGACGGCGAGGGTCTTCTCGTTGATGTTCAGCACGTCGCCGCCCTCGGTGTGGAACTGGCAGTCGCGGCGGAAGTACAGGGAGACGTCCTTGTAGTCGGGGTGGTACTTGAAGACGTACTTGCCGTACAGGGTCTCGCGGTTGCGGGTGACCGAGTACATGCGGTTGAGGTTGACGCCCTCGCCGACGACCGCGAACGGGTCGCGGGTGAAGTAGAGGTTGGGCATCGGGTCGATGATCAGGTCGGACTCGGACTCGGAGTTGACCAGGGAGTCGAGGGTCGTGGACGCCGTGAGGGGCATGTCGATCTCGGCCTTGGTCATGCCGGCCATGGTCTTCTTGACGAACTCGAGGTTGTCCTCGATGGAGTCCAGCTTCTCGCGGACGATCTGCGGCATGTGCTGGCCGCGGATGCCTGCCTCGGCGATGTACTGATCGGTGAACTCGGCGCGGGCGCCGGGGACCTGGTCGAACACCTCTGCGACGAGGTTCTCGAGGTAGAGCACCTCGACGCCCTGGTCCCTCAGGATCTGGGCGAAGGTGTCGTGCTCCTGCTGCGCGACCTCCAGGAACGGGACGTCGTCGAACAGGAGTCGCTCGAGCTCGTCGGGCGGCAGGTTGAGGAGCTCGTCGCCGGGACGGTGCAGGCAGACCTTCCTGAGCTTGCCGATCTCGGAAGGCACGTGCAGACCTTTCGTCATGGCCTCCTACCTTTCTTTCGGGCCCTTGTCGGGGCCGATTCGTTAGCGCCCCTCCGTGTGAGGCGTTATTGCTGACGACATATTTATATCCAAAATCAGCCTATACTTCCACCTTGCCCCCGAACGGTTTTTTATGAGGGGTGAACGGCATACACATATACTTCACGCATGGCACACTTTGACTTAATAAAGTGTATTTACGTGCTTAAACGCTTTCTTAACTGGAAAATCAATTGAAACTAATCTTTCTTAAACCACCCTCAAATTGCATATTTCCAACAAAGCTATGAATAGAATTAGTGATTCATACCTCGTCTCAACCATTTTCATTTTTATTCAGAAAAAAGTTTGTCCTATTCATTTCTGGTATGCAAATTACCGTTTACCAGACGCTTGATACCGTTCACCGGAAGCTCAGTATAAGGCCCAGCGGATACCGGCACGCCTTACGGCCCCATTTGTAAAAACTTGACTTCTCGGTATGGAAAAACGGACCCGCTTCCCCTAGGGAAACGGATCCGCTTTCGATTATCTTCGGCCAATTTGGATAAGGCCCTCGAAGATCATCGGAATCCTAGCGATCGAACTCGGCCAGCGCCTCGCCCAGAAGCCTCAGGCCCTCGCGAAGAACATCTTCGCTCGCGCAGTAGCCCAGGCGCGCTCCACAGGGAAGCTCAAAACGGCTACCGGGAACCAACAGCACTCCCCTCTCGGCCAGCAGGCGCTTGCAGAACTCCTCGTCATCCTCGGGAATATCCAGCTGGATAAACGAGCTGGACACGCCCTGCGGGGCCGTCCAGGAAACACGATGCTGCGTATCGATCCAAGCCTGCGCGATATCGCGGTTACCAAACACGATCTTGCGGTTACGCTCGAGAATCTTGTCCCTGTGCTCAAGCACATAGGTCGCCAGGGCGTCGTTAAACACGCCGCCGCAGATCATGGTGTAATCGCGGTAGGTGCGGATGCGGTTGGACACCTCTTCGTCGGCCACGACCCAGCCCACGCGGGCCGCAGGCGTCGAATAGGTCTTCGACAACGAGTTGGTGACAATGGCCCTCTCGTACACGTCGACCATCGACATAAAGGACTCAGTGTTTTCGAGCGGCAGATACACCTCGTCGCACAGCACGTAGGCGCCCACCGAACGGGCAATCTCGGCAATCTGGCCGAGCATATCGGCATCGAGCACCGTACCAATGGGGTTCGATGCGTTGTTGATGCAGATGAGCTTGGTATTGGGACGCACCAAGCGCTTGAGTTCCTCGATATCGGGCTTCCAGCCGAGTTCCTCGCGAAGCTCCCAATACTCGACCTCGGCACCGAGCGTACGCGGAATCTCATAGAGCGGCGCATAGGTAGGCCACTCGGCAATCACGTGATCGCCGGGCTCGACAACAGCCATGATGGCATTGAGGTTAGCACCCGTACAGCCATTGGTCTGCAAAATGTGATCGGGATTGACCTCGCGACGATACAGCTTGGCGACTTCGGCCTTAAACTCCGGCGAACCCTCGATCCAGCCGTAATTCATCTTCTCGCGATCCAGGCGCTCGTAGAATGTAGCACCGTCCTGTTCGTCAAGTGCGCGAAGCTCACCCATGGTCAGCGACGAGATCGTCGACTGAGCGATATCCCAGGTAGCACTCTTCTCCCAAACGTTGAGCCATTCCTCAACGCCAATTGTCTTGATATCCATGGCCACCTTATCTGATCTTAATTTAGCGTCAATAAACATGAATGGGACGGTGCGAAAGAACCGCACCGTCCCATTGGGAGACATCTAATGGCAGCTAGATGTTTGAATTAAGACCTGTACGGGTCTTTGAAAACCTTAGAGGTCCTCGCGCCAGAAGGGCATGCTCATGCAGCGCGGGCCGCCGCGGCCGCGGGAGAGCTCGGCGGAGGGCACGACGAGAAGGTCCAGACCCTCCTTGTACAGCACGTCGTTGGTGACGGTGTTGCGGGCGTAGACGCAGATCTTGCCGGGCTCGACGCACAGGGTGTTGGAGCCGTCGTTCCACTGCTCGCGGGAGGCCGCGATCGGGTCGCCGCCACCGCAGGGGATCAGCTTGACCTGGTCGACGCCGGTGGCGTCCTCCAGGACGTGCTCGAGGGTGTCCTCGATCAGGCGGATGTTCACGTCGCCCGGGTTCTTGCCGGCGGTCAGCTCGTAGACGCGCAGGGTGCCCATGATGGCGGGGTGGATCGTGAACTTATCGACGTCGATCTGGGTGAAGACCGTGTCGAGGTGCATGAAGGCGCGGGAGACGGGGATGTCGAAGGCCAGGATGCGCTCGACCTTGGAGTCGGAGTTCCAGAAGATGTTCTGGGCCATGACGTCGATGGCGGCCGCCTGGGTGCGCTGGGAGATGCCGACGGCGAGGGTCTTCTCGTTGATGTTCAGCACGTCGCCGCCCTCGGTGTGGAACTGGCAGTCGCGGCGGAAGTACAGGGAGACGTCCTTGTAGTCGGGGTGGTACTTGAAGACGTACTTGCCGTACAGGGTCTCGCGGTTGCGGGTGACCGAGTACATGCGGTTGAGGTTGACGCCCTCGCCGACGACCGCGAACGGGTCGCGGGTGAAGTAGAGGTTGGGCATCGGGTCGATGATCAGGTCGGACTCGGACTCGGAGTTGACCAGGGAGTCGAGGGTCGTGGACGCCGTGAGGGGCATGTCGATCTCGGCCTTGGTCATGCCGGCCATGGTCTTCTTGACGAACTCGAGGTTGTCCTCGATGGAGTCCAGCTTCTCGCGGACGATCTGCGGCATGTGCTGGCCGCGGATGCCTGCCTCGGCGATGTACTGATCGGTGAACTCGGCGCGGGCGCCGGGGACCTGGTCGAACACCTCTGCGACGAGGTTCTCGAGGTAGAGCACCTCGACGCCCTGGTCCCTCAGGATCTGGGCGAAGGTGTCGTGCTCCTGCTGCGCGACCTCCAGGAACGGGACGTCGTCGAACAGGAGTCGCTCGAGCTCGTCGGGCGGCAGGTTGAGGAGCTCGTCGCCGGGACGGTGCAGGCAGACCTTCCTGAGCTTGCCGATCTCGGAAGGCACGTGCAGACCTTTCGTCATGGCCTCCTACCTTTCTTTCGGGCCTTTCGGCCGAATCTATCAGCGCCCTTCCGTAACGGGCGCTGCTTGCTGACAGCTCTAGTTATATCCAAATTCCACCCGCAATTCCACCTCGCCCCCGAACGGTCAACAAAGTGCGATGAACGGTATATCGCATGTGATTCCCCCATGATGCACTTCGGCGCTCTAAAGTAACTTTTCTAAGGTAAACGCTCTTTTTCCTATAAATTATCCCCCATCGCATCTATAAATCCATGATTCAGAATTGCATAGGTAAAACGGTTTTATGTATATAAATGAAGCTAGCTCACGTTTTGGACCGAATTCGATGATATTCAGCTCACCATCATTCTTATTCACGCATCCCTATCAGCTGAGTGAGAATATTGAACGCTAGCAATAGTGTCGCGAGCGTTAGTTCTATGGCCGGGCATCGTAAGAAGTAGGTAAAGATACCGTTCGCGCGATACGTCCGTGCCAGCGGGCGACTAAATTGAGACAATAGTAAATAGAGTTGGGCTATCGTCCCCTGCGGGGACTGAACGGACAGATGCATATGCCGAGCAAAATCGAAAAGAAGCAAAAGGCCGCCAAGTTGCGCAAGCCGCCGCGTGATTTTTCGTATACGCAAAACCGAGAGCTTAGCTGGCTGCGCTTTGACAACCGCGTGCTTGACGAGGCCTTCGACGAGACCGTCCCGCTGTTTGAGCGCCTCAAGTTCGTGTCAATCTTCGAGTCCAACCTCGACGAGTTTCTCATGGTGCGCGTGGGCGGCCTGTCCGACCTGGCAGAACTCAAAAAACAGCCCGTGGATAACAAGAGCAATATGACCGCCTCTGAACAGGTCGATGCCGTCATGGCAGAGCTGCCCGGGCTCCTTACCCGCTGGGAGACCATCTTCAAGAGCATCGAAGGCAAGCTCGACGCCCTGGGCGTTCACCGCGCTCGCATCGACTCGCTTACGCCCGAGGAACGCACCTTTGTCACCCGCTACTTCCAGGCCTACGTGTCGCCGGTCATCTCGCCGTTGGTCATTGATCCGCGCCACCCCTTCCCCAACCTGCGCAACGGCGCACTCTATCTAGCTTGCGGACTGGACGGTGTCACGGACGAGGAGAGCCTGCTGGGCCTTATCGAGATTCCTGCCTCGATGAACCGCGTGGTCGAGATCCCCTCGCCCGCCGGCACCTACTCCTACATCTTGCTCGAGGACGTCATTCTCGCCTGCCTGGACAGCTGCTTTGGCTCCTATAAGCCGCTCGACCGCGCTCTGATCCGCGTCACCCGCAATGCCGATATCGACCCGGACGGCGAGGGCGTCGAGGAGGAAGAGGATTACCGCCAGCACATGAAGCGCATCCTCAAGAAGCGTCTGCGCCTGCAACCGGTAGTGCTCGCGGTCTCGGGGTCGCTCGAGAAGGCGACGCTCAAGACCATCCGCAAGGCGCTCGAGCTTTCGCGCCGCTCTGTCTTTACCTGCGATATCCCGCTCGACCTGGGCTACGTCTTTGGCATTGAGAGCAAGATTCCCGAGCACCTGCGCAACGAGCTGCTCTTTACGCCGTTTAAGCCGCAGCCCAACCCCACCATCGATATGACCCGCTCCATCCGCGAGCAGGTACTTCAGCACGACAAGCTGCTCTTTTATCCCTATGAGGCCATGAACCCCTTCCTGGATCTGGTGCACGAGGCCGCCTACGACCCCGAGTGCATCTCACTGCGCATCACGCTCTACCGCGTGGCCAAGCAGAGCCGCCTGTGCGAGTCACTGATCGATGCCGCCGAGAACGGCAAAGAGGTCACGGTGCTCATGGAGCTCCGCGCGCGCTTTGACGAGCAGAACAACATCGAGTGGGCCGAGCGCCTGGAAGAGGCCGGCTGCACCGTCATCTACGGCTCCGAGGGCTTTAAGTGCCACTCCAAGATCTGCCAGCTCACCTATCGCGAGGGCATGGCGCTAACGCGCCTGACGCTGCTGGGCACCGGCAACTTTAACGAGAAGACGGCCAAGCTCTACAGCGACTTTATGCTCATGACCGCCCATCCCGGCATCGGCGAAGACGCCAACCTGTTCTTCCGCAACCTGTCGCTGGGCAACCTGCGCGGCGACTACCGCTTTTTGGGCGTGGCGCCCGTCGGCCTTAAGCCGCTCATCATGCGCGGTCTGGACCGCGAGATACAACGTGCGCTCGCCGGCGAGCCCGCCCGCGTGTTCTTTAAGCTCAACTCGCTGACCGACCGCGAGGTCATCGACAAGATCTCCGAGGCATCGTGTGCCGGCGTGCGCGTGGACATGATCATCCGCGGCATCTCGTGCCTGAAGCCCAACATTGCGGGCAAGACCGAAAACGTGCACGTACGTTCTATCGTCGGACGTTTCTTGGAGCACGCGCGTGTCTATGCCTTCGGCGTGGACTCGGACATGATCTACCTGAGTTCTGCCGACATGATGACACGCAACACCGAGCATCGCGTAGAGATCGCCTTCCCCGTGCTCGACCCCACCTGCCGCGCGCTGGTGCACGAGTACATGGGCGTGCAGCTGCGCGACAACGTGAAGGCACGTAGCCTGACGAGCGACGGCACCTGGGTTCCCGTAGAGCGAAAAGAGGGTGAGAAGCCCTTTAACTCGCAGGAGTTCCTGTTGGAGCGCGCTTATCGCAACGCCGAGTCCGCAGCCGTGGCTTCGGAGCCCGTCGCCAAAGCAAAACCGGAATCCGCACCTGTTCTGGGCCCCAAGCCCAAGCCCCAGGCGGACGTTCCCAAGGTCCAGGCGGTCCAGGCAACCGTCATTGAACCCGACCTGGAATCCGAACCCGAGCCTGCGCCCCAGCCCCAGCCTCAGCCGCAGACCGTCAAGTCCGCGCCCCATGCAAGCGCCCGCCGCGAGAAACCCGCCGGCAAGACCAAGGCCATCGAGCGCCATCGCCCCGGCCGCGTGCGCATGGGCTTGGGCCTGATCGGCCTGGGTCTTAAGACGCTCATTACCGGTAAGACGAAATAGTCGTTTGTAGAAGCAGTTTGTAGAAGCGCCCCGCATTTGAGGAAAGCCTCGGATGCGGGGCGCTTTTCCCTGCTACCATGGTGCGAATAACAACGCGAATGACAGGCAGGGATATGAAGCTCAATATAGAATCGATGACCTACGGCGCCGACGGGCTGGCGCACGCCGACAACGGCAAGGCCGTCTTTGTGCAGGGCGCCGTGGCAGGCGACACCGTCGAGGCCGAGATCGTGCAGGACGGCAAATCGTTTATGCGCGCCCGCGCCACCGAGATTCTGGAGCCGAGCCCCGATCGAATTCAGCCTCCCTGCCCCTTCGTGGGCATCTGCGGTGGCTGCTCGTGGGGCAACCTCTCACGCACCGCTCAGCTTGCCGCCAAGGAGCAAAACCTGCGCTCCACGCTCGAGCGCATCGGCAAGTTCACCCCTGAGCAAGTCGACGAGCTGGTGCAGCCCATCCGCCACACCAAGGACGATTGGGGCTACCGCAATAAAATTGAGCTCGAACCGACCGTCGTCAACGGTCGTGTGCGCCTGGGCATGCACGGTGTCGACCCCAGCAAAATCGTGACTGTTGATACGTGTCCTCTGTTCGATAAGCGCTTCCCGAAGGCGCTCAAATCAGTCGTCGGCGCACTCAACTATCTAAGCGGCAGCCATGACTTGGGGCTCGAACGCGTGGGCATTCGCGCATCGCGCCGCACCAAGGCACTCGAGGTCGCACTCTGGACGCCCACGGGGTCGTTTCCGCGCTCGCAAGTCTCGCGCGTGCTGGCAGACGCCGCACACCCCACGAGCATAGTGCGCGTTATGAGCAAGGGTGAAAAGAAGGCCCGCCGCGTCTCCAAGGTTGAGATGCTCGCCGGCGAGGGCTCCTGGACCGAGAACATCGCCGACGGCCAGATGCGCCTTTCGGCCCCGTCGTTTTTCCAGGTCAACACAAAGGGTGCCGAGATTTTGATCGAGCTTGTCATGGAGGCGCTCGACCCGCAGGAAGACGAACTTGCCGTGGACCTGTATTGCGGAGCTGGAACCTTCACCCTGCCGCTCGCCCGCCGCTGCGACTTTGTTGCCGCCGTCGAGGCCTACGGCCCGGCCGTGCGCGACCTGCGCCGTAACCTAGAGATCAACAAACTCGATAACGTCGACGTCATCGGCGGCGACGCGGTGCGCGAGTTCCCCGATCAGGACGCCGATGTCCTGGTGGTCGACCCGCCGCGTGCAGGCCTCGCCCCCGAGGCGATCGACCTTATCGCCAGCACGAGTGCCCGCGATATCGCCTACGTGAGCTGCGACCCGGCCACCCTGGCGCGCGATCTCAAACGCTTTGTCGAAGAAGGCACCTTCTCCCCCGTAAAGATCACGCCAGTTGACCTGTTCCCGCAAACCTTCCACTGCGAAACCGTCGTCCACCTCAAGCGCAACTAGCCACTTAATCATTGCTCAGAAAAATCATTGGGAAATCGAGCGTGGCAAGCGGAGGTCTTCGGGGTATAAGACGGCTAATTGTATGCCGTCTATGAAAGGAACCCTCATGCCCAGCGTTGCCGTTCTCGCCGCCGATGGCTTTGAAACTATTGAATGCCTGACCATGGTCGATGTCATGCGTCGCGGCGGCGTGCGCGCCACGCTTGTCTCGATCATGCCCACGCGCGAGGTCGTAAGCTCGCTGCAGATTCCCGTGACCTGCGATGCGCTCTTTGACGAGATCAACTTTGACGAGTACGACTGCGTCGTGCTACCTGGCGGCCTGCCCGGCGCCACCAACCTGCGTGCCGACCAGCGCGTCTGCGACGTGGTCTGCGAGTTCGCCGCCGCCAAACACGTCGCCGCCATCTGCGCCGCCCCGTTTATCCTGGGTGAGCTCGACCTGCTCGAGGGGCGCCACGCCACGTGCTTCCCTGGCTTTGAGAAAAGCTTCCCCGAAGGCGCCTATACCGGCGAGAAGGTTACGCAAGACGGCAACATCATCACCGCCAGCGGCATGGCCCAGTCGCTCCCCTTTGCGCTTGAGCTGCTGCGCACGCTCGCCGGCGACAAGGCCGTCGAGAAGGTCGCCGAGGGCATTCAGCTATGATTTTGGCTTCGCAATCACCGCGCCGCATCGAGTTGATGCGCGAGGCGGGCTATGACATTCGCGTGATTCCCGCAGATATCGACGAAACGCCTTTTGATGGCGAAGCTCCGCTTACACTCGTCGAGCGCTTGGCGCGTGCCAAAGCCGCCGCCGTTGCCGCCGAGCATGCCGAGCCCAACGAACTGACCGTCGCGGCCGATACTATTGTCACCTTTGACGGCCAAATTTTGGGCAAGCCGGCAGACGGGGACGAGGCGCGCACCATGCTCCGCGAGCTTTCGGGCCGCACGCACCAGGTCGCAACCGGCGTCTGCATCGTTAAAGCCAGCGACGCTACAGCTCCGCATGCCGCCGAGAGCCTGTCGTTTGTCGATGTGACCGACGTGACGTTCTATGAGCTTACCGAAGAGCAGATCGAGCGCTATGTTGCCTCCGGCGAACCCATGGACAAGGCCGGGGCCTACGGCATCCAAGGCACAGGCGGCCGCATGCTTGTGCACGATATTTCGGGTGACTTCTACAACGTGGTGGGCTTGCCCATCGCTCGCGTCGCACGCGCGATTCAAAAACTCTCGTAATTGCATCTGGCGCTGGGTATCCCCCAGCGCCTACAATTTTGCCGTACCGTACGGATCCCGACTGGGCATAAGGCCCGGCGGAAAACCGATAGGAGAACACATGGACACACTGCTCGAAGCCATCGATGTTTGCAATGTCGATGGCTTTTGCTTTGGCAACTATACGGACGAGGAGGCTGGCACCGGCTGCACCGTAATCGTGGCGCCCGAGGGTGCCACCGGTGGCGTTGACGTACGTGGTGGCGCCCCCGCTTCGCGTGAGACCGACCTGTTGCGTCCCGAAAACACCGTCGATAAGGTCCACGCCGTCTGCCTTTCGGGCGGATCGGCCTTTGGCCTCGAGGCTGCAAGCGGCGTGGCCCGCGAACTCGAGAGCCGCGGCATCGGCCTTCCCGTCGGCCCCACGCAGGTGCCTATCGTGTGCTCCAGCTGTATCTTCGACCTCGCCTTTGGTAACCCCACCGTTCGCCCCGACATAGAGGCCGGCATCGCCGCCGTGCGCGAGGCACTCGACAACACCCCCACCACGCTCGAGCAGGGCAATGTAGGTGCCGGCACCGGTGCCACCGTGGGCAAGCTCATGGGCCCCGCCACCTGCATGAAGGCCGGCCTTGGCGCCGCCGCCGTGGCACTCGGCCCCGTCAAGGTGGGCGCCGTGGTCTCGGTCAACGCCTGCGGCAACGTTGTCGACCCCTTCACCGGCGAGTGGGTCGCCGGCATGCGCGCCGCAGCCGATAGCGACCAGATCGTCGACATGGAACTCGCAGCCTTTGCTGCCGCCGGATCCATGCAGATGCCGCTCGACCGCACCAACACCACCATCAGCTGCATCGTCACCAACGTGGAACTCACTAAGGCACAAGCCACCAAGGTCTCCCAGATGGCCGCAGACGCCTACGCACACGCCATCCGTCCCACGCACACCACCAACGACGGCGACACCATCTACACCCTCGCCAGCGGCAAACTGGGCGCCCAGGCAAGCGCCGCCGTTCCCCTAGACCTGCTGGGCATGCTCGCCGTAAGGGCTTTGCAAACCGCCATCGTAAACGGAGCCAAAACCGCCAAAACCTCCCACGGCATCCCCGGCGCCGCGAAGTAATCTCACTCGTCCGTCGGTCGGAGGCGGGCGGGCATTACGTTTGCTGCTCTACAGTCCTATGCAAAACGAAGGCCACATTAAGTGGCCTTCTTTGCATGCGGAACTCGCGACAAACGTAACGCCCGCCTGCCTCCGGCCGACTACCAACCAAAATCTTTTCAGCCCAGGCCCCTGTGTACCGCGCGTCCAAGATCTTCAAATTCAGGCAGCCTGACAATCGATTCTTATGGCAGAGGCCCCTTGGCCTTTAGTTTGATACAAGTTCCGCACGAGCCGGAAAGCACTTAATGTGCTTTCCGTGCGAGCAGGACTGTTCGCAGTAGCAAACTAAAGGCCAAGGGGCCCAGTCAACTTATCGGCAGCGATTACTCAGCAGCTAGTTGAATTTGAAGATCTTTGAGGCAAGACGGTATAGGCCGAGTGTGGTTTTGTCACCAGCCCGACCGCGCAGGTTGGTGAAGAAGCCGACCACACCGTAGCGTGCACGACGATACATACGCTCGTCATAGGCCTTCAAATCACTCCACAACGTCTTCAGGCGCTCGTCGGCACAATCCTCGTCGGAAAGCTTAGTAAGCACCGAGCAGATTGCCATCATCATGGTGAAATAGCCCATCATGTACGAGCGCAGACGCGACGACTCGACATCGCTGTACAGGTGGAACGACTCCATCATGATGCGCGTCACGCGAAACTGCTGGTCCAGACGCTTGACCATCGTGGCCTCGTTGACGCTCTGGCCCTCGCGACCGATAAAGTAGCGGTAGAGGTCGATGTCGGCGTAGTACATGGTCTTGCAACGCGGCAGCGGCACGTAGGCGTAGATGTTGTCTACATAGAACGTGTGCGGCGGCATAGGTAGATTGGACGCGCGCAGCACATCCGTGCGATAGCACAGGCTGTGCATGAGCAGATTCTGATCTAGACGGAAATGACCGATCTGGTCCCAGGTAAAAATCTTTTTGCGCGGTAGGGCAAACTTGTAGCCAATAGCGGTATGCGTACCCTCGTAAACCTTCTCGTACACATAGTTCGAGATAAAGAGGTCGACGCGCTGGTCGCGCTCCTCAAAACCGCGCAGGATCGAAAGCATGGTCGACAGGGCTGCGCCATCGAGCCAGTCGTCCGAGTCGACGACCTTGTAGTAGGTGCCCTGTGCCTCGCGCAAGCCCGAAAGGACGGCAATGCCGTGGCCACCGTTCTCCTGATGCACCGCGCGAATGATGCCGGGATAACGTGTCTCCCACTCGTCGGCCTTAGCTGCCGTCTCGTCCTTGGAACCGTCATCGACGATGATGATCTCGATATCGGTGGCGTAATTGCTCCCCTCCAGAATGGAGGTGATGCAATGGTCCATGTCCTTGGCGGCGTTATACGAGGGAATACCGAATGATATGACTTTATGCATGGCAGGCGATAATCTCATCCGAAAGATCGAGGGCGGAGTTGGTCACGGCATCCATATCGTAGTAACGATACTCGGCCAGGCGACCCACCGGGTGGAAGTTCGTCAGGTTCTGGACGCGCTCAAGATAGCGCTCATAGAGCTCGCGGTTCTCGGGCTCCAGAATGGCGTAATAGGGCGTCTCGCCCGAGCCAGGCGTATAGGCCTTGGAATACTCCTTCATGATGGTGGTCTTGCCGGGCAGGACCTGACCAGTCATGTTCTTGAACTCGGTGATGCGCGTGTAATCCTCGCTCGTGGTGTAGTTGACGGTGCCCACGGGCTGGAACTGGTCCATATCGAGTGTCTCGAACTTCATGTCGAGCGTACGGTACGGCAGAGCGCCCAGGTCGAGGTTGAACAGCTCGTCGAGCGGACCGGTGTAGACGATCTCGCCGCCATAGACCTTGCCGTCGATCTTGACGGTGGTCTCGTCGATCTCGAAGAGGTCGCGGGCGTCCACGTCGCAGAACACATCAATCAGATCGTGGTCGAGCATGTGCTCGAACAGCGCGGTATAGCCGTCCTGCGGCATGCCCTGGAAGGGAGCCTGCGGGAAGTAGCGATCATCGTCGCCCACAAAGACGGGAACACGGCCGGTAATCGAAGGATCGATCTGGTCGGGCGTCTGGCCCCACTGCTTCATGGTGTAATGCAAAAAGACGTTCTCGTAGACGTAATCGGCGACCTCGGCAAGATCCGGGTCGTTCTTCTTGCGCAGCTCCATGATGGGCACCTTGACGTCCTTGCCAAAGGTCTCCACGAGCTTCTGATACAGCTCCTCGCCACGCTCATCGCCAAAGGCGAGCTTAAGGCTCGCATGGTTAAAGGGCACGGGCATAAGGGTACCGTTGATATTGGCGAGCACCTTGTGCTGGTAGTCCGTCCACTTGGTAAAGCGCGACAGGAAATTGTGGACGCGCTCATTAAAGGTATGGTAGATGTGTGGACCATACTCGTGGACCAGGATCCCGGCCTCATCAGCGCAGTCGTAGGCGTTGCCCGCAATGTGGCTACGGCGCTCCAGAACGGCAACGCGATAGCCGATGGTCTCGGCGAGACGGCGGGCACAAACGGCACCGGCATATCCGGCACCGACGACAATCATGTCGTATGCGCCGGCGTAAAAGCCTTCAGGCAGGCCTGAGGTAATCTGCATCGATACTCCTTGTCAAAAGCCACGGGCTCGTTAGCTGGGCTTTTCTCGAACATTCTTCGAGACATATTTATCAGAGCGATTATAGCGCTAATGCGTCCTATAATGAGCTTGCCACACAAGGAAAGCTCAAGCACCGCGGCGTACATAATTGAAAGGTAAACCCGCTAGCAGCGGGTTTATTCGTGAGCAGCCGGGCGCCTGGAGCTTAGCGAAACGCTTGTAAGGAGTAACATGAGCGATTTCCTAAACCGTATGAAGTCTGCCGCCAAGGCCGACCTTAAGACGATCGTCCTGCCCGAGGGCGAGGATCCGCGCACCATCGTCGCGGCCACCAAGATCATCGAGGAGGGCCTGGCAAAGATCGTCATCCTGGGTAACCCCGACGAGATCGACGTTCCCGGCGCTACCGTCATCGATCCGCGCAATGCCGAGAAGCACGAGGAGTACGCGCAGAAGTTTGCCGAGCTCCGCGCCAAGAAGGGCGTCACCATCGAGCAGGCTCGCGCCCAGGTGATGGATGCCACCTACTTTGGCACCATGATGGTCAAGATGGGCGACGCCGACGGCCTGGTCTCCGGCGCCTGCCACTCCACCGCCGACACGCTGCGCCCCGCGCTGCAGATCCTCAAGACCGCCCCGGGCACCAAGCTGGTCTCGGCCTTCTTCGTGATGTGCACCGAAACCCCGCAGTTCGGCACCGACGGCACGCTGATCTTCGCCGACTGCGGTCTCAACATCAACCCGTCCTCCGATGAGCTCTCCGAGATCGCCATCGCCTCCGCTCACTCCTGGTCCACCTTCATGGGCAACGTTGAGCCGCACGTGGCCATGCTCTCCTACTCCACCATGGGCTCCGCCGGCGGCGAGGTCGCCAAGAAGGTCCAGGAGGCCGTGAAATTCTGCCACGAGAAGGCTCCCGAGCTCGCCATCGATGGCGACCTGCAGCTCGACGCCGCCATCGTCCCCACCGTCGCCCAGCTCAAGGCTCCTGGTTCCTCCGTTGCCGGTAAGGCCAACGTGCTGGTGTTCCCCGACCTCGAGGCCGGCAACATCGGCTACAAGCTGGTCCAGCGCTTCGCCGGCGCCGACGCTTACGGCCCCATCCTGCAGGGCATCGCCAAGCCGGTCAACGACCTGTCGCGCGGCTGCTCTGCCGACGACATCGTGGGTGTCGTGGCCATCACCGCCGTCCAGGCTCAGATGGCTGAGTAGCGGACGCACTCCCCCGAAGGGCGTACGGGCTAACCCCTGAAAACGTCCTCGACCAATGAAACGCCCCCGTTCTGCTCCTTCGGAGCTACGAACGGGGGCGTTTCTGGTCTGCGGAGTGTTTTCAGGGGTTAGCCCGTACGGCCTTCTACAACTACGTAGTAATCAGGGTATCTGGGGTGGACGGCGGCTTGGCTACGAGCTGGGGCTGAGAATCTGAACGGATGGGTGTCGTTGCTGAAAGTGCAGGCGTTGCCGGCGATGATCACTTTGGGACTGGAATTTCCGTATGCTAAAAAAGGCCTCCGGAGCTGTTGCTCTGGAGGCCTTTCGTTTACATGCAAACGGGTGCGTTAGTTGTTCTTGGTCAGGCGTTCGACGTCGTGGGCGATCATGTATTCCTCGTCGGTGGGGATGACCATGACCGTGACGGCGGAACCGGCGGCACTGATGACCTGCGGGCCGTTGCCCACAGCCTCGCGGTTCTTGTTGTTGTCGATGCGCACGCCCAGCCACTCAAAGCAGTCGCAGAAGGCCTTACGGATCGACCAGTCGTTCTCGCCGATGCCGGCAGTAAAGGTGATGGTATCCACGCCCGCCATAGAAGCGATCATGGAGCCGGCCTGCTGCATAGCCTTGTAGGCGAACATATCGAAGGCGAGCAGGCAGCGCTCATCTCCCTCGGAAGCGCGCGTACGGATATCGCGGGCGTCGTTGGAGATACCTGAGATGGCAAGCAGACCAGACTGCTTGTTCATCATGTCGTCGACTTCCTGGTAGCTGTAGCCGCCCTCGCGCTGCAGGTAGCACACGGTAGCCGGGTCGATAGAGCCGCAGCGGGTTCCCATTATCAGGCCGTCAAGCGGCGTGAGGCCCATCGTGGTGTCGCGGCACACGCCGTCCTCGATGGCTGCGAGCGAGGCGCCGTTGCCCAGGTGGCACGAAAGCAGGCGGTGGCAGCGCGAGCCCAGGATCTCCTTGGCCATCATCCACTCGTAGCGGTGGCTCGTACCGTGGGCGCCGTACTTGCGCACGTGGTACTTGTCGCACACGTCCTTGGGCAGGGCGTAGGTGTAGGCAACCTCGGGCATGGTCATGTGAAACGAGGTGTCGAAGACGGCCACGTTGGGCAGCTCCGGATACTTCTCACGGCAATACTCAATCGCCGCCGCCTCGCCGTAGTTGTGCAGCGGAGCAAGCGGTGCCACCTCGAGAATCTTAGCCATGACCTCGTCGTCGACGACCGCAGAATCATCGAAGTGCCAGCCGCCTTGAACGATGCGATGTCCAATGCCATCAATCGTAAAGTCGGTCTTCTCGAGCTCCTCGAGCACGCGAGCGATAGCAGAGCGATGATCGGGGAAGGGAACCTCCTCGGTCTGTTTGGCGCCACCGTTCTCGGAGTGGCCAAAGATGCCCATGTCCGATCCGATACGCTCGCAGTTGCCCTTGGCGAAAACCTCGCGGGTATCGGTATCCAAAAGCTGATATTTAAGGCTTGAACTGCCGGCGTTGACAACAAGTACGTTCATGAGACTCCTTTGCAGTGCAATACGGCCGACGCAGACCCCTTAAGGCGGCCGTATTTTAATAAGAAGTTATCATATCTTGATAAATAGCTATCAGCATATCGCCCAACGAGCGCAGAAGAGGGACTAAACGACACTTGGTCGTCCAGCCCCTCCCCTCTTGAGATTACTTGCCGTTGACGATGCGCTCGACGTCGGAAGCGATCATGAACTCCTCGTCCGTGGGGATGACGAAGATCTTGACCTTGGAATCCTTGGCAGACAGGCACCAAGCGCCGTCGCCACGCAGGGCGTTACGGGCATGGTCCATCTTGACGCCCATAAAGGCCAGACGGTCGGCAACGCCGGCGCGAACGGCCGGAGCGTGCTCACCGATGCCGGCGGTGAAGACCAGCGTGTCCATGCCGCACATGGAAGTGGCCATCTCGGCAGCCTTGGCGGCAATCTTGTAGACGAACATGTCGAAGGCGAGCTGAGCCTCGGGGTCGCCGGCGGCGGCAAGCTCCTCGACGTTGCGGCAGTCGTTGGTCTTGCCACCGGTCACAGCCAAAAGGCCGGACTTCTTGTTCATCATCTCGTCGACCTCGTCGAAGGTGTAGCCGCCCTCGCGCTGCAGGTAGCACACGGTAGCCGGGTCGATGGAGCCGCAGCGGGTGCCCATCATGACGCCGTCGAGCGGGGTGAGGCCCATAGTGGTATCCATGCACTTGCCGTCCTCGATGGCGCACAGGGAGGCACCGGAGCCGATGTGGCACACGACAACCTTGCGGGCCTCGCCGTTGGTCATCTCGGCGACCTTCTTGGAGATGTAACGATAGCTGGTGCCGTGGGCGCCGTACTTACGGATGTGCAGCTTGTCGCAAACATCCTTGGGAAGGGCGTAGGTCTTGGCGACCTCGGGCATGTTGAAGTGGAAAGCGGTGTCATAGACCGTGACGTTGGGCAGGTCGGGATACTGCTCCAGGCAGAACTCGATAACGTTGGCCTCGGGGTTGTTGTGCAGCGGCGCCAGCGGGGCGACCTCACGGATCTTGGCGAGGACGTCCTCGTCGACGAGGGAGGAATCGCCAAAGTACCAGCCGCCCTGAACGATACGGTGGCCAATGCCCTCGATCTTGACGCCGTTGGCCTCGAGGTCCTTCAGGACGACCTCGATGGCGACCTTGTGGTCGGGGAACTCGATGTTCTCGGTCACCTTCTTGGAGCCGTTGGCAGCGTGGGTGAAGGTACCGCCGGTAAAGCAGACGCGCTCGCAGGAGCCCTTTGCGGACACCTTGTGGGACTTGGTATCGATGACCTGATACTTAAGGGTCGAAGATCCTGCGTTGACGACCAGAACGTTCATGTGTCTCCCTACTAACAGGCGGTGTGGCGCCGCCAGGTTACATACGCTTCAATAATAAACCCAAACGCCCTCGCGCTCGGGTTTATTGCGTTGATATATAAGTTATCGGTGCCAGAGCTTCCGTTTCATTGCACGGAAGAAGCGTCCTCAGATGAGGTTCTCGCCCAGGTTTTTGCCGCCGAGGACGTGCATGTGGAAGTGCATGACGGTCTGGCCGGCGTTGACGCCCTTGTTGGAGATGACGCGGAAACCGTCCTCCAAGCCCTTGGCCTTGGCAACCTCGTGGATGGCGTGGGCCATGGCGCCCATGGTCTCGGCCGGCACGTTGTCGGCGATGTCGCTGTAGTGCTTCTTGGGGATCACGAGCGTGTGGACCGGCGCCTGGGGGTTGAGGTCGTCGAAGGCGATGACCTGGTCGTCCTCATAGACAACGGTTGAGGGAATCTCGTGGTTGGCGATTTTGCAGAAGATGCAATCACACATGGCTGGTTCCTTTCTCACAGACCAAGGTAATTATATTTGGTCGGGATGGTTAGAACGAAAGCTTGTCGTCGGTGTTGGCGGCCTCGCCGTCGGCGAGCACGTCGTTGCCGTCGACGTCCTTAAGGAGCACCGAGACCTTCTGCTCGGCATCGGACAGGCGGGTGCGCAGGCTCTTGAGGAGCTCGACGCCGCGGGTATAGCTCTCGAGTGACTCCTCGAGCTCCATATCGCCCGACTCCAAGCTGCGGATGATGAGTTCCAACTCCTGCGAAGCCTGCTTGTACGTAAGCTGCTCGACCGGGGTCTTCTCTGCCATATCTGTTTCCTTTCCTAAAGGTTTATCGCTATGAAACGCGGTCTATTCGACCGTATCGACCGTTGCCGCCACGTTGCCGTCTGCCATGCGCACGCGGATGGCGTCGCCGGGCTTAAAGGTCTTGGCGCTCGTGGCCACCCCATCATCGCTGTACGCGATGGAATAACCACGAGCAAGCACCTTGAGCGGCGACAGGGCATCGAGCGAGGCTGCCGCACGGCCCAGGTCGGACGCTGGCTTGTTGAGCATCGTGCGCCCCTGATGCTCCAGACGAGAACTCGCAAGCGCGAGCGCATGGCGCTTGCCATCGAGCCCCGAGGTGCTTGCAACCAGACGCTCGGGCAGGTGCTCAAAGTTGGAGCGGAATGTCCCGACCGAGCGCGCTATGGCGCCCGACAGGCGATCGGCCGTCAGGGCAAGCTCAGACTCGCGACGCTCGACCATAAATGTGGGGTCGTTGAGGCACGGGCGGCACGCGGCTGCATCGAGTGCGTCGCCCAGACGAGCCGTATAGGTGTCCCAGGCACGACGGCCGCGTTGGTCGAGCATTTCCAGATCGACCTGATCCGACCCGATCATCGAAGCCATCGCGGCGCCCAGACGCTGACGG
>DXZP01000003.1:0-98738 GCA_019419605.1 Collinsella sp.
TGCCGAGGAGGCTGCCAAGCAGGCCGCCGAGGCTCCCGCAGAGGCTCCCGTCGAGGAGGCCGCTGCCGAGGCCGAGACCACCGAGGCTGCTGAGTAAATAGCTCGCCGCGGAATCACTCGCATTCATGGCATGAGGGCCGTGCATCCATTTGGGTGCGCGGCCCTTTTCTTTTTATTGGCGCAAGCTAACCTGTCCCCGTGGCACCAAATGGCAGAGAGACGGCGTTTGCTCAGATAAAACCTGCCAAAATAAACCTGTTCCATTGCGGCAGGTTGGTCGTAGTTATTACGTGGCGGTTGAGGTCGACCGCATAGGGTGCGCCCTGTTTGGCTAAAGTACAATTATCTGTGTTTAACTCGCTCGGAGCTGCATGGCACGGGCGATGGCCAAAAAGGAAAACCACATGGGATTCATGTCAAAGCTGCTGTCCTTTGGATCCGATAAGGACCTTAAGCGCTACTACAAGATCGTCGACCAGATCAACGGTCTTGAGCCCCAGTTTGAGAAGATGACCGAGGAAGAGCTCCGCGCCCAGACCGATAAGTTCCGTGAGCGCTACGCCAACGGCGAGTCGCTCGACGACATGCTCCCCGAGGCCTTTGCCACCGTGCGTGAGGCTTCCAAGCGCACCATGGGTATGCGCCACTTTGACGTACAGCTCATCGGCGCCATGGCACTGCACGAGGGCCACATCGCCGAGATGAAGACTGGCGAAGGTAAGACCCTCGTCTCCACGTTGGCCGGCTATCTCAACGCTATCGCCGGCAAGGGCGTGCATGTCGTTACCGTCAACGATTACCTGGCAAAGCGCGACTCCGAGTGGATGGGCCGCATCTACAAGTACCTGGGCATGACCGTCGGTCTGCTCCAGAACAACATGCCGCTCGAGCTCAAGCGCCCGGCCTACCAGGCCGACGTCACCTACGGCACCAACTCCGAGTTCGGCTTTGATTACCTGCGCGACAACATGGTCACCCGTCCCGAGCAGCGCGTGCAGCGCGGTCACAACTACGCCATCGTCGACGAGGTCGACTCCATCCTGATCGATGAGGCCAGGACGCCGCTCATTATCTCGGGCGCCGGCACTAAGTCCGCCAGCACCTACAAGGACTTCGCGCGTGCCGTGCGTGGCCTTGAGCGCGGCGAGGACGTGTCGCACGACATGCTTACCGCCACCGAGGATGTTGAGCCCACGGGCGACTACGTCATGGACGAGGCCAAGCACACCATTGCTGCCACCGAGCGCGGCCTTAAGAAAATCGAGCGCCGCTTGGGTATCGATGACATCTATGCCGATCTCTCCGGCCAGCTGGTCAACCACTTGCAGCAGGCGCTGAAGGCCCAGTACATGTTCCACCGCGATAAGCAGTACGTGGTCACCAACGGCGAGGTCAAGATCGTCGACGAGTTCACCGGCCGCATTATGGAAGGCCGCCGCTATTCTGAGGGCCTGCACCAGGCCATCGAGGCCAAAGAGGGCGTGCTCGTACGCGAGGAGAACCAGACCCTGGCCACCATCACCCTGCAGAACTACTTCCGTCTGTATGACAAGCTCTCCGGCATGACCGGCACGGCACTTACCGAGGATGCCGAGTTCCGCGAGATCTACAAGCTGCCCGTCGAGGTCATCCCCTCCAACAAGCCCGTGCAGCGCGTGGACCACGAGGACCTGGTGTACCGCACCATTCAGGCCAAGTACAACGCCGTCGCCGACGATGTGGAGCGTCGCCACGCCAAGGGACAGCCGGTCCTGGTGGGCACCGTCTCCATCGAGAGCTCCGAGAAGCTGTCCGCCGCCCTTACCAAGCGTGGCATCGCGCACGAGGTCCTCAACGCCAAGCACCATGAACGCGAGGCCCATATCGTGGCCCAGGCTGGTCGCTATGGCGCCGTGACCATCGCCACCAACATGGCCGGTCGTGGTACCGACATCCTGCTGGGCGGCAACCCCGACGAGTTGGTGCGCGAGCGCCTGGAGTACGAGGGCCTGACCATGGAGGACGTGACGCCCGAGCAGCTCGAGCAGTTTAACGCCGAGGCCAAGGAGACCTGCAAGGCCGAGCGCGAGCGCGTGCTTGCCGCCGGCGGCCTGACCGTTATCGGCACCGAGCGCCACGAGTCCCGTCGTATCGACAACCAGCTGCGCGGCCGCTCCGGCCGTCAGGGCGATCCGGGCGAGACCCAGTTCTACCTGTCGCTCGAGGACGACCTCATGCGCCTGTTCGGTGGCGACAAGATGGACCGCGTCTCCAAGATGATGGTCACGGCCGACATGGGCGACGATATGCCCATCCAGCACAAGATCATCTCCAAGGCCGTCGAGAGCGCCCAGCACAAGGTCGAGAGCATCAACTTCTCCATGCGTAAGAGCGTCCTTGAGTACGACGACGTCATGAACAAGCAGCGCCAGGTCATTTACGCTGAGCGCAATAAGATTCTGGACGGCAAGGACCTGACCGACCACATCACCGAGGTCATGCACGACACCGTGTACCGCTGCGTGCAGGAGTTCTGCACCAAGGACAGTCACGATGGCGAGCGCGACCTGGAGGGCCTGCGCAAGTGGGTTGTGGAGCTCACCGGCCACATCGATACGCCGAAGTTCCCCGACGAGGATTATGAGGCTCTGGCTGCCGATGTCCTGGCTTACGTAGAGAAGTGCTACAACATGAAGGCCGAGCGCTTGGGCGAGGACCTGATGCGCGAGCTCAACACCCAGGTCATGCTGCGCGTCATCGATACCCGCTGGATGAACTACCTGCAGGAGATGGACTATCTCAAGACCGGCATCGGCCTGCGCGGCTTTGGCCAGCGCGACCCGCTGGTCGAGTACAAGACCGAGGCCTACGGCGCGTTCCAGATCCTCGTCGACACCATGTACGAGGATTACCTGCGCACGGTTCTGCGCATCGAGATCAAGGCTGCCCCGCGTGCCGTGGAGCACAAGGAGGAGCCCGCGCTCGAGGGTGCGCACTTCTCCGGTCCTGCCGAGGTCGATGGTGACAACGGCGACTCGGTGCTGCGCAAGCAGGCGCAGGTGCAGGCCCGCACGGCTGTCCAGGGTGGTCCGGCTGCCGTCAACAACGGTGGCAAGGTGACCACCTATCGCAAGTCCGAGAGCGACGATCCGTACGTCAACGTGGGCCGCAACGACCCGTGCCCCTGCGGTAGCGGCAAGAAGTTTAAGTACTGCCACGGCAGGAATCGTTAATGGCTGAGGCTTTAGAGGTAACGCCCGCCGAGCTGGACGCGTTCGCGGACCGGCTCGGCGAGGTCGAGTCGTATCTCCATTTGGACGAAAAGCGCACACGCGTGACCGAGCTCGAGGCCAAAAGTGTTGCCCCTGGCTTTTGGGATGACGCCGACGCCGCCCGTGCCACCATGGAGGAGATCGCGCGTACCAAGGAAGATATCGCTGCCGTGGACACCGCGCGCGGCGAGCTTTCCGATGCCCGCGCCGCGCTGGAGCTTGCCGAGGAGATGGGGGATGACCCCGACGCCGTCGCCCTTCGCGAGGAGGCTACAGCCACGGCTGAGCGCCTGGCCCGTGCCATCGATGAGCTCGAGCTTTCGAGCTGGTTTACCGGTGAGTTCGATCACGGCGATGCCATTGTGACCATCAAGCCCGGACAGGGTGGTCTGGAGGCCCAGGACTGGACCTTCATGCTCTTTAAGATGTACATGAAGTACTGTCAGCGTCGCGGCTGGAAGGTCACCATCAACGACTGTCCCGCAGCCGAGGTCATCGGCATCGACCGCGCGACCTTTACTGTCGAGGGCAAGGACGCATTTGGCATGCTGCGCGCCGAGGCCGGCGTCCACCGCTTGGTTCGCATTAGCCCCACCGACGACAAGAAGCGCCGCCAGACCACGTTTGCCGGCGTCGAGGTCATCCCCGTGCTACCCGATGATATCGACATCGAGATCAGTCCCGATGACATCCGCGTGGACGTGTACCACGCGAGCGGCCCGGGCGGCCAGGGCGTTAACACCACCGACTCCGCCGTGCGCGTGACGCATTTCCCCAGCGGCATTGTGGTCACCTGCCAAAACGAGCGCAGCCAGATCCAGAACAAGGCCGCGTGCATGCAGATCCTCAAGGCTCGCCTGTACGAGATTGAGCTCGAGAAGCGCGCCGAGGCCCTGGATGAGATTCGCGGACCCAAAACCACGATTGGTTTTGGCAACCAGATTCGCAGCTACGTGCTCTACCCGTATCAGATGGTTAAGGACCTACGCACGGGCGTTGAGACCAGCAACGTCGAGGCAGTTCTTGACGATGGCGACCTGGACCCGTTTGTTATTGGCTACCATCGCTGGGCCACTGGCAACGCTGACGCGGAGATCCCATCTGCATAAACCGCCCGGTTTATGTGGAAATGGATAAAACCCTCCGAGCAGGGTGGTTTTGTATCCAAAGCAAACCCTGCGCAGGGGTGGTTTTTGTTCGGCGAATCGGTAGAATCGAATACAGCAAGAAGTTCGAAGCGCATCCGTTTGGGTGCGCTTTTTTGAGGGAGGTAGCATGGCATATCGTCTGGACATCAAGCGCATTCTATCGATGAACTTCTTTCACGACCTGCCCCAGATTATGTTGGGGTGCGCTCTGGCCGCTATTGCGACCGACCTGTTTTTGATTCCCAACGGCCTTGCTGCCGGTGGTGTTACGGGCCTTGCCACCATTATCCAGGCGGTCGGCGCATCGCGCGGTCTATCGCTTCCCGTTGGTATTCAGACGATCGTGATGAACGCCTTGCTGCTGCTGGTCGTTATGCGCGAGGGCGGCATGTTCTACGTGGTGCAGACGGCGACAGGCTTTGTGCTGCTGGGCTTTTTCACCGACCTGTTCGCTCCGTTTGTGGCGCCGCTGGCACATGCCGATCTGATGCTGCCCGCTATGTGGGGCGGCATCATCACGGGCATCGGTTATGGCATGGTGCTGCGCGCCGGCGCCAACACCGGCGGCTCGGACACGATTGGCCAAATCATCTCGCGTAATACCTCGCTGCCCGTGGGCTCGACCGTCATGGCGATCGATGTTGCCGTATGTGCGCTGTCGGCTCCGGTCTTTTCAATCGAAAATGCACTATATGCAGGCCTTTCGATGGTCATTAGCGGCTACGTGAT
This sequence comes from Collinsella sp., assembly GCA_019419605.1. Lineage (GTDB taxonomy): Bacteria > Actinomycetota > Coriobacteriia > Coriobacteriales > Coriobacteriaceae > Collinsella. The sequence continues at coordinate 5,129 of DXZP01000003.1, forward strand.
CGATGCCGTGGTCGATGGCGGCAACAAGCGTCGTATGGTACTCATCATCTCGGACAAGTTCCCTGATATCGCTGCCGATATTATGTATGGCCTGGGTCGTGGTTGTACCAAGTTTAAGGCGACTGGCATGTATTCGGGTGCCGAGAAGCCGGTGATCATGGTCATCGTGAGCCGTCGAGAGCTCAATACCCTTAAGACGATCGTGCGCGAGCGCGATCCTCACGCCATTGTGACGGTCGCTGACGTTACGGAAGCCTTCGGCGAGGGATTCAAGGACATTAGCGCGTAGGGGCGACCGCGTTCCATCCAAAAGACGTTCACATTGATAAACCGTTTCATCAGCGGTTCTGCCTGCTAAATTGTTCAAATAATGATAAAAACTCTGGTAAAGCCATCAGTTTCCAGCATAATGAATGACGTACGTGCATTGCGGCTGTGTTGGGATTACCTTCGGTGCCGTGCGCATCTTGTCTAAAGAGGATGAAAGGAAGGCACAATGAGCGACGAAGAGCTCAAAAAGGTTGCCAACGAGGTAAGGAAGGGCATCGTCACCGGCGTGCACGCTGCCAAGTCCGGCCATCCGGGCGGTTCGCTCGGTGCTGCCGACATCATGACCTATCTGTACTTTGAGGAAATGAACGTCGACCCGTCCGATCCCCGCAAGGCCGATCGCGACCGTTTTGTGCTCTCCAAGGGCCATTGCGCTCCGGGCCTGTACGCCGTGCTCGCCGAGCGCGGGTTCTTCCCCAAGGAGGATCTTGAGACGCTGCGCCACATCGGCAGCCACCTGCAGGGTCACCCCAACATGAACGACACCCCGGGCGTCGACATGTCCACCGGCTCGCTCGGCCAGGGCATTTCCGCCGCCGTGGGCATGGCCGTTGCCGCCAAGCACTGGGGCGATACTTATCGCACGTACGCCCTGCTGGGTGATGGCGAGAGCGAGGAGGGCCAGGTCTGGGAGGCCGCCATGTTTGCCGGCAACCAGCAGCTCGATAACCTCTGCGTGATCGTCGACCACAACGGCCTTCAGATTGACGGTCCCGTCGAGGAGGTCAACGACCCCATGCCGCTCGCCGACAAGTTCCGCGCGTTCAAGTTCCACGTGGTTGAGCTCGCCGACGGCAACGACTTCGACCAGATCCGCGCCGCCTTTGCCGAGGCTCGCGCCACCAAGGGGCAGCCGACCGCCATTATCGCCGAGACCACAAAGGGCAAGGGCGTGTCCTTTATGGAGAACCAGGTTGGCTGGCACGGCAAGGCCCCCAACGATGAACAGTTTGAGCAGGCCATGGCAGAGCTCACGGCCGCCGGAGAGGAGCTCTAGGATGGCAGACGTCAAGAAAATCGCCACGCGTGTAAGCTACGGCGAGGCCCTCGTCGAGCTCGCCAACGAGCACGATGACTTTGTGGTCCTCGACGCCGACCTGGCCGCCGCCACGCAGACCGGTAAGTTTAAGGCCGCTTGCCCCGACCGCTTCTTCGATGTGGGCATTGCCGAGAGCAACCTGATGGGCGTCGCCGCCGGTATCGCGACCACTGGTCGTGTTGCCTTCGCGAGTACCTTTGCCATGTTCGCTGCCGGTCGCGCCTTTGAGCAGGTCCGCAACTCCATCGGCTACCCGCACCTCAACGTTAAGATCGGTGCCACGCACGCCGGCATCTCGGTGGGCGAGGACGGCGCCACGCACCAGTGCTGCGAGGATATCGCCCTCATGCGCGTCATCCCCGGCATGACCGTAATTGTTCCCGCCGACGACGTGGAGGCCCGCGCCGTGACGCGCGCCGCCTACGAGTGCGACGGTCCGGTGTACATGCGCTTCGCCCGTTTGGCCTCGCCGGTTATCAACGACCCCGAGACCTATAAGTTCGAGTTGGGTAAGGGCATTGTCATGCGCGAGGGCGCCGATGTGACCATCATCGCCTGCGGCCTGATGGTCGGCGAGGCTCTTGAGGCCGCCGAGCAGCTCGCTGCCGAGGGCATCGACGCCGAGGTCATCAACATGCACACCATCAAGCCCATCGATGCCGACCTGATCGTCAAGAGCGCCACCAAGACCGGCCACGTCGTGACCGTCGAGGAGCACTCTGTGATCGGTGGCCTGGGCAGCGCCGTTGCCGACGTCCTGTGCGAGCAGTGCCCGACGCCGCTCAAGAAGATCGGCGTCAACGACACCTTCGGTGAGTCTGGCCCGGGTGCCGAGCTCCTGCACAAGTACGGCCTGGACGCCGCCAACATCGTGGCGACCACCAAGGAGTTCTTGGCATAAGGCAAGACGAGGCAAAGTATCGTCTCAACAACCACATCCAAGCCAGAACAGGGGCATCCCCAAAGAGGGCGCCCCTGTTTTTGTTGAATATTAATTAGAGTCCTGCCAAGCAAAGTTCCCATGGGGAAACGGGCCCATCCCAACAAAGTGCAATTCAGACCCTTCCAACTTTGTATGCGCAGCATCTCAAGTTGGTGCGTCGGCCCCATAGTAGCCGCAGGCCGGGCGCAGGGTTACCTCCCAAATCTTTCCGCAGCGCAGGCCGGCGTTTGTCCGCAGCTCCGTAGGAGCAGGACAAATGCCGGCCATGCGCGAGGACGATTTGGGAGGTAACCCTGCGCCCGGCCGGTGGGATCCCAAAGCCCGCCATGCTTCTTATGTGCAGCAAAGCTAATGCTGCTAAAATGTAAAGCGCTCATGTAGTTTAAATGCACGACGATAAGGAGCACCAGTGGGTAACCACTTCCGTACCTCCGGTGCGGGCGATGATGCCCCCAAGACGCAGACAGGCGTCCAGGGCAGTCGTTTCGCCACTCCGGATTCAGAGGGCCAGCCTGTTGCTCAGGCCCCCGCTCAGCCGGCAGATCAGGCACAGCCGGCATCCGATCCCTTTGCCTACAATCCCACCAGCGATGTTGCGCTTTCCGGCACGGCGGGTTTTGAGCCCGTTCAGGCTGTGACCGCTCGCGTGGAGCAGCCTCAGGCTGGCGCCGCCGCGCCGCAGCCTAGCATGGCCGGCATTCCCGACCCCATGGCTCCTGCGACACCGGCTCCTCAGCCTGCGCAGTCTGGCCTCTTTGCCGCTATTCCCGATCCCACGCAGCCTGCTGCCCCGGTGGTCGAGAGCGATCAGGCAGCCGAGGTCGCAAGCCTCGATAACGCGCTCAACAACCCCGATTTTACGTCGGTGTTTGCGCCCATCGATCCGCAGGCCAGCCGCAAGAAGATGGCCAAGCAGGCCGGTGTCGAGCCCGTCATCCTTATGGAGCATGTCACCAAGATCTATCCGGCACAGCCCAACAAGCCTGCACTCGACGACATCAACATCGAGATCTATCCGGGCGAGTTCGTCTTCCTGGTCGGTCACTCCGGCTCGGGTAAGACCACGCTGCTGTCGACGCTCAACCGCGACGTCAAGCCGACGAGCGGTCGCATCCTGGTTGCCGGTCAGGACCTCATGAAGATCAAGAACCGCAAGGTTCCGTTCCTGCGCCGCCAGATTGGCGCCGTGTTCCAGGACTTTAAGCTCCTGCCGCAAAAAACCGCCTACGAAAACGTGGCGTTTGCTCTGCAGTGCATCGGCAAGCCCAAGGGCGTCATTCGCAGCCAGGTGCCCGAGGTGCTGCGTCTGGTCGGTCTGGCCGATCAGATGGACTCGCTGCCCGACCAGCTTTCCGGTGGCGAGCAGCAGCGCGTTGCCGTCGCCCGCGCTATGGTCAACCGTCCGCCGCTGCTGATCTGCGACGAGCCCACGGGTAACCTCGACCCGGCGATCTCGCTGGGCATCATGAAGCTGCTCGAGCGCATTAACCGCACCGGCACCACCGTGATCGTCGCCACGCACGACCGCGAGATGGTCGATAGCATGCACCGTCGCGTGATCGCCCTCGAGGGCGGCCACGTTATCCGCGACCAGGAGAGGGGAGGTTACGGCAACTATGGCACCAACTAACGTGGGCTACTCCTTCAAAGAGGCAATCAGTCACTTCCTCCGTAACTGGACTACCTCGCTCGGCGCCGTCATCACGATCTTCCTTTCGCTGTTTATCATCGGCCTGTTCATCATGGGCTCCGCGATGCTGAACTCCGTGATCGGCACCGTCGAGGATCAGGTTGTCATCAACGCGTTCATTAGCGATGACGCCGATCAGGCCGATGTTCAGGCTTTTGAGGCCGAGCTTAAGACGTGGAATAACGTCAAGTCCGTGACCTATAAGGACAAGGACGACGCGCTGGCCGAGTATACGAGCAAGATGTCGGGCAACGCCGACGCCACCATGAGCGCGCTCGATGGCCAGAACCCGCTGCCGGCTTCGTTTGCGATTGAGATGGACGATCCGTCTCAGGTCGAGAGCACGGCCAAAAAGCTCAAGAAGAATGCCGACTTCCAAAAGATCGCGGACGACGGCGACGTCAACGCGAGCGTACTGTATGGCCAGGAGGAAGTGAGCCGCCTGTTCCAGGTGACCAACTACATCCGCATCGCCGCCGTGGTGCTCGTTGGCCTTCTGACCTTTATCGCATTCATCTTCATCAACAACACGATTCGCCTGTCCATCACGGCGCGTCGTCGTGAGATTGCGATTATGCGTCTGGTCGGCGCCAGCAACGGCTTCATTCGCGGCCCGTTTATCACCGAGGGCGTACTGCAGGCCATTTTGGGCTCGCTGCTTTCCATCGGCGTTCTGGAGCTGCTGCGCAATCTGATGATTCCGCGTCTGCAGGAGAGCATCGGCTGGATGTCGTTTGCCCTGCCGATGCAGTACTACCTGGTGACCTATGCTGCGCTGATTCTGGTCGGCGTGATTATCGGTCTCTTTGGTTCTGCCATCGCCATGCGCCGCTATCTGCGCGTGTAGGCATGCCTAGAATTCACCCCTTCCAACGGGTCGTCTCTTATGGGGCGGCCCGTTTTTTGATCCCTAGGGGACGGCAGGATTGCGGATCATCGTGGCGCTGGTCAATCTATGTGATCCGTTTTCCTTCGTCCCCTAGGGATCATTTGGGTAGACTCTTGGGATGTAAACGGCAATCGAAAGTTAGGAGGCGCCATGGGGCGCAATAACAAGCATAAGCGTGGAGCTCGCAATAAACGCGGGCCGGTGCGCAACGAACGCCGTCCGAGCCTGACCGGACGCGTGCAGCTCCATGAGCATAGCGCCTACGTTGTAACCGAAAACGGCGACTACAAGGTCATGGGCCGCGGTAAGCGCGAGATCATGGATGGCGATACCGTTGCCGTGAGCATTAAGAACAGCCCGCATGGCGAGCGGCGTGCCGTGATCGAGGGCGTGGTCGAGCGCGCAGCTATAAGCGTGGTGGGCACGTACCAGACCGCCGGTCCGCTCGGTGTGATTGAGCCGCTCGATTCGCGCCTGAAGGCCGACTTCTTCATTCTGCCCGAGGATACCTCGGCGGATCGTCTGGGCGTCCACCCGGGTGATGCCGTTGTCGCGCGCATTTTGACCTACCCGACGCGCCTGGAATCGGGCACCGTGACGATCGAACGCCGCATTGGCGGAGATGACGCGCCCGATTTGGGCGTTCAATATGTGATGGCGCGTTACGGCTATACCGATAGCTATCCCGAGGCCGCGCTGGACGAGGCCGAGGGGCTTTCGCTCGATGTGTCCGCGGCGCTTAAGGACCCGCTCCGCCGCGATCTGCGCGACCGCTTTGTCATCACGATCGACCCGGTCGACGCGCGCGACTTTGACGATGCCATTTCGCTTGAGCGCACGCCCGAGGGTGGCTACAAGCTGGGTGTGCATATCGCCGACGTTTCACACTATGTGGCTTGGGACGGGCATATCGATCTTGAGGCTCGCCATCGTACGACATCGGTGTATCTGGCCGATCGCGTGCTTCCCATGCTGCCCGAACGCCTGTCCTGTGACCTGTGCTCGCTTCGCCCTGACGAGGACCGTCTTGCGTTTACCGTCGATATCGAGCTCGATGCGCAGGGTCGCGTGCGGCATTACGATCCTTACCCCAGTGTGATTCGCTCGCGTGTGCGTATGGACTACGACGGCGCCGAGGCGCTGCTGGTGCGTGCCGGCGCGGTGGAGTATTCGGTGCTGGAAGGCGCCGCTGAAGATGTTGCGGCTGCTGAGACCTCGCGCGAGGAAGCGCTTGAGCGCGGTCTTGCGTGCGAGGAGGCCGCCCGCGGCTACAACATCGACCTCGGCGATTTCCTTGTCGCCGCTAACGAACTCGCCGAACTTCGCCGTCGTATTCGTCGCGCCCGCGGCTCGGTCGATTTTGACACGGCCGAGATTCGCGCTCTCTTGGATGAGGACGGAGTGCCCGTGCAGATTGTGGCGCGTGAGCGTTCGTGTGCCACGTCGCTTATCGAGGAGGCCATGCTGCTCGCCAACGAGTGCGTTGCAGAGTGGCTGGCGGACCGTGATATCGAGGCCTGCTATCGCGTGCATGAGGATCCGAGCCCCGATAGCCTGCACGGTGCCGCCGTTGCGCTGGCGCAGCTAGGCATCATCGACGATCGCCGTGCTGCTGGTATCGCCCTGGGGAGTCCCGATGAGCTGCAGGCTGCAGTCGATGCTGCCGCCGGTACGGCCAACGCACCGCTCGTCAACACGCTGCTTCTGCGCAGCATGCAGCGTGCGCTGTACAAGCCGCGCAACGAGGGCCACTTTGCGCTCGCCGCGTCGTGCTACTGTCACTTTACGAGTCCCATCCGTCGCTATCCCGATCTGGTGGTGCACCGCGTGCTCAAACTGCAGTTGGCCTATGAGCAGCTCGGCGGCAAGGACGCCTTGGTGCGCACGCCGCGGCTCATCGGCAAAGGTCGCGAGTCGCTGCCGCGCATTCTGCCGCAGATTTGCCGTGCGTGCAGCGATGCGGAGCGTGCGGCCGATGCCGCCAGCCATGCGACGCAAAAGATTAAGATTGCCCAGTACTATGAGGATCGCCTGGGCGAGCGCTATGCCGGAACGGTCTCATGGGTCAGCAGTATGGGCCTGTTCGTACGCTTGGACCTGACACAGGTCGAAGGCTTGGTTTCGATCAAGAGCCTGGGCAACGAGTGGTTCGAGTTTGACGAGGACGCGCTCACGCTCACAGGTGTCGACACGGGGACCCGCTATGAACTGGGGCAGCGTGTGATCATCGAGGTCTCACGCGTCAATACCACGCGCGGGCACTTGGACTTTAAGCTTATCCATTAGCCAAATTCCGACTCATGGTGTGGGGGCGGAGAGCGGCCTTTCGGGACCGCCCTTCGCATTTGAATCGTGGCTATCTTGCCGTCTGCTCGGCCGCCTGCTTGCCTGCTATTGGAGAGGTAAAACCTACCAAAATAAACCTGTCCCTTTTTGGCAGGTTTACAAGAAAGCGGGGATGAGATGGCGACGGTGTATGGTTATGCGCGGGTGAGTTCGCGCGATCAGAATCTTAATCGGCAGCTGGATGCGCTGGGCGCCTATGGCGTGGGCTCGGCGAATATTTATGCCGACCATGCGAGCGGCAAGGACTTCGATCGACCGCGGTATCGCGAGCTGCTGCACGTCCTGGGAGACGGGGACGTGCTAGTGGTGCTTTCTATCGACCGACTTGGTCGTAATTACTCCGAGATTCTTGAGGAATGGCGACGCATTACCAAGGAGCTCGGGGTTGCCATTGTGGTGTTGGACATGCCATTGCTTGACACGCGCGCCAGGGCCAGCGGCACGCCGGATGTGACCAACACCCTGATTGCCGATATTGTGCTGCAACTGCTGAGCTACGTGGCGCAGGTGGAGCGCGAGAATATCCATCGGCGCCAGGCGGAGGGAATTGCAGCGGCGCGGGCGCGAGGGGTTCGTTTCGGTCGACCTCGCAAGCCGTGCCCTCCTCAGTTTGAGCTGGTGCGCGATAGCTATGAGGCAGGCGATATTACCCGCAGCCAGGCAGCAAAGTGCCTGGGCGTGTGCGTGGGGACGTTCGATCGCTGGATGCGCGAGGCGGGGTAGGAGTTTGCGTCGCTTTGTTGCTTCCTGTTGCGATTCAAATTTTGATACGGTGACGATGCCATTTTGGACTACACTCGCTGATATTCAAAAAACGGAGGTTGGCCTTTGGCACGCGTAAAACAAATAATCGGATGGACCGCGATCGTTCTGTTCGCTGCAACGCTGGCGGGCATCTGGGTGCTGACGGAGCAAAATGCGGTGGAGACGTCGTTGCTGAGCGAGTCCACCGCGCGTGTGGTGGAGGGTCAAGCTACGGGCGTACAGGCTGCCGATGTCGCGGGTGAAGCTCAGACCGAGAACGGGATGACCGGGGGCACCGATTCGGCTGCTTCGAATGTCCGGTCTGGCCGACTTGCTTCCATTCGCATGTGGGTGGCCACGAACGTCCGTCGCGTTGCCCATACCGTAGAGTTTTTCTTCGTCGGATTGTTCGCCTCGGTGGTCGTGGTTTGCTTTTCCGGGCGTCCGTGGAGCGTGTGCTCCCGTTGCGTGCCCGTGTTGCTCTTTTGCGCCGTCTGCTCCGTTGGCGATCAGGTACATAAGATCTTTGTTCCCGGCAGGCATTTCGACGTTATCGATTTAGGATTCGATGCTGCGGGCTATGTTACCGCGATGCTGTTGGTATTGCTGGCAGCGGCGTTGGTGCGCTATGCGACTCGGCCGATCGGCGCCCATGCGAGGCGCTAGCCGGTAACAAACCCGTTTCTGATCATGCGACCTTGTTGAATTATTTTGTGTCGCGCGTATTTCCGAGCGGTCGGATTTGAGGGGCGAGCGGTAGAACGCTCGCCCTTTGTGCGCCACGATGCGGCACAATGTACCGTAAAAGCTGTTTGTATCCGGTACGAATCATTCGTTGGTCTTTAATTCTTCTCAACGGAGGTGTTTGAGATGGCAAACGGATTGCTTTTGCGGCTTCGCGAGCGTGAGCTCAGCGCGAGCCCGGCGGAACGCAATGTCATCGCATATGTAAGCGCTCATCCGCACGAGGTGGTCGGGCTGTCCGTCCGCGGTCTTGCCGATGCCACGTTCTCCTCGCCCTCGAGCATTTTGCGCTTTTGCAAGCGCTTGGGTTTTGCGGGCTACAAGGAGTTCCAGCGCGAACTGATTGCCGAGCTGGCGCTCTTGGGTGACAAGAAAGACGTTGCCCTCGAGGACATCTCCATGGATGACAGCGTCGAACGTATCGTGGGGAAGGTGATGAAAAGCAACGTGCGCACGATCGAAGCGACGGCGCGAACGCTCGATTACACCGTCTTGGAGCGATGTGCGGCCTATCTTAAGCGGGCACGCGCGGTCAATCTGTTCGGTATCGGTGCCTCTCGTTTGGTCGCGCACGATCTGGCGCAAAAGCTCATGCGTGTCGACAAAGAGTGCCATCTGTACGACGACTGGCATGATCAGCTCTTGTGTGCCAAGAACATGCATGAGGGCGATATGGCAATCGCCTTTAGCTACTCGGGCTTGACGCAAGAGGTGCTGGACTGCACCGCCGAGGCTCAACGTCACAACTGTCCCGTTGTGGCCGTTACCAAAGTAGATGGATCATCCAAGCTTGCCACCGTGGCCGATGCCGTGCTCGGCGTCGCTGCGAGTGAACCCTTGGTCCGCAGCGGTGCCATGGCTTCGCGTATGGCCCAGCTTATGGTTGTCGATGCCCTGTACGCTGCTTACGTTGCCAGCGACTACGAACGGGCGACGCATGTCATTAAGCAAAACTACATCGAGAAACAGGAAAGATGAGGTGAATGAAATGCTCGATTTAACAAAATTCACGACCGAACAGCGTAATCAAAGTTCAATGGACCTCGATACGATGTCATCGCTGCAAATCGTCACGACGATGAATGATGAGGATCTTCGTGCCGTCCAGTCGGTCACGAAGGTGTTGCCCCAGGTTGCCACAGCAATCGACTGGGCTGCTGAGGCACTCGAGCGCGGCGGACGCGTCTTTTACATGGGCGCAGGCACCAGCGGTCGTCTGGGCGTACTCGACGCTTCGGAGTGTCCGCCCACGTTTGGCGTGTCACCCGATCTGATTGTCGGGCTCATTGCCGGAGGCGAGACGGCGTTTATCAAGGCTGTCGAAGGTGCCGAAGATAGCGAGGAACTTGGCGCGAGCGACCTGCGGGAGCGTGGACTCTCGGACAAGGATCTTGTCGTTGGCCTGGCGGCAAGCGGCCGTACTCCCTATGTGGTGGGCGGCCTTGTGAACGCCAAGGCAACTGGGTGCAAGACCATTGCAATTGCCTGCAACCAAGGGTCGAAGATCGGGGAGAGCGCAGATCTTGCCATTGAACCCGTGCCCGGTCCCGAGGTGCTGACCGGCTCAACGAGGCTCAAGGCGGGAACGGTTCAAAAGCTCATTCTCAACATGATTTCGACCGGTGCCATGGTCAAGATCGGCAAGGTATACCAAAACCTGATGGTCGATGTGCAGCAGACGAACGAGAAGTTGGTGGTGCGCGGCCAGAACATCGTGATGGAGGCGACCGGCTGCACGCGCGAGCGCGCTATTCAGGCGCTTGCAGATGCCGGCGGCCACGTAAAAACCGCTATTGTCTCGGTACTGCTGGACTGCGATGTCGAGCAGGCTGCGGTAGCTCTTGAGCGAGCGCGAGGCCATGTCCGTGCTGCGGTAAGTGGCCATGAGAAGAGCAATGCCGACGCCCAATAGGTGCGCGGCGTGAGCTGATATGACATCCAGACGAGATACCCAATACAAGGAGGAGTTATGACGAACAAAGAGCTGGCTCAAAAGCTGCTGGACCTTTTGGGCGGTAAAGACAACGTGCTCGCAAACGCGGCGTGCATGACGCGCCTGCGCGTGACCGTCAAAGACACGGGCAGCGTCGACACGGAGGGCATTAAGGCACTCGACGGCGTGATGGGCCTGGTCGAGGACGACACGATGCAGATCGTACTGGGGCCGGGCAAGGTGAATAAGGTGCTCGAGGAGTTCTCCAAGCTCACTGGCCTTGCGAAAGGCGTTGCTGACGAGAACGTGGTTGACGCTGCGGCCACAAACAAGGCCGCGCAGAAGGCCAAGTACGAGTCTAAGCCGGTTCAGGCCTTCCTCAAGAAGATTTCCAATGTCTTCGTCGCCCTGCTTCCCGGCATCATTGCGGCTGGCCTCATCAACGGTATCTGCAACGTCATTAACGTCTCGACGGCAGGCGCGCTTGCAGGCGAGTGGTGGTACCAGGGCATTCGTTCCATGGGCTGGGCCCTGTTTGCCTATCTGCCCATCTTGGTGGGCTATAACGCGGCACGTGAGTTTGGCGGCTCCGCTGCGCTGGGCGGCATCGCCGGCATGATGTGTATCGCCAACAGTGCCATGCCCCTGCTTGCGCCTGGCGCGGCCGATCCTGCCACTGCCATCCTGCTGCCGCTCACCAATGCGCAGTACAACCCCGCAGCGGGCGGCATGATCGCGGCTCTTATCGCTGGCGCATTTTTTGCCTGGATGGAGCGTCAGATTCGCAAGGTTATGCCCAACGCACTCGACACGTTCTTGTCCCCGCTGCTGGTGCTCATCATCGGCGCCTTTGCTCTGATGCTCGTCATCCAGCCGGTTGGCGCATGGCTGACGACTGCCATCTTTAGCGTTTTGACCTTTATCTTCGAGAAGCTGGGCGTCCTGGGCGGCTATATCCTGTCGGCAGGCTTCTTGCCGCTGGTTTCCGTCGGCCTGCATCAGGCGCTCACGCCGATCCACGCTATGCTCAACGATCCCGACGGCGCTACCAAGGGCATCAATTACCTGCTTCCCATCCTTATGATGGCTGGCGGCGGTCAGGTCGGTGCCGGTCTGGCGCTGTACTTTAAGACCAAGAACGCCAAGCTCAAGAAGTACGTCGCAGAGTCCATTCCCGTTGGAATCCTGGGTGTGGGCGAGCCTCTGATGTATGCCGTTACGCTGCCGCTCGTTCGTCCGTTTGTAACGGCCTGCCTGGGTGCCGGATTTGGCGGCGCACTCGCGGCGCTGCTTCACATCGGCACGGTTTCTCAGGGCGTTTCCGGTCTGTTTGGCCTGCTGATCGTCGTTCCTGGTCAGCAGCTCGGCTACGTTGCCGCTATGCTGCTTGCCTATGCCGCTGGCTTTGTCCTGACGTGGTTCTTTGGCGTCGACGAGCAGAAGATCAACGAGTTCTTTGGCGAGTAGTTTGATATCGCGAGCCGTGTTGCTCAGGGCTCGCGGCGCGCGGCAGATTTCTTGATGCTATGGTTGTGCCGGCGGGGCTAACTGCTCCGCCGGCCTTTTTTAAAGGAGTGTTGAAGCGTGAAAACGGGTATTTCGATTTATCTTTCCAGCCCTTTGCAGGATATTGAGCGGACGATTGAGCATGGTGCCGCGGCGGGTGCGCGCTATGCGTTCACCTCGCTGCATATTCCCGAGGATGGGGGGGCGGCGTATGCCGATAAGGTCCGTCATGTGCTGTCGCTGCTTTCCGCCCGCGGCATTGCGCTCATCGCCGATGTGGGGCCGCGCACGTGCGATTTGCTCGGGCTTGAGCGCATCGAGGACCTGCGCGATCTGGGGTTGGAATACCTTCGTTTGGACTATGGCTTTAGCGCCCAGCGGGTCGCGGAGCTGTCCGGTGTATTTCGCATTGTGGTCAATGCATCGACGGTGAGTTCTGATGAAATCGCATCGTGGTGTGAGGCCGGTGCCGATGTGACTCGTTTTGCCGCCTGTCACAATTTTTACCCCAAGCCTTATACCGGTTTAGCTCTGGAGGACATTGCTCGGGTGAATCTTCGTCTTGCGGCGCTTGGATTCGAAATCATGGCTTTTGTGCCGGGTGATGCCAACGTTCGCGGGCCGGTATTCGAGGGACTGCCGACGGTCGAGGCACAGCGCGGTCGCGCGTCAAAGGTTGCTCTCAATATGCTTGAGCTTGCACATGGCGCCGATTGCGACATTGTGTTGGCCGGCGACCCCGATCTTTCCGATGCGGGCTGGACGCAGTTTGCTCATGTTTCCGCCGGATACGTGGACCTGCAATGCGAGCTTGAGTCCGGTTATGCCTATGTACGTGGGCAGATTCATCACGACCGGCCCGACTCGAGTGTCCTCATCTTTAGGTCTCAGGAGTCACGTACGACGCATAAGCCGGATTCCGTGCCGACGGATGCCGGAGCCGGCCTGCCGCGAAAGGCGGGGTCGATCGCTGTGAGCAATAGCGGATATGGGCGCTACGAAGGCGAGCTTGAGATTGCGCGGGTCGATCTTCCCGGTGACGAGCGCATGAACGTTGCGGGCCATATCACGCCCGAGGCAATGGAGCTGCTGCCGTTCATCAAACGCGGATTCGGGGTACGGTTCGTTTAGCGTGTGACCCGTGGGCTACAATTGGCCCATCATACGAAGGCGCCTCGTGTGGCGTGTGCCTGCGTTGGCCGATCTATATTCGGAGGATTCCCATGACCGTACTGTTTGTTGAGTATCCCAAGTGCTCGACCTGTAAGAAGGCCAAGGCATGGCTGGACGAACACGGGGTAGAGTATATCGACCGCGATATCGTTTTGGACAATCCCACGGCCGATGAGCTTGCGACCTGGATTGCTCGTTCGGGGCTGCCGGTGCGGCGCTTCTTTAATTCGTCGGGCATGAAATATCGAGAGCTGGGCCTGAAGGCGCGTCTGGATGCGGGCATGACGGATCGGGAGTGCTACGAGCTGCTGGCGACCGACGGCATGCTGGTCAAGCGTCCGCTGTTGGTGGGCGACGACTTTGCGATTCCCGGCTTTAGGGAATCGGCTTGGGCCGAGGCGTTGCTGTAGCGGCTGCGGAAAGCGCGACCCGTTTTGAGCTTCGATTACGGGATACGGTTTCCGGTTGAGGGCTCGATGGGAAAGTGGGGACCAGTTTGAGCTTGAAATCTGGGACGCACTTTCCGCCGGCAGGCTTGCCCCAGTCAGTCCTCCAACTGCGCCCATTCGTGCGGATCGTAGACCTTTACGTGCTTGTTGGGCTTGCCGCTCCAGTACTCCTCGTCCATAAAGGGCAGATATGCCTGAACGCCGGGGCAGATAAAGGGAATCCGCTGCTGTTGCAGTCGCTCGCGCTGGCGCTGCTCCAGGTGCGCCTCGGATATGACGGTCGGCATACCGGACAGCTCGACGAGGCTTGCCTGGATTCGCTTAAGGTCGGGGAGTCCCGCGTGCCATGACATCCGCATGATCAAAAAGGATGCACGGCGGTAGTTTGCCTGCATCACCGTGATGGCGGGGCGCAGAGTGGGATGGATTTTGTCCCGTTCGGGCCAAAGGTCAGCAGTGATCTCGAGGCCCAGGGTCTCCCATAGGTAATCAAGCTCTTCGTCCATGGCGCCTCGATATCTACGTGATCATTGATACTTCGATTGTGTTGCCTGGTGCTATCGTTTTCGCGGTAGAATCTGCCAACGGTTGACGGCTACCGCTCGCTGCGTTTTTCCCTTCGTGTACGGCGGTCGGCTTCACAGGTCCTTCACGGGTTGGACTAAATTAGGCCAATTTGACTGAATTTTAAAAAAGTCAAAATTGGGGCTTGCGTCACGGCGGTACTTCCCGTATATTTCTTTCTTGCGCAAAGGCACAGCCGAGCGCAGCGATGCAGTCATTGGGATGTCGTCTAATGGCAGGACAGCGGATTCTGGTTCCGTCAATGGGGGTTCGACTCCCTCCATCCCAGCCATTGCATTTGCTACATATGGCCCGTTCGTCTAGCGGTTTAGGACGCCGCCCTCTCAAGGCGGAGATCACCAGTTCGAATCTGGTACGGGCTACCAAAATTGAACGCCCGGGCCTCGTAAGAGACCCGGGTTTTGTGTATTGACCGATTTTTAAGGCGCGCGTTGAGTCTGCCGCCCGGACCGAGGAGTTGTCATGGACCTGCCTATCAGCTTGGAAGACATCACGTATGCCGAGAACTATCTGGCGCAGGGAGACCTGGCTACGGCGACGCCGCTGCTGGAGCGTCTGGTGGAGCTCGCCGAGGAGTATATCGACGCTGAGTGCAAGACGGAGGAGAAGCGCCAGTACTTTAGCTTCGACAGCAAGTTTGAGCGCCTGGCCTATCGCCGCGTGGAGAAGGATCCGCGCGAGCTGGTGCAGATCGAGGTTCCCTTTGACCGCCTGTACTCCGACATGGCGTTTGCCTACATTCGTCAGCAGGACTATGTGAGCGCGCGCAACGCCTTGATGCAGGCCGTGCGTTGGGATCCCATGAACTGCAACTATCGCTTGGACTTGGCCGAGCTGTTCCGCGCGCTCGAGGACAAGCAGGAGTGGGCATCGCTCTCGTTCTCGGTGCTGGAGCGCGCGAGCGACGGTAAGTGCGCCGCACGCGCCTACACCAATTTGGGTCAGTACTTCTTGGAGCCCGAGACCGAGAACATTTCGGCTGCCGTGGGCTGCGCGCGTCTGGCGCTGCGCCTGGCGCCCAATGATGCGCATACGACGCGCCTGCTCAACAAGATCCATACCACCTATCCGGATGCCGCGGACGAGAGTGACGACCATGTGATGGGTGAGCTCGCCCTGCAGGGCGTGCCGACCTCGCCTTCGGCCGAGATCGCCATCTGCCTGATCATGTGCGCGACCGATGCTGCAAGCGACGGCGACAAGCAGGAGGCTACGCGTCTGACGGTCCGTGCCCGCGACCTGGTGGGCGAGGAGGCATGCGCGGCGATTATCAAGCTGGTGCGCGAGAGCGATGCCGAGCTTAATGCCGAGCGCAGGGCAAAGCGCGAGGCTGCGGGCTCAAACGCCGATGGCGCCAAGGAGGCCGGCGATGCCCAGTAAGCGCGAGCGCAAGCTCATTTCCAAGAATCGCTCGGCACATCACGAGTACTTTATCGATGAGACGTTTGAGTGCGGTATTGAGCTGAGCGGTACCGAGGTCAAGTCGATTCGCGAGCGCGCGTGCCAGATTACCGATACCTTCGCACTGATTCGTGGCGGTGAGTGCTGGCTCGTCGGCCTGCATATCCACCCTTATAGCCATGGTGGCGTGTGGAATCGCGATCCCGACCGTCGGCGCCGTCTGCTGCTGCACCGCAAGGAGATCGACTTTCTTGACGGCAAACTTCGCAACCGCGGCTATGCGCTGGTGCCGCTGGAGCTCTACTTTAATACCGACGGCCGCGTAAAGCTGCTGCTGGGCCTGGGTCGCGGTAAGAAGCTCTACGACAAGCGCGAGGACATGGCCAAGCGTGATGTCCAACGCGAGATCGACCGCGCCCTCAAGGAACGCAACCGCTGACCGTCCTTCATAAGTTGCGGTGGAATACGGACTGGTTTGCCTGTTTGAGGGGCTATTCAGTCCCTATTTCACCGCAGCTGCGGGTGTCTCATCTTTCTTACTGTTCTGACACATATGTTTCAAAGGCGGCGTCCGTTATGGGCGCTGCCTTTTTTGTGGGTACATACATCCATGAGGTTCCAACCCGAGCTAGGGGAGTGATCGTTATGGACAAAACTGCGTTCTTTACCATGCCGAGCGGCCTGTACGTGGTGAGCGCCGCGGCAGACGGGCTGCGCGCCGGCTGCGTCATCAACACTGCGGTGCAGGTGACGTCCATGCCGCCGCGTATTTCGGTTGCCGTGAACAAGGACAACGTCACCTCGGGCGTCATCGCTTCGGCCAAAGCGTTCGCGCTGACCGTGATCGATCAGACCGCCGATATGCTCTACATCGGTAACTTTGGGTTCCGCACCAGCAGCGATTATGACAAGTTTGCCAAATACGAGACCCGCGAGACGGCTCTGGGCATGCCCTATGTGCCCGAGCACGCGGCGGCCCTGTTTAGCTGCCATTTGATCGACACTGTGGATGTTGGCACGCATCTACTGTTTATCGGCGAGGTCGAGGATGCCGAGCGCTTGAGTGACGAGACGCCGCTCACCTACGATTACTACCATAAGGTCCTGAAGGGCAAGACGCCTCCGAAGGCGTCCTCGTATCAAGGCTAGAAATGTTTTAAAAATACTTGCATTATATTATTGAGAACCTATACTGATAAATGAAGTACATCACCAGTCGCGTTCGAGAGGAGAACATCATGGCTGAGGAGAAGAAGACGTATAAGTTCGTGTGCACCGTTTGCGGTTACGAGGTTGAGGTCGATACGCCCGAGCTGCCCGAAGATTACGTGTGCCCGGTTTGCGGCGTCGGTCCCGATCAGTTTGAGCTCGTCGAGGAGTAGCTCGCAGACACACGGCTCGTATCAACGCATAGCTCTGTACAAGGGCCTCGGTCGAATTCTCGGCCGGGGCCCTTTTCCTCCGTCCCCAAGGGATCACGGTTGCTGTTGGCCGATCCTGTCTGTTGTGAGTCCGGCCGACCTTTTGTCTCAATCTGTAACATCTAACGGCTCAAAACGGGTCTATCTGTTACAGATTGAGACAAACGGAACTGTCCCTCGGAATGATCTCGATCTGTAACATCTAGACATCAAAAGCGGGTCTAGATGTTACAGATCGAGACGTTTGCCTGAGTAGGTGCCCCGTCCCATTACATCCCTGTCAACAGCACGACATCGAGAATCGTCACGATGGCACCGATCCCTACGAGCAGTGCGTTGAGCGGGCGCGAGTTGGCGTATTTTCCCATGACGCGGCGTGAACTGGTGAGCCGTATGAGTACAAAGACCGTAATCGGCAGCTGAAGCGACAGCAGCGCCTGACTCCAAATGAGACCCTCAAAAGGATTCGGGACGACCAGACACGCCGCCACTGCGCCGACGAAACAGGCCACCACCCCGATCGAGGAATGTCGGTCGTGGATGTCGTATTCCTCGTTGAACATGCCCGCGGTGATGGTGCCCGCCGCCATGCCCGCCGTTACACTACTCGATATGCCCGCAAACAGCAGCGCCACCGCAAAGATGGTCGAGCTTGCCGGGCCCAAGATGGGGGAGAGCGTGGCCGCTGCGACGGCGAGGTCGCCTACGACAATGCCGTGCGCAAAGAAGGTCGTTGCGGCCAGGATGACCATGGCCGAGTTGATTGCCCAGCCCACGCCCATCGAAAAGAGCGTGTCGAAGAGCTCGTAGCGCAGACGTTCTTCGATAACCTGCTCGCCTTGGCCTTCGAAGTGCATGGATTGGATGACCTCGGAGTGCAGGAAGAGGTTGTGGGGCATAACGACCGCGCCTAGGACACTTACGATAATCGCGGCCGAGCCGGTGGGCATACTGGGTGTGATCCAGCTTGTGGCGGCTTGCGGCCAGTTGACCTTGACCAGCAGAAGCTCGGCTAAAAACGAAAGTCCCACCACGCCTACGAAGGCGATGATCCAGCGTTCGGCGCGTTTGTAGGAGCTTGTCATGAGCATGGCAATCGATGCCGCCGCCACGATGATGCAGCCGGCGCGTACGGGCAGGCCAAAGAGCATTTGAAGCGCGATCGCACCGCCCAGGACTTCGGCCATGGCGGTGGCGACCGTGGCTAGATACGCGCTGCCGAGTATCGCACGCCCGACGAGGCGGGGCAGGTGGCGCGTCGTGGCCTCGGCAAGACACATGCCCGTGGCGATGCCCAAGTGCGCCGCGTTGTGCTGCAGCACGATGAGCATGATCGTGGACAGCGTGACGATCCACAGCAGCGCGTAGCCAAACTGCGAGCCGGCGGCCATATTGGAGGCCCAATTGCCCGGATCGATAAAGCCGACGGTCACGAGCAGCCCGGGGCCGATATGCCGCGCAATGTCTAGGCCTCCGTGACCGCCGGTGCGCCGGGAGCCAAAATGTTGTTTGAGATGGTTGATCATGGTGCGCTCCTGCGTGCCGTTTGTTTGACGCCGCAAAGGATACCCGTTTTAAGCTTAAAAGTTAACCAAGACTAACAAAATTGTTCTATTTGAATGGGATGGTGAAGGGGGGCTGCCGAAATGTCTCGATCTGTAACAACTAGGGATGGAAATTGGGCCTAGGTGTTACAGATCGAGACAGGAAGAAATGGTCCTATGGAAAATCTCGATCTGTAACAGCTGACCGCCAAAGCCGGCCCTTCGTGTTGCAGATTGAGACATTCGGAACCGTCTCTCAAGAACATCTCAATCTGTAACAGTTAGTCGTCGTAATTGGGCCTTCCTGTTACAGATTGAGATGTTTGAAGAGGTGAGTTTGCAGGCCGAACTTGGGGCCTATGTTTTCGCCCTTGAGGTCGGCGGTGTCCACTCGTAGGGCGTGCGTTACGCGATTGTTTCGAAACGGGCGGGAAACACAACGGGCCGGCGATGCTCCTAGTATGCCTATTCAACTGACTGTCTAAATATCTAGGGGAGGATCGCGATGCAGGCAGATTCCGCTCAGCAGCAGGGCCTTTATCGCCCCGAATTCGACCACGATGCATGTGGCATCGGCGCGCTTGCCGAAATCAACGGCGAGCGCCATCACCAGATTCTGGACGATGCGCTGTCCATTCTGGTCAACTTGGAGCACCGCGGTGGCACGGGACTCGAGAAGAACACCGGCGACGGCGCTGGCATCTTGTTCCAGGTTCCGCATCACTTTTTCCGTAAAGAGGCTCAAAAGTGCGGCCAGATTCTGCCGGCAGAGGGCGACTATGGCGTGGCCATGCTGTTCTTCCCGCAGGACGACAAGGGCGTAGAGGATGCCCGTCGCGTGTTTGAGGAGGGCTGCGCCGAGGCCGGCGTGCCGCTGCTCTTTTGGCGCGAGGTGCCGGTCGACCCGCACGACCTGGGCGAGACGGCCCGCGCCTGTATGCCCACTATCCTGCAGGCCTTCCTGGGCCGTCCGGACGACACACCGGCGGGCGACGCCTTCGAGCGCCGTCTGTACGTGTGCCGCCGCACCATCGAAAAGAAGGCCGACGCCGAGTTTGCCCTGCGCGATAAGATCTTCTATGTGTGCTCCATGAGCTCGCGCACTATCGTGTACAAGGGCATGCTCGTCGCCACGCAGATGCGCCGCTTCTTCATCGACCTCAACGACGCCGCCGTCAAGACGGCCGTGGCGCTCGTCCACTCGCGCTACTCCACCAACACCACGCCCAGCTGGGAGCGCGCGCACCCCAACCGCTTTATTATCCATAACGGCGAGATCAACACCCTCAAGGGCAACGTCAACTGGATTCGCGCCCGCGAGCCCAACCTGTACAGCCCCGTGCTGCAGCACGATCTTGAGCGCGTGATGCCTATCATCAACCGCGAGGGATCCGATTCCGCGATTCTGGACAACGTGCTCGAGTTCCTGGTCATGAACGGTCGCCCGCTCACGCGTGCCGCGTCCATGTTGCTGCCCGAGCCGTGGGACCACAACGACAGCCTGAGTGAGGAGCGCCGCGCCTACGACGCCTACCAGTCCATGCTCATGGAGCCGTGGGACGGCCCGGCGGCCATCGCCTTTACCGACGGCCGTACCCTGGGCGCCGCCCTCGATCGCAACGGCCTGCGCCCCGCTCGTTACTACGTGACGCGCGACGGTCGCTTTATGCTGGCAAGCGAGGTGGGCACCATCGAGGTGAGCCCCGAGAACATCGTGACGAGCGGCTGTCTGGGGCCGGGCCAGATGCTCGAGGTCGACTTTGCCCGCGGGCGCGTCATCTACAATGACGAGCTGCGCGCCCGTTACGCCAAGGAAAAGCCCTACCGCGACTGGATTGCCGAGGAGACGCTGACCGTCGACGCGCTCGATGAGCCCGCCGCGCCCGCGTCCGCCGAGGACGCCGAGGTGCCCGCCGCCGTGCGTATGGCCAAGCTCGGCTACCACTGGGATGACGTCGACGAGGTCGTGCGTCCCATGGCCCAGCAGGGCAAGGCCCCGCTCGCCTCGATGGGCATCGACGCACCGCTGGCCTGCCTGTCCAAGAAGACGCGTTCGTTCTTTGACTACTTCTATCAGCTGTTCGCCCAGGTCACGAACCCGCCGATCGACGCCCTGCGCGAGCATATGGTCACCTCGACTACGCTCTACCTGGGCAATCACGGCAACTTGCTCGAAGACTCCCGCACGGCCTGCCAGCTGGTGCGCTTGGAGCGCCCGCTGCTGAGCGAGGAGGAGTTCGACCGCATCTGCGCCATCGACCGCGTGGGCTTTAAGACTCGCCGCTTCCGTGCCGTCTACCGCCGCGACGCCGGCGAGGGCGCACTGCAGGCTGCGCTCAAGCAGCTTGCAGAGGACGTTGAGGCTGCGGTCCGCGACGGCGTGAACATCGTGGTGTTGAGCGATCGTGCCGCTGCGGGCGAGGTGCCCGTGCCGTCGCTGCTTGCCGTGGGCTGTGTGCACAACCACCTGATTCGCGCTGGCGTGCGTACCTTTGCCGACATCGTGGTGGAGTGCGGCGATGCCGTGTCCCCGAACGACTTTGCGGCGCTGGTGGGCTACTCCGCAAGCGGCATCTATCCGTACAATGCGCATGCGTGCATCCGCGATCTGGCGGCACGCGGCGACCTGGACGTGACGGCCGAGCAGGGCATCGCCAACTACAACAAGGCTGCGACCGCCGGCATCGTCTCCATCATGTCCAAGATGGGCATCTCCACAGTGCAGAGCTACCATTCGGCGCAGATCTTCGAGGCCGTGGGCTTTACGCCGGAGTTCGTCAACGCGTACTTCGCCGGCACGGTGAGCCGTGTGGGTGGTATGGGTGTCGAGGACGTTGAGCGCGAGCAAAACGAGCGCTACGACGCCGCGCTCGCCATCCTTAAGAGCCCGGCTCCCGATCAGCTGCCTACGCTGGGTCTGACCAAGTGGCGCCCGCTCGGCGGCGAGGAACACCTCATCGACCCCCAGACCGTCTACCTGCTGCAGACCGCCTGCCGTGAGGACAGCTACGACACCTTTAAGGAGTACAGCGCCCGTCTGCACCGTACCGGCCGTGCCGTGCGCCTGCGCGACTTGCTCGACTTTGATGCCAGCGGCCGCACCCCGGTGGCACTCGACGAGGTCGAGCCCGCGCTCAACATCGTCCGCCGCTTTAACACCGGCGCCATGTCGTACGGCTCCATCAGCAAAGAGGCGCACGAGTGCATGGCTATCGCTATGAACCGTCTGCATGGCCGTTCCAACTCAGGCGAGGGCGGCGAGGACCCGCGTCGCGAGACCCCGCTGGCCAACGGCGACTCCAAGAACTCCGCGATCAAGCAGGTGGCAAGTGCGCGCTTTGGCGTGACGAGCCGCTATCTGTGCAGCGCCTTTGAGATTCAGATTAAGATGGCCCAGGGCGCCAAGCCCGGCGAGGGCGGCCACCTGCCCGGCAAGAAGGTCTACCCTTGGATTGCCGAGGTCCGTCAGTCCACTCCCGGCATCGGCCTGATCTCGCCTCCGCCGCACCACGACATCTACTCCATCGAGGACCTGGCAGAGCTGATCTTTGACCTTAAGAACGCCAACCCCGGCGCGCGCGTGTCGGTCAAGCTGGTCAGTGAGGCGGGCGTCGGCACCATCGCCACCGGCGTGGCCAAGGGTGCTGCCGACAAGATCTTGATCAGCGGCCACAACGGCGGCTCGGGTGCCGCTGCGCGCGACTCTATCTGGCACGCCGGTCTGCCGCTGGAGCTCGGTCTTGCCGAGGCTCAACAGACGCTGCTGCAAAACGGCCTGCGCTCGCGCGTGGTGCTCGAGGCCGACGGCAAGCTCATGGACGGCACCGATGTCGCCGTCGCCTGCTTGCTGGGCGCCGAGGAGTTTGGCTTTGCGACCATGCCGCTCATCTCCATGGGTTGCCTCATGCAGCGTGACTGTCAGCAGGATACCTGCCCGGCCGGCATCGCCACGCAAAACTGCCGCCTGCGTCACGGCTTCCGCGGTAAGCCCGAGCACGTTGAGCACTTTATGCTCTTTGTGGCCGAGCAGCTGCGCGAGGTTATGGCGAGCCTGGGTTTCCGCACCGTCGACGAGATGGTCGGCCACCCCGAGTGCTTGCGCCAGATCGAGGTCCCGGGCAACCGCAAGGCCAACCTGCTCGATCTGTCGCCCGTGCTGGCGAGCGCGACCTGCGAGTTTGGTGCCCATATCCCGGGTGCCGACGGTCGTCACTTCCTGCCGCAGATGGCTGCCGACAGCGAGCTCGACAAGACGCTCGACTCCACGTTGTTCGTGCCCTATACGGCCGATGCCCGTGCGCACCTGCGTCCGATTCGCTTCCGCGCCGATATCGCTAACGTCAACCGTTGCGTGGGCACCATCTTGGGCAACGCGGTGACCAAGGCACATCCCGAGGGCTTGCCCGTCGGCTCCATCACCGTCGATTGCGATGGTTCGGCCGGTCAGAGCTTTGGCGCGTTCCTGCCGCGCGGCATTACGCTCAACGTGTGCGGCGACGCCAACGACTACTTTGGAAAGGGCCTTTCGGGCGGCGAGGTGTCGGTGCGCCCCAACCCGCATGCGACCTACAAGTTCGACGAGAACATCATCGTGGGCAACGTTGCGTTCTTTGGCGCCACGAGCGGCCGCGGCTTCATTAACGGTCTGGCAGGCCAGCGCTTTGGCGTGCGCAACTCCGGTGCCACCGTGGTGGTCGAGGGCTGCGGCAACCATGGCTGCGAGTACATGACGGGCGGTCTGGCGCTCATCCTGGGTGAGGTCGGGCAGAACTTCGCCGCCGGTATGACGGGTGGCGTGGCCTATGTCTTTGACCAATACGGCACGCTCGACGCCCGCGTGAACCACGAGAGCGTCGAGCTTAAGGCCCCGACGGCCGTCGAGCTGGCGCAGATTCGCGAGCTCATCCAGGAGCACGTGGACGCGACACAGAGTCCACGCGGCATTAAGCTGCTCTACAGCTTTGAGACGATGAGTAAGCACTTTGTGAAGGTCATTCCGACCGAGTATGAGCGCGTGCTGGCGATTGTCGCCGCCGCCGAGGCCGTCGGCAAGACGCATGCGCAGGCCGAGGAGCTGGCGTTTGACATTGTGACCGGTCGCGCGAGCGCCGCGGATGTCGCTCGCTTCGATGTGGCGGGTGGTGTCGCTGGTGCTGTGCCCGCCGTCGCCAGCTCTGTTGCTTCGACCAAGAAGGAGGCGTAAGTGCCATGGGTAAGCCCGGTGCTTTTCTTGATATCGATCGCGTGACCCACGAGCTTCGCCCCGTGGAGGAGCGCAGTCATGATTTTGATCCCCTGTATGTGGAGCTCGATGACGACGCACGTCGCGCCCAGGCGAGCCGCTGCATGATGTGCGGCGTGGCGTTTTGCCAGATGGGCGCGAGCTTTGGCAAGGCGCGCCCGAGCGGCTGCCCGCTGCACAACTTGATTCCCGAGTGGAACGAGCTGGTGTACCGCGGCCGCTGGGATGAGGCTGCCGAGCGCCTGTCGCTCACCTCGCCCATGCCCGAGTTCACGAGCCGCGTGTGCCCGGCGTTGTGCGAGGCCGCGTGCAACCTGGGTTCGGTCGACGGCCAGCCCACGACGATCCATGACAACGAGCGTGCGATCAGCGACCATGAGTGGGCAAACGGTGGCCCGCGCCGCTTTGAGCCGGCGGGGGAGGGCGCACCCACGGTTGCCGTGGTGGGTTCCGGTCCTGCTGGTCTGGTGGCTGCATGGGAGCTTGCGCGTCGCGGCGCCCGCGTGACGGTGTTTGAGCGCGACGACCGCCCCGGCGGCCTGCTCATGTACGGCATTCCCAACATGAAGCTCGAGAAGTCCGTGGTCGAGCGTCGCGTGGCGCTCATGCGCGAGCTGGGCATTGTGTTCGAGCTGAGTGCCGACGTGAGCGATCCCAAGGTTACCGCCAGGCTCGACGACTTTGACGCCGTCGTGGTGGCTGCCGGCGCCCGTGCTCCGCGTGGACTGGCTGCTGAGAATATTGACGCGCCCGGCGTGGTGTACGCGGTGGACTACCTGACGGCTTCGACCGTCTCGGTGCTCGATGGCGGCGAGCCTGCCATCGATGCACGCGGCCTGGACGTTGCGGTCATTGGCGGTGGCGATACCGGCAACGACTGCGTGGGTACCGCCGTGCGTCAGGGCGCGCGCAGCGTGCGCCAGTTTGAGTTCTTGCCGGCTGCGACCGATAAGCGCGCGGCGAGCAACCCCTGGCCGCAGTGGCCCAACGTTAAGAAGACCGACTACGGCCAGCAAGAGGCTATCGCTGCGATGGGTGGCGAGATGCGTGCCTGGGGCGTGGATACCCTCGAGGTGCTGCTGGACAAGAAGGGTGCGGCTGCGGGCCTGCGCGTGGTCGATCTGGACTGGTCGGCGGGAAAGCCCGAGTGCATCGCGGGCTCTGAGCACGAGGTGCCGGCCCAGCTGGTGCTCATTGCCTGCGGCTTTACGGGCCCGGAGCACAGCGTGTTCGACGCTGCCGGCGTGCCTGTTGCCGCCGCTGGCCGTCCGCTGCCGGTGATGGCTGCCGAGGGCTCGCATCTTGCGGCGCGTGTCGACGGCGTCGCCGCGGATGCCGCGCCGGTGTATGTTGCCGGCGACGCTCGCAACGGCAGCTCGCTCGTGGTGAACGCTATGGCCGACGCCCTGGCCTGCGCTGCTGAAGTCGCCGACGCGCTGGAGCTGTAAGGCTGCTGCCCACAGCTGAATCGTCAAGGGCTGTCCCCAACGGCCGGCACAAAAGGAACGTCCTCAACTGCCGGCAGTTAGGGACGTTCCTTTTCTGTCGGCATTCGGGGACACTCCTTGCGGATTTGCGAGCAGTTTGCTCGTTTGTCGACGTGCGGGTGTTCATTTGTCGACTTCTTGGGCTGTGGTCACCTGTTGTTTCTGTGGTGGCTGCGGGCATCTGGCTCAAAAGGGCGGGTTGGCCGTCGATGTTTACCTGCGGTTTTGTTGCGGCGCGCATTTTCGGTCAAGCTTTTCGTCAGGTGTTTGGTCAGCATCTGGTTTGCAGTCGGAGGCCTATTTTGTCCGCGCTGGTCGTGGCTGCCCACCCTCCTCGTAAGCTCAAATTGAGGTCCATCAGTTTGAGGAGGATGCCATGACTGACCACGCTTTTGACCGAGCAGAGCTGGCTGAAGCCGTCGGCAACGATATTGCCGACATGGCTCACTTTTGGATGCTGCGGAAGTTTCAATTCCTGGAGCCGGCACGCGAACAGTTCGAGATTATCGTCGACCCGTGGCTCAGCTATTGCGAGGAACCTTCTCAAAACGAAATCATGGCCTACAACATGGCGTTTACCGATTGGCTGTTGTTTGAGCGCCCCTATCGCCATGGCAAGACGCTGTTGGAGCTGTATGTGGATGAGCCACCGGCATCGATTTTGCCAGCCTCGCTCAAGCGGCTTGAGCAGGTGCGCGACACACAGTATTTCTCGCGCTTTGGCATTTTTGACAAGGATCCCGCGACTGGCATGGTCGTGCTGAAAGACACGCGCACCGACCGTCGCTTTGACGTCTACGACCCACATATCGTGCAAAAGGAGCGCTGGAACGATGGCGCGATTGCGGTGCGACTCGCGTGCATCGACGATGTCTGGCTGACGGCGGGGCAGCTCTACCTGTATGACATCGCGCACCTGAACGACACGGCGGTCGACGGGCCGGGTGCGGTGCATCCCGAGGACCTGCAGGACGGCTTTGACACCTCGTGTATCAGCTTCTTCTTGCGGCTGGTCCGCGACATCATGGGCGCCCAGGGGCGGTACGTAAAGTCGCTCAATATCTACGAGCAGGAGTGGGAGTAGGGGATGGGTAGTTGTCGCCTGCCTTGCCTTCTGCCCTTTTGTCTCGATCTGTAACGTTTAGGGACCTGGAGAACGTCTACCCGTTACAGATCAAGACATTTATCAGCGGAGGCAACGGTGACGATGGTCCATTTGTCCGATGTGGTGGTGATGGAAGTGTCTAATACCGTTTTCAAGCACAAGCATACGACTCGCAACACGTTGGCGCGGAATAGGATGCTCGCGCGACTCACGGAGGTGACCGAGCAAGGTGCGCTGCTCGCAACGCATGACAATGCCGAGCTCATGTGGCTGCGGCGTCATGTTGGAACCGACGATATCGCGGAACCCGAGCCGTATTTGTTCTGCTTTCAACATGATTGGGGTGTACTGACGCCGGCGGAGCGAACGCTGCGTACCATCAAAGGGCTTGCAGAGTTTCATCCCGATTGGGCGTTTTGGGGCTATGACGCGGCGCTTTTGTGGGGTCTGGAGGTGCCGAATGATCTGCTTGGGTCGCGTTTTCTTGTTAAGACGGGTTGTTCGGTGACGTTGAGCGGCGGGTGCAGGTTGTTGCGTCCGCAGATGGCGGGCGCACTCGAGCATGTTGATGGCGTGCGGGTGACGTCGTTTTGGCGCACGGTGGAGGATTGCCTACTGCGTGCGCCGTTCTCCTACGGGTTGGCGATTGCCGATTCTGCACTGCGGGCGAAAGGCGTATCACGTGGGGATTTGTGCGAGCGCCTCCGCGCCGATTGCGAGGGCAGGCGAGGGTATCGCAGGGCACAGGTGATTGCGTCGTATGCGGACGGACTGTCTGAAAACGGCGGCGAGTCTCGGTTCCGAGCATTCTTTATTGCGTACGGTTTTCCGGTTCCGGAGCTGCAGGTGGAGTTTCGCGACCCGCTCGATCCGAGCCAGGTGTTTCGCGTCGACTATTTTTGGCGGCTCGAGGACGGGACGTGTGTCATCGGCGAGCTCGACGGAAAGGGGAAGTACACCTTGCAGAGCGGCGAGGGTCGGGAGTCGGTTGACCCATTCGTGGCAGAGCGTCA
This sequence comes from Collinsella sp., assembly GCA_019419605.1. GTDB lineage: Bacteria > Actinomycetota > Coriobacteriia > Coriobacteriales > Coriobacteriaceae > Collinsella. Next base: position 32,713 of record DXZP01000003.1, read on the forward strand.
GCGGGAATCTCATCTGACAATGCTCGGGCATAAGGTGCTTCGGTTTACGTTTGATGAGCTCAAGAACCCAGGGAAGCTGGCTGAAAAGATGAGGCTGGCGGGTATTTCGCAGCGGGCCGATTTGGCTGAGGGATGGAAGCGTCAGTGGTATGGGTGCTAAGGGGTGCAACTGACGCGAATGTGGTTGTTTCTGCCGAGTTTGTCTCGATCTGTAACAACAAGGGGCCGTTTGGCCTCGTAGCTGTTACAGATCGAGACAGAAGGTTGGCTGCCGCTAAAATATCTCGATCTGTAACAGCTAGAGGCCGAAAACCTGTCTAACTGTTACAGATTTAGACGTTTGACGACAGGGCTGGAGAATATCTTAATCTGTAACATCTAACGGCCGAAAACCGCTCTAACTGTTACAGATTGAGACAAAGGTTGGACGCGGTGCCGAAAGATCTCAATCTGTAACAGTTGGAAGGTTAAAGACGGTCCACCTGTTACAGATCTAGACATTTCCCGGATGTCGCTGGGATGGGGCTGCAACGCATTCCATTCTCCGCATCTCCTCCTTTCTCCGTTAACCGATATGTCCGCAGCAATCCTGCCGAACTGGGTAATAATGGACAAATGTTGAAGTTTTCTGAGGGGGAGGAGCTCGATATGGCGTCCGCTGATCGTCCCACGTTGTTTATCAATGCAACCGTTTTGGATGGCTCGGAGCACATGGAGCCGCAGCCCGATATGGCCGTGGCCGTTGAGCGCGGTGTCATAACCTGGATGGGGCCGAGTGCTGTCGCGCAGGCGCCGGCGGGTGCCGAGGTCATCGACCTGGGCGGTGCGTATCTCATGCCGGGTCTCATCAATATGCACGTGCATCTGTGCGGTTCGGGCAAACCGGTCTCGGCGGGCGATGCGGGCGCGCTGATGAAGAAGCTCGACAATCCCGTGGGACGCGCCATCGTCCGCCACATCCTCAAGGGCAGCGCCCAACAGCAGCTGGCAAGCGGCGTGACCACGGTGCGCGGTGCAGGCGACCCGCTGTTTGCCGACATCGCCGTGCGCAACGCCATCGACGCCGGCAAGTATCAGGGTCCGCGTCTGGTAGCGCCGGGAACGGGCGTCACGGTGCCGGGCGGCCATGGTGTGGGCTTGTTCGCCCAGGTGGCCAACAGCCCCGTCGAGGCAGCCGAGCAGGTGCGAGACCTGTATGCGCGCGGTGCCGATGTCATCAAGCTGTTCGTGACGGGCGGCGTTTTCGATGCGACCGAGGTGGGCGAGCCGGGCGTGCTGCGTATGCCGGTGGAGGTTGCCGCGGCGGCGTGCAAGGCGGCGCACGAGGTGGGCCTGCCGGTTATGGCCCATGTCGAGAGTACCGAGGGCGTGAAGGCCGCGCTTGAGGCCGGCGTCGATACGATCGAGCACGGTGCCCCGATGACGCCCGAGATCCTGGAGCTGTACCGTGGCGCCGCGGGCACGCAGCTCGAGGGACGTGCGCCCAGCGTTACCTGCACGATCAGCCCGGCGCTACCGTTTGTGTTGCTCGACCCGGAAAAGACTCATTCGACTGACACGCAAAAGAAGAACGGCGACATCGTGTGCTCGGGCATTATCGAGAGTGCTCGTGCGGCGCTGGAAGCTGGCGTTAAGGTGGGCCTTGGCACAGATTCGAGCTGCCCGTTCGTGACGCAGTACGACATGTGGCGTGAGGTGGCCTATTTTGCCAAGTACGTGGGCGTGAGCAGCGCCTTTGCGCTGCATACGGCCACGCAGGTCAATGCCGAGCTCCTGGGGCTGGGCGGCGAGACCGGTACGATCGAGTGCGGCAAGGCCGCCGATATCCTGGTGACGCGCAAGAATCCGCTCGATGACCTGTGCGCTCTGCGTGAGCCGATACATGTGATGTGTCGCGGCGATCTGGTGCGCAAACTCAAGGTGAAGCGCATTCCCGAGGTGGACGCCGAGCTCGACACGATTATGGGCATGCCGGCCGAGGCGCTGGCCGAGGAGCTCGCCCGCGACGGTGTGGCATAGGTGTGACAAAGGTGCAGCTCCGTTGCCACATACAAAAAGCCGAGGTCTCAACACGAGGCCTCGGCTTTTTTATCGAACAAATACTTAAGATTTGGGACAAACAAACCTGATTAATTTGTCCCGCGTGCGGGCGCTAGGAGCGGGTTTCCATCTTGGCGTGGCACTTGGGGCAGGTGACGCGGATCTTGCCTTTGCCCTTGGGGACGGAGAGCATCTGGCCGCAGTTGGGGCACTTGAGGTATGCCGTGGTCTTGCGTCCCTTCCACATCTTCTTGGCCGTGCGCTTGGCGCGCTCAAAGTCTTCCTTGCTCGTTCCAGCCGCGCGCGAGGTGCTGGCCGCTGCAGCGCCGCCGCCCAAGCTGGCGACAAACTTGCCCAAGCCGGGGACGTTCGCGGTCGCGGCGACAAAGGCAGCGTTTTCCTTGCGACGCGCATCGATGTTTTTGGACAGGCCGCGCAGCACGCCAATCACGATTACGGCGATGGCAATCCAGCTGAGCCACTGGATGTGGGCTATCGATCCGATCATCGCGATGACAATGCCGGCAAAACCCATCACGATGGTGAGTTCATCGGCACCATTGCGGCCCTTCATAAAGTCATTCATGCAAATTGCCTTTCGTTCGATATACTGCACGCCTTTATACCCGATTTAGGGCAAGGGGGACAGGTCAATCTGCACCAAGGTGGTGCAAACGTACCTGTCCCCGGAACACCAAGATGGTGCAAAGAAGTCTGTCCCCAATGCCCCAATTACTTGGAGAGCTTGTCGACGACGCGTTCGATCTCGGCGAGCTTGGCGGCTTTGAGGTCTTCGTCGCCCGATTCGATTGCCGAAGTCACGCAGCCCTCGATATGTGCCTTGAGCACGTCGGCGTTGATGCGCGCAATGAGCGCCTGCGTTGCCATGAGCTGCGTGGAAATATCGACGCAGTAGCGGTCCTCCTCGACCATCCGCAGGATGCCGTCGATCTGACCGCGTGCCGTCTTGAGCATGCGGGTCACCGATTTATGGTCTGCCATCATGGCGGGTCCTCGTTTCTGGTCGGGGTGCGCGTGGGTCGTTACGCGGCGGTTACGGACAGGGCGTGGAACTTCTCGCCGGCGCCCTCGACAGCGGCGGCGAGCTGCTCGGCGGTCACGGTGTCGGCGCACTCCACCTGGACGGTCTGAGTCTCGTGATCGGCGTCGGCGTCGGTCACGCCGGCCACGTTGAGCAACGCCGTCTCGACGGTGGCGTCGCAGTGGCCGCACATAAGGCCCGAAGTCTTAATCGTGTAACGCATTGGTATTCCTCTCTGTTGTGTCGGCTTTCCCGGGCACCCGACCTTGACCTTCAAGCCGTCGCTCGCGTACCAAAGTACGCGTCGCTCCTCTTTCAGGTCAATCTCGGGCACCTGGAAAACCCGTTCTAAATGGACTTAATGGTGAGCCTATTTTGCCACTTTAGGCTTAAAGGATTTCAGGCGCAGAGCGTTGGACACAACGCAGACACTCGACAGGCTCATCGCGGCGGCGCCAAACATCGGCGAGAGCTGCCAACCGGTGAGGGGGAAGAACACGCCCGCCGCCAGCGGAATGCCGATGCCGTTGTAGAACAGCGCCCAGAACAGGTCCTGCTTGATGTTGCGGATCGTGGCGCGCGAAAGCTCGATGGCACGGGCGACGTCCATGAGATCGCTGCGCATGAGTACCACGTCGGCGCCCTCCTTGGCGATGTCGGCGCCGGTGCCGATCGCAAGGCCCACGTCGGCGCGCGCCAGGGCGGGGGAGTCGTTGATGCCGTCGCCCACCATGGCGACCTTGCTGCCCGCATCCTGCAGCCCGCGCACGTGGCGCTCCTTGTCGGCGGGGAGGACGTCGGCGATGACCTGCTCGCTGCTCAGCCCCACGCGGCGGGCGATGGCCTCGGCCGTCACGCGGTTGTCGCCGGTGAGCATGCGCACGTCGACGCCGAGCTTGCGGAGCGCAGCGATGGCCTCGGCGCTCGTCTCTTTGACCTCGTCAGCCACGGCGATGGTGCCGACAAGCTCGCCGTTCTTGGCAAAGAACAGCGGCGTCTTGCCTTCGGCGGCAAATTGCTCGGCAAGACCCGCGGGCACGGTAACGCCCAACTCGTCCATCAGGCGCACGTTGCCGGCTGCGATGACGTTTTGCCCCTCGCGTGCGGTGACACCGCGACCGGGCGCGGCGGCAAAGTCCTCGACCATGCGCGCGACGATTCCGCACGTCTCGCACTCGGCCATAATCGCCTCGGCCAGCGGGTGCTCGCTCGAGCGCTCCAGCGCGGCGGCCAGCTTGAGCAGCGCCTTTTCGCTCATGGCGGGCGAGCCGTCAGCGCGCGTGGCTACCACGATATCGGTCACGGCAGGCTTGCCGCGGGTGACGGTGCCCGTCTTATCGAGCACCACGGTGCCCACGCTGCGCAGGTTCTCCAGCGCCTCGGCGCTCTTGAACAGAATGCCCATCTCGGCGCCCTTGCCGGTGCCAACCATAATGGCGACGGGCGTGGCCAGGCCCAGCGCGCACGGGCAGCTGATCACCAGCACGGCGACGGCGGAGGTAAGCGCTTCGTTGATGCTTCCGGTCAGTGCCATCCACACCACGAAGGTCGCGGCCGAGATCACGAACACCACGGGCACAAACACGCCGGCGACCTTGTCGGCCAGTCGAGCAATGGGTGCCTTGGTGGCATTGGCGTCCTCGACGAGCTGGATAATCTTGGCGAGCGACGTGTCGGCGCCCACACGCGTGGCGCGGAAGGTAAACGAACCGGTGCGGTTGACGGTGGCGGCGTTGACGGTGTCGCCGGCGGTCTTTTCCACGGGTATGGACTCGCCGGTCAACGCACTTTCGTCCACGGCCGAGCTGCCCTCGAGCACCACGCCATCGACGGGGATGGACTCTCCGGGGCGCACGCGCAGGACCTGGCCGGGAAGGATACTGTCGACGTCGACGGTGGTTTCGGTGCCGTCGTCGGCAACGACGGTCGCAGTCTTGGGTGCCAAGTCGATGAGCGCCTCGATAGCGCCGCCGGTTTTGGATTTGCTGCGTGTCTCGAGGTATTTGCCCACGGTGACGAGCGACAGGATCGTGCCCGCACTCTCAAAATACAGGTTGTCCATGCCCGTCATCATGGCCTCGTGGATTTGCCCGGCGGCCAGCTGGTCGGCCATGATAAACATGGCGTAGAGCGACCAGGCGATGGATGCGGTGGCGCCAACGGCGATAAGGGCGTCCATGGTGGGCGAGCCGTGAACGAGCGATTTAAACCCGTTGATAAAGTACGCGTCGTTGACATAGACGATGGGGATGAGCAGGACAAGCTCGGTGAGGGCGAGCGTCATGCTGTGGATGTGGTCGATGAAGATGCTGGGCAGCGGCCAGCCGAGCATGTGTCCCATGCCTATGTAGAACAGCGGAATGAGAAAGATGATTGAGATGATGAGACGGGTGCGCATGGCGGAGGCAGTGGCCTCTAGCTTTTTGGTGGGCGATTCCATATGGGTGGCGCCGGATCTGGCTTGCGTGCTGCAGTTTGAGCCGGCGCCGCCCGCGTCGACGGGCGAGGCCGAGTAGCCTGCGCGGTCGACGGCAGCACAGATATCGTTGGGGGAGACCTGCGCGGGGTCGTAGTCGACCAGCATGGAGCCGGCGAGCAGATTGACCGCGACGCTCTCGACGCCGTCGAGCTTGCTCACGGCGCGGTCTACGTGCGCCTGGCAAGCGGCGCACGTCATGCCGCCCACATCGAATTTATCTTGAGCCATGGCTTCTCCTTTCTATGGTCTAGTGTCGTGAATGTTAACCTGCCGACACTATACACCTATACCCCCTGGGGGTGTCCAGTTGAAGTTGAAATGTATGACATTCTGGTATTGGTCGAGGTGATAGCCAGGTCGGCGGACCGTAGCCGGTCTAATGTCTCAATCTGTAACAACTAGACCCGTTTTTGTCGAGTAACTGTTACAGATCGAGACATTACATCGAGCCACAACTTAACGTCTCAATCTGTAACACCTAAGGACCGTTTTGCCTGCTAGATGTTACAGATCGAGACAAACCGTCCGCGGTCAACTCAAATGTCTTGATCTGTAACATCTAAGGACCGTTTTGCCTGCTAGATGTTACAGATCAAGACAAACCATTCGAGGGTAACCCGAATCTCTCGATCTGTAACAGTAAGATCGATGTTTGGGTCCTAGTTGTTACAGATCGAGACAATCTCGGAGCAGATGCTCCGGGCATACAACGTAAAACGCCGGGGCGCCCGCGTGATAGGCGCCCCGGCGCATGCTGGGCAGGGTTTGCGAAGCGGCGGGAGGGAAGAGAAGCCGTCCTTCCGAGATTCTTACTCCTGACGACGTTTCTTGTCGGTTAGGAAGACACCGGCGGCTACAAGCACGACGCCTCCGATGACAAACGTCTCACCGGCGAGCGCAGCATTGTCGCCTGTGGTGGGAAGTGCCGAGTTAGCGGCCGTCTTGGCGTTGCCGGCAGACGGCTTTCCAGCAACCGGCTTAGCGGCAGCCTGCGTGATCTTGGCCTGCTCGGCCTTCGCCGCCTCTTGCTCCTGGCGGGCGATCTCGTCCTTCAGGGCTTGCTCGGCGGCTACGCGTTTTGCCTTCGCCTCGTTGTAGTCGTTGAGAGCCGCGGTGTAGGCGGGCGTCGCAGCATCAAGGTTTGCCTGAGCGGCATCAAGTGCGGCCTTTGCGTTATGTTCTGCCTGCTTAGCGGCGACGCACTTGGCAAAGAGGGCATTGAGCGTATCGTTCGCGTTTGCGTCAGAGCCAGTAGCAATGCCGTTTTCGACGTTGATGGACTTGACCTTTCCGAGAGTTGCGGCAACGGCATCCGATGCGGCCTGAGAATTCTCGACCGCCTGCTCGGCGTTCGCAATGGCATCATTTGCCGCGCCAAGGGCGACTCCGGCCTCGGTAACTGCTGCGTCGGCGTCCTTCTTGGCCGCCTCGGCGGTGGCAAGATTATCGGCCGCATTGTTCAGGGCGTCGGCACGGGCCTTCTTTGAATCAAAGTCGTTTTTCGCCGTGGTCAGATCGCTCGCGGCGTGCTCCGCGTTCGCCGCCTTGGCCTCGGCGTTGTCCTTCGCGGTGTCAAGGGCCTGCTTCTTGGCAGCCTCGTCGAGCTTCGCCTTTTCGAGAGCACTCTGGGCAGATGCCTGGTCTGCCGTGGCTTCATCAAGCGCCTGATGGGCCTTGTCAGCCTTTTCCTGAGCCGCAACAACATCGGCAGAATACTTGGCAAGTTCCTTCTTTGCATCTTGCAGAGCCTGCTGCTTTACGAGAGTCTCTGCCTTGGCGGCATCAACCTTCTTCTGGCTCTGAGCGGCTTGCTCTTGCGATGCCTTAAGCTCGGCGCGCTTCTGGTTGACGACCTGCTCTGCGGGTGCCACTTTGCTTTGAGCGGCTTTGACATGGTCTTCGGCTTCGGCAACTTTTCCGTTTGCCTTGGCGAGATTCTGCTCTGCTAGGGCAACAGCGGCGGCGGCACTTGCTACGCTGTCGTTCCTGGCGGCAAGGTCGCTATTCGCGGCAACAATGCCTTCCTGCTTTTGAGTGACGAGGGTTTCAGCTGCCTTTACGGCATCGGCTTTCGATGCCGCTGTGCTGCGCTTTTGCTCAAGGTCCGTCTTTGCGGCGGCGAGCTTTTCGCTGGCTTTGGAGAGGCTCAGCTGATACTGATCAAAGAGATTCTCGAGTTCATCGATCGAGTATTCTTTTTCGGCTGAACCGTAGTTGTTATCGATTTCCAAGACGAATGTGTATGGCCAATGGGTCCCGCGTGAATTGATGCCATATCCCATGGTCTTGGCATCAGGCTGCACGATATTCAAATAGTGGCCGACTTTGCCAAAACCCACGCCTTGGGCTCCGAATTCGGTACCGTGACTCCAGAAAGTCTTCCAAGCATCTTTGGGGGCAACGTTGCCAAGGCCGGCTTTCGCTGCAGCCTCGTCAAATATCTTCTTTTCATTATCGACCCATTGGTGCGCGATGTTTTCTTTAGTGCTGAAGTTCCAAGCGGCATTTTCAAAATTGGCGTAATCTGAGTGGTCTAACATCGCATCAGAGTAATTGGAGTTGGACTGAGCGATTGCCATTTGCTCGGCCGTCACCCTAAGCTCACTCAATCCAACGCTTGCACGGTATTCGTTAATCTCGCGCAGCTTGTCAAACGATAGCTTGGCGTTGTCGAGTGACGTGCCGTCTTTTTTATCGCCAATGGTCGTCGGGTTTTTATCGCTCTGCCTATAGATGATGTTTGCAGCGTCGTTGGCACCGATGAACTGGTAGAAGCCGATGACGCTCTGCGCCTCCGCTGTCGTTGCCTTATCGGTTGCTGCCTTGCACGTATCGTATGCTTTCTGTGCATCGACAACGGCTTGATCGGCGGCCGCCTGGTTTGCCTTGGCAGTTTCGAGCGCCTTGTCTGCCTGCTCCTTCTCGGCTTTTGCCTGGTCGACTTGTTTCTGAGCGGCCTTTGCCTTCTCCAGTTCGGCAGCATGTGCCTGCTTTGCCGAGGTCAACTCCGATTGCGCCGCATCGGCTTTCGTCTGGGCTGCCGTTACATCATTTTCGGCCGCTGCGACTGTCTGCTTCTTGGCTTCGAGCTCGCTTTCGGCGCCGGTGAGGGCGTCCTGCTTGGATTCAACGTCGCTATTTGCCTGAGAAAGGCTTGCTTCGGCAGTCGCCTGCTGCTTTTTCGCCTGGTCGAGTGCGCTTTGGGCAGCATCGACCTTTGCCTGGGCGGCGTCATACTCCGGGCCCTCGGCGCCTGCCTTTGCGGCCGCCAAATCGGCTTGTGCGCTGTCATACGCTGTCTGTGCCGCGACTACCTTACCATCCGCGGCGTTCTTTTCCTGCTGAGCGGAAGCCAGTGTGCCTGCCGCTTCGTCGTAAGCGCTCTGCGCGGCGCTCTGAGCCTGCTGGGCATCGGCGAGCGCGGAATCGGCAGTGGCCTTCGCAGCCTTTGCTTGGTCCAGAGCGGCCTGCGCATCTGCGGCAGCCTGCTCGGCGACCTTGATTTCCTCCGGCGTTGCGTTGGCGGCTGCCTTCTGGGCTGCCTCGAGCTTGGCCTGCGCGTCGGCTGCCGTCAGCTTTGCGGCATCAAGGACCTTCGACTTGTCCTCGGCGTCGGTCTTGGCTGCATCGAGCTTTCCTTGAGCATCCTTCAGCGTGGCACTGGCGCTGTCGGCCGCCTTGACGCTTTCATCGAGCTGGCGAGCATATTCGGCGCACGCGGCGGCCTCTGCCTGCGAATTATCGGAGACGGAGGCGTCATAGGTGCTTTGTGCGTTGTCGCGGGCCGTCTGCTTTTCGGTATAGGGAGCAGCCACCGTGTCGTAGTCGGATTTGGCGTCTGCCTCGGCAGCCTTTGCGGCGTCGATAGCAGCCTGCAAGTCGGCAATCTTCTGGGCGTTTGCCTTTACTGCGGAGCCTGCCGCCTCGCCGGCGTGGACAGCAAGCGGGGACATGATCGCGTCCTGTGCCGTGGTATCACTCGCATCGTTGGCAAATGCCGAGAACGGCGCGAGCAGCGACGAGCCAGTCATAGCGATGGTGGTTGCCGCGGTGACGGCGAGTCGTGTTGCCTTGTAGCCCGAGAATGTGGGGCGAGGCTCGTCGCCGCCTGAGACTTCCAAGTGTTTAGGTGCGTACTTTGCCATTTCTTCTCCCAATCGTTGAAGGGGTACCTATGACAATTCGTACGTTACGACCGCCGAAAGGGCTTCTGTTGCGCAACATTGGCAAGGAAATATCGACACACTTGAATCACATTTATGAGGCGAAGTTCTCGGCAAGCTAATGTCTCGTTCTGTAACATCTGGCAGCAAATATGACCTCTAACTGTTACAGATCGAGACGGACCGTCCGCGGTCGACTCAAATGTCTTGATCTGCCACATCTAGAGAGGTTTTTAACCCCTTACTGTTACAGATTGAGATGTTGTCTCGCGGGGCTGGGGTTTGTCTCGTTCTGTAACATCTAGACCTGTATCTGCCGAGCTAATGTTACAGATCGAGACAATTGCCGGGGAGGGGTCCCGTCACGGCAAGACGCCCGCCGCCTAGATGCAGAATCCGGGAATCACGCAGGTCCGTTTATCGGGCTTGCTTGCAGACGTGGCGTAATTAAAGACATCGCCGTCGTCGCCCACGCGGTTCATATAGAGCGTGCCCTCGTTCTCCGACGTGTCGGGGCTCGCCGTACGCTCCCACCAACAGACATCCTTGCCCTTCCACTGGCGAATCATCATGCTGTTCGTGGTAAAGGGGCTCACCTTAAGCTCGCGGAACAGCTGGTATTCCTTGCCCTCGCCGTTGTAGATGCCGGATAGGTAATGGCAGTCCTCGCTAAAGTCCTTGGGCGCCTGTCCGCCGCAGAGCTCGACCATGGCGGGCAGCCAAAGGGTCGCGGGCAGCTCGCTCAGGCACGAAGTGCTTTTGGTAGCGCCGACGTTGTTCGAGATCTTCTTGACCGGACTGATAACCGATTGCAGTTCCTTGGGAAGCAGCTTAATGCCGTCCTCATCGAGCCATGTGCGCAGCTCGCAGTCTTCCCAGCCACCGTTGAGCGGGTGCTCTGAGGCATCGCGCTCGGCAATACCTGCGTCAAAGATAAATGACAGACCGGCCTTGCCGTTGGTATCCGCCAGGTCGTCGTGAAGAATGCCCACGAGTTGCGCCCCGACCTCCAGCCCGTTGGTGAGCGTAACGCGCTTGGTGCTCGGGTAGGGAATACGGCCGTCGTCGTCGAGCAGATGATAACGCTTGGCGATCTTGCGAGCTTCGGCGTTGCTCTTCGCCGCCTTAATCTTGAGCGAAATCTCTTGCAGCTGATCCCAGGTGTAGTCGTCAAGTGAACCGCGGATGCCGTCCAGGTAGTCGGGGATGCCAAAGCCATGGGTTGCCGCCCCGATAACGCCAAGCCCCGCAACGGCTGCGACAACGCCACCGATAATAAAGCGGCGGCGGGTCATGGCATCGTGACGGGCCTGCTCTGGGATCTCTCGTGCGCGCTCGCCGGTGACGTCGACCTTAAGGTGCGTGCCAGAATCGATATCAATTGCGGCCTCGTCTCCTGCGCCCTCGCGGTCCTCAGATTCTGCAGCGGGGAGGTATGCCGAGAGCGCCTCGAGCATCTGCTGCTCGGTGGGGCGATCGCCCTGTTCAACCGAGATGCCTTTCATGATGATCTGGACAAGCGCCTTGTCGCCCTCGCAGCGCGGCTCGAGCGGTGCCGGTTTGGTCTTGGTCTTTATGAGGTAGAACGAGCCGGTTGCCGCGGCACCCGTCGACTCGACATCGAACGGTTTGCGACCGCTGTAGAGCTGGTACAGAATGCTCGAAAGCGCATAGACGTCGATCGCGGGCGAGCGGCGAAGGGCCGCGATGCCTTCGATATCCTGCGTGAGCATTTCGGGCGCGGCGTATGCGGGTGTGGCAAAGCGCCAAATGTCGGCACGTCGGGTGATTGTGTCGTCGCCGAGTGCCATGGTCGCGGAGCCCATGTCGATGAGGCAGGGGTCAAAGGAGCAATCGGCAATCTGTTGCTCGAGCGTTCGGCTGGTGGTGCGGAACATGATATTGGCAGGCGACAGGTCGCGATGGATGACCGGATTCACGAGGCCTTGGGTCATCAAGAGCGCGCGAAGCACGGCGTTTCCAACGGCGGCCACCATCTGGGTGGTTAGCCCGCCCGAGGCATGGTGCGGAAGCAGGGGCAGCGCCTGTTTGAGTGAGGTGCCCTCGACCCACTCCATGAGGATGAGCGGGTCGTCCTCGTATGAACCGTAGCCATAGACACGCGGAAATCCGCGCAGGTGCGAGACGGTACACAGATGACGGTACTCCTCGAACAGCGCGGCGGTGTTGGCCAGGTGCGCAGCTGCTTGCTCGGCGGAGCGATCGGGCGTCTGGTCGGAAATGATGGCGTTGTCCTTGAGTAGCTTGACGGCAAAGACCTCGCCGCTCGTGTTGGTCGCGCGCAGCACGTGCCCGATATTGCCGTCGTCGTGGTGGGCCGTCTGGAGAACAAGCGTCATAAACCGACGCTTGGCGTCGTCCTCGGCGCTGGGGTCGACCGCCACGGCGGTGTCGAACGTGTCGAGACGGATGAGTTTGTCGCCAGAGGCGGTGTTGGTGGTATCCAAGGCATTCCTTCGTTTGGTGGGGCAGCGTGCTCACACCGAGAACGCGATTATCGATTAAAGCCCATGATAGACGTGTTTGCCGATAAGCTGACTCGTATTGCTATTGACTCGTATTGCTATTTATAGTGCAGCGTGCAACGTAAATGATATAAGACGAGTGACACCTGTTTTCCCACGTCTCTACGCGCTAGTCCACAATAACGAGAAACGTTGTATAGAGACCCAAATGAAGCCTGTCGCTGTTGGCGATTTCCACGGGGGGATAGACTTTGCCGGGTTCGCGTTGGTCGCGCGGCGGCTCAATCACAATATCGCCGTCGCCCGCGCCCGATTCGAGCACTGTGCCGTTGGTCGACCCAAGGCCCTGGGCGTACCAGTGCCCACCCTCGAGCCAAATGCGGAGATGCTCACGCGATGCATCAGCGCCTACATCGGTGATGCTGGGCGAGGTTTTGGGCAAGGACCCAATTACCGTGCCGCGAGGGTCACGCGTAAGGGGGTGGATCTGCATGTCAACGCTGTTTCCGGCGTGCGTCCTAAGCAAGCCGAGGTTGGGAGCGACGGCGCGCGGCTGCTCCAGGCTGCTCATAAAGCCACGCCCAACGGTAGTTTCGGTGGTGCCAAAGTGCCCGCCAGTCTTGCTATCGCAAAAGCGCTCAACGGTCGCCACGCCCTGGGCGGGATCGGCGAGCGCCCCCGTTGTCACAAAGAGCATCAGGAAGAGTGTGCTTTTTTCACGGGGGCTATGGTCATCGGAGCTGCGAATGCGCCCCAGGGCGTTGGCGTAGAGACGATTATCGAGGCCATACTCGGCGAGAATCGACATCATCGCTTGAGCCGCGGGCCCGCTGTAATGGTCAGATAGCTCCCGGTAGGCACGCCCGCCACCGCCAAGCTTGTTACCGATAGCGGCGGCTAGGTTAAGCGTGGAGACAGTGAAGTCGTTGTAGATACCTGGCGCACACTGATCGGGCTCGCGGTGGACGATGTAGCGAGTGAGGTACGAGCGGTTGGTAGAGCATTTGTCGAGCAGGGTACTGCCTGCATACGAATTGCCGTTAATGAGCATTCGCGCAATCTCGAGATGCTTAAGACCGCCGAACGATCGGATGTCGTTGTAGAGGACCGAGCACGGTGTTTCCGCCGCCATGGCTGCCTCCCCAGATAACTTTAATGACGTACTGCAAACATGATAGGAAATGGCTACGCTCAAAGCGTACCGACTCGAAAAATGTTGCGCAACGCTTTGCATAACTATTGAGACATTATAGGGCCTATACGCCAAGTTACAGGATGGCTGCAAACGACACATTTTGAGAGGTTGTGCCCTATGGAATGCCCTTATTGCGGTGCATTATTGCCCGATGACGCTAGTTTTTGCTCTGAGTGTGGATCGCCTCTTGCCGTGCCCTCGCCGACTGCGCCCGTTCCCGAAGATCCCTATACTACGCCCCAGACCGTGTCACAGAGCCCTGCCTTTTCTTGGCGCGACGGCGAGGCCGCTACGGCGGCAACGGTGGAGTTACCTAAGGCGGATGATGCCTCGGAAGCAGTCGAGCAGCCGGTGACGGTGCCCGGCGCGTCTGAGCCCGCTGTGCCCGAATCCGATTCGGACGCCACGCGTGTAGTCGATCCCTTGTCAGACTTTGGCACTACGATCGAGGACGCGGAAACTGAGCCTGGCTACCATGCCGATTTTGGTCCTACGCCGCTCAGTGAGGAAGAGCAGCTCGAGCAGGATCGCGAGAGCCTCAAGACGGCCAAGGCCGAGTACAAGCTGGCACGCAAGCGCCTGGGTAAGTCGTATGCGCCCGCCATCGCCGCCGGCGTTATTGTCGTCGCCGCCTTGTGCGCGGGAACCGGCTGGGCGGGCTACTCATATGGTTTGGCCCATCCGCAAAATACGGAGCAGATTCAAAAGCTGAAGAAGCAGCTTGAATCTTCCAAGGACGAACTCACAAAAACGCAAGACGAGCTCGATCAGACAAAGTCCGACCTTAAGGACGCTAAGGCGGAGCTCAAGACCGCAAGCAAGAACGGCGAGGACGCCAGCTCCGATGCCGAGGACTCCTCCACGACGGGCAATGTGACCACGTCGACCACTACGACCTCTGGTAGCACAGCGAAGCTCAAAATCGATAAGCCCACGAGCTTTGCCAACACCACGTGGCGCGGAGCACTTAAGGAGACGGGCAACTCTTGGGGCCATACTTGCTACGGCGCGAGCAAAAACGACCTTGTGATTGTGTTTAAGAGCATCAGCGATTCCGGCGAAGCGGTTGCAGACATCTCGGCCACGCTGCATGCCCACGATACCTACAACGCCGAAAAAACCGTCGCCCAATCCGATGGTGACGACTATCGCACCTACACGGACGTCACTGGTACGTTTGTCAGGAATAAGGGCTTTGAGTTCTCGCTTCCCGTCGAGGAGGAGGACTGCGACCTTACGGTTTCGGGTGTTCCTAAAAAGAAGAACGGCAAGTATTACCTGAATACCACAGTCGAATCGGGAGACGGCGCCGTTACCATGGGAACGCGCATCACGGATTCCTTTGAGCTTTTGATTTCCTAGTACCTCGTATTGTCAGCGTGCGATGCATGGCGGCGGTGGCGGGCGCGGCTTTATTGAGAGTTGCGCCCGCCACCGCTTTTTGCAAATGGGTCTATTTGCTGACTTGGTTTTTACTGCCGGCTAAAGCATGCCGGCAGATGCGAGGGCGAGAATAACCACGATTGCTACCAGGGCAGCAATCACCATCGTGAGCGCCATCGTGCGTTGACGTTTGACGGCAAGGCGCGCGCGACGCATGGACTCGGCGCTGCGGACGGTCTCGGTGGATGGGGTTGGCCGAGACGCGGGCTGCGCCTGTGCAACCGTGCGGGTGGGGATGGTGGCGTCCGCCCGCACGGTAGCGCTGCCGCGATCCGCCACGGGCCGGCGCTTTCGCGGAGCACCCATACGGGCGAAAGGCTCAAGGCGCGCCGCGAGTTCATTTGCCGAAGGGCGTGCGTCTTGCGAGACTGCCAAACAAGCCATAATCGCGTTGACCAAGCCCTGTTCGCGGGGAGTTGCGGGCGCAAGGGGTTGCGGTTGCACGGTGCGCTTGAGGCGCGCGTGATCTCCAGAGCGCCTGAGCTCTGCCTCAAAGGGCGCGTGTCCGCAATAAAGCTCGTAGAGGATGCTTCCCAGCGCATAGATGTCGACGGTGGGATTGTCACGCGCACCGGGGTCGGCCTTAAACCGCTCCAGCATTTCGGGCGCTGCGTATGCCGGCGTGGCACCGCGAAAAGCGTTGACGTCGACGGTAAAGGAAAAGTCCGGCTTAACGAGCTTGGCACTGCCCATATCGATCAGGCAGATGTCAAAATAGCCACTCGAGACCTGCTCCTCGAGCGGGATGCGATCGTGACGCAGCATGATGTTGCGCATGGAGAGGTCGCGGTGGACAAAGGGCGTGTCGAGCGATTGCGTGGACAAGATGATCTTGAGCACGCTCAGACCCAGCGCGGCGACGATATCGCCGGGGCAGGATTCAGCGCCATCACTCAGAGCTGGCCGTGCATCAAGAAGCGAGACGCCGCCAACCCATTCCATAAGCAGCGCCGGGGTTCCGTCTGCTGTGTAGCCAAATCCGTAGACGTCGGGAAAACCCCTTAGGTTGGATACGACGGAGAGCGTGCGGTACTCCTCTTCCAAAGTTTCCCGGTTGAGCTGTTCTTGCTCGGGTTGGGCATCGGGGCGCGGCATCTTAAGCGCGAGCTCAAAAGCGCGATCGCCGCTCTGGACGCGGCGGACATAGGCGTTGCCGCCAAAGCCGCCCTTTTGCGGCGGAACGAGAAGCGTGCAGAAGCGACGCCGTGCCGCAGCCTGCTCGCGCTCGGTGAGCAGTGCTGGCGTATGAAACTTGACGAGTCGAACTTCTTCGTAGGAACCGGTCATGGCGCGCTTTCATCCTTTCTTCCATTAGCAGGATATGCGCTGACCGCTGCCTTCTGTTGCGCAACATCGACAAATCTGCCACTCGCCAATGTTGCGCAACAGAATCGCGCAAGACGGCGGTAGAAAGATGTTGGAAAGACGCAAGGACCAAGCTGGTCAAAAACGGAGGGATAGCAAGTATGAGCGCCGTGGTTGGGATGTTTACATCTGTTGGCCCTGCGGCAAGTAGCGCCGCATCTACTGGGACAAGCTTGGGTGCTGCCGGCGCTGTTGGTATGGTCCTTTTGGCTCCTACCGCAATTGTTACGGGTGCGTTGGCTGCTCGTGAGACGGCGGAAAAAAATGCAAGTTATGCTGCCAAAGAGGAATTCAATGAGACTCTCGCGGACCTTAGGAAACGGATTGATGAGATAGCTTCCGGGCTGGATGAATCAACACGGGCAATGTTGGATGAGTTGCTCACCAATTGTTCTCGCTCCTTTTATGCCGAACATGAAGAAAACACGATGAGTCTTGGTAGGGATACAAGGGTGAGGATGGAGAAGGCGTTGGCTCATTTGTTTTCAACGCTTCACGTCCTGTTTCCACAAATGACTTTTGACGCTCATCTGAAGCAGAGGATGGAGATGAGCAAAAGCCAGATTGATGCTGCTTTGACCGTTGAAAAGCTGAGAGCAGAAGGTCTTGCAAGGGCGATTGATTTTGATGTAACGCCTGATAATCCTATAGATTTGAAGAGGGCATTGCTTCAGATAACCGCGGCGGCGGAGTCTTCTTCGGGCGTTGAAACGTTTGAGGGGGCGGCGCAATCATTTGACGCGTGGTCGGAAGTCGCCATCTCTTTGATGCAGGATGAAGCCTTGGATATGGCGCTGCGTAATCGAATAAGCGCGAAATTCGAATCGATCCGTGCCGCCTATGATGCGCTTGATTCCGATTCAACTGTTGAGGAGCTGCTTGCTATTAATAAGAGCATCAAGGATTTCGATCATGTCATGAAGCGTGCCCAGTATGAGTCTGCCGAGAAGCATGAGCAGTACACGCAGTACCAGATTCGAGTAGAGCTACTCAACGATCGATACCATCGCCCGACTGTTCTTAAGCACATTTATGAAATCGATAATATCTACGAAGAAATCGAAATCGCCGATGCCGAGCTTGATAAGGCCGTAAAAGACGAGTATATCGAGCGTGCAATTAATGATGCTATGGCGGAACGTGGTGTCAATGTGGTCCGTTATGCCGTTATGGATGGCTCGGGCAAACCCTGGCGTCTTATGTTTGACACAAACGAACACAAAGCGGTCGCTGTCCTTAAGGGCAGCAGCGAACAGCAGGTCATCATGCGTGTCGTAGAGGCTGACCCAGCTGAGTTTTCTGAAGACCCGAATAATCCCACGATTATCAAAGACGTGAAGATCCAGGATCAGTCAACCGTCGATAAGGCCGTTCAGGACCAAGTGGAGTTTTGTGACTTCTATAAGCAGTTCAGTGAAGACCTTAAGAAGCGCGGCGTCTTTGCGGACACCTCGGCTGGTTTTGTGCGGCCGCCAAGTCCGGATGCTGCAGTCGAGATTCACCCGCACGATTACGTGCCGCCCACGCCTTCCGCAGATGCGGAGCGTCGCCTGCGTAATCGCCGTCAAGCAAGTCAGCTCAAGCAAAGGGAAATGAGGTAAACCATGACATGGGAATGCCCTATCTGTGGTCTTATGAACGATGATGCCCGCGATATGTGCGAGGACTGCGGGGCGCCGCGTCCCGCTGGTGCGGTTCCTGCGCCTTCGACCTCTGCGCCCGCGGTCTCGGCACCCGAGGCGCCAGTCGCCTCAGCATCCGGCTTTGCCGCCGCGGTCGCTGAGCGTCCGGCTCCCGCCGTCTATCCTGCAACATCATCGATGGGCGGTGCTTCGCGACCTCAGCGTCCCGCGCTCCAGCAGGCATATCAGGCTGCTCTTGCTCCCGCGCCGCAGCCTACCCCCATGCCCGTTCCGCAACCTGCTCCGGTTCCTGCGCCACAGCCGACGCCTGCGCCAATGCCACAGCCGACGCCTGCGTCAATGCCGCAGCCCGCGCCGCAACCCATGGCGAATGCTGCAGCTACCCCTGCGGTTCCTGAGCTTACGCTTGCCGACCCAGTTATGGGTGAGCAGCTTCGTCTCACGGACGCTGCCGTGCTTGGACGCAACGCGTTTCCTTCTATGGCTTCGAACTTTGCCATGTCCCGGCAGCACGCCAGCGTTCGTTTTGAGCGGGGCACATGGATGGTTGCCGATGAGGGGTCCAATAACGGAACGGCTCTTATGCGTGGCGGCCAGATCCTCAACTTGGTTCCCGGCGTGGCCCAGCCGATTCATACCGGCGATACGCTGCTCATTCCGGCTGCGTCTGGCGAATATGCCCAATTGCGTCTGACGGTTACTGTGGAGGAACCGCCTGCAGCGCAACCCGTGCAGACCCAGGCTTGGTCTGTGCCGCAACCCGCGCCTGCTGCGGCACCGGTTGTTTCTGCCGCTGGTGAGTCTGCGGGTGTCGAGGGCTGGTTTGTCGAGTGTCCCGAGTGCGGTCGTTTGCATCTCGTTGCTGATGAGCGTGCAAAGGTTGGGGATGGCTGTGAGGAATGCGGTTGCTCGCTTGCACGTACCTCGGCCGTGTACCGTACACTCGATCCGGGCGAGGATTACGCCGATGTTCGTTAGCCATGTGCTTGCTCCCGTCGTCTCGCTGGGTCCGGGAGAACGTATTGTTGTCTGGACCGCTGGTTGTTCAAAGCGTTGTGCCGGATGTATTTCGCCCCAATGGCGCAACCAGCTGCCCGAGCAGGATGTCGATGTTGATGAGCTTGCGCAGATGTTGCTCGATGCCGCACGCGAGCACGGGGTACATCGGCTGACGGTTTCGGGTGGAGATCCGCTCGAGCAGGCATCAGAACTCGTGAAGCTGCTGGCAACGATCCGCTGCGCTTACGATGACATTCTCGTTTACACCGGATTTACGCTCGAAGAGCTGCCGAGAGCGATCGGCGCGGATACGTGGGAGACACTCAAGCCCCTCATCGATGTACTGATCGACGGTCCGTACATAGACGAGCTTAACGTGCCCGACTGCGCGCTGCGCGGTTCGACTAACCAGCGCGTGATCTACCTGAGCGACCGCCCACACGATGATTACGACCAGTATCTTCAACAGCCGCGTCAGCTTCAAAACTATGTCCAGGACGGCACGATTATCACCGTTGGTATTGCCGACCGCTACCACCATGAATTTTCTGCCAAGGAGGTATAACACATGGCAACTGATTTCGAGCGCCAATCCTGGCAGCGCGAGATGCTCAACTTTAAAGGGGTGAAGAGCCTCTTTATCCTTGAGGGCAACGTCAACGACAAGTATCCCGATGTGGTCGACGGCGGGCTCCAGTTTTCGGAGCTTGCCGAGGTCGTACGCGGCCTTTTTGAAGACGCCAATGGCTCAGTTGAGTACAACGTGGCATATTTCGATCCCATCCAGCTGTTCTCGAGCAGCATGGGCAACGTCGATTGCAAACGCTTGGTGTCGCTGGCGCACGACGAGGCTTCTAAGAGCGACGACCGCATGATGGAGGCGAACGCCTGCATCGCCGATGGCCGCCAGGCGTATGCCACCGAGCAGTCGAGCCTGCCCTCATACGGCGAGGTCATCCGTTCAATGTTGCGCCTTAAATACAATGACAATCCCGACGGCGGCACCGAGGCCAAGCCGCTTTGTGTGATCGTCAACATGGCGTCGCGTCTGCTTGCCTCATCGACCGGTCTTATGCCCGACGAGACGCAGTTTTTCCTTAATCTGTACCTTGGTGCTAGCAAGGCGCGCCTCATTAACCGTACGGCCGTCAACACGCTCATTCTGGTAACGGATAACGTGCGCAACCTGCCTGTGTGGTTTATCGAGGAAAATCCCTTCCTGCGCACCATCACGCTGCCGCATCCCGATCGTGACATGCGCGAGGCCTACATCCAAAGCAAGTTTGGCTTTGGTGAGGCGCTGTCCGATTCCGATGACCGTGCGGTGCGTCGCTTTATCGATACCACCGACGGCATGAGCGTTAAGGAGCTCGAGGGCCTGCAGCGCATGTATCAGCGCGATATGCAAAACCCCGATGCTTCCATCGAGGCCATCCTTCCCAAGCTCGTTGACGTGTATAAGTACGGCTTTCGCGAGAACAAATGGCAGCAGATGTTCGAGAAGCTCGAAGAGGATCCCGAGGCAAAGATCAAACGCCGCGTGAAGGGCCAGGACGAGGCCGTCGAGAAGGCCGTCACCGTGCTCAAGCGCTCCGTCATGGGCCTTTCGGGTGCCACCCATTCGTCTGGTTCCAAGCCCAAAGGCGTCCTGTTTTTGAGCGGTCCCACCGGTACCGGTAAGACTGAGATCGTTAAGGCCATTACGGAGCTCCTCTTTGGCGATGAGCGCAGCATGCTGCGTTTTGATATGTCGGAGTACGGTGCCGAGAACTCCGATCAAAAGCTCTTTGGCGCTCCTCCGGGATACGTGGGCTATGCCGAGGGCGGTCAGCTGACCAATGCGGTCAAGGCCAATCCGTTCTCGGTGGCTCTTTTCGATGAGATCGAGAAGGCCGCGCCGAGCATTATGGACAAGTTTCTGCAGATCCTCGAAGATGGCCGCCTGACCGATGGCCAGGGTAATACCGTGTACTTCTCTGAGACGGTCATCTTCTTTACGAGCAACATCGGCTTTTCCAAGATTGAGATCGATGCGCAGGGCAACGAAGTTCGTAATACCATCGCGCCCAACACGCCCTATGACGAGATTTGCGAGCGCGTGCGCACCGAGATGGATCGCGAGTTTAAGCCCGAGTTCTTGGGTCGTATCGGCGACAACGTGGTGATTTTCAACTTTATCGACGACGCCGTGGCACTTCAGATCCTCAATTCCAAGATCGATGCCGTTAACCGCAACGTGCATAAGGCACAGCCCGATATTACGGTTGAGGCGACCGATGCCGCCCGCGAGCTGCTGCACTCCATTGCCATGACGGACGCCGTCAAGGCTAAGGGTGGCCGCGGCATTGGCAACCTGGTGGAGAGCGGTTACCTTAACGGGCTTTCCGATTTTCTGTTTGAGCACCGCGCCGAGTGGCGTGGTCGTCCCGGCATGGTTGCACGCGCCGTGCCGCAGGGCGAGGGCGAGGATGCGCATATCGCATTTGAGCTCGTGCCCGAATCGATGGGAGGCGATTGGCGATGACGAAGTTTATCGCTGCAGCAAAAACTCAAGCGGGAACCAATCACCCCGTCAACGAGGACCGTTTGCTTCTTGACGGTAACGTCCTTTGCTATGGCCTGGTAGGCGATTGCGAGCACGAGATGGGCTGCATGGCAGTCTTTGACGGTGTGAGCGAAGGCGGGCACGGAGCGGCCGCCTCGACGCTTGCTGCTCAGGCGTTTGCGCAGGCCGTGCGCGTCTTTGATGCCGATGCCGTCAACGCGTTGCAGGAGCGCCTACGCATGGCGGGCGAGCGAGCCGAGAACGATGTTGAGACGTATGCGGCTCGCTATGGACTGTCTGTCGCTGCATCCACAGTTGCCGGCCTCGTGGTTGCTCCTGACGGGCACGGTGCTGTTTTTAATGCCGGCGATTCTCGCGTGTACCGACTGCGTGGCGGTGTGCTTGCCGTGCTTAGCTGTGACCACACGCCTGAGCGGCGCGTGGGCGGCGTTGGCACTGAATACAGAGACGACGCCGTTTCGCATTGTATTGAGCTCGCGATTGGGCTCAATCAGGGCGGTCGCAATCTTGAGGTCAAGACGACCGTGATGCTTCCGGGCGATCGCTATCTGATCTGTTCCGATGGTATCGATGGGCAGATTGCGCAAGAGCGTTTGCAGCAGATGCTTGCGAGCGATTCCACATGTGCGCAGTTGTGCGAAGAGCTATATGCCGAGGCTCGGGTGAACGGCTCGACGGACGATGCAACGCTGATTGTAATTGAAGTGGGGGAGTAGCCATGTCTGATGAGACGATTACGGTACACCGAGATGGCGGCAATGACAATGATGAGACCGTAACGGTGCGTCGCGGGAATGCGCCCGTAGGGGGAGAGACGGTTACCGTGAACCGTGGTGGCCAGGCTTCTGCACCTGGAGAGACCGTGACGGTACGTCGAGCCGACGCTCCGTCATCTGGTGAAACGGTCACCGTCCGCCGCGACGACGCGCCATCGACGAACGAAA
Source organism: Collinsella sp. (assembly GCA_019419605.1). GTDB lineage: Bacteria > Actinomycetota > Coriobacteriia > Coriobacteriales > Coriobacteriaceae > Collinsella. Next base: position 55,078 of record DXZP01000003.1, read on the forward strand.
CCGTAACGGTGCATCGCCCGATGACCGAATCGAATGGTGAAACAGTAACGGTTGCGAGGCCGTCTGTCGGTGCTTCCGCCGACGGCAAGACCGTTAGTGTTTCACGCCCTGGTACTTCTGCGGCAGGCGAAACTGTCACGGTGCCGCGCGCTGCGAGCGCCGACGGCCAGACGGTAACTGTCTCGCGCGGCGCCACGGCCAGTCCCAACGGTGAAACGGTGACCGTTTCTCGTGGGGGCGCACATGCTGCCGCTGCATCTGCCTCGCCTTTTGTTGCAGAGGATGCGACAGTTGTCTCGAATGACGGGCAGCAGTTTATTATTCATTTGGGACAGGTCATTGGCCATGGCGGTCAATCTACCATTGTTGCCGCCGAGCGGGTGAGCGATGGTTTGTCATGCGTTGCCAAGGTCTTTAAGCCTCTTGTGGGCGCCGAGCGTTCGGCATATCAAAAGGTGGTAAGCGCCGTAATGGGGCTTAATGGCCGCCCCGTGTCTCAAACGCATCTACTGCCCATCTTTGCCTATCTGCACCAGGGCCTGAGCGCGACCGAAGTGGGGGCTGCGGCTCCTCAGCTGTGGGATGTTTCCATTACGCCGCTGTCCACATGTCTTTTTGATCGTCCCCGTAGCAAGAATATGGTTAAGAGCCGCGTGATTCCCGAGCTCAGCCAGGCAATTGAGCTGCTCCATACCGAGCTTGGCATTGTCCATCGTGACATTAAGCCGCAGAACGTCTACCTGTACGAAAAGCAGATTGTGCTGGGAGATTATGGCTCTGCCCGCTCGCTTGCCGGATTTGACAGCCGACTGACGAACACCATGACGCGCTCCGATGGCTATACGCCTGGTCGTGGTGGCATGGTCGACCCTCGAAACGACTGGTATTCGTTTGGCTATACAATCTGGACGCTCTACGAAAACAATGTTCACCCGCTGCAGGAGTTCATAGACGACAATACGCTTTCCGATCGCCAAGAGACGGGTGAGCCTGCGGACTTTAACCATCCAGATGATGCAACCCTGGGAAACCTCCTCAAGGGCCTGACGTTTGAGCTTTCGGGCGAGCGTTTTGGCTATGAAGAGGTTAAAGACTGGATGGCCGACCCAGATCATTTCTATCGCAAACTTCCCACCATGGACGCCGGCAGTGCTCGCAAGCCTTACGAGTTTGCGGGCAAGCAGTATAGCGATCCGGTGTTGCTCGCTCGAGCGCTGTCCTCCAATTGGGACGAGGCTAAACTTCGCATGAGCCAACAGCAGCTCGAAAACCTGATGGGCGACTGGGGTGAAAATGACCTGCAGACCAGGATTCACCAGTTGGTCGAAGAGGATATCCAGACAGCTTCCAATCCCGACTTGGCCCTTGCTTGCGTCATCTATGAGATGTCCAACGGCAAGATTATGTCGTGGCGCGGCGAGGATGTCTCGCTGACCAATGCACCCGATGCTTTGCCGGCGCGTATTGCATCGATGACTGTGGATACAATTGATCGCTATGCTCGGCAGTCAGGCCTTGATGGTACAAATTCATCTGGCGTGTTGCCCTCTGGATTCCTCTCGCTCGTCTTATCTCGAGAAGCAAACGCCGACAGTCAAAGGGTTCGTTTGGCTTCTGATATTCACAGTCTTGAGCTTCTTGCTCGTCAATCGGACGATCCACATTTTGCGGCCTGCCTATTTAAGGGCTTGTTGACGTCCGGTGAAAACAAGCATGCTATGGCCCAGGGTGCGCTTAAGTCGGTATTGCGGCAACCCTCTGCATTCTTTGGCGTCTGTTCGTCTTCTCGATCGCTCGATGAGTTTTTGCTCTATTTTGCCGGCGATGTTGATATGTCAGCAATCATCGCTGCTCGCGATGGGGCAAATGCCGAGGACGGCATAGACACCGACGTTGTCCTTGTCTTTATGGATAAGGTCGCCGACGATAAGGCCGCCGTGCGCTCGTTTTATCGAAAGTATGGAAACTATGCTGCCTGGATTTGGCTTTCTGGCCATACCGACTTATATGAAACGATGCAAGGTTCGACAGGTGAAGCTGCAGTTATCGCGCTTCGTGGACTTAATCCGGCAATGGATGCGCCCGTCTCGACACTTGTTAAGTTGGGCAGCAACGCCCGTCTTGAGGGCATTAAGCTTCGAGGCGATATGGAATCTACGCCAGTTCCATATATTCTGGGCTGGGAACTTGATGAACGTTTTGGAACTCGCCCCATCGCGATGGGATCACTGTTCTGTGCTCAGGTAAAGGATGATGTCGTGCCGCGTGGGTACGTTTCTGACCTCTTGACCTCTTGTGAGGACCATGGCGTGCTCGATATCCTTGAGATTAGGCTTTTGGCGGATGTCGAGAGCCTGCCGTCCGCGGCATATTCACAATATTTGGATGACGCTCGCGGAGTTGCCGATGGAAAGCTGAAGGCCGCTATCGAAACGGACACGCGTGAATACGGTGTCGTCAAGGGCATCGCTGACAGCGATGCCCAGATTGCTGCTGTAAAGAAGGAGCAGCGGAACGTTCTCATTACTACCATTGCCGTTGCGCTTCTCTATCTCCTTATTATTAAGTGCGCCCGCGGCGCATTCGGTCAGCTTATCGTTTCACTTGGAACGTTTGGCCCTCTCGTTGTCGTCTTCTTGGTACTGGCATTTTTGGGCTCTTTCGGCTTCCTTGCACTCAATGTGCTCCGTTCTTTTTCTGCTGTTGATCGTGTCTCGGGTCTCGAAGATGCTCTGGATTCAAACGCTGCTGCCTTAGAGGGCTATTTGGTCAAATTGGTCGATTTCGACGGACGCAATGACAAAATAACTGAAATTCTGTCAGTTCAGTCGGGAGATGCCGCATTGACCGATGCGCGTAAGCCGTTGTTCTCGACGGGGCGTCATTCTGTGTCGTTTTATACCGATCCCGAAGTCATGGATCGATTCGGACGTCTTGCTGGCAGATTGGTGCTCATCACGGCACTCATCGTTAGTGCGTTTGGCTTTATGGGGTCGATGTATGTCGATGGCGATGTGTATGCGAGAGTTGAAGTTTTAATTGCGGTTTGCTTCGGCTTGATGATCGTATTGATCGTGTTTGGCGAGGATGCACATCCTGGTAGCGCTCAAGCGCTGCGTTCGTGGCTTTACATGTGGATACCTCCGATACTCATTGAGTTTTTACTTTCTGGGGTTGTCTCGTTTGCCAACTTCCTGAGTCTTTTCGGTTTCATTTTCCTCTTGCTTGCTTTTGTAATTAGCGTCATTGCGTTCGTGTTTTTACGTGGTTTGGAAAAATGGGATGATCTCCAATCGCGGAAAAAGCAGTCGCCGATTGCCCAGCCGATTGCTGTCCAGCCGATTGCTGCTCAGCAGAACGCTGCTAAACAAGACAACATCCCGCAGAATGGCGTTCAGAATCCCAGCACTGGAATGAAGACGGATTACAAGGCGCCTGTTAGTCATGTTTACGCTTCTGGCGGTGCTGCGTCTGCCGGTCGTACGGGCAATGCTTCTGCTGCGAAAAAGGAAACAGCGAATGCTAAGAAGTCCGCTTCTGGAGTGAAAGGCAAAAAGGAACCGAACGCTATTGGGTACGGCACCTATGATCAGATGCCTTGCCGTATCGACATCTATGCTAACTACATCAAGATCATTCATACCTCGATGTATTCTGGAAGGCGCGATTTGGACAAATATAAATCCGTAGTTAAAACGGGTAAAACATCTGACTTGGACAAGGCGTTTAATAGGCCTTATGCTGTAAATACGATCAATATTCCAGCAAACGCGCTCACTAATTGGCTTCGCATGCCTGGCATCACCAATAGCCCCGAATTTACGTTCGACCGAAAAGATCGCGAGCTGCACACTCGCGTGCAACATACGATTCAGGTTTTTTCGCCGGGTTTCGACGAGGTGCTCGAAGATTTTGCAGACTCTCATTTCCATTACTGATGAGGACAGAGGGTAATACTCATGTGTCCGTCGGGGAAGACTCCGATTGGCGAGACGACAGTTTGGATGATCAATGCCAACGTTAAACTTGGGAAATATGTTTGGAAGCTCCGGTAACGATAGGAATCGTAACGGGGACTCTCAACAACAGGGCTCCAATGCTCAGCGAGCAGGTGGGCAACTTCACGATGTTGAGCGGCTGGTTATGGGGGGCCGCGAGGCTATTGCTAATAGCGCCGAGGCGCAGCGCCAACGACGCCGCCTTGCCGAGAGCATGGCTAGGAAAGATGCGGTGTACGGAACCGTCATCGACCAGGGATACGGAACGTACGATGGAAGGCCCTGTTCGATTAGATTGTACGAAAACCGCATCGAGATTGTTGCAAAACGCGAAGGCTCGACGCTGGACAATCATCCGGTGGTCAAGTCGCTTGTTCCCGGCCTTGGCAAAAGCAAGGCTGTTGCGGGAAGGATTCTTGCTCCGGGAAATTCAAACCCGCCAATCGTCATTCCCGCCAATGCCATGACGGGTTTTCAGCAAGTGGCATGGGGGATGTTCCCGACGTTTGTATTCATGCGAAGGGATCCCGTGACGAGGAAGCGAGAGACCCACACGATTAAGGCTATGGCTAGAGAGCTTGGCTATTCGTTAGAGCGTTTTGGCGCTATGCATTACCACTTCTGATGATATGTGAGGATATAGATAATGGGCATGGGGGAACGAGATTCTGAGGGCCTGTCGGCGCAGGAGCGACTCGAACAGTTTCGCGCTCAGCGGATGGCACCGAAAGATACCGGGGTTCATATTGAATCCGACGCAGCAAATGGACGTGTGGACATCAACTGGAATACCGCCGGTGCACCAAAGCACCATGTGAGCATTAATTTATCGCGCATTGTAGATGCTATTCCGAACGTCATTCGTTTTCTTCCGGTGCGTATTTTTACGGTGTGGGGTCTTTGCTCGGTCTGGTACCGTCTGTTCCTAAATACAGGTGGAGACGATATTTTGCATACGGGTCTCCCTGCTCCTGGATATAGCGCTTTTAACCCATTCGCTCAAGCAGCCGTTATTTTCGGTGGCCTAATTGTCGTTTCGATTGAGTTATTAATTGGACCGCTGAGTCTGATTATCAAACAGCTGATCATTGGTCTTTTCTATTTGCTACGCGGTTCAGCTGCTACAAGGCGCGCATTATCGGATGCGCATGCTCAATTTAACTTCGGTCAGTTTATCGCTGACACGCGCGAAGGCTATCACAATGGCTATTCACTATTGGGGTCGGCGTTGCGCGCAAAACGTGGTGCGCGCAACGGCTCATCTTCTCTTGATTACGGCGAGGGTGCCTTGACGGGCGTAGATCCATATTCATATCAATATGATGATGGAATTGGTGATCGTCTGTCCGTCTTGGAACTGACTGATGAAGAGGCCGATCGCTTGTGGGACCTGTACTACCCGGCCTACGGCGCCGAGGGCCCCATGTCCAACCTGCACGAGGCGCTCGCCGCGGGCGACCCGCAGGACTACACGGCCCTGATGAGCCTCGCCCTCAACGTGGCGGAGTGGTGCGAGCAAAACGGCACGCCCGACACGCACGGCTGGTTCGACGACCCCGCCTACCCGGGCGACTACGTCGACGCCGGCACGTTCTACCTCATGGCGTACTCGTTCTGGGAGCGGGCGGCCGAGGCGCGGCGCGTGGGGCCGATCGAGCCGCTCGCGGACGACATGAGCCGCTTCATCCTGCGCCACCTGAGCGACTGGTCGCGCGAGAACGCCCACGCCTACCGCTGGCGCGGCGACTGGCGCGACGCGGACTACTTCGACAAGAACCGCCTGTAGGCGGCGGAAAGGGAAATACGGATGGCAATTAATCAGAACGGGTCTGGCCGCGAGGGCGCCGGGTCCAACGGATCGGATATCAACGATATCGTGAATCGCTTGGGCGGTCCACGCGTAGTGGTTGTCCTTGCCGTGGTGGTAATCATTGCCATTGTGGCGGTCACGTCCATCACAAGCGGCATTTCCGACACAAATCGGCAGACCGAGCAGCGTGCCGAGGTCAAACAGCAGCAAGAAGACGAGGCGGCGCGCGCTCAGCGTAAAAAGGAAAAAGAAGAGCGCCACCAGGAAGAAGCGAAAAAGGCCACAGTGCTCACGCTCGATGAGATTACGGACGAGGCGCTGCGCTCGGACTTAGCACTCGATGCAGATGAGGAAGGCAATATTTCGCAAGAGACTGCGGATGAAGCTAGGTCAATCGACGTCGAGTCGTTTGATTCGCTTCCGCTACTGGTCAACTTTCACAACATCACGACGTTTGGCATCGGCGATTACGACAGCGAAAGCTACGACATAAGCTCCATTAGCAATATCACTCATCTTTCCATTGGCGACTGCTCGGTGCCCCAGGTTGATCTCACGCGTTTTCCTCAGCTACAGCGCGTTACCATAAACAGGCTCGAGAGCCCCGTCGATACCTTGAATGCCAAAAATATGTCCTCGTTGACGAACGTCCAGATCGAAGGCCTTGATGGCAGTATTGGGATGCTTGACCTGTCGGGCGATGTGAACCTCAAGGTCTTGAATATCAAGAGTAGGGTGGATGCGCTCAATCTGTGCGGCGCAGGCAGGGAAAATGCCTTCAATATTACGTTTACGCCCAATCGCGTTGGCAAGATCTTGTACGACAGCGACACGAGCAGCAGCATGGTCGAGTATTTGCAAAAAATGAGCAGTGACTACGGCTACACCATGGAGCAGCAGTAGCAATGCGTTCAAGTGAGGAGAAGCGATATGGCGAATTTTAAGCCCGACATGTCTTGGCGGGATAACGAACGGGTTCAGCGTGTGACCGAGCAGCCTTCGGGCGGGGCTAATGAGCAGGCTGCCGAGACACCGGATGTGCGGGTGAAGATGCGTCCGAATGGGCAGGCAGCCGAACAGTCTGCTGGGCAGGCGCAGCAGACGCCGGGGCGTTCGACAAGTCGGATCCCTCGCCCTGCCAGCCAGCCGAATGGACAGGCTGCTGAACGTGCAAATGAAGCCGTCTCTCGCTTGGGCGGCGTTCGCGCCCTGGTAGTGCTTGCGGCGGTTGTGGTCATAGGCGCGGTTGCCGCTTTCGCCGTGATTGGCGGTGTCGGTGATGTGCAAGGCGGCGGGGGAGCCTCGTCGAGCGCCTCTAAAGAGTCGAGCTCAACTGATGCCTCTGGCTCCGAGACCAAGAAAGAAAAAGGTCTCGTCGATGTTGATGCGATCACGGATGATACCCTGCACGGGCTGCTTGCCGACTACGATAACGATGACGATGGCCAGCTGACCGCCAAGGAGACCCAGCGCATCACGGAGCTGGTCGTGAGTGACGAGGTGACGGATTTCACGCCCATTAGCAAGCTGGACAAGCTCGATACGCTCGGCATCAATACCCTAAGCGCCAAGAGAGCGGACTTTAGCGAGCTCGAGGCACTCGAGGTGCTCAAGTTTGGCGACATGACGACCCAGGACCTCGACCTGAGCGTCTGCCCCAAGCTCAATGCCTTTAAGATCGAGGGCCTTAAGGGTGCCGTCAATTCCATCAACGCCTCGGGTCTTAAGAACCTGATGTTCTTCACCGTTGATCAGGGGCTCCAGGGTGATGTCGAGAAGATTGATCTTTCGAACGATGACATTCTTGGCGCACTCGAGATTACCTGCAATGTCGGCGAGCTCAACCTGTCGGGTTGCAGCCACTCGTTCCCCAAGCTCAACATTGCCGCTGATCACATCGATAAGATCGTGGTCGACAGCAACACTAATGCCGACCTGGTGGCTACCCTGCGCGACCTTTGCGCCCAGAAGGGCTGGACGCTGGAGGAGCGGTGACGAATACGATGGATGCGCGGCCGCCATGGTTCGAGGTGGCATTCAGCGGAATGGGCGACGATGGGTTATGCCTGTGGAGGTGCCTCAAATGGAAGATATGACCAGTAAAGAATACGATGTCTTTTTTAGCTACGAGACTTCGACTTCTTCCGAGCTTGTGCGCAAGCTGGCTGAGGTGCTTGAAGGGCATGGCTTAAAATGCTGGTATGCTAAGAACAATATAACGATTGGAAAATGGAGAAAGCAGATTTATGAGGCGCTGGACAGTTGTCGCGTCTTTATCTTGCTGCTGAACAGGGCGGCGTCATTGTCTGATGAGGTTGATGATGAAATCGAAAATGCTATCGTTCTGAACCGCAAGGGAGATCTCGAGCTCCTTCCTATTCGTTGTGATAACGAGATTGAGCCGAGTCTGGATCGGCATTTGCTGCGCTATCAGCAGCTTGATTGGACTTCGGGCGTTAACGAGCAAGCTATCTCGCAACTGTTTGAGTATCTAAAGGGTGTCTTGCCTGATCGTTTTGACGATTCCGGCAATGTGGTTCAAACCGCACGAACGGCAAATAAATATTATGAACTGTACGGTGACGAAAGCGATCAAGAAGCAAAGTGGCTTCATGTCCAGCAAGAGATGCTTCGCAGCTATGACGCCCCTGTCTTCCAGAAGATATTCAATGATATAGAATGTCATAGCGTTCTCGATCTCGGTACGAATGATGGTTTCCAGCTTGTTGATCGCTTGGCTTCGTGTGATTCGCTTGAGTTTGCGTTGGGTATTGATGTAAATCCCAATGCGATTCGCATGGCTTCGGAAGCGTATGCCGACGACTCTCGTTATTTGTTCGAAGAAGCCGATTGTGAAGCTGCTTCGTTTTCCGATTACCTTGAAAGCCGTCTTGCACAGGCGGGGAAGAAAGGATTTGACCTCGTAATCCTGTCAATGGTGCTTCTCCATTTAAAAAACCCGTTTAAGCTGCTTCGTGTTGTGCGTAAGCACATGAATCGTGGAGGCTATATCTTCATTCGGGATATCGACGATGGATTTAATATCGCCTATCCGGACGATGAGGGCTACTTTGCGCGGCTGAACAGGCTTTGTGGGGAGATTACGACGACTGGCTTCCGTTTTAGCGGAAGACAGCTGCTTGAAAAACTAACGAGGGCTGGGTTCAAGGGCATTTCATTCGAGGGCAGTGGCATTTCAACTGTGGGGATGGACCAGGATCAGCGTTCGGCTTTGCTGTCGGCTTCTTTTGGATGGCTCGGGGGAGATTTAAGGCTTCGCGCCAAGAACAATCCCGATAACGATGAGTATCAACAAGATGCTGATTGGTTCGAAGAGACATACGATGAAATTGAGGAACGTTTTCTAGATGTCGGTTTCTTCTATCATGAGGGATATGTCATCTATACTGCACGAAAGTAGTTCACATGAATAAAAAAGGGGCTCGGTTTTGAACCGAGCCCCTTTTTTGTCTATTTCTGAACAGCAGCTGTCTTTTCTTTTTCCTCCTTGAGTAGCTCGCCAAGCTTCTTGCCGTCTTCGGTCTTCCAGTCAGCCATGCCACTGCTGCAGCGACCGATAACAAACGCAGACGCAGCCGAGGGGGTTGGGAATACCAGTTCTTCGGTTAGGATGTTGTCCTCATCGATGAGGTGCTGGTATTTTTGACGGCTTTCATATGTGGGCTTGCGGGCAGATGCGGTGGTGCCTTCGGCAATTCGTGATTCGGCTGTTACGATAAAACCCTTGCTAGTGAAGAACCCGTATGCATCGGATCCACGACCGTCCGTATGAAGCTTGATTTTCGATATGTCTTGTGGGGCGCTGATCTTAACGGGGACATCTTCGATTTCTTCAGTGGCGTCTTCTCGCATATGATCGATGGCAGCTTTGACCTTATTGGCAAGCCATTGAACAATACAGTCTCTAACAAAGAAATAATCAGGACCTTGGGCTTCGTTCTTGAGCAAGTCGATCAGTTTTGGCAATATGCCCTCGACGCCATTGACCTCTTTGATTTTTTTCCAAGTATCGCAAGCATTTTCGTAGGCGACTTCAAAACTGTCTTTACTATCAAAATGCAGGTGGGATTTATCGCTCAGTTTGTCTGCAACGGTTTTTTGATCAGCCCAAAAAACCGGAACACAAAGGCTTTCGTGGTGTTCTTCACTATCGATTCGATTGTCAATTTGATTCATGCTAAACGTGTTGAATTCATATCGACAAGGATCGCTTGTAAGGTATGCTTCTGTAATAAATGCTAGGAGAATATCGCTGTTGGACAGATCTTTATCAATCTTCTTTCGCCACTTATCGCCGAGACTGATTGAATTTAAGTCGATCACTTTTTCCACTCGGTATTCGCTGTCCTTGAGAAGATCATTGTTAAGCTTGTCCATTGTTCGGTCAACAATATCTAGGAGATGGTTGAATAGATTGTCGTTGCGTTTGTAGCTAATAAAGACCTTTACTAGGGTGTTGCCATTTCCATCCTTTTCAACTCCTAGTATGGACTGCTGCTGGTTCATGGGTTCCTCCGTTTTGCCGATTGCTGTTATTTGACGATGCTGCCCTTGGCGATGCGAGCTGAGAGGGCGACGATGATTCGGTCGTAGGCGTAGACGTCTTTTCCTAGCAGGAACCCGCGGGCGCCGAGTACGTCGTTGTCGGGTGTCATGTAGGCGTGACGCATGAGGATGTCGGACTTGCGAACCCCTTCGGCCCCATTCTTGTTGGGCTTGCCGCTCAGGAACGCATCGACGGCTGCTGCACGCATGCGCTGCTCGCGTTCCTGTTCGACGGTGCCGTGTCCCAGTTCGGTCATACCCGTTGCCCGGCAATAGGCAAGCCAACGATCGTGCTCCATGTCCCCTAAACGACAGATAAGGGCGAATTCCTCGCGGTTCTTCTGCTCACTGGCATCAAACTCGGTTCTGGTGGCTGCGTCGGGAACGACGGAGCTTAATATCGCATTGGCAATGTTGTCGTTATTCGAAGCCGGCTTGACCTTGCCCTGCAGCTTCTCCCTCCAAGCATGCTCGAAGGATCCCTGCTCCACGTCGGCGTCGCTAAAGCCAAGCGCCCAGAAGCGGTAGGGGATATGTGCTGCCGAAGCTCGGCTGCTGCTCTTGTTGGATTCTTTGCCGTTGTAACTATTAACTGCCTTCTCAACGGCGAGTGTTGCGTCAAAATCATTCTCAATAGAGCCATTAAAGCAAAGGCCGTATGCCGCATTGAGCTGCACGGCCAGGTGCTCGCGCTCGTCATTGATGATGTTACTGTAGGTGTAGAACGCCTTGCGGGCTCCAAACGGATGCATGATTTTGGCGGCGTCTTTGCCAGTCGCCTGAGTCTTATCGAGGCTTTTAAGGGCGCCTAGGATTTCTTCGCTCTCGATATGGGGGCAGATGACGGGTTGCTGTTTGGTGTAGTCCGGTGAGCCCTGGTCGATAAAGCGATTGAAGATCTGACGTTGGAGCATGAGCGAATAGGAGAGGTTTTGTCCACAATCTCCCATGGTTACGAAAGCGTAAAGACGAGCGTCATCGGTAATTAGCGCGCTGTCGGCCTTGGGCGATACGCATTTGTTTTGAGCGTCGTAGTGCAGCGTAGTGACGGTGCCGCCGGCAATCAGGCGATCGGTTGTAACCGAGGGCGCCTCAGCTTCTACAAAGCGAATTGTCGGCATGCCGTTGCAGCTTTCGCCAAACATCTCGGGGTAGCGGGCTGCTTCGCGTTCTAGTATCGTTCGGGCGTTGGGGTCGACAACAACAATGTTCAGACGAACGCCCGGCATGCGGCCCATCCAGAAGGAAGTGCGTGTTGCCTGCATGCCGAAATCGCCTGCGCCGAAAACGAGAACGGTGAGATTCTGAGGCTTGGGATTTGGGTTGACGGAGATATCGATGGGCTCGAGCACGCTGTAGAGTGGGGCTTCTTCAAGTACATCGTATATTTCGTCTTGTACGCGTGAGAGCAAGTGAAGACAAGTCGGCTCTTTGTCGGCTTTGATGGCATCGAAGATCTGGGCATCATCGGGGTTCTTGTGGGTGCAATGGAGCGTAATCTTGGGCGCGCAGCCGGCCTGAGGATCCTTGTGCGTCGCTTCGAGCATGTCGATCGTTGCGCTGACATTGTGTTCGGTTTCTTCGCTCGTCGCGACGACGTCAACTGCGAGCAGATGCTTAACTGCATCGCGCAGCGATGTAATCGTTGTGAGCACATCGGCTGCTTCGGAGTCGGTGAACACATAGCGCACATAGCCCTGGCACAGATTGCGCAGTACGCGCTGACGCTCGCTGTCCTCGTCGCTGCCTAGACAAAAGATGAGGGCGATGTCGCCGTTGCCATTCGCGTTATTGAGCGTTCCGTCCTTGATGTTGTTAACGATATCACGCGCGAGGAGCTCGGTGTTGGCGTCGACGCTCTCAAAGATAATTGCATGGTCGGCATATTTGAGATGACGCTTAATAACGCTGCCCGAGAGACGCGTGGCAACAGCGTTGAAGGCAAACAGACCAATTTCAACGGGAAGGGCGATGATGTATGCAAGTGCGAGCAGCGAATAGAGCAGGTTGAATACCTGGCCGGCAATGCTGCCGCCAAGGGGAATAGCGCTATAGACGGTTGACGTCACATCGGTGAGGCCGGTCTGGATGGTCGTTGTCCATCCCACGGTGAAGAAGTCAGTGATGGCCCAGCTAATAAAGTTGAAGGCTCCCGGCTCCCAGCCCTCGCCAAGATCCGAAGAAAAGCACTGCGCCCAGGTAACGGGGGCAAATAGGCAAAAAGCGCCAAGAGCAAGAATTCCAAAGGCGACGATACGACGGTTGGAGTTGATCTCGAAGCCAAAGAGTTTGTGCTGATAGTTGTGCCGTTCCAAGTGTATGGAATAGCAGAGCGCGACGAGAGCGACGAGGAATGCCGCGAACCAACAGATTGGAGAAATCAAAGTAGGTACCTCCTGTGAGTATAGAGATGAACGGATAACGTGAACTGGGCCTGTTGCCGCCTACGTAAGCATGCGGTCTCTCAGCTCGGCCGCCTCGTTAATCTCGACGTTGGTGCGGCCTTGGAGGTCTTCGGTGCGCTTGCTGGTGAGCTTGCCGTCCTTTAGTCCGTAGGTGGTGTACTGAACGATTGCGCCGGCGGTTTCGGCTGCCTGACGTAGGGGCTCGTAAGTGTCGGTTTGTTCGCACCATGCATAGAAATCATCAACGGAGGCGTTGGGATTGCCGCTAAAGAGTCGATACCATTCGCGTCCAAAGCTGCCAAGGACCGAGAACGTCTTTTTCTCGACAAGCTTGTCGCCCTTGTATTTGTAGTCCAGCGTGAGGTCCACCAGATAGGCGGCTCCCGTTTCAAAGGCGTTCTCATTGCTTTGATGACCGATGACCTCGGCCTCCGGATAGTACTTACCAATAAACTCGGCGGCATCGCCTTCGTAATCGGCAACGATGCGCACACTCTGCACTTTGCCCCGCTTGTACGTGTAGTGCAGGATGCGCAGCAGTCGTTCCTGCCAAAACGCATAGGAAAACAGGTGGTCGACAAAGTGCGGGTTCTCAAGCCGATTGGCCCGATCCATCCAAACAGTTTGGAACAGTTGGTAGTCGGCCTGCGGCTCGCTCGTGACCTCGCGGAACCACTGTACGGCGACGTCGGCGGGGATATAGAACGATAGTCGCTCCTGCGGAGTACCGCTCTTGGTCGTTTTGGCGCGCAGGGGAATCTCGACCTCGTAGCCAGAACCGTCGTCCGTTCCGCAGTTTAAAACGGGCGGCAGCATAAACTGGCAGGGGCCCTCGTCGCATACGCGCATCGGCTGGGGGCTAACAGGTTGCCCTTCAAACTCCATCTCGATGTCTGTGTCGTCTTCTTCGTCCTCGTCATCATCTTCGATGCCAAGGTCGTAGCCGGTGTAGTAGTCATCCGGGTGTCGCTCGTTTACATTTCGGCCGTTTACGACGTCAAAGACGGTAACACCCGTCATGCGGTCGCAATACTTTGCGACTTCAAAGAGGTTGCAGCTTTCCTCGGGCGTAAAGTTATCCATGCGGCGCTGGAACTCGATAGCGCATTCTTCGGGATCATAGCCGTCCATGTCGCTGTCACCGACCCAAAAGCTGGGATCACGATTGCTTTTGAAGTACCACCAGTACCAGACGGGGCAGAATACCGCATTTACGCCAAAAAAGACCTTTTGGATGATGTTGCCGTTGCCGTCGAACTTGTAATCGAGCGGCAAGTTAACAACCGGATCGTTTGATGTGTCACGCGCCATGGTGTGCTCCCTGCGATGATTTGTGTTGCGCGCGAAGGCCAGATTCGATGCGTGTGACCTTTGCGTGCCTGTTACTTCGCATACTAGGCCGCCTGCGCTGCATTCTGTTGCGCAACATCGTGGACGGCGCGGTTCGACGTCCAGGGCCGATGCCGCGCAACAGATACATGGATTGGCCGTGCCAATCGCTCTTTAGTAGCGCGCCGAGCGCTGGGCGTTGCCCGGGTTGTAGCCCGCCCAGGCGGCGATGACGTCCGACTCAACGACGCTCGTTGCAATGTTGATAAAGCTGCCGGCACGGGGCAGGTCGGTATGGAAGCCTTCGAGCAGGTTGGGCTGGAACCTAAAGTCCTCATAGTTGATGGTGTTGGGGTTGTAGAGCTGACAAGTACCATCCTCGGTAGAGATTAGGCCAACCATGTAAACGGCCTTGTGCTCTACGACCTCGGTATCGTCGACGTCGATCACCTCTCCGCGATCGTGCGCGGCAGCGGCGTGCTCCATGAGCTCGAGGAATCGGTCGGCTTCGGCGCTGCAGAGTACGCAGCGCGAAAAGAGCACCGTAAGGGCATAACCCGTTTTACGACCCAGTTTTTCTCGTAGTTCGCTAAATCGTTGCGACTGTTCTGGGGTCATGCACGTCTTGGACGGCGCGGTTTGCTTGAGTCCGCACGTCTTAAGGAACATCGCGTTGGCCTTGCGCAGGGCGCTCATGGCGGCGGAGTCGCTCTTTGCCGCGGAGACGTCGATGCGTCCTCCCTCGGGAATCTGCTTATAGCGAGAGAAGCCCTTTTCGCCTTCGACGGGCGTCCAGTACGTAATGACGTCATTTTCCACTACGCTAAAGCGACATGTAAAAGGCACGCCGATTGCCGGCGCTTCGCCGTAGAACTTTACACGTACGGCTTGGTCAGTGTCGGCCATCCACATCATAAAGCGGTGGCTATTGTCGCCATCATGGCTTCGGAGCTTTGCAATAAGGTAACAAACCGAGTCACAGCGGCTCTCGAGCGCGGTCCCTCTTCCTGTGGCGATGGCGCTTATGCCCTGGGCCTTGAGCTCGATGTCGCGGTGCAGCGCGTTGAGCTCTTCGGATGTCAACAGGTCTTGGCCGAGAAGCCCCGCGACAAGCGCGCCGGCTTTTATGTCGGTAGTAAGGGCGGCGTCGATAACCTCGGAGTGCGCCTGGTGGCTTGCATAAGCCGGCATAGGTTTGCGGCCTGTGGCAAATCCAAATGGGTCGCGGATCTGGTCGCCGCCGCGATAGAGCGGCTCCAAAAAGAACATGTTCATGTCATTCCGCTTGCCCTGCTCTTGACCGTAAGCATCGAGGGAATTCCAGGCATGCTTCTCTGCAATGGGGTTCATCCACAGGCTGATTTTCGATTTTTCTGCCGAGGAGGTCGAAGTGCTCTTTTTGGAGCTTGCGCCGGGACGAGAGACCGGTTTCTGATATCCCTTGGGGAGTGGTTGCTCAAGATCGAATTTCTTAAGCAGCCTAAAGTAGACTCCTGCCGACGCTTCCTCTGCCATTTCTGCCATGACTGGCTGCGATGCATCGTCGACAAAAGAAATGCGCGTTTTGCCATCATCGGAGACTGCCTGGCAGTAGCCGCACCGAAGCGCGACGTAGCCTTCGTTATCGCTGCCGCGGTCAAAGTACATCTGTTCTTTGCAGCCGAGTGTTTCGGGGACGAATGCGGTCGGGTTCGCTATGCCGGGAATCGTAATTACGGCACCGGTCGCGCTCTGAAGTTCATCGAAATACTCGACGTACAGCGGAATGTTGTAATGTTGGGCTAACGCCTCGAGAACGACGGCATTGGGCACGGAATGCGCCACACGATAGCGCACGGAGTTATAGCCCCATTCGATATCGGTTGCGTCATTGGGGATCCCGTGACCTACCATGTTCTTCAGGACATCATCGGGTGAGTTAAACGTGCCATCGGGCGTACCGCAAATCGCCTGGAGCGAGAATCCTCCAAAGCACTTGTCGATATCATCGTGGATATATGCGCAGTAGTCATGATTGGGAAAGACGATGCGAAACGTCATCGCGCCCATGGCCTGGGACATGTAGACGTTGCCCGATGCCTGGGCATCGGACTCTGCCTGGGCATCGGACTCTGCCTGGGGTTCCTCCTGGGCGCCAAACTGGTCCTTGAGAAAGTCGAAGTATAGGGACACGTTTCCGCGCTGCGCATACGAGCGCATGATGGGGTCGGTGGTGTCCTCAAAGTACTTTTGGCTTCCGTCGGGCATGGACATGGTTCCCATGCCGCAGCGGAACAGGGTGTCGGTGGCACCGTCGAACCCCTCCGGGAAATACACCCAGCAGCTCTTGTCGACCACGTTTGCAAACGAGACGCTATCACCCTGCGCATCGGCGATCACGGCGCCGGCGGCGATCTCATCGGCATCGGTGTACTCGTAGTAGACGGGAACGCCGATCATCTTGGAGATAGTCTTGGCAACCTCCAGCGAGGGGATGCCGTTGTATTCGTACTGGAGCGAGTTGTAGCCCCAGACGACGTTGGTGACCTCTTCGCCGTCGGACCCGCAGGTTTCCAGGGCGGCATTGATGGCATCGGTCGGATCCATGTGCTGGAAGTCCTCGTAATCGGGGATCACGGCAGCAAAGCAGAACTCGCCATAGTCTCGCTCCAGGGCAGCTTTGGCCTGCATGCAGATATCGTGGTTGGGAAACACGATACGATTGACAATCTGGTTGATCGAGATCCCTCGGTCGGTATCTTGAAGCAGATGCTCAAAAATCTCGTCCATCGTCCCTTCTTTCGTATGCGGTGGAAGCCGGCGATCCCGGGTTTTAGGGCTCGTGGCTTTGCTAACTCGAACGCTACCGCCCCGATGGGCGAGAACGTTGCGCAACAACCGTGAGTGCGCAAATTGCATTGCGGAACGGTTTTTGCTGGGCGTTTTAAGAGCGGATCCGTCTCGATCTCGGCAATGTTGCGCAACGTCTGCTCGGTATGGATTTCTACACTTGAGTTGTCCAAAAGGGATTCGGTTCTTGAATGAGGGATGAACGATGAGCAGGAACTCCTATTACGATGACGATATGTCTGAAGAGGACTACGAGCGGGTCATGGAGCATATGTACGAGCTTGAGTGCGAGCTCGAGGAGCCTCATGACGCTCGCACCGACCAGTTGATTCGCGAGGAGCTCGAGGATCTTTCGAGTGCCATGTTGTTTGAGCCGGTGGTCAAAAACGGTGAGTACCTTGGTGAGCGCGACCATGTGCCCGGGTATTGGACGGATCGTCGCGATTTGGAGTCCGAGTCTTCAGGCGCTTCGAGCGATACCGACGAGGTGGAGAAGGATGAGCCGTTTGATTTGATTGGCTATCAGGGCTCTTCCTCGGGCGGTTCGGTGCTCGACATGTTTACTCCCATTTTAAGGAGTCGCGTGTTCTGGATCTTCATTGCGTTTCTGGTGTTTATCGGCCTGCTTGACATGTTCTACGACAGTTTTATTGTTCCTTCGGGCTTCGCTATTAGCCGCATCAATTTCCAGGGCTTGGTGCTGCTGGCGATTGTCGTAGCATGCGTTGCCCTGAGGCGTCGTCGCCGTTAACGGCGGTATTGACGCAGCTTCCGATGTTGCGCAACAGGTTATCTGGACAGCGCCGTATGCTTGGGTTGTCCTGAAAGCGAGAGAAAGGACAGGACAATGGCTGAGGTTGAAGTAAGGGCTTTGGGCCCCGACGACGTCGACGATATGGTCGATCTGGACGAGCAGTCGGGCTACGAGGTCTATGACGCGTGGGCGGACTATGTTGAGGATGAGGACGAGGAGAACTGTTACCTCTGGGGCGTCTTTGCCGATGATGAGCTGATCGGTTTTTGCGTAACGGGCGGTGCAGATGACCCCGACCTGCCGGATGCCGTTACGGAGCACCCGCTCAACGAGTACACGTCGACGTTTTTGAGCCATGTGTATGTTGACCCCGACTACCGCGGTAACGGCTATGGCGCGCGCCTGGTGCACGACGCCCTGTTGGGATACTGGGAGAGCGAGGGCGAACAGCAGCCTACATTCCTGGATCTGAGCGAGTATCTCTTTGACGATGCTGATGCGGATCCGATTAAGCTCGCGCATCTGCTCATCGACTTCTTTGGCAAGAACGGGTTTGAGCCCATTCCCGACGATGACCACGACATTACCTACACCTGCATGGTCTTGGATCCCAAGAACTATAAGGACCCGGACGCGGAGTAGGGGCTGCGATCTGTTGGTTCAGCTTCCCTAGTTATTGTTTGGCGGGGCCGGACGTTCCAGTTGTGATGGCTGGACGTCCGGTCCTTTTTTGGCCTGTCGGGCCTGGTGCTCGGCACGTTTGTCTCGATCTGTAACATCTGGCGGGGGATGCGGGGTCTAGTTGTTACAGATTGAGATTGTTCCTCGGCAGACAACTCAACTGTCTCAATCTGTAACATCTGGGGCCGGTTTTGCTCCGTAACTGTTACAGATTGAGACGTTTGTGAGCCGTGTCGACCGTTTGTCTCGATCTGTAACACCTAGACGAAGATTCGGCCTGTAGATGTTACAGATCGAGATGTTAGCCAAGGGGCTGACTGAATGTCTCGATCTGTAACGTTTAGACCCGGTTTTGCCCCGTAACTGTTACAGATTGAGACAATCGACCCAGGCCCACTCCTCCTGCACCGTCATCTGTGGTTTACGTGGGGGCATGCGAAGCACGGGTATACTAACCGGCGGCGAATCTGCTCCATCGCTTAGAGCTGCTGCGTCTGGACGGCGCGTGATAGGGCTGCCAAAGCGATCGCCAGCGTGCTGAGCAACGTCCTCTCTGTGCGCACCCGTTTTTGTATGTATTAGCGCACTACCAAGCACGCCCGCGCGGCCGCATGCCGTGCCCATTGCGCGTGCAGATAAGGAACAACAACATATGCGTAATTCTGTATCCGACGTCACCGACGCCGAGATCCTGGACGAGACCCGTGAGGCCATGACCCAGGCTGCCTTCGATGCCGCCGATGAGGTCAATGCTGCCCAGGCCGTCGAGTCCACTACCGAGAGCCTGCCCGCCTTTGACGAGCTGGGCCTTTCCGACGAGATGCTTCGTGCTATCGAGAACCTGGGCTACACGGCGCCGACGCCTGTTCAGGCCGGCTCGATCCCTGTGGTGCTCGAGGGCCGCGACCTGCTTGCCGCCGCTCAGACCGGCACCGGCAAGACGGCTGCCTTTTTGCTGCCGACCATGAACAACTTGGAGCACATCGCTCCGCCCAAGCCTGTGCGCGAGCGCAGCGGCCGCAACCGCCGTCGCGGTGCTAAAAAGCCCGAGGGCAACGGCCGCGGCCCCGCGATGCTCGTCATCACCCCCACGCGCGAGCTTGCCCAGCAGATCGACGAGGTCGCGAGCAAGATCGCCGACGTCACCGGCCACGTTGCCGTGACCGTCGTGGGCGGCGTGAGCTACAAGCCTCAGACCGCGGCGCTCAAGTACGGCTGCGACATCCTGGTCGCCACGCCGGGCCGTCTGGTCGATCTGATCGAGCAGGGTGCTTGCCACCTGGACGAGGTCAAGGTCCTGGTGCTCGACGAGGCCGATCGCATGCTCGACATGGGCTTTTTGCCCGCCGTTCGCCGCATTGTGCGCGAGACGCCGGCCGAGCGCCAGACGCTGCTGTTCTCGGCGACCCTCGACGAGGAGGCCGTGGGCGAGATCACCGATCTGGTGAGCGACCCGGCCCGCGTGGAGATCGCGCCCGCCACGTCGACCGCCGACACCGTCGATCAGTTTGTGCTCCCGGTGTCCATCGAGGCCAAGAACAACCTGCTGCCCGAGTTCCTCAAGAAGGAAGGCCCGGAGCGCACTATTGTCTTTATGCGCACCAAGCACCGCGCCGACAGCTGCTGCCGTCGTCTGGAGCGCAAGGGCATCAAGGCCGCCGCGATTCACGGCAACCGTAGCCAGGCCCAGCGCGAGCGCGCGCTTTCTGCCTTCCGCGGCGGCACCGTCGACGTGCTGGTGGCAACCGATGTTCTCGCCCGCGGCATCGACATTAGCGACGTGCGCTACGTCGTGAACTTTGACGTGCCGGCCGAGCCGACCGACTACATCCACCGTATTGGTCGTACGGGACGCGCCGGCGAGCTGGGCTGGGCCATCACGTTTGTGACCGAGCAGGACGTGGACGAGTTCTACGAGATCGAGAAGCTCATGGACAAGACCGCCGACATCTACGAGGCCGGCGACCTGCACGTGGGTCCCAATCCGCCCGCGGTTGATCCCGAGCGCGACCCTGCGGCCTTTAAGGTGAAGAAGAAGACCAAGCGCGGCAAGTCCAAGAGCAAGAAGAAGCTCGAGCAGGCGCGTCGCGACGGCAAGCGCAACGGCGACGATTACGGCGATGTGGCCGGTCGTTCCAACCGCGGTCGCGACGAGCGCCGCGGCGACGGCGAGCGTCCGAGCCGTCCCAAGCGCGGCGGGAAGACCCGCGTGCGCGAGGGCGTTCAGGCCCGCGTGGACGAGGCTGTGGAGAGCGTGGCCCGCGAGATGGCTGCCGAGGAGCGCGCTGGTGCTGGTGCCGCTGAGCAGCCTGCGCGCGGTAACCGTGCCGAGCGTCGTGCCAAGCAGTTCCAGGGCGAGGCGCATCGCCGCCGTCGAGAGGATGAGGATCGCGGTGGCCGTCGTCGTGTCGAGCGCGAGGACGAGGGCCGCGGTTCGCGCGGTGGCAAGCGCGGTGCGGGCGACCGCCGTCGTTCCGGTCGTGATGACGAGCGCGGTGGCCGTGATGGGCGTCGCGGCGGCGAAGGCCGTGGTTCGCGTGACGAGCGTGGTACCCGCGGCGGCGAGTCCCGCGGCGGCAAGCGCTTTGATGAGCGCGGAGGCCGCGAGGGCGGCCGCGGTGGTGAGCGTCGCGAGGGCGCTCGTGGCAACGGTGGCCGCAGCGGCGCCGGTCGTTCGAATGAGTCGCGCGATCGTCGCGACCCGCGTGCCAGCCGCGATCGTCGCGATGACTGGCGCAACTACGACGACACCCGCGATGAGCGTCGTGGCGGCTATCGTGGCGGGCGTGGCGGCAACCAAGCCGGCTCCCGCGGCGGCCGTGCCGGCGGTCGCGATAATCGTGGCAGCTATGGCAACAGCCGTGGCGGCAAGCGCGGTGGCAGCTCCCGTCGCCCCGGCGACGGCGGCGGCAAGCGCAAATAACATACGCATCGCCCGCTAGAGCGAGGTGAACCAAGGGCCCCGAGCAACTACGTTCGGGGCCCTTTTTGGTGCAAAGAGGTCAGGTTAATCTGCACCAACGTCTTGAAGTTGCGGTGGAATACGGACTGTTTTGGCCTTTTGAGCGGCTTTTCAGTCCCTATTTCACCGCAATTCATGATTGGTGCAAGGCAACCTGTCCCCAATGCACCAAACAAGGATCGTCCCTAAGTGCCGCTTAAATACCGTTTATCGAAGAAAAAATACCGCTCACCGGTCGTAATGACTATTCTGGCTTTGGGCTTGTCTACAATAGTTCCCGTAAAAAGAAATGCGGAAGGTTACCGAGTCCCTCGGACGTGGGCCTAACCAAAGTCTTTGAACGGGTGTGTCTCTATGGATGCATTCGCTTGATTTTCGTTGGGCTATATTTATGAAGGGACATGCCACCATGGGTTTCTTTTCTCGCCTGATGGGCGGTTCGGATGAGCAGAAGACTGCAGCTTCCGAGTTCGAAATCCTCGCTCCCGTTTCCGGCGAGCTTGTTCATCTAGAAAATACCAATGACCCCGCTTTTAGCAGTCGTGCAGTGGGCGATGGCGTTGCCGTGGTTCCCCAAGAGGGAACGGTGTGCGCTCCTGTTTCCGGTACCGTCGCGGCGCTGTTTCCGACTGAGCACGCGCTGGGCATCATGTCCGACGACAGCTCTGCTCAGGTGATGCTGCATATCGGAATCGACACCGTTAAGCTTGAGGGCAAAGGCTTCCATGCGCTTGTTGCCCAGGGTGACCATGTCGACGCGGGCCAGCCCCTCGTCGAGGTCGATTTCGACGCGGTTCGTGCTGCCGGCTTCGATCCCACGGTCTTCGTTATCGTGTGCGAGCGTTCGGAGAACTCGACTCTTCGTGAGCATGCTTCCGGCCCTGTTGCTGTTAAAGAGCCTGTCGTCTGGCTTTCCGAGTAAATTCTTGTGGTGGGTACCGTGGTTATCAAGCGAGTTTTTAACAACAACGTCGCAATGGTTACTTCGGACGATGGCTCCGAGCTCATCGTCATCGGTCGAGGCCTCTGCTTTGGCCGTCATGCCGGCGATGCCATTGACGAGGCGTCGGTCGAAAAGACCTATGCGCTGCAGGAGGGAACTTCTCAGGATTCGCGTACGATTGACCGCTTGGCACATCTTTTGGAGTCCATCCCCACCGTCAACCTCGTGATTTCCGAGGACATCGTTCAGATGCTCCGTCGAGAGCTCAATGTTGATATCAACGACAAGATTCTCATTGCTCTCGCAGACCATATCAGCCTTGCTTTGGAGCGCGAGCGCAAAGGCGTTCCCTGCGAGAACCCGCTGCTGCTCGAGATCCAGCAGTTCTATCGCAAGGAGTACGCGCTTGCGGGCCGTGCGCTGCAGATTATCAAGGAGTATATGGGCATCCAGATGAGCGAAGAAGAGCAGGGTTTTATTACGCTGCATATCGTCAACGCCACCATGCCGCAGCGCTCTGACCGTCTGATTGTTTCGGTCCAGCTTGTTCGCGACGTGCTCGCGATTGTTTCCGAGCGCTATGCTACGACCCTCGATGACACCTCGCTGCCCTATGAGCGTTTCGTCCGCCACCTGCAGTTTTTCGCACAGCGGGCGCTTGACCCCGCGGCCGGGCAGATCAATGACGATGCACTGTTCCGAATCGATGAAACTAAGTATCCGTGCGCGTTCTCGTGCGCGGACGCCATAGCCGCCCACTTGGCGTCTACCTATAACGTTGTCGTTACCGATGCCGAGAAGAGTTAGCTCGCATATCACATTGTTAACCTGCTTGGAGAACCTGGTCTCTAGACATAACGTGCCCACACATCGATTGATATAAGGCAAGGCTCACGGTCTTGTCTAGGGCACACCTATCTCAATTTGCGGAAAAGGAAGGGGAGTACCGCTATGACCGCAAAAAAGAAGTTCAATTTCAAAGCGCCGTTGGAGGTGTTCGCGAAGTCGATCGTTCAGCCGATGATGTATCTCTCGGTTGCCGGCATCCTGCTCATCGTGGGCATCATTCTGACCAACAAGACCATCTGCGCCGTGATCCCTGTGCTGGGCTCCGGTCCGTTCCAGCTTGTGGGCGCCGTTGTCTATCAGTCGCTGATGTTTATCATCAATAACCTTTCGATTCTGTTCTGCGTGGGCATCGCCGGTGCCATGGCAAAGAAGAACAAGGGCCACGCTTCGTTGATCGCCCTGATGTCGTTCTTCCTGTTCCTGCAGGCCAATAACATCGTGCTCAACGCCACCGGTTCTCTTGCCGAGGCGAGCGGCATGCTCGGCCTTACCGGAACCGGCCAGGCCACCGTTATGGGCATCCAGGTGCTCGATACCGGCGTGTTTGGCGGCATCATCCTGGGCTGCATCACCGGTGCCGTGTTCAACAAGTACTCGAACAAGCAGTTCCCCATTGCCCTTTCGATGTTCTCGGGCGTTCGCTTTCCGTTCCTGATCATGATCATCATCTCCTGGATCATGGGTGCTGGCTTCTGCATCGTTTGGCCTCCTGTCCAGGGTGCCATCTCCTCCGTTGCCGGAATCATTAAGGAGTCGGGCAACATCGGTCTGTTTATCTACGGCATGCTCAACAAGCTGCTCGTTCCCACCGGCCTGCACCACCTCATCTACACCCCGTTCCAGTTCTCCGATGTGGGCGGCACCCTTACGCTGGGTGATCAGGTTATCGCCGGCGCCTATCCCATCCGTGTTGCCGAGATGGCAATGACGGGCCAGCCCTTCTCCGATAGCACCTACTTCAACAGCTACACCTTCAACAACCTGTGGCCCTACATCGGTATCGGTCTCGCCTTTATCTTCACCGCTTACAAGGGGAACAAGGATAAGACCAAGGCCGTTATCATCCCGCTGATCATCACCGCCGTGCTCTCCTGCGTGACCGAGCCCATGGACTTCCTCTTTGTCTTTGCCGCTCCCGTGCTCTTTGTCGTCCACTCGGTTCTTTCCGGCATCTTCCTGGTCCTGCTCAAGGTCCTCTCCGTGCCCGCTTCGACTGCAGGCGGCATCATCAACATCGTGGTTTCCAACCTGGTCCTCGGTGTCGACAAGACCAACTGGCCGGTTATGCTGGTGCTTGGAGTCGTCAACGCCGCTCTGTACTTCTTCCTCTTCACCTTCCTCATCAAGAAGCTCAACCTTCACACGCCTGGTCGCGAGGAGGAGTCCGAGCTTGCTGAGTCCGTTGCCGAGGGCGAGGCCGCCGCGTCTGTCGCGGTGAAGCAGGGCGCTGTTGCCGCAGCTCCCGCAGAGGGCGTCGATGCAGGTATTGCCGACCTGGTCGCAGGTCTTGGTGGCAAGGACAACATCGAGGAGCTCGAGAACTGCTTTACGCGTCTCCGCGTGAACGTTAAGAACCCGGACCTCATCAATGAGGACCTTATCAACCACGTGCCCAACAGCGGCATCAACCGCAACGGCAATAATATCCAGATCATCTTTGGCATGAAGGTCGCCGAGATGCGCGACAAGGTCGAAAACGCAATTGAGAAGGAGCAGTAAACAATGATCATTACTCTGTGTGGTGGCGGATCCACCTTTACCCCCGGCATCGTCAAGTCCATCGCTCTTCGCAAGGACGAGCTCGACGTTGACGAGATTCGTCTGTACGACATCAACGAGGAGCGCCAGCGCAAGATCGGCGTGCTCGTGGACTGGATTTTGCACGAGGACCTTGGCCTGGACATCAAGCTCACGGTGACCACCGACAAGGAGACTGCCTTTACGGACGCGAGCTTCGTGTTTGCCCAGATGCGCGTGGGCGGCTATGCCATGCGCGAGCAGGACGAGAAGATTCCGCTGCGTCACGGCTGCGTGGGCCAGGAGACCTGCGGTTGCGGCGGCCTTGCCTACGGCATGCGCACCATCTTTCCCATGGTCGAGCTGATTGACGACGTTGAGAAGTATGCCAAGAAGGACTACTGGATTCTTAACTACTCCAACCCTGCCGCCATCGTCTCCGAGGGCTGCCGCGTCCTGCGCCCCAACGCTCGCATCATCAACATCTGCGACATGCCGATCGCGATTATCGACGTGGTTTGCGCCGCGCTCGATATCGACAAGAAGGATGTCGAGTACGATTACTTTGGCCTCAACCACTTTGGTTGGTTCACCTCGATCCGCCACAAGGGCGAGGAGGTGCTCCCGCAGCTGCGCGAGTACATCAAGGAGCACGAGATTCTGCTGCCCGATTCGTACCTCAAGGGCATGGGCTCGCTGATGTCCAAGAAGCCCGAGGAGGCCACTGACGAGCACCCCGAGCAGAACCGCCACACCAAGGGCAGCTGGTACTACGTCTGGAAGGGCGAGTACGAGATCATGGAGTGCTTCCCGGAGTACCTGCCCAACACGTACCTGAACTACTACCTGCAGCAGAAGGAGTTCGTCGAGCATTCCAACCCCGAGCGCACCCGTGCTAACGAGGTTGAGGAGACGCGTGAGAAGAACCTCTTTGATGGTATCGATCACTACGAGAAGACGGGCGAGATCGACGAGAGCACGTTCTATGCGGGCAGCCACGGCGACTGGATTGCCGACCTGGCTATCGCTCTGAAGAACGACACCAAGCAGCGCTTCCTGGTCATTTGCGAGAACAAGGGCGCTATCCCCAACATGCCCTACGACGCTATGGTCGAGCTGCCTGCCTACATTGGCAAGAACGGCCCCGAGGTCATCAGCCGCGACAACATTCCTCTGTTCCAGCAAGGTCTTATGATGCAGCAGCTGAACTCCGAGAAGCTCGTGGTCGAGGCTACGATCGAGGGTTCGTACGAGAAGGCGCTCAAGGCCTTCACACTCAACAAGACCGTGCCGTCGATGAAGGTCGCCAAGGAGGTTCTCGACGACATGATCGAGGCCAACAAGGACTTCTGGCCCGAGCTTAAGTAAAGGCAACAGGGTCGCTGGCCGCATACCTAGAGCAATGCCCCGTCCACGTGATTGCGTGGACGGGGCATTGTCATTTGGTAACGCGTTTTATCAAATATGGCATTTATCTGCGGTAATGTTCTATTTCACCGCTGAGGGTGACATTTCATGCCGCCTGCCGAACTGCGTGGAGACCTAACAACTTTTTAGGTCAGTGTTGTGCGTGTAGCAATTTCGCCCGGCCTCGCCTCCGGGCTGCCATGTGAGAGGGGATCTTTATGGCACGACTGCACGTAATGGAACGCAGCCACGCTCAGGCCGTCATGGACGATCTGCACGATGCGCTCGGACGTCGTCTGGCGGTGAGTTCGCTCGCCCCGTGTCCCGTTGAGTTTACGGCAGCGCTCGTCAACCTGTGCTCCACCCAGAGCTGCGGCAAGTGCACACCTTGCCGTGTGGGCCTGAGCGCGCTGAGCGACCTGCTCGCCGATGTGCTCGAAGGGCGCGCCGATGAGTCCACGCTCAACCTGATTGAGCGCACGGCCCGCACCATCTACCTTTCGAGCGACTGCGCCATCGGCTACGAAGCCGGCGCCATGGCACTCACGGCCATTCGCGGCTTCCGTGACGATTTTGAGCATCACATCCGCGAGCACTCCTGCGGCTTTGACCGCGAGGCCCGCGTCCCGTGCGTCTCGGGCTGCCCGGCGCACGTCGACATTCCCGGGTACATCTCGCTGGTCGAGGCCGGCCGCTATGCCGACGCCGTCAAGGTCATCCGCAAGAACAATCCGCTGCCGCTCGTCTGCGGCTTGGTGTGCGAGCATCCCTGCGAGATGCACTGCCGCCGTGGTATGGTCGACGACCCCATGAATATCCTCGCCCTCAAGCGTTTTGCCGTTGAGCACAGCGACCTTAACGACCACAAGCCGCATGTGGTGGACAACACCGGTAAGCGCGTCGCCGTGATCGGCGGCGGCCCGGCCGGCCTTTCCTGTGCCTACTACCTGGCCGTGATGGGCCACAAGGTGACCATCTTTGAGCAGCGCCACCACCTGGGCGGCATGCTGCGCTACGGCATTCCCAGCTATCGTCTGCCGCGCGAGCGCCTGCAGGCCGAGGTCGACTGGATCTTGAGCGCCGGCATCGACGTAGAGCTCGATCACTCCGTCAACGGCGAGGAACTTGCCCGCCTGCGTGACGAGTTCGATGCCGTCTACCTGGCCATTGGCGCCCACAGTGATAAGAAACTCGGCCTTCCGGGCGAAGAGGCGCTCGGCGTGGAGTCGGCCGTCAAGATGCTGCGTGCCATCGGCGACGACGAGCTGCCCGACCTGAGCGGCCAGCGCGTGTGCGTCATCGGCGGCGGCAATGTGGCAATGGATGTGGCGCGCTCTGCCGTGCGCTGCGGTGCCGAAAAGGTGAGCATCGTCTACCGCCGTCGCACCTGCGATATGACGGCTCAGGACGCCGAGATTGCCGGCGCCCAGGCCGAGGGCTGCGAGGTTCTGGAGCTCACCGCACCGCTCGCTATCGAGACGGGTGAGGAGGGTCGCGTGAGCGGCCTGCGCGTGCAGCCGCAGATTATCGGCGAGCCCCGTCGTGGGCGTCCGGCCCCGCGTGCCGCCGCCACTCCCGAGCGCGTCATTCCCTGCGAGCGCGTGTTTGTGGCCATTGGCCAGGACATCGATTCCAAGCCGTTTGAGGACATGGGCATCGTCTGCAAGTGGGGTCGCGTCGTCACCGATTCGGATGGCGCCGTGCCCAACTTCGACGGCCTCTTTAGCGGCGGCGACTGCCAGACCGGTCCCGCCACCGTCATCCGCGCCATCAACGCCGGCCGCGTGGCTTCGGCAAACATCGACCGCTACCTGGGCTTCGACCACAAGATTAAGCTCGAGGTCGAGCTGCCGACCGTCCAGTTTAAGGGCAAGCACGAGTGCGGCCGCTGCGAGCTGGGCGAGCGCGAGGCCGGCGAACGCATCCACGATTGGAATCTGGTCGAGCAGGGCCTTACCGAGGAGGAGGCGCGCCAGGAGGCAAGCCGCTGCCTGCGTTGCGACCACTTTGGCTTTGGCGCGTTCCGTGGAGGGAGGAACCTGGAATGGTAGAGCCCAACAAAACCACTGTCAGCGACAACACCGAAAGCGGAGCACTCAACATGGTCAAGCTCACGATCGATAACTGCGAGGTCGTGGTGCCCGAGCACACCACAATCCTAGACGCAGCCAAGTCCGTCGGCATTCAGATTCCCACCCTGTGCTACTTGCGCGATCTAAACGAGATCGGCGGCTGCCGCGTGTGCGTGGTCGAGGTTGAGGGCTGCGACCAGCTGGTTGCCGCCTGCAACAACTACGTACTCGACGGCATGGTGATCCACACCAACAGCCCCAAGGCCCGCGAGGCGCGTCGCACCAACGTGCAGCTGCTGCTGTCCCAGCACGACTCGCGCTGTACGAGCTGCGTGCGCAGCGGTAACTGCAACCTGCAGACCATCGCCAACGACCTGGGCATCTTCTATCTGCCGTACGAGCAGCACCTGGCGCGCGAGGGCTGGGACTTCGATTTCCCCATCATCCGCGATAACGATAAGTGCATCAAATGCATGCGCTGCATCAAGGTGTGCGAGAGCGTGCAGGGCCTAGGGATTTGGGACCTGACCAACCGCGCCACGCATACCGCCGTGGGCACCCGCGGGCGTGCGCCAATCGGCAAGACCGATTGCGTCGCATGTGGCCAGTGCATCACGCATTGCCCGACGGGCGCCCTGCGCGAGCGCGACGACACCGAGACCGTGTTCGATGCTCTCGCCGATCCCGACAAGATCGTGCTGGTACAGATAGCGCCGGCCGTGCGCACCGCCTGGGGCGAGGAGCTCGGCATTCCGCGCGAGGAGGCTACCGTCGAGCGCCTGGCTTGCGCGCTGCGCCGCGTGGGCTTTGAGTACGTGTTCGACACCGACTTCTCGGCTGATCTCACCATTATGGAGGAGGGCTCCGAGCTGCTCGA
Source organism: Collinsella sp. (assembly GCA_019419605.1). Taxonomy (GTDB): domain Bacteria; phylum Actinomycetota; class Coriobacteriia; order Coriobacteriales; family Coriobacteriaceae; genus Collinsella. The sequence goes on from DXZP01000003.1 coordinate 84,297, forward strand.
GCGCCTGGGCGCTGCCTCCGAGGGCGAGGGCGACAGCCGCGGCTGGCCCATGTTCACGAGCTGCTGCCCGGGCTGGGTGCGCTTTGTGAAGGCGCGCTATCCGGAGTTTGTCGACAGCCTATCCACGTCCAAGTCGCCGCAGCAGATGTTTGGCGCTGTCGCTAAGACTTATTACGCCAAGGTTCTGGGCGTGGAGCCCGAGCGCCTGTTTGTGGTGTCCGTGATGCCGTGCACCGCCAAAAAGGCCGAGTGCGCGCTGCCGAGCATGGTGGGCGAGGACGGCGCGCCCGACGTGGACGTTGCGCTGACGGTGCGCGAGATGGTACGCATGATCCGCGCAAGCCACGTGAGCGTCGGCACGCTGGTCGAGGAGCCGCTCGATACACCGCTGGGCTTTGGCACGGGCGCGGGTGTGATCTTTGGCGCCACGGGCGGCGTGATGGAGGCCGCCGTGCGCTCGGCCTACTACTTGGTGACGGGCAAGAACCCGGATGCCGACTTCTTTACCGATGTGCGCGGCCTGGACGGCTGGAAAGAAGCCGTGGCCGATATCGATGGCACCAAGGTGCGCGTCGCCGTGGCACACGGGCTGGGTAACGCCGCGCGTCTGCTCGACGCTATTCGCGACGGCCGTGTGAGCTATGACTTCGTTGAGGTCATGGCATGCCCGGGCGGCTGCGTCGGCGGCGGCGGTCAGCCCATCCATGACGGCTGCGAGCTGGCGGCCGAGCGTGGCCAGGTGCTCTGGGGCCTCGATGCGAAGGCGGACATTCGCTTCTCGCACGAGAATCCCGATGTTCAGGCGTGCTACCGCGAGTTTTTGGGTGCGCCGCTCTCGCCGCTGGCCGAGGAGCTGCTGCATACCGACCATCACGCCTGGTCGATGCCTAACGAGGGGAAGTGCTAACGATGCGCGCGTTTGATGTTGAGATGACGCGCCGGGGGTTTGCCTCGGCGCTCGCCGTGGGCGCGTTGTCGCTTGCGCTCGCGGGCTGTGGCGGCGGGGCAGTCGGTGCCGGGTCCGCCGCGGGCTCGGCTGCCACGGACGGCGCCGGTGCTGCTGCGGAGCCGGTCGAGGTGCACGTCGCCTCGCTCAAGGGACCGACCTCGATTGGCCTGGTGCAGTTTATGGACCAGGCGGCCGACGGTGCCACGGATAACGAGTTCAACTTTGCGATCAGTGCCGCGGCCGACGAGATCGTGCCCAAGATGATTCAGGGCGATGTCGACATTGCCCTGGTGCCCGCCAACGTGGCGAGCGTGCTCTACAACAAGACCGAGGGCGCGGTGCAGGTCATCGACATCAACACGCTGGGCGTGCTGAACGTGGTGACGGGTAACGCGGACGTTACTTCGTTTGGTGATCTGGCGGGTCGTACCGTCTACATGACGGGCAAAGGCACCACGCCGGAGTACGTCATGAACTACCTGCTGGAGCGCGCGGGCCTGACCAGACAGGTGACGCTCGAGTTTAAGAGCGAGCCCACCGAGGTGCTGTCGGCCCTGCTTGCCGACCCGTCCGCCGTGGGCGTGCTTCCGGAGCCGTTCAAGACAGCTGCCATCGCAAAGAGCGAAGGCAAGCTGTCGGCTCCGGTAAGCCTGACCGATGCGTGGGATGAGCTGGCGGGTGACACGGGCTCGCGCTTGCTGACGGGTGTGACCGTGGTGCGCCGCGCGTTTGCCGAGGAACATCCCGAGGCCGTGGCGGAGTTCTTGAGCTGCCATGCGGCGAGCGTTAAGGCTGTCAATGCGGCGCCAGCAGACTGGGCGCAGGCCGTGGTCGATGCCGGTATCGTGGACAACGCCAAGATTGCCGAGAAGGCGATTCCCGGGTGCATGCTTGTCTGCCAGACGGGCAAGGATATGAAGGCGGCACTTAGCGGGTATCTGCAGGTGCTGTCCGACGCGGACGCGAGTGCCGTGGGTGGTAAACTTCCGGCTGACGATTTCTACTACATGGAGTAGCCCGTGCGTGCGTTTGCTCGACAAATGACAGAGCGTATGAAGGCGGTGGCGGCAGCAGGTGCCGTCGCCGCCTTTTGGCTTGCCATGTGGGTGCTGGTGGCGGGTCTCGTGGCGCAGCCGTTGATTTTGCCGGGGCCGGGCACTGTTGTGATTGCGTTGCTGCGGCTGGTATGCGATGTCGGCACGTGGGCGATTCTGGTGGGCTCAGGCGTGCGAATCTTGGGCGGGCTGGCGCTTGCCGCGGTGTGCGGTGGCGTGCTTGCCGGGATTTCGTCACGGTCGCGGGCGTTTTCGCGCCTGGTGGCGCCGGCGCTTTCGTTTGTTAAGGCGACGCCGGTTGCCTGCGTGGTGGTCCTGCTGCTCATTTGGCTGGGATCGGCGCGCGTGAGCATCGCTGCTGTCTTTTTGATGGCGCTGCCGGGCGTGTATTTTTCGCTGGTCGAGGGCTTGGCGCAAGTGGATAAGCCACTGGAGCAGATGTTTCGACTGCATGGCGTGCGGGGCTGGCGACTGTTTTGCGTCCATACCTGGCGCGAAGTCCTGCCGTTTGTGCTTTCGTGTGCCCGCGCCGTGATTGGCATGAGCTGGAAGGCCGGTGTGGCGGCGGAGCTGATCGGCATGGCGACGGGCACCGTGGGCGAGCGCATCTATCAGGCGAAGCTTTTGATTGAGACTGCCGATTTGCTGGCCTGGACCGTGCTGGTTGTTATGGCTTCGTGGGCATGCGAGCGCGTGCTGGTGTGGCTGCTGCGGGCTTCGGGGCCTGCGGCGTGGCGTGCGGCGGTGCGGTCGCATGGACGCGGCTTGTACGGCCGTGCGGGCGGTTCTGCTGGCGGCGGGGTTGCGGCGGAGCTTGCGCTTGCTGTGGGCGATCGTGCGCCCTGGGCGCCGGCGCTTGACGGACTGGTACTTCGCGTGCCCGCCGGTGGGCGGACCTGCGTGATGGGCGCCTCGGGTGTGGGCAAGTCGACGTTGCTTGCGCTGGCGGCGGGGGAGTGCGCGCCGTGTTCCATGGTGTTTCAGGATGTGCGCCTAGTCGAGGACGTTTCTGCCCTGGATAACGTGCTGGTGTGCGCCGACGCGCGCGTGGACGCCTCGAGTGCCGCGGCTCTGTTGCGCCTGCTGGTGCCGGGGGTCGATGTGCATGCTCGTGTGGCCGAGCTCTCGGGCGGGCAGCGCCGTCGCGTCGAGATTGCCCGAGCCCTGCTGTGCCCAGGCGACGCGGTGATTCTGGACGAGCCCTTTACCGGTCTAGATACCGCTGCGCGCGATGCGACGGCCGAGGTCGTGCTCGATCTCCTCGACGGTCGCACGCTCCTACTCGCCACGCACGACGCCACCGATGCTCAGGCCCTCAACATCGCTACCAGTAGATTATTGGGACATGCCTAGAAATCTACCTTTTAGATGCGCGGGGCAAACCCGGTCCTCCGACAATTCCAATCTCATAACGCCTTGCAGGTAGATTTTTGGGACATACCCGAAAATCTACCTCTTTGCTTTACGTGCCGTACCTCGTCCTTAGGTACTCCTATTTTGAAAGCCCCCGGTACGCCTTGGGTGTCATGCCAAACACGTCTTTGAATTTGGCGTAAAAATACGACATGTTGGAAATGCCCACCTTTTGGGCCACGCGCGTAATCGAGAGCCCGGTGTTGTTGAGCAGATAAGCGGCTTCGCTGAGCTGCTGGTCGAGCTTGATCTGCGAAAACGTGCGTCCTGTTTTCTCCTTGATGAGGTTGCTGAGGTAGGCGGGACTGTATCCTGCGATGGCCGCGGCGCTCTCGAGCGTGCAGGTCTTGTACTCCTGCTCCACGTGTTTGAGCACCCGTACGATGCGGTCGTCGTCGGTTGATTTTTGGTCAAACGATTCCCGCCTGCGGTAGAGCCCTTGGATAATGGTTAAAAACAGGGCGCTTGCGAGATCGGTCATCAACTCGTTAGAGTAGAGATCCTTAAAGTGGTACTCAACATAGAGTAGTTCGATGATTCCTCGGGCCTGGCGGGCATAGTCCTCCGGCAGCACCAAATAGCGCGTTGCCTGGCGGTTCTTGGATACAAAATCAAAGAGGAGATTGGTGAGCGAGCTTGCGCCCGGCAGGCGGCTCAGAAAGACCGAGTCGAAGAACTCCTTGCGAAAGACCATCGAAATGACGATATCGTTTTCCCCCTTGATGTTGGGCGAGCTGCGCACGACCCCGGTGTTGCAGATGAGGATATCGCCGGTCTTAAGGCTGAGAGCGCGCCCGTTGATAACAAACTCGCAGGTTCCGTCATAGATAAAGGTGAGTTCCATATCGTGGTTGATATGGGCGGGGACGTCGGTGAACCTCGTCTCCCTGATCAGGCCGATGGGGCTTTCCTGTAGGGTGCTCTCCCAATCAAAGAGGTAGACCTGGCGCTCGTTGATCTCGACCTGCGGGATGTTTCGGTATCGGGGACTTAGCTGCCCCGGGTGTTCCAGATGCCAGTCCTCCGATGGGGAGTGGGCATAGAGGAGGTGCTTAAGCCTGTGGTCTTTCATGCGATGCCTCCAAGGGGTTTGGTTGAACGGTATCCTTTGCCTTCCTAATGGCAGACTATCAAAAAATCTGACATAGATTAGCCTTTTCTATGCTATTTTTCTTGCTCAAAATCCTTCGTATATTGATGGCGTCGAAAGGGACGTCACATAGAGGGAGGAACTATGGGCAAGATCAAGACCGGCTTCGATTCCGATTTCCTGTGGGGCGGGGCGATTTCGTGCTCGCAGGCAGACGGAGCCTGGAATGAGGGCGGCAAAGGCAAGTCGACTCAAGATTGCCGCTGGCTCGACGGCACGTGGACGCGCGACCAGATCGAGGAGAAGCACCACAACAACCCCTTTAGCCATGATGAGCTGGTGGCCGCACTTGCAGACGATGGCACCGAGTTCTATCCGTTCCGCCGAGGAAACGATTTCTACCACCACTATAAAGAGGATATCGCGCTGTTTGGCGAGATGGGCCTCAAGCTCTTCCGCACCTCGGTGTGCTGGAGCCGCATCTTTCCCAACGGCGACGACGCCGAACCCAACCGCGAGGGCATCGAGTGGTACCGCAGCATGCTGGGGGAGTGCAAGCGCCACGGCATCAAGACGTTCGTCACCATGCTGCACTACGATATCCCCGTCAACCTGGTGGTTAAGTACGGCGGCTGGAAGAGCCGCAAGACGATCGACTTCTTTGTTCGCTATGTCGAGACCATCGTGAGGGAGTTTGGTGACCTCGTTGACTTCTGGCTCCCCTTTAACGAGTTTAATGCTGCACGCTTCTCCCCGTGGGACGGCGTCTGTCTGGTAAAGGATGAGGAAGGAGAGGACTTTGACCAGGCGATTTTCCAGTGCCTGCATCACGAGTTCATCGCCAACGCGCTTGCCGTCAAGACGGTGCACGAGCTCTCTCCCGGCACTCCTGTCGGCGGTATGATCGCCCGCTTCTGTACCTACCCAGCCACCTGCCGTCCCGAGGACAACCTGCAGGCGATCCATGATGACCAGTATTCCAACTGGTTCTACACCGATATCATGGCGCGCGGTAAATACCCCGCATACATGGACCGCTACTTTGACAAGCTGGGGATTGAAATCCAGATGGAACCGGGTGATCTGGATATCATCGCGGCCAATACGGTCGATTTCTTGTCCTTCTCGTACTACTTCTCCCAGGTTTCCACCTGTGACCAGGGTTGGGAGAAGACTGCGGGCAACCTGGTGATGGCCAACAAGAATCCCTATCTCGAGACGAGCGAATGGGGCTGGCAGCTCGATCCCCTGGGCCTGCGTATCACGCTCAATCAGATGTACGATCGCTATGGCCTGCCGCTGTATATCGCCGAGAACGGCCTGGGTACGAGTGACACGCTCGAGGCGGACGGGACGGTTCACGACGAGTACCGCATTGATTACATCCGGCAGCATGTTGCGGCTCTCAAGGAGGCCGTCATCGACGGCGTGGACGTGCGTGGTTATATGATCTGGGGCTTTTTGGACCTTGTTGCCTGCGGTCCGCTCACGATGGATAAACGCTACGGACTTATTTACGTTGACCTCGATAACTGCGGTAAGGGAACGGCCAAGCGTTACAAGAAGGATTCGTTCTACTGGTATCAGAAGTGCATCGAGTCCAATGGCAAGAATCTGGAATAGGGAGTGATACTGATGACCGACAAAAAGGAACTGGCCGCGACTGTGTTGGAGAAGGTCGGCGGGGCCGAGAACGTTTTGGTTGCAACGCACTGTATCACGCGCCTGCGTTTCAACCTCAAGGATGACAGTAAAGCGGATCTCGATGCACTTAAGAAACTCGACGGTGCGCTGGGCGCCCAGATAAAGGACGGTCAGTGGCAGGTCATTATCGGCGCCGGCGTCGAGGCGGTGTACAACGAGCTCGAGCCGCTGCTCGGCGACAAGATGGCGGGCGAGGTCGCGGCCGATCCCGGGCAGTCTGATTCCGCGGGTGGGCGCTCGGCACGCATCTTTGACATCATTACCGGTATCTTTTCCGCGATCATTCCGGCGTTGGTGGCCGGCGGTATCGTCAAGGGCATTCTAGCTGCGGTTGCGGCCTTTGGAATCGATACAGGTGCGGGCGATTTTGCGATCTTTAACATGATCTCCGATATCCCGTTCTACTTCCTGCCGTTTTTGCTGGCGATGTCGACGGCGGACAAGTTCCATGTCAACCGCTCTCTCGCCCTGTGCGTTGCCGGCTCGTTGATGTATCCCACGCTCGTTAACGCTGTGGGCACGGGTGAGACCCCGCTCACGCTCTTCGGCATGGCCGTTCCCGTATTTAGCTATGCGGACTCGGTGTTCCCGGTGATCTTTGGCGTGATCGGCCTGGCCTATGTGTACCGCGCAATTGATCGGTTTATCCCCGACCTGTTCAAGCTCGTCGTGGTACCAGCGCTTTCGCTGGCCATCGTTATCCCCGTCAATCTTTTTGTGCTGGCACCCATCGGTGCTTGGTGCGGCATCGGTCTTGCAAACGGTATTGTCTGGTTGTTCTCGACTCTGGGGCCTGTCGCCGGTTTCCTGCTCGGCTTCTTTATGCCACTGATCGTTCTCTTTGGCATGCATCAGTCCACGAGCCCGATCCAGATTTCGAACATCGCAACGCTTGGCTACGACTATCTGTTGCCCGTCTCGTTCTGCCATAACCTTGCCGAGAGCGGCGCGGCCTTTGGAGCGGCTTTGCGCATGAAGGATGAGAAGCTTAAGTCCGCAGCAATGACCTGCGCGTTCTCGGCCTTTATGGGCATCTCCGAGCCGGCGCTCTTTACCGTTCAGGTGCCCAACAAGACCCCGCTCGCCGCTGCCATGATCGCGGACGGAATCGGCGGCGCGCTTACGGTTATTCTGGGTGCCAAGTGCTTTGGTTTTGTAATGCCCGGTATTACCTCGCTGCCCGTCTATGCTGATCCTAGCGGCAATCCGATGAACCTCATCATGATTGTGGCATGCATCGCGGTCACATGGGTTGTCGCTGCTGTGCTCTCCTTTGGCCTCTGGGGTCGTTTTGGAACCCAGCAGGAGGGATAGCCGCTTGACCGCTTTGCTTATGCACTGACGTGAGGAGCGGTTGATAACGCCTTTATCCAGAAGCCCCCGACGGCAATGAACTGCCGCCGGGGACTACTGCGTGCCGAGCCGTGTCCTAATTTGCTCAGCCTATCAACTGGGAAAAGTAGGCTTTTCGCCCCATCCTAAAAAGCTCCAATCTCATAACGCCTTGCAGGTGGATTTTTGGGACATGCCCGAAAATCCACCTTTTTGCTTTACGGGCGTTCCGATCCGTCGCTCGAAGACTCAAAAGTAGATTCACGGGCATGTCCCAATAATCTACCTGTAAGGGTAGGGCGAATGTGGTATTCTATCTGCGGGGTAATACTTAGGAATACCAAGTAATACCAACGCCGTAGAAACACACTCCAGATGCGGGCCAATCGGGTTGCCTTCACAGCCCGTCGCCCAGCCGCGTGGCCCGCATCTATCCGCACCACCGTCGTTTCAAAAAGGAAGCGCCATGGCAGAACACATGACCCCGGTTGTCGCGAAGGTCTTGCCCGAGGAGAAGGCGGCCTTCGCGGCGGCAACCCAGCTCGTGGGCACCACGCCGTCCAACGCCATCCGCATGTTTATCGCTGCGTTCAATCGCTGCGGCACCTTCCCGTTCGACATTTCGCCCAACGGGGCCTTTGGCACTGCGCCCGATTCTCATCAACAATGACTGTCCCAAACTGCCGGCACTTGGGGACGTTCCTTTTCTGCCGGCAGTTAAGGAACGTCCCCAAGTGCCGGGTTTTTGAGGAGGTTGGCATGCTCAATGCGATGGTGTGGGCGCTTGCCTGTTTTGGCGTTGTCGCTGCCGATATAGCCCTGAGCGTGGTTCTGTTTTCAGTTCTCGATGCCGTATCGGTGCTGACGGGCTATCCGATCGACAATCTCGATATCCAATGGTTCCAGGCTGCCACTCAGGCGGCGTCGTTTTTGATGGCGCTGCTGTGGTGGCGTTATCTGTGGCCGCGCTCGTTTATGGCGCGCTGGCAGGGCGAGCGCCCGCTTGGCGGGGGAGCGCGTGGGGCGTGGAAACGCATCGCCTGCGTTATCGCGATCGGCCTTGCCCTGCAGGTGGTCGTTGGCTACGTGACCGACGCCGTGCTGTCGCTGTTGCCTGATGCCGCGGCCGATTACAGCGAACTTGTCGAGGAAACAGGCATGGGCGACACGAGCTATCTGGCCGTCCTGACCACGGTGCTCGGCGCTCCGTTTTGCGAGGAACTGCTGGTGCGCGGTATCATTTTTGAGTTTTCGCTCCGAGCGTTTAACCCGCAGTGCTGCCCACTTTGGAAGCGCCGGCGTCGTGCGAGCGCACAGGACGGCGCCATGGTGCCCTGGGCGGCTCCAAGCACGTGGGGTATCGCCGCGGCGACTGTGTTGCAGGCGGCAATCTTCGGTTTTATGCACATGAACTGGGTGCAGGGCTGCTATGCGGGTGCCGCCGGCCTCATCTTTGGTTGGGTGCTCGTGACGACCGGAAAGCTCCGCTACACGATCCTGCTGCACTTCGCCTTTAATGCCGGGTCGTATCTCATGACGTTGCTCTGGTTTGTGAACACGCCGTTCGACGTAGCAATTACGGTCGCTATCGCCGGCGTCATCCTCGTTGAGGCAATGCGGTCGCTGCGCCGCGCGTGTGGGATGGACGCAGCGAGCGCATCGCTGCCCTAGTTGCGTCTGCCACCGCCGTTGGCACCCTGACGCCCCTGAGCTGCACGGTTGCGCCCGGCAGTGTTTTGCGCGCGCGACATGCCGCTGTGCCCCTTGCTGCCTTTGGGTCCCTTGCCGGCGTCGCCGCCATGCGGTTTGCCGCCCTTCTTGCCGGTGCCGTGTCCGCCGCCAGCAGACGTCTCGCCCGGGCGCGGCGGCACGGGGCGAATCAGGCAATGCTTGGTGTAGCCGATCAGATCGCGGCGGCCAGCCTTTTCCAGCGCCTCGCGTACCAGCTTGTAGTTCTCGGGCTTGCGGTATTGGATGAGCGCACGCTGCATGGCCTTCTCGTGCGGGTCGCGTGCCACGTAGATCGGCTGCATGGTGCGTGGGTCCACGCCGGTGTAGTACATGCAGGTCGACATGGTGGACGGGGTGGGGTAGAAGTCCTGCACCTGCTCGGGCATGTAGCCCATGTCGCGCACGGCCTCGGCCAGGTCCACGGCTTCCTTCATCGTCGAGCCGGGGTGGCTCGAGATCAGATACGGCACCACGTACTGCTTGAGTCCGTATTCGCGGTTCAGGCGTTCAAATTTACGGCAGAACGCGTCGTAGACGGCGCGGCTCGGTTTGCCCATCACGGAGAGCACCGCGTCGCTCACATGCTCGGGCGCTACGCGCAGCTGGCCCGAGACATGATGCTCCAGCAGCTCGCGCAAAAACTCGTCCGAGGCGTCGGCCATGGTGTAGTCAAAGCGGATGCCGCTGCGGACGAAGACCTTCTTGACGCCCGGCAGCTGGCGCAGGTCGCGAAGCAGCTGCGTGTAGCCGCTCTCGTCGACCACCATGTTCTTGCACACGCTCGGCCATAGGCAGCGCTTGTTCTTGCACACGCCGTGCTTGAGCTGCTTGTCGCAGGCAGGGCGGCTAAAGTTGGCCGTCGGTCCGCCCACGTCGTTGATGTAGCCCTTAAACTCGGGATCGCGCGTGAGCAGCTCGGCCTCGCGCATGATCGAGTCGTGGCTGCGCATCTGCAACACGCGGCCCTGGTGGAAGGTGAGGGCGCAAAACGAGCACTCGCCAAAACAGCCGCGGTTGGAGCTAATGGAAAACTTGATCTCGGCAAAGGCCGGTACGCCGCCTGCCGCGTCGTAGTCGGGATGCCAATCGCGTGCGTAGGGGAGTTCGGCAACCTCGTCCATCTCGTCTGTGGTGAGTGTTGCCGACGGCGGGTTCTGCACCACATAGACGCTGTTGGGGTAGGGCTCTACCAGACGATGCCCGGTGATGGGGTCCATGTTCTGCTGCTGCACATTAAAACTGCGCGCGTAGTTGAGCTTGTCGGCGGCAAGGTCGTCCCAGCTGGGCAGTAGGTCGTAGTCGTAGACCTCGTCGAGCGAACCCGTGCGGTAGACGGTACCGTTGATGTAGGTGATCTGATCGACAGGCAGTCCGGCATCGAGCGCGTCGGCGATCTCGACGATCGCATGCTCGCCCATGCCGTAGATGAGGATGTCGGCGCCCGAGTCGAGCAGTACCGAGCGCTTGAGCTTGTCCTGCCAGTAGTCGTAGTGGGCCAGGCGGCGCAGGCTTGCCTCGATGCCGCCGATGATGATGGGAGCGTCCTTGAACGTCTGGCGGATGAGGTTGCCATAGACCGTGACGGCTCGGTTGGGACGGCGCCCCTCCTTGCCGCCGGGGGTGTAGGCGTCGGAGTGGCGGCGGTGCTTGGTCACCGAATAGTGGTTGACCATGGAGTCCATGTTGCCGGCGCTGACGAGAAAGCCCAGGCGAGGCTCGCCGAGCACCGTGATGCTGGCGGGGTCGGTCCAGTCGGGCTGGCAGATGATACCCACCTTGTAGCCATGCGCATCGAGCACGCGGCTGATGATGGCCATGCCAAAGCTCGGATGGTCCACGTAGGCATCGCCGCAGATGTAGACAAAGTCGCACTGGTCCCAGCCACGTGCATCCATGTCGGCGCGGCTGACGGGGAGGAACTTGTCGCGGCCCGGTCGCCAGGGGCGGGCGGGCGTCGCTTGGGAATGCTTGGTGCGGGCGACCGTGGCCTGCGCCTTGCCGCCGCGCTTTTGCTGCTGGCCCTGTTTGCCTTGCTGTCCGCGTTGGCTGTTCTGAGCGTGCTGAGGCTTTTTTGCCACGATCCCTCCCGGTGTCTGTATGCTGCACGTAATTGTAACCAGTCTTTTTGGGACGGGGCTAAAAAGACTGGTGGAGTACATGAGCTGGCGGATCGGCGCGTCGATGTGGGCGTCGGCGCCGCGCCCGCTGTTTGTTTCCAGACTGTGTATCTGCGCGTTGGGGAACCCGTCTCGCGCGCACGCCATGTTGTCAATGGGTTACAGTATGAACGGCGGCTATGTTTCCGCCAACGCACGAGAGAGTCGTCAACAAGGAGGATGCACGACGATGCAGCGTGCCAAACAGATATCGGAGTCTATTGAGCTGGGCATCATCTTGGCACTCGCCGGTGGCTTTATGGACGTTTATTCGTACATTGGGCGCGACCATGTTTTCGCCAACGCGCAGACGGGCAATATCTTGCTGGTGGGCGTGAGCATCTCGGAGGGCAACTGGGCGCTGGCGGGGCGCTACTTCTTCCCCGTGGTGTCGTTTGCTGTGGGTATTATGCTTGCCGACCTGGTACACGAGCGGTTTGGCAGCGTGATTCACTGGCGCCAGGTGACGGTGTTCTTTGAAGCCGTCATCTTGCTGGGCGTGAGCTTTATCCCCGGTGGCGGTTACAACCTGCTCGCTAACTGCCTCACCTCGTTTGCCTGCGGCATGCAGGTCGAGAGCTTCCGCAAGATACATGGTCATGGCATCGCCACGACCATGTGCATCGGCAACCTCCGTAATGCCTTGCAAAACGTGGACGACTACATCATCACCCACAAGCGCGGCTTTTTGGAAAACGGCCTGCTGTACTTTGGCGTGATCTTCACCTTTGTGTTTGGCGCCGTGCTGGGCAATTGGTGTATTGAGCGCATGGGCCTGCACGCCATCGTCGTGGCGAGCGTGCTGCTGTTTGTCGCGTTTGCCATCATGTTCATCGACCGCGAGCGCGACTTGCGTTTTCGCTGGAAGGTTGCGGCCGAGGCTTGGAAAGAGGGCTGTCGAAAGTAACCGAATGCGGCAGAGGGGTTGTTCCTTTGCCGCATTATTTTTCATCTCTATGTAATACAGTTTCAGGAGACAGAAAAAAATATCTAGCTCCTGAACGTTGCAACGAACTGCTTTTTGCGATTTATTCGAGATGCTCTTCAATCCGAGCCCTCAGAAGGGCAATGGCTGTGGGTATTCCAATTGCGACGGCTAATTCGGCTTTATCCAAAACCTGTATGCTAAAGCACGATTGTTTATCACATTGAAGGACGTTAACTGAAGATAGCTTTACTTCCCGTTGACTGAATATATCGTAATCTCCAAATAGGAAGTTACCTTTTATTGTGTAATTCGGTATGTTCGTTACGCACTTCATCTCAAGTCTGTTTAGGCCATAATCGAACACCGCAACTTCCTTGTGTTCGATGATGAGCGCAACCCTGGGCATGTTACTAAAACCACCGTCGACGACAGTAAAGAGTTTTATATTTGCATCGTCATAAACGGTATATTTAAGACTCAATAGCTGTCCTAGTGGACCCGTGAACCCATGTCTTTTGATGTTGAGGTTGTCTCCCGCTGGGTTGATGAGGGCTAGAGCATGCGGATAAGGGTTACCTTCAATTGAGATTCGATATTCGTTTGTAGCCGTCTTGCTCGATTTAGGACTAGTAGCTATCACGCGTCATCGCCTCGATCGAATTGGAGTCGTCTTCTGCTTCGTGCGGAGAATTACGCTGTACGTTGTAGTACATGCAGCTGCAATGACAGCATGGGCAATTTCTAACAAAATGAATGATGCTATTTGCTGCATGCATATTATTTACTATAAAGTATCCTTTTATAAACGTATTGTCAAACATATATTGCTAAAACAGAAACAATTTATAGACTGAGCGGGTCGTATTCTTTGGGCGAGTGCTCCTATAATCTAGTCTACGCTGCTGTCGGGAGGAAAGGGCTAGGGCTCTATTATTATTATGTTGAAACGCTTTAACAACTTTGACGTTCTCACGCGTTTTTTGTTTCAAAAGCGTTAGGATGGAACTTATAGCGCGGGGCGTAATAGGTGCCCCGCACACGATGGGAGGCTATCAATGGCTAATCGTTTCGTTCTCAACACCATTTCTTATCATGGTTCCGGCGCCATCAAGGAGATTCCCGGCGAGCTCCAGCGTCGCGGCTACAAGAAGATCTTCGTCTGCTCCGACCCCGATCTGGTTAAGTTTGGCGTTACCGCTAAGGTGACCGACGAGCTCGACGCCGCCGGCATCGCTTGGAGCCTCTACTCCGAGATTAAGCCCAACCCCACTATCCAGAACGTCAAGGACGGCGTCGAGGCCTTCAAGGCCGCCGAGGCTGACGCTATCGTGACCATCGGTGGCGGTTCCTCCATGGATACCGCCAAGGCCATCGGCATCATCATCAACAACCCCGAGTTCGCCGATGTCCGTAGCCTCGAGGGCGTTGCTCCCACTAAGAACCACGCCGTGTTCACCATCGCTGTGCCGACGACCGCCGGTACTGCTGCCGAGGTGACCATCAACTACGTCATCACCGACCCCGAGAAGGTCCGCAAGTTCGTGTGCGTCGACACCAACGACGCCCCCGAGGTCGCTGTCGTCGACCCCGACATGATGGCTTCCATGCCCGCCGGCCTGACCGCTTCCACCGGCATGGACGCTCTGACCCACGCCATCGAGGGCTACACCACCAAGGGCGCTTGGGAGCTCTCCGACATGTTCCACTTTGAGGCTATTAAGCTGATCAGCGAGAACCTGCGCGACTCCGTCGCCGAGGCCAAGTCCGGCCAGCCCGGCTCCGGCCGCGAGGGCATGGCTCTTGGCCAGTATGTCGCCGGCATGGGCTTCTCCAATGTCGGCTTGGGCATCGATCACGCCATGGCCCACACCCTGTCCGCTCACTACGATACCCCGCACGGCGTCGCTTGCGCCATGCTGCTGCCGATCGCCATGGAGTTCAACAAGCCGGTTTGCGCCGAGCGTCTGGCCAAGGTTGCCGTCGCCATGGGCGTTGACACCACGGGCATGAGCACCGACGAGGCCGCCGACGCCGCCATCGCCGCCGTCAAGCAGCTCTCTGCCGACGTGAACATCCCGCACGTC
>DXZP01000003.1:98748-142126 GCA_019419605.1 Collinsella sp.
CGTCTGCGAGGCCATGAAGGCTGACGAGATCGAGGTCCTGGCCAAGGACGCCATGGCTGACGCCTGCTTCCCGGGTAACCCGCGCGAGGCGACGCTCGACGACGTCATCGAGCTCTTCAAGAAGATCTGCCCGGCTGCCTAACTTGGTTCGGCGGGCCCCTGCCCGTTAGCCCCACAATCGTCCTCGGACATGTCGGAAGCCCCCGCTGCGCACTTCGTGCGGCGGGGGCTTTTTGTGCCGCGCCGATGCCCCGATATGGGCAAAACCAAGGCATGCTGCCCGCTGCGGATAGGTGGTGCACTTCCCAGCGTGCATTTTTGGGAGTATTCAGCAAGCTCTGAAAAATGCATAACGTTGTGAATGGGTCGTAGTGGCCCGCGGCGCCCATCGACAGCACTTGTGGGCGGGCTATCGATGGGCGGAGATGGCTGTCGCCGCGTTTTTGGTTTGCGCCGGCCTGCAACACTGCTGCAACCACATCGTTATGTCGTTTGTGATGGGGCCGTTGGGGCCCACGGTGCTGAATACTCCGTTTTTTGCACGGTCCAAGGTGGGGTACCCTAGGATGAGAGAAATTGATACCTCATATTTATGCATATATCGATATTTCTATGCAAGATTTGGATTGTAAACCGTGCGCGTGCATAAAACCGGTGTGGGGACGTCTGGAGTCGGCTCGGCTCCTGGGGCATTGCACGTGCAGAACGGTTAAAATCGGGACTCGGTCTTAGTTTTACTTGGAAGGATGCATATGGCTTCTAATGTTGATGCTTCTCTAGAGGAGACGCTCTCCTATATTACTGACCAGTTGAAGGCGCTTACCTCGATTGCTTCGCCTACGGGCTATACCCGTGCGGCGACTGATTATCTGATGGAGACCCTGCGCGATATGGGGTTTGGGCCCGAGCGTTCCAATAAGGGCAACGTGTTGGTTGAGCTTGGTGGCGAGGGTGAGCCGCTCGTACTGGCGAGCCATGTCGATACCCTGGGCGCCATGGTGCGTTCCATCAAGGACAATGGTCGCTTGCGTCCCACGACGCTCGGCGGGCATCAGTGGTCTACGGCCGATGGCGAGAACTGCACCGTTTACACGCGCGATGGCAAAGTCTTTACGGGTGTGGTCCTCAATACCGAGCCTTCGGCGCATGTGGCCGATGAGCCGGTCAAGACCATCGAGAAGAACATGGAAATCCTGCTCGACGAGAACGTTGACAGCAAGGACGATGTGCTCGAGCTGGGTATTCAGACGGGCGACATCATCGCTATGGATCCGCGTACCACGGTGACGGAGAGCGGCTACATCAAGAGCCGCTTCCTGGATGACAAGCTGTCGGCGTCGATTCTGCTGGGTCTGGCCCGTTCCGTTGCTGACGGCGAGGTGTCGCTTTCGCGCAAGGTGTCGCTGCTCTTTACCGTGTACGAGGAGGTCGGCCACGGCGGTGCCTTTGTGCCGGCCGACACGCGTGAGATGATCAGCGTGGACATGGGCTGCGTGGGTGACGACCTGGGCTGCACCGAGCGCATGGTTTCGATTTGCGCCAAGGATTCGGGCGGTCCGTACAACTACGACCTGGTAACCACGCTGTCCAACATCGCGCGCGAGCTGGAGCTCGATTACGCCATCGATGTGTACCCGCACTACGGCTCCGACGTCGAGGCCACGCTCTCGGCCGGCTACGACATTCGCCATGGTCTGATCGGCCCCGGCGTGTACGCGAGCCACAACTACGAGCGCAGCCACATCGACGGTGTGCGCAACACTTTCGAGCTGGTTCGCGCCTACGTCCAGCGCTAACGATGCAGCGGCCTCGGCTGACACGGCAGTACCGACCGAGGCTGTCCTCTCTAACTTGCGGTGAAATAGGGACTGTTTGGCGGTTTTAAACGCTTAAACAGTCCCTATTTCACCGCAACTTATGAAGGGGATGGGGCTATTTGATGGCGCCGGTCACGGTGCCGCCGCCCAGGACGATGTCGCCGCGATAGACTACAACGGCTTGGCCGGGGGCGATGGCGCGCTGCGGCTCGTCAAAGGTCAGCAACATTTGCCCGTCTTCGCCGCACGTAAGGATCGCTGCCTGGTCTTTCTGTCGGTAGCGGTACTTGGCGCCCACGCGGATGCCGCCGGCATCCAGCTCGGCCTCCATGCGGTCGGCAGGGGCGCTCCAGATCCAGTCGTTGGCCGTGAGCGCCGTGGCCGTCAGGTCCTCGGCCTCGCCCAGATGCACGGTGTTGTTAGCGGCGTCGACGCCCGTCACATACACAGGATGCGCCATCGCGACGCCCAGGCCTTTGCGCTGGCCGATGGTGTAGCGCAGCGCGCCGTTGTGGCGCCCGACCACGCTGCCGTCGCGCCACACAATGTCGCCCGGTGCAGCGGGATGTCCGCAGCGGCGCTCGATATAGCCCGCGTAGTTACCGTCTGGAATAAAGCAGATGTCCTCGCTTTCGGCCTTCTGGGCGTTGGTAAAGCCCTGCTCGGCGGCTATGCGGCGCACGTCGCGCTCTTTGTCTAGGCCTGCCAGCGGAAAGATCGTGTGCGCCAGGCGCTCCTGCGTGAGCGAATACAAAAAGTAGCTTTGGTCCTTTTTAGGGTCCTCGCCGCGATGCAGCTGCCAGGTGCCGTCTGCCGCCTGGCTTGTTTTGGCGTAATGGCCCGTGGCGATGTAGTCGCAGCCCATGTCCAGCGCTGCATCGAGCAGCGCGCCAAACTTAATGTGGCGGTTGCAGATAATGCACGGATTGGGCGTCAGCCCCTCCTGGTAGGCGTTCATAAAACGCTCGACAACGTTGCGGTCGAAGGTTTGCTGCAAGTCGAGCACGTGATGGGGTATCCCCAGGCGCTCGGCGACGGCCTTTGCATCGGCGATGTCGTGGTCGACCTTACTCATGCCCGTGGCGGGGTCGGGTGCGGGACGGGTGAGGCGCATGGTGGCACCGACACATTCGTAACCCTGACTTTTGAGCAGATACGCGGTCACGCTGGAATCGACGCCGCCGCTCATGGCGACGAGCACGCGCTTGTTGTGCATGAGGAGGTTCTCCTTGGTGGCATGTGGCCAAAAAAGAAAAGCGGCGCGGGAGGCTGGTTCCGCGCCGCAGACATTGTAGCAAGTTCGGACGTCTCGTGGGGCATCCTGTTGGGATGAGGTCAGACTGCCAGAAGAGAGGGGAGACCGGCGTGCCTTGGACTCGTTCTAAGAACGAGAAGCTCTAGTCCTGGAAGAGCGCCGTGGACAGGTAGCGCTCGCCGGTGTCGGCGAGCAGCGCCACGATGGTCTTGCCTTCGTTCTCGGGGCGCTTGGCCAGCTGCAGCGCGACCCACACGGCGGCGCCGGACGAAATGCCCACGAGCACGCCCTCCTTGTGGCCCACGGCGCGGCCGGTGGCAAAGGCGTCGTCGTTCTCGACGGGGATGATCTCGTCATAGACCTGGGTATCGAGGACGTCGGGCACAAAGCCGGCGCCGATGCCCTGGATCTTGTGCGGGCCGGCCTGGCCCTTAGAGAGCACCGGGGAGGTGGCGGGCTCGACGGCGACGACCTGAATCTCGGGGTTTTGCTCCTTGAGGAACTCGCCCACGCCGGTCACGGTGCCGCCGGTTCCGACGCCGGCGATGAAGATGTCGACCTTGCCGTCGGTGTCGTCCCAGATCTCGGGGCCGGTCGTGGCCTTGTGGATGGCGGGGTTGGCGGGGTTCACAAACTGGCCGGCGATGATGCTGTTGGGGGTCTCCTTCTGCAGCTCCTCGGCCTTGGCGATGGCGCCCTTCATGCCTTTGGAGCCGTCGGTGAGCACGAGCTGTGCGCCGTATGCCTGCATAAGCTTGCGGCGCTCGACGGACATGGTCTCGGGCATGGTGATGATCACCTTGTAGCCGCGGGCCGCCGCCACCGAGGCGATGCCGACGCCGGTGTTGCCGCTCGTGGGCTCGATGATGGTGTAGTCGCCGCCGCGCACGAGCTTGCCGGCCTTCTCGGCCTCGTCAATCATGTTCTTGGCGACGCGGTCTTTAACGGACCCGGCGGGGTTGAAGTATTCCAACTTGACGAGCACACGAGCCTTGAGGTCCTCATCGGCCTCAAAGTGGGTGAGCTCCAGGAGCGGGGTGTGGCCGATAAGCTGATCGATGGACGTGTAAACCTTGCTCATGATGAACCTCCAAAGTGTTCAAATGACTGGATACCGTGTGGTTTTACGGTGTATGTGGCAGCGAAACCCACAAACCTTATGGGTTGTTCGTTTTACTGTTGGCAAGCATAGTAGACAGTAAAGCCTAGTAACGCAATAGGAAATAGAAGATTATTACGAGTCGATTAACCAGCTTGACGGGAATAGGTATTTTCAAAACCAATTTTTCGGCTAGAATTTCTACGAATTCAAAGACCGAAAGGCAGCTATATATATGTTGGTTTCCACAAAGGGCAGATATGCCCTGCGCGTTATGGTCGACCTGGCCGAGCACCAGGCGGCGGGCCGCATTCCCCTCAAAGAGATCGCCGCGCGTCAGGGTATTTCGGAGAAGTACCTCGAGAATATTCTGGCTACGCTCGTGCGCGCCAACATGCTCTCGGGCATGCGCGGCAAGGGCGGCGGCTATGTGCTCACGCGCCCGCCCGAGCAGTACACGGTGGGCGAGATCTTGCGCCTGACCGAGGGCAGCCTGGCGCCGGTCGCCTGCCTGGATGGCGACTGCAAGGGTTGTTCGCGCTCTGACGAGTGCCCCACGCTCGACGTGTGGAAGAACCTGGACAAGCTTATCAACGACTACCTCGACGGTGTGACGCTCGATCAACTTGTCGCTCCCAACGAAGGTTACGACTACGTGATCTAGCCCACCTGCCATTTGGGGACGGGGTGGAAATGGCAGATTCTCTCGCCCTTTGAGACTTGGCAGATAAGAAGGCCGCCCATTTTTGTGATGGGCGGCCTTCGTTTTGGGCTGTTGAGACGGGCGCGGCCGGAATGGCCGTTTTAGCCCTCGGCGATGCTGTCGAGGATGCTGCGCATGATGGACACCAGGATGCTGCCCATGAAGG
Organism: Collinsella sp.; assembly: GCA_019419605.1. Taxonomy (GTDB): domain Bacteria; phylum Actinomycetota; class Coriobacteriia; order Coriobacteriales; family Coriobacteriaceae; genus Collinsella. The sequence goes on from DXZP01000003.1 coordinate 103,789, forward strand.
CCGATCCAAAGCTGGCGATGGAGATACCCGCGCCCAGCAGATTGACCGACAGATAGCTGGCCAGCTCGAGCATAAAGCTGTTGACTACGAGCTGAAAAATACCCAGCGTAATGATCGTGAGCGGCAGCGAGATAACCGTCAGGAACGGCTTGACGAGCGAATCGACGATGTTCAGGAACAGTCCCACGAAGGCGAAACAGACCCAGGCCTCGGCAAAACCGAAGGACTGGATGCCGGGGACGAGGAACGTGGCAATCGCGATGGCGATCGAGGTAAAGAGCCAGTTAAGCATAAAGCGCATGGTGTGAATCCTTTCTTGCGCAGGGTGCGTCGGTGTCGCGTGAAGCGGTTTGCTGCGGCAGCTTGGACGGCCGCTCGGGTGTGCCGCCTTGTTCGGCCGCCCATTGTCTCAGATATTCGTGGAGCTTACGTGCGCATTCGGTTTCAAAACGGCGTTCGTCCTAGAAAATGCGCCGCTGGCAGAGAGTTTTGTCGCTTTAGTTTGGTGGTGTGCTACACTGCTACGGGCAAAAGCCACAGGCGTTGCCCTATTGCATAGAACGGGCGAACGATGCCCGATGTCAGTATCAACTTCGATGCCTTTTGGCGGGTTTGGCGGTGATCGATGAATATCGAGAACATGTTTAACAAGCCTGATGTCAAGCAGCTGGTCCACGCATTTAGTCTTTTGGATGACGAGAAGGATATCCAGGCGTTTTTGACCGATATCTGCACGCCGCGCGAGATCTGCGATCTTTCGCAACGTCTGCAGGTTGCGCGTTATCTGGATGAGGGCGAGCCTTATGTTGAGGTTCAGGCCCGCACCGGCGCTTCGTCCACTACGGTGAGCCGCGTGTCCAAGGCACTCAACGGCGAGTACGGCGGCTATCGCAAGATCCTCATCAAGCTGGAGGATGGCGAGTAGGCCAGCGGCAACAAACGAATTGCGCAGAACCGTCCCTTCGGGGGCGGTTTTTTGATCCTTTGGGGACGGAGGAAAACGGATCACTGGGTTAGACTGACCTCCTCGGTGATCCATTTTCCTCTGTCTCCAAGGGGTCAAATCTGTTGGCGTGGGGCAAATCTGTCCGCGCGGGCGGGTAGGATGGAAGCATTGAATATTGCGAACGGTTTGAGTGGAGGACCATGCCTGTTCGAATCTATACCACCAACGCCGGCGCGGATTTGAGCGATGCCGAGGCGGCGCTGCTTGCCGACCTTATTGCCCGCCACGGGCGTGCCGTGCTGCTGGCGCCAACGTTTGCCGAGCTCGACCTGTGCCGTCATGATGCGGCGGAAGCCGGCGTTTCGCTGGGTATTGACTACAAGACGCCTACATCGTGGCTTCGCTCGCTTTGGGAGCTTTTGGGCGACGGGCGCGGTTTCGTCGACAACCTGCAGCGCCAGATGCTGTTTTCGGACATGGTAGCGCGCCTCGACGACGCCGACCTGCAGCCGCTTTCGCGCAGCCAGGGCACGGTGCGTATGCTCGCGCGTATGGCTCGCGATGTGCTGCCGGGTGTGGCAGGGACAGGCACCGAGCGTTGCTGCGACAACGTTTGCAAGCCCAAGCCCAAAAGCGACGCCGAGGCTCGCGTGTTTGAACTTTTGTGCGCCTATGCGCGCGGTTTGGACCGTCGAGATATGGTCGAGCCCTGCGAGGCGGCTGACATTATGGCCGGCGCTTTGGCCGACAACCTGCCGGGGTGCGCCCGCGCCGTTTGCGTGCGCGGCGTCACGTCATTTACGTATAGCCTGCTCGAGCTGCTGTCTGCCGTGGCGAACAATGGGGGAGAGGTCGTCGTGCTGCTTGCCCGCGAGCAGGCGGCGATGCGCGAGGAGCTTGCCGCGGCATTTGATGTCCGCGGTGTGCTGTTTGAGGTTGCACCGCTGGGGGAGGACGCCGTCGCGTCTGATGCCGCTTGCGGGACCGCCGCTCAGCCTGCCTTTATTGAGGTCGCCGGCCCCCATGCCCGTGCTCATGCTTATGCGAACGCAATTGATGATCTGGCAAAAGCGTGCCAGGGTTCCGAGGTCGACGGCGCCGCGACGCCTGCCGACCCTGTGCGCGTGCTCGTCGTTTCTGCCCGGGCATCCCAGCTGTTCGGTGAGCTCGCCTCTCGTCTGGCGGCGCGTCACATTGCGGCCGAGACGACTGAGTTCACGGCGTTTTCCCAGTCCATCGTGGGCAGGCAGTTTACGGCGCTCGCCAACCTGATCGAGCGTATGAAGGCCGCTGACGAGGGCACTGCTTCCAAGACCGAGTGGTGGCCCGCTCCAGAGCTTACCGACTGGATTTATAGCCCGCTTTCGGGTGCCGACGCCGCGAGCGCCCGCGGCTTCGACAAGAACATGCGTCTTTCGCGCAGCAAGACTACCGCGGGCGTTAAGAGCCTGCTTCAGAGCGTCCAAGGCCAGGTGAGGGGCGCCCGCAAGGCGGCGAGCGACGAGAACTGGTTTAAGAACGTGCCATGCGTGGTCTCGGACGTGTTCCAGGCGCTGTGGCGCGACAAGCCCGTGACGGCGCTCAAGGCAATGCTCGCCGTCGCCGAGGCGTTGCCCGATCGCGCACTTGGCGGTCTCGACGGTCAGGCCCGTCGCCAGGCGGAGGTGGCCCTGCTGCGCCACGTCATCGACATCCTTATGAATGGCGCCCGTGCGCTCGACGTGTCGCAGGCCGCGACCGTGCCCGTGCTCGATGGCATTCGCACCAAGGTGGACAAGCGTAGCACCGCCTACGATTACGAGACCTACGAGGTTGACCGTGCGCCACGTGCCCAGGTTCGCCTTACTTCGCTTGCCGATGCGGCGGCCCTGCGCCCCGATAGCTACGATGCCGTGCTGTTTGCCGACGTCGACCTGGACAGTCATCCGCTCTCATATGAGGAGGGCCCGCTGGCAACGCTGACGGCAGAGTTAGATCGCAGCGGTGTGACGCTTGAGCCTGCCGCCTTGTTGCGCGTGCGCTTTGGCCGCGCGATGCAGGCCGCGCGCGGTCCGGTTGCGCTTGCCCGCGTGACGCACGATCGCCAGGCGCGCGAGTGCTACCCGGCTGCCGTGTGGACCGAGTTGCGGGCGCATGCCGAGGCCGCTAACGATGCTAAGGCCGCTGACGCCGACAAGGCCGCTGACGACGCTAAGGCCGTTGGCGCCGACAAGGCGAAGTGCGTGGGTGAGGGCGATATCGTGAGGGACTTCGATCCCGCGGCAGGCGAAGGTCTTAGGCGCGAGCGCGTGACCTGCGAAGCTCCTCAGCATCTGAGCGATGAAGCCATTCCGTATCTGGTCCTGCGCCGTCGCGATGGCGAGGGCGAGGATGCGCCGCTGGTGCCGCGCCTGACGTCTGCCTCGCAGATCGAGGCCTATTCGACCTGCCCGCTGTGCTGGTTCGTCTCGTATCGCGTCAAACCCCAGTCGATCGACGCCGGCTTTGGCAACATGGAGAAGGGCAACTTTGTCCATGACGTGCTGGAGCACTTGCATGCCCGTCTGCCCCAGGAGGGCATGGAGCGCGTGACGCCCGAGAACCTGCCACGTGCTCAGGAGCTGCTGCACGAGGTCTTTGCCGAGACCCTGGCCGAGCACGCCGGCAAGCGCGGTACCGAGGGCCCGCTGGTGCCGCTCTCTCCAGTGGAGGAGCGCCAAGTGGCCGAGATTTTGCCGCAGCTGGAGGGCGTGCTTGCCTATGAAGCCGAGGCGCTGACTCCTTTTGCTCCGTGCTACCTGGAGTTTGCCTTTAACGACCTTAAAGTTGAGTATGCCGGTTGGCCGCTTGGCGGGCGCATCGACCGCGTGGATGTGGATGCCGAGAATCGCGCCGTGGTAATCGACTACAAGCATCGCACGGGCGTTGAGGAGTTTAAGCTCGCCGACCCTACGGTGCGCGACGAGGAATCAGGCACGGCGCCCATCGACGATCCGCGGTGGCTGCCGCCCCATACCCAGACGCTTATCTATGCGCAGGCTATGCGCCGGGCGCTGGATCTGGACACCCGCGCGGCGCTCTATTTTTCGACCAAGGGCGGCAAACCGGCGCTGCGAGGCGCCGCGAGTGCCGAGCTGCTCGAGGAAGAGCGCGGCGATGGCCGCATCCCAGGCCTTAAGAAGGGCTTTCCCGGCGAGGGCGGCAACATGGACTTTGATGCGCTGCTCGATCGCGTGGAGACCGGCATTGCCGAGCGTCTGCGCGAGCTCGAGGCAGGCAACGTTGCCGCCGTCGACCCGACGTCGGCTCAGGCCGCGCATGCGCGCTGCTCGTATAACCACGAAGGAACGTTTGTAAGGAGGGACGTGTAGACCATGGATCTTTCGACTTTGATGCCGCAACAACTGCAAGTCGTCAAAACGCTCGACCGCCCGCTGTTTGTCTCGGCAGGTGCCGGCTCGGGCAAGACCTTTACCCTCACGCGCCGCATCGTCTACGCGCTCTCGCCCGAATCCGGTCCGTTCGTTGAGCATCTGGACCAGGTGCTCGCCATTACCTTTACCAAAGACGCCGCGGCCGAGATCCGTGACCGTGTGCGCCGCGCGCTCATCGACGAGGGCATGGACGAGGAAGCCCTGACCGTCGACGATGCGTGGATCTCGACCATTCACGGCATGTGCTCGCGTATCCTGCGCGCGCATGCGTTGGAGCTGGGCATCGATCCCGAGTTCACGGTGCTCACCGATACCGATGAGCTTATGGATCAGGCTGTCGAGCATGTGCTGGGGCGCGTGACGGCGCCCGATGCCGCGCCCGAGCTCGCCGCTTCGCTTAAGGCCCTCTACGCTTGGTATCCCATGGCGGGCGAGGGCGGGCCGTTTGGCGCCGGCACCACCATCAAAGGCCTGGTGCGCGACCTGTTGGAGCTATCGAGCCAGCTGCCGGGCGGCATGGACGATGTGCGCGTGGCGAGTGGCCAGGCCGACACCTCGGCGCTTGCCGACGCCTATCGCGCGGCGTTGGGTGCAAGCAAGGCCGCGACCGAAAAGGCGCAGGTGGCGCTCGACGCCATCGACGCGTTTGAGGCGAGCGGCAAAACCATGGAGGATGCGGCGCGACTCATGATGTCGTGCAGCATGCCTCGGGCGAGCAAGGCGTTTCCTAAGGAGCAGGTGGAGCTACTCAAGGCCGAGGCAGCCGATGCGTTTATCAATATCGTGCTGGCTTGCGGTGGCCCGGCACTTGATGCGCTGATGGGGCTTGCCCGTGCCGTAGAGGCGGAGTACCGTGCGCTCAAGGCCGACCAGTCCGCCCTCGATAATAACGACCTGCTGCGCATGGCTTACGAGGCGTTGCGCGATTACCCTGCCATTCGTGCTGCGTACGAGGGCCGCTTTAAGATGGTCATGATCGATGAGTTCCAGGATACCGACCAGATGCAGGTCGATTTGATCCGTTACCTGACGGGCACGGGGGAGCGCGCACTGTGCACCGTAGGCGATGCGCAGCAGTCGATCTACCGCTTCCGTGGTGCCGAGGTCGAGGTGTTTCGCCGCCAGGAGCGCAAAGTGGGCTCCTCTGCTGCGCCCGAGACGGCTGCCGCATCCGATGCCCCCGCCGGCGAGCTCGTCAAACTCGTGCGCAACTTCCGCAGCCACGACGAGGTGCTGCGCTATGTGGCGCGCGTCTTTGACGGCGATACCGGTGGTTTGATGCAGGGGTTCTTGGATCTTGAGCCGAGTGACGATCGCGAGGACAAGCTCAAGGCAAAGGCGTCGCGCCGCCAGGCGGTCTTCGTTGCCGGCGGCAGCACCCAGGAGCGAACGCAGGCGAAAGCTCGTGCGATTGCGGAGCGATTCCAAGCGCTCGTTAAAGCGGGCCAGCCCCAGGGCGGCATGGTACTGCTACTGGGGCGCATGACCAATGCCGATGTCTACGCACAGGCGTTTCGCGACCAGGGGCTCGACTGCGTCATCGCGGGCGGCTCGGTCTTTGCCCAGACTGCCGAGGTCCAAACGGTGCGTGCCCTGGGGTGCGCGCTTGCTAACCCGGCCGATACGGCGCAGGGTCTTATGCCGCTGCTGGCCTCGCCGATGTTTGCGCTCGGCGCTCAGGAGTTCCTGGCGCTGGCGACCAAGCTGGACGACCAGACGGGGGAGACCTCGCGCCGCAACATCGACGTGGGCATCATGAGCGATTGCGATGTGCCGGGGCTGCGGGATCTGCCGCTGCTGACGCGCGCCCGTGAGGTGCTGCGCTATGCACTTCGTCGCGTGGGGCGCGATTCGTTCGCCGCCATCGCGCGCGATACTGTCAACGCCTCCGGCTGGTTTGTGCGTCTGGCGCAGCGTGGTCCCGAGGGCAAGGCCATCGCCGCCAACGTGCTCAAGGCGCTCGACGCCGTGGCCGAGGCAGAGGCCGAGCTCGGCAATTCTCCGCGCTCCATCGCGCTCGCCTTCGACCGCTTCTTGGCGGGCAAGGAGGCCCCGGGCGCGCTCAACGAGGAGGGCGACGGCGCGGTGCGCATCATGACGGTGCATGCGTCCAAGGGTCTGGAGTATCCGGTCGTAGCGGTTGCCGAGTGTTTTGGCGTGCGCAAATCGTCCGGTGCGGCTCAGATGGGGCGTGTCGAGGGCGGAGCGCAGGTCGTGGCGCTGCCGGCACGCTTCGACGGCGTTAAACTCGCGGACGGCACGTTCGTGAAGGGCGATGACGTCAAAAAACAGTTTGAGCACGCGTTTAAGGGCAAGGGCACGTCGCTGTGGCTGCCGCCAGAACTCATGGAGGACGTCTGTGCGACGGGCTCTCCCGCCGAGGCATTTGCCCGCCTGCGTAACGACGACCTGCAGCTTTCGCTCGAGGAGCGGGCTCGCTTGCTCTATGTCGCCATGACGCGTGCGCGAGAGCTGGTCATTCTGGCGATGGATGCCGGCGTGAGCCGCGGCAAGGTGACGGCGCCGACCTTCGACGTCGAGACCGATCTGACCTACGACGTGCTGCGTCGTATTCTGCCGACGGACGGCCTGGACATGCCGCAGCTCGATGCCGACCGTTTGGTGTTCGACAACTCCCAGTCGGGCGACTACGAGCTCATCTCGCTGGCTGACTTTGCTTTTGGCGAGCAGTCGTTTGAGGCCAATGCTTCTCTGGATGCCGAGGGCAGGCTTGTCCGCGGCGATGCGGAGCCGGAGGGCGCCGGTGCGGATGCCCGCGCCGCCGTTCCCGGTCCTGCCGAGCCCGAGCCCGATGCGTTTGAGCTCGTGTATCCCCAGACGGTGGGCGTGCGCATGGGCGCCTGCCCGTATCCGGCGCGCGATTCGTACAGCTACTCGTCAATTGCCGCGGCGCTGCATGCCGAGTCCGAGGACCGTGCCGCCGAGGCACACACGCCCATGGACGAGGCCGGCGATGATGCGGAGTCGGATGGTTCCGAGATGACGGATGCAGGCGTGGCCGCCGTTGAGCCCGCCGGCAACCCCATGGCGCTGGGCTCGGCGTTCCATGCCGCCTGCCAGTGGCTGATCGAGATGGGTGCCGATGCGCTGCCCGCCGAGCGTGCCGACGCCCTGGCTCGCCTGTGGCGCCTGACGCCGGAACAGCGCGAACGCTTCGACGTTGCCCTGGATCGCTGGCTCAAGTCGGCGGTCCGTGCCGAGCTGCTTGCCTGGCCGTGCGTTCGCGCCGAGGTGCCGTTCTTTTCGCTGGGCTGCGAGGATGAGGACATCGCTCGCTACGGTGCATATGCCGAGGGCGCCATCGATGCTTTGGCGACGAACCCGGCGGATTCGTCATGCGCGCTGGTCATCGACTACAAGACGGGCGGCACGCCGGACGAGACGCCGGAACAGCTGCAGGAGAAGCACGCCCTGCAGGCGCGCGTCTACGCTGATGTTTTGCACAAGGCGGGCTTTGAGGCCGTGACCGTCAAGTTCGTCCGCGTGGAGCAAGTCGACCTCGCCAACCCGTGCGAGCCTCAGGTGGTCACCTACAGCCTCTAGCCCTCAATAACTTGCGGTGGAATACGGACTGTTTTGGCCAAAAAAGCCGCCAAACAGTCCGCATTTCACCGCAACGCATGGGAGAGCCTGGGGCGGTACAATGGCTCGAACGGTTCAAACGAATAAGGAGCCATCATGCAGCTCGCCAAAACGCTTAAGGTGACGCCGGAGGAGCTTTTTGACGCTCTGGCGGGGTCCATCATGCAGGATATCGAGAACGCCACGGGCAAGCGTCCCAGCCGCAACAAGCTCAACGGCTATAAGTACGAGAAGCGCGCCCAGTCCGCAAAAGGCAAGGCCAAGGGCATGGCGATCAAGGTTAAAATCAAGCACTTTGACTACCCGTGTCTCTATGAGGTCCGTTTTCAGTATGCGGCGGGCATCAATACTATGCGCTATGAGGCTGCACCTGCTGGCGATGGTGCCTGCGAGCTCACCTATACCGAGGATTTTCAGGGTGTGGGTGGCAACACGTCTGGCACGCGCGGCAAGCTCGGCCTCTTCTTCTATGAGCGCAAGCTCAAGAGCCACGCCAACCAGACGATTGATCAAATCGTCAAATACATCGAGGGTGAGCGCCGCGTAAAGGCTAATCCCGCCTTCGCCGATGATACTGCCGAAAACGCTTCGGATGTATTCCATTGATACCCTGTGCAAAAGCTTTACCGCTCTTCACATCAACTGTGAACACTTCAGGCTTCGAGTCAGTAGCGAGCGGCCCGACAAAAGTAGTTGATGGAAGTGCCAAATGAATAAGAATGCCGCTACGCAACTGCACATCTATTCCGCCTTTTTCGTTCTCGCGGGATTTGTTTTAAATCGGGGAGTGTTTCTACTTTTCCTTGCGGAGAAAGGAATGTCTGTCACGGAAATCGCGCTTTATCAAGTCCTGTTTAACATTACAACGGTCGTCCTCGAGCTGCCAACAGGGCTGATAGGCGATTTCTTTGGAAAGAAGTTTTCGATTCAAGTGGGCGTGCTGCTGCTTTTCTTCCATACGGCTGGCATGCTGTTGCTCTCAGGTCCCTTTCTTGTCTTGCTTTCCCTTGTTGAGGCACTCGCCTACTCCCTTCAATCGGGATCCGAACAAGCACTTTTATATGAAATTGCCCGGAATGCCGGTCAAGGAGAGCGTTTCCTCACCATCAACGCTCGGCTGCTTGCCGCGCAATCAATCGCTACGGGAATGGCGATTGTGCTCGGATCTTTCATTGCCCAAGTATCTTGGAGCGCCCTCTACGTATGTGTCTCCGTTTTCTATCTCCTGCAGCTTTTCCTTCTGTATCCCATTGAGAGGACGGAAGCGACCCGTTCTGAAAGCTCTGAAAAGGGAAGGTTTGACGCGGCCAAGATGTTCAGACGCGAAACCTGGCGTGTTGGAGAATCCGCTTTTGCGGTATTGCTTCTTCTAATCGGCACAAGCATGCTCGATGGATTCTATGGGAGTTATTACAACTTGAATCAGTTGGTATTCGACGCATTTGATGCTCCCGTCTCCATAATAGGAATCTTTTTCGGTGCATCCTATGCAGTAAATGCGACGGCCTACATTGCAGCAGATTTCTTCTCATTGCGTTTCGGGAAAAGAAATACCATGCTCGGCTCGATGCTAATCGAGGCTGGCCTTTTCATGATTCTTCCGTGGTTCGCTTCAAATCCGCTGTGTTTGTTTGGCCTTAGCATGGTGCTTTGTTTTCTCCCAGAAGTGGTGTACATCACTTCGGAAAACTTAATCCAAGACGCGATAGCGGACGATCTCCGCGCGACGATCCTTTCCGTCGCGTCTCTGGTAAGGGCTCTCTTTTCTGCAGTGTTTTTCTCCATATTTGGACATGTGTTGGGGTTATATCCCATTCAGATAGCGCTCGGTATTATTGGTGCAATCGCGATAGCAATTACCGCCGTTGTTTCATTAAAAATGGTTGGAATACAGGTCTCCAAGAATTGATATATCGATTGACGAGCTATCCGAAGCGTCGAGCCTTCTTGATGGACATGACTATTCGTCACAAATCATTCCGCGCATCGCCGGGGTTCCAGTAATACTCGATATATCTGGATGCCCTCATTCCCCTTTTTGAAGGTCCCAAATTGACTACCCGTGTTGGTTTGGCTAGGTTCGGGTGCTATCCGCGCCGTGCGGTAAAATCGTTCAGTCAGAACACGAACCCGCATCGGAGCTCATCACATGGCATTTGTCCATCTGCACAACCACACCGTCTTCTCGATGCTCGACGGCGCAACCCGTATCCAGGATATGGTCAACCGCGCCGTTGAGCTGGGCATGCCCGCCGTCGCCATTACCGACCACGGCTACATGTATGGCGTGCCCGACCTGGCGCTGGCCTGCGACGCCGTCAACCACAGCACGCCCGAGTACAAAACGTGGAGCCACGACAAGGCCTTTTTGGAAAAGGATCGCCGCGACGAGCTGGAAGAGCCCGATCCCGAAGCAAATCCGCGCGAGCATGCCCAGTATGTTAAGGACATGGCCATGTGGGACGAGAAGGGCAATATTGACGAGCTCAAGCCGCCCCTGGTCATCAAGCCCATCTTTGGCTGCGAGGTCTACTTTACGCCGGACGAGACGCTCGCCCGCGACCATAAGCCCGAGCTCTACCACATGATTCTTCTGGCCAAGGACCAGGAGGGCTACGTCAACCTGATGCAGACGGTCTCCGAGGCCGCCGTGCAGGGCTTTTACTACAAGCCGCGCGTGACGCTCGACAACCTGCGCCGCCACGCCAAGGGCATGATCTGCACCAGTGCCTGCATCGCGGGCATCATTCCCAAGTACATCGACCGCGGTGACATGGAGGGCGCCATCAAGTGGGCCGAGACCTTCCGTGACACCTTCGAGCCCGGCGACTTCTACATCGAGATCCAGGAACACGGCATCACCACCGACAACGGCCTGACCGACGAGCAGATGGACCGCACACTCATCGACATCGCCAAGCAGGTGGGCGTCAAGGTCATCGCCACCAACGACTTCCACTACCTGCGCCGCGAGGATGCGCCCGTGCAGGACGTCATCATGTGCATTGGCATGAATGCCAAGGTCGACGACCCCAACCGCATGCGCATGACCGGCTCGGAGTTTTACATGAAGACCGAGGAGGAGATGCGGGCGATGTTCCCGTATTGCCCCGAGGCCTGCGACAACACGCTCGAGATTGCCGACAAGTGCTACGTTGAGCTGGACTGGGACTCCATCATCCTGCCGCGCTTCCCGTTGCTCGATCCCGGCGAGACGCACGAGAGCCAGTTCCGCCGCGAGTGCGAGAAGGGCCTGCGCCAGCACTACGGCGACGATTGGGCCACGCGCGAGATCGGTGGCGTCAACATCAAAGAGCGCTTTGAGTACGAATACAAGGTCATCTGCGACAAGGGCTTTGCCGCCTACTTTTTGATTGTTGCCGAGTACGTGCAATGGGCCAAGGACAACGGCATCGGTGTCGGCCCCGGCCGTGGCTCGGCCGCTGGCGCTATCGTCGCCTACGCCATGAACATCACCGCGTTCGACCCGCTCGAGAACGGCCTGATGTTCGAGAGGTTCCTGTCCCCGCAGCGTACCGAGATGCCCGATATCGATATGGACTTCGACGATGAGCGGCGCCTCGAGGTCGTGGAGCACGTTCGCCAGCTCTACGGCCCCGAGAAGGTCACCCACGTCATCACCTACTCGACCATTAAGGCCAAGCAGGCCATCAACGACGCCGCACGCGTTCTGGACTACCCGGTCTATATGGGCCAGCGCCTGTCCAAGATGGTCTCGAGCGACCCCAAGGTTAAGCTCAAGCAGGTGCTCGAAAAGCAACCCGGCAAAGAGGATCTGTTTAACCCCGACTTTGCCGAGGCCTATAAAAAGGACGACGACGCCCGCCGCATCATCGACACGGCGCTCTCGATTGAGGGCCTTACCCGTGGCGAGGGCGTGCACGCGTGCGCCGTTCTGATCTGCCGCGACCCCGTCAACGAGCACGTGCCCACCAAGCTCGACACCAAGGGCGGCGTCGAGATTACCCAGTACGAGGGCCATACCGTCGCCGACATGGGTCTGCTCAAGATGGACTTCTTGGGCCTGCGTACGCTGACGGTTATCTCCAAGGCAAAAGCCAACATCAAAAAGAACTTCGGCATCGACATCAAAGAGGAAGAGATTCCCTTTGACGATCCCGAGATCTTTAAGCTCATGGGCTCCGGCCATACCGCCGGCGTCTTCCAGGTCGAGTCCGCCGGCATGACGGCCACGATCAAGAACATGAAGCCCACCGAGTACAAGCACGTCGTGGCATTGATCGCTCTGTACCGCCCGGGCCCGCTGGGCGCCGGCATGGTTTCGTCCTACATCAACCGTATGAACGGCAAGGAACCGGCGGTTTCCTACGACGACCGCCTGGACGACATCCTGGGCGAAACCTACGGCACCATGGTCTACCAGGAGCAGGTTATGCTCATCTCCGTCGAGATGTGCGGCTTCTCCAAGGGCGAATCGGACTCGCGTATCCGTAAGCCCGTGGCTAAGAAGAAGATCAAGCTGCTCACGTCGACGGTGCTGCACTGGGAGGATGGCTCGGACGAGACCACCTACGACCACTGGATGAACGGCGCCATCAAGAACAACTACACGCGCGAGGTCGCCCAGAAGATTTGGGACGATGTTCTCGAGTTCGCATCTTACGCCTTTAACAAGTCGCACTCCGCCGGCTACGCCATCCTGGTTATGCAGACGGCGTGGCTCAAGGCGCACTATCCGCACGAGTACATGGCGGCCGTTCTGACGTCCTATACGGGCAAGACCGACAAGATCGTGCACTACGTCTCGGCATGCCGTCACGACGGCATCCCCGTGCTCTCGCCAGATGTCAACGAGTCCGGTACCGAGTTCACGGCTACCAAGGAGGGCGTGCGCTTTGGTCTGGCCGGCATCCGCGGCGTGGGCACCGGTGTGGCGCAGGCGATTATCGCCGAGCGCGAGGCGGGCGGTCCGTTTAAGACGCTGCATGACTTTGTCGAGCGCGTGGACTCGAGCCAGGCCAACCGTCGCGTGATCGAATCGCTCATCAAGGCAGGCGCCTTCGACTCCACGGGGTATCCGCGTCGCCAGATGATGCACTTTGTGGACAAGAACAACCCCGAGAACATCATTGATGCCGCGGTGAAGCGCCAGAAGGATCGCGCGAGCGGGCAGACGTCGTTTTTCGACATGTTTGGCGATGTTGAGGGCTCGGGCTTTGAGGTCAGCGTGCCCGATCCGGACGGTCAGGAGTGGGACCGCCACCTTAAGCTGAGCCAGGAGAAGGAGGTTCTGGGCATCTATGTCTCGGACCACCCGCTGCGCCCGTTTGAGTATGCACTAGCCAAGGCGCGCGACTTCTCGTTCTCGCAGATCGATACCGGCTACGAGGTGCAAAACCCCACGGGCGGTACCATCAACCAGGAGATTCCCGAGGGCAAGGCGCTGTGGTGGGCCGGCATGGTCTCGAGCGTGTCCAAGCGCGTGACCAAAAACGGCGACCCCATGGGTATTGTGCAGCTCGAGGACATGGAAGGCGAGGCCACGGTCGTGGTGTTCCCCAAGACCTACAAGGAGGCCGAGGGGTACCTGTACGGCGAGGTCGATCCCGAGACCGGTGCTCAGCTGTCCGACGCGTTTGTGCGTATTAAGGGCAAGCTCGAGCGCTCGGACCGCGGCGACCAGATCATCGCGCAGGAGATTGTGCCGCTGGAGCTCAACGAGGAGAACAACAAGCCCAAGGTGTTTGAGGTCATGGTGCCCAACAGCCGCTTTAGCCAGGGCAATATGGCGCGTCTTGCCACGGTGCTCACCGCTAACCCGGGCGGCGACCGCGTGGAGATCTTTATCGAGCAGGTGGACGGGCGCGTGCTGCGCGCCGAGGTGCCGGCTAAGGTCAACGCGCGCTCGATTCCGCTGCTGGCCGAGGCAAAGGCCATCGTCGGCAACCAAGGCCGCGTGACGGTGATCTAAGCTACCCCGGGTGAGATTGGAGGAAGTGATGGCGCAGGGGACGTTTGTGCAGGCGCTTCGCAAAGAGGCGGCGTTGAGCGGCACATTTATGAAGGGGCGTTCGCTCATGCTCAACGGTGCCGTGCTGTCGATCGAGGACAGCGGCTCGCGCTTCTCCAAAAACGTGACGGTCGAGGGCTCGGTGCGCGGCTCGCGCGGCGACCTGTACAAGACGCACGTGGCGCTCGATATGGACGAGCACGAGGTTATCGACTACGACTGCGACTGCCCCGCCGCATACCGCTATCCCGGTATGTGCAAACACGCCATCGCCACAGCGCTGACATACCTGGACGCCAGCGGCATTGAGCCTGTTGAGGGGCTGCGCACGCCGGTTCGCACGTTTACGGCGCAGCCGAAACAGCCCGCGCGTGCCGCGTCCGCCGCGCCGGCCGTCAACCCCAACTTTCCCTTTCCGGCGCCCGTCCCCACGAGCCCGAGCCTTGTGGCGGCGCTTTCCGATCTTTCGGACGCGCGCATGGATGAGCTGGCGAGCATGCGCCGCAAGCTTGCCGGTGCCGTTGATCCCGACGCCCCCAAAGCGGCGTTGGAGCCCTCGTTGGCGCCGTACTACAATCCGCTGTTCGCTGACCGCTTTAGCTGGGCGCTCGAGTTCCGCATTCGCTGTGGATCGGTCTCCTACGTGGTCAAGGACATCGATGGCATGGCCGATGCCTACGTGCGCGGCGGCACGTTCTCCTATGGCAAGAAGCTCACGTTTGTTCATTCACCTGAGGCCTTTGACGAAACATCGACAAAGCTGCTCAACCTTGTTGTGACGACAGTTGCCTATCTCGATGACATCACAAGCTCGCGTTCGGCGTCGTACGACTTTGCCCGCAACGGTTTTGTCGCCGAGCGTCAGTTGCCGCTGTCCGAGCATAGCATCGTATATGTGCTGGACCTGCTGCGCGGCCAGACCATCTCCTTTGAGCCCGCCTGGTCGCGGGGGATGACGACGCATCGCACCTACGACGTGGCGGTTGAGCTGTCTCCGCAAAGGGAGGACGAGGCATCCGCTAAGCGCCCACCGCTGCTTGCCGCCAAAATCGCGCCGGCGGCTGGTGGTAGCTATGACCTGCGCCTGCCCGCCGATATGTACTGCTTTGCGTCGGGCGATGCCGCCTACTTGGTTGACACGCGCCGCGCGCGCCGTACCGACGCTGCATTTGCTCAGCATGCCGCACCTTTTTTGTCGCGCTTGCTGCCGTGCCGCACGCCCGCCCATATTGCCGCCGAGCAAGTGGGTGAGTTCTGCCGTATGGCGCTGCCCATTTTGCGCGACTACACCGACCTCACCGCGCCCGCCGCGCTCGATACCGTGGCACCCGAGCCGAGCTTTGCCATGGCGATCGGTGTCGACGATGGGCTCGTGACCTGCAAAATTACGGTTACCTACGGCGATTGGTCGGCGGATCTCTTTAGCCTGGGCGCTCCGGGCAGCCCCTTCGAAGAGCAGCGCCCGGGCGTGCCGCCCCGCGACGAGGTGGCAGAGTTTCGCGTTATGGATACGGCGGCCCTGTATTTCGACTTTTACGAGGGCGGTCTGGCGTTTGAGGAGCGCGATGACGCCCGCTTGTTCTGCCTGCTGACCGAGGGCCTGTCCGCCCTGTCCGAACTGGGTGAGGTCATGCTCAGCGACCGTCTGCGCCAGATTTCGGTGCGCCCCGCGCCCAAGCTCT
This sequence comes from Collinsella sp., assembly GCA_019419605.1. GTDB lineage: Bacteria > Actinomycetota > Coriobacteriia > Coriobacteriales > Coriobacteriaceae > Collinsella. Next base: position 119,425 of record DXZP01000003.1, read on the forward strand.
CGGTTCGTGCGACCGTCAAGAGCAATCTGCTCGATGTCGAGCTGGGCGCGAGCGGGCTTTCGGCCGCGGACCTTGCCGTCTATCTCGATTCGTACAAGCGCCATCAAACGTTTGCGCGCCTTACGTCCGGCGACATCATTCGCCTGGACGAGGGGGCGCGCGCCGCGTTTGGCCTTGCCGAGGACCTGGGTGTCGATGCCGTCGACCTGCTCGACGGCGTGTCGCTTCCCGCGTCGAGCACCCTGTTCGTCGATAGCATGCTCGCGCGCACGCCGGCGCTCGAGGCCGATCGCGACGCCGCGTTCCGCCGCACCGTCGAGCGCCTGGACACGCTCGGCAAGATGGACTTTACGGTACCCGCCTCGCTCAAGGCCACGCTGCGTGGCTACCAGGTCGACGGATACCAGTGGCTCGGCTCGCTCGAACACCTGGGCCTTGGCGGCATCTTGGCCGACGACATGGGCCTGGGCAAAACGCTCCAGATTATCGCGCATATCCTGGCGCGTGTGGAGGCGGGGGACACCAAGCCCACGCTCGTGGTATGCCCGGCCTCACTCGTGTACAACTGGACTGCCGAGCTGGAGCGCTTTGCGCCCTCGCTCGATGTGCGCGCCATCGTGGGCGCCAAGGCACAGCGTCGCGTACAGATTGCCGGCGTGGCCGAGCATAACGTGGTCGTGACGTCGTATGACCTTATGCGCCGCGATATCGACGAGTATGTCGAGCAGGATTTTGCCCGCGTGGTGCTCGATGAGGCCCAGTACATTAAAAATCCGCTCACGCAGGTGGCGCGCGCCGCCAAGCGCCTGCCTGCCGGCGTGCGCTTTGCCCTGACGGGCACGCCCATCGAAAACCGCCTGTCCGAGCTCTGGAGCATCTTCGACTTTTTGATGCCGGGCCTTTTGGGGACGCGCGAGTCGTTTGCCAAGCGCTTTGAGAGCCCCGTCGAGCATGCCGAGGGCGATAGCGCCGCTCGCCTGCAGGCGCTCGTGTCGCCGTTTGTGCTGCGCCGTGTTAAGGAAGACGTGGTGGCCGACCTGCCCGAGAAGATCGAAGACACCGTCATGGCGCAGCTTACCGGCGAGCAGCGCAAGCTCTACCTGGCCAACCAGGACCGCATCGCCCAGCAGGTGCAGCACCGCGAGGCTGGGGAGTTTAAGAAGGACAAACTCAAGGTGCTCGCCGAGCTCACCAAGCTGCGCCAGATCTGCTGCGACCCGCGTCTACACTACGAGGATTACAAGGCGGGGAGCGCCAAGCTCGATACGTGTATGGAGCTCGTGCACGGCGCACTCGACGGCGGGCATCGCATCCTGTTGTTCAGCCAGTTTACGGGTATGCTCGATATCATCGGTAAGCGCTTGGCCAAGGAGGACATCGCCTTCCTTAAGCTCACGGGCGCTTCGTCTAAGGAGAGCCGCGCCAAGATGGTCGCGCAGTTCCAAGCGGGCGAGGTTCCGGTCTTTTTGATTTCGCTCAAGGCGGGCGGCGTGGGCCTTAACCTGACGGCGGCCGACGTGGTCATCCACTACGACCCGTGGTGGAACGTGGCAGCGCAGGACCAGGCGACCGACCGCGCGCACCGTATTGGCCAGCAACATACCGTGACCGTGTACAAGCTCATCGCCAAGGACACGATCGAGGAGCGCATTATGCAGATGCAGGAGTCCAAGCGCGACCTGGTCAACAGCGTGCTCGGCGGCGACGGCATCTCGTCGGCGCTGTTTACCCGCGAAGATGTTCTGGCGCTGCTGGGCGGCGACGGGCGCTAACCCGCTCGGGTGGGGCCGCCAGGGCGGATAGCGCACGCTGCCCCATCGTCCCCGCCCGTTATGTGTTCATTTGCAATGCCGTGGATGGTTTGTCTGCCTTTGGGCATAAGAACCATCAAGAACATTGGCACGTCAGCAAAGGAGAACATCATGGCGAAATTCTTTAAGGACCCCGACGGTAAGCTCATTGCCGCCCTTGGCAACGACGTTGCAACCCCTGCCGGTTGCACGGAACTGACCGCAAACACTGAGGACGCGGCGCACGAGAAGCACGTGCCTGTTGTCGAGACCGAGCGCGACGGTCACGTGATTCGCGCACGCGTTGGCTCGGTCGAGCACCCCAGCCTGCCCGAGCACTATATTGAGTGGATCGCCCTTGAGGCCGAGGGCCGCTTAGAGGTCCATTACCTTGAGCCCGGCATGAAGCCCGCGACGTTTTTTGCCGGCGGTTCCAAGACCGGTACCGTCTATGCCTACTGCAACCTGCACGGGCTGTGGTCCGCGACGTTCTAGGAGCGCGCCCCCGCTCGGGGTATCATAGCTAGCATATGCACATGCGAGCGCCGACTGCATCATGCGGCCGGCGCTTTTACTACGATTTCGATGGTTTACGACGGAAAGGGCTGAGCCATGAAGCTCGCGCTTGCACAGATCGATATGCGCCTGGGTGATATTGAGGGCATTTGCGGCCGCATCGAGGACCAGGCTCGTCTGGCCCACGAGCGCGGGGCGCGCGTGCTGTGCGTTCCGGCTCCGCTCTTTATGGGCGCCATGCCCGGTGGCCTGGTGGGCGCTGCCGACTTTGAGCACGACATGCTTGCCGGCTTGACTGGTGTCGCCGAGCGCATCCAGGAGCTTGACATGATCTGCATCGTGCCCGCGGCGGTTTCGTTTGAGGGTCAGCCGCTGCTCGACTACATGATGCTCAAGGACGGTCATGTGGTGCCGGCGCGTTCGAGCATTGCCCTGCAGCGTGGCGAGAACAACGACACGCGTTGGGCGCCGCCGGTGTTCGACGTGGACGGCGTGCGCATCGCCGTGATTTTTGACTTGGACCGCGAACTCGAGATGTTGCCGACCGGTGTTGACCTCATTGCGTATTTCCAATTCAATGCGTTTGACATGACCGACCGCGAGACTGCCGCCATTGCCGCCGTTCGCAGCGGCGCCTACCGCAAGATCGCATCCAAGCGCAGCGTGTGGTTTGCCTGTATGGCGCCGGTCGGTGCTTATGACGAGTCGGTGTATACCGGCGGTTCGTTTGTGCTCGACGACTGTGGTCGTGTGGTGGCCCAGGCGCCGTGTTTTGAGGAGAGCCTGCTGGTTCAGGAGATTCAGCGCGGCGTGATGCTCGATGCCCTGGAAGATCACGAACTGCCCGAGTTCCGTTCCGAGGAGTGGCTGTGGCAGGCGCTGGTGCTCGCCGTGCGCGACAACGCCCGAGCCCACGGTGCGTCGCGTGCTGTGGTGGCGCTCGAGGGCGACTTGCCGTCGTCCCTGCTGGCGGCGCTGACCGTCGACGCTCTGGGCCCGCGTAATGTGATTGGCCTGGTGCTGGGGCGCAACCGTATCTTTACGCCGGCGCAGGAAGAGGCCGAGGCTGCCCGCTGTGCCGCCGTCCGCGCCATCGCCGAGCGTCTGCACATTCGCACCGTCGAGCGCGATGCACCGGATGCGGCGCGTGTGCTCGATCGCAACGTGTCGGCGGGCGATGCCGAGCGTCTGCGCTCGCGCACGCTGGGCCTCATGCTGGAGGACACGGCGCTCGAGCTGGGTGCGATGGCGCTGAGCCCGCTTTCCAAGACCGAGTACGCGCTGGCGGCGCCCGCGCTGTCCGGTGGCTACCAGGGCGACTTTGCGCCCTTTGGCGACGTGTATCTGTCGACGCTCGAGTTTGTGGCACGCGTGCGCAACCGCGCCTCGGCCGTGGTGCCCCAGGAGCTCGTGACGCTCAACGCGGTGGAGGATTGTATGGATCGCGTGCTGGCACAGGCGCTCTCGACGCTCCCCGGCCCGGTTGATATGCTCGATCGCACGGCGCAGCTGCTGGGCGGGCTTGAGCCGGGTGAGGTCGATGGTGCGCTCGAGTCGCACGTAGACCGCAATCGACCTTTCGACGACATCCCGATGGCCGCCGGCAAGCCCGAGGCCTGCTCGCTGCTGCTGATGCTCGTGCGCCAGGGTGAGGCTGCTCGTCGCATGCTGCCGACGGCCCCGATCGTCTCGGCCCGTTCGCTTGCCGAGCGCGCCTGGCCGTACATGCTTGCGTGGTCCGATCTGGGGCTCAACGGTAAGGAGCGCATGACGGTTGATTCGCTGGCGCGCGCCGAGGTGCGCCGTTTTGCCGACGACGATACGAGTGACCGTATGCGCGGCGAGATGATGGGCCTGTTGGGTGAGCTGTTGGGTATTTCCCCCGAGCAGATGGAAGAGCTGCGCTCCGAGGACGGTCAGCGTCGTTTGCACGAGGGCATGAAAAAGTTTGAGGGCGAGGTCCAGGACGCCATCGACAAGATGATGGGCGGCCAGGGCGGACCGCAGGGTGGGCCCCAAGGTGGTCCGATACCGCATCCGCCGGTTGATCCCCGACAGTTCCCGTTCTTTAGCCAGAACTAGGGCAGACGGAAACATTGCGGGAGGGATTCTCTCGCACACATTGCTTCTGCCGAATCTATCTTGCATTAAGTACCTTGGCCCTGTTGTGTTATTCTAGAACAGACGTTCGTGAATGATGCGCGGGGCCTTGCCTTGTGCTGTGTTGGTGGCGAGGGGAGGTTGGCTTGGTCATTTTGGGTATCGACCCCGGTTTGGCCCATACGGGTTGGGGGATTATCGAGGAACGGCGTGGCGAGGTTCGTTGCCGTGCCTACGGTTGCATCGAGACCAGCGCGGGCAGCCCGCTCGCGGTGCGCCTGTCGCATATCGCCCGCGACCTCAAGGGTGTCGTGGAGCGTTATCGACCCGATACCGCTGCTATCGAGAGCATTTACTTTGGCGCCAACGTTCGCTCGGCCATCCCTACGGCGCATGCCCGCGGTGCTGCACTCGTGGCGCTTTCGGAATGCGCGCTCGAGATTGGCGAGTATACGCCCATGCAGATCAAGCAGGCCGTGGTGGGTACGGGCGCTGCGGATAAACGGCAGGTTGCCTACATGGTGCGCACGCTCACGCAGCTCGATCACGACCCTCACCCAGACCATGCCGCCGATGCCCTGGCCTGCGCCATCTGCCACGTTAACCTCAGTCGCACCCGGGCACTTACCGGTGGCGAGTTCTATCAACAGAGAGGAACCGGATACTGATGATTTCCCAGCTCCATGGAACGCTTGTTGAGGCCACGATGAGCTCGGCCGTCGTCGATGTGTCGGGCGTGGGCTTTGAGCTCGGCATCTCGGGCAGCACTGCCGCCACGCTGCCTACGCCTGGCGGCGAGGTTCGCCTCTATACCCGTATGCAGGTGCGCGAGGACGCCATGACGCTCTTTGGCTTTGCTTCCAAAGACGAGCGCACAATGTTTGACCGGCTCGTGTCCGTGTCGGGTGTCGGTCCGCGCCTGGCGCTTGCCGTGCTTTCCACCTATACCGTGGGACAACTGTATTCTCTGGTGATGGCCGAAGACGACAAAGGCATGGCCAAGGTACCCGGTGTGGGCAAAAAGACCGCCCAGCGCCTCATCTTGGAGCTCAAGAGTACCTTTGCCAAGGACAAGGGCTTTGTTCCGGTCGACGTAATCCCCGGTCAGGTTGCGATGCCGGTTCCCGCCGCCGTTCCCTCGGCCATCGACGACGCCCGCGCGGCACTCCTTTCCATGGGCTTTAGCCCGCAGGAGACCGAGGTTGCCCTGAGCGGGTATGATGGGCAGGATATGCGTGTCGAGGACCTGCTCGGCGCGGCGCTTAAGCGACTCGGAATGGATGCGTGATGTGGGAAGCCGATGACTCTCAGGACCTGTGGTCGACGCCCGGCAGCTCGCCGGCGGCATCCATGGCGCACGGTGAGCGCATGGTGGGCTCGGAGCTAACGCCCGAAGACCTCGATGTCGACCGTACCTTGCGTCCCCAGCGTCTGGACGACTACTGCGGTCAGGAGCATATCAAGCAGAGCCTTCGCGTGCTGATCGAGGCGGCGCAGAGCCGTGGTGAGACGCTCGATCACGTGATCTTCTCGGGCCCTCCGGGTCTGGGCAAGACCACGCTGGCCACCGTTATCGCCAACGAGCTGGGCGCTCAGATCAAGACGACGAGCGGCCCGGCCATCGCGCGTACCGGTGATCTGGCGGCCATCCTGACTAACTTGCAGCCGGGTGACGTGCTGTTTATCGACGAAATTCACCGCCTTAACCGCTCGGTCGAGGAGGTCCTGTATCCCGCGATGGAGGACTTTGCGCTCGATATCGTGATCGGCAAGGGTCCGGCGGCGCGCTCGATTCGCCTGGATATTCCCAAGTTTACGCTGGTGGCGGCAACGACTCGCTCGGGCATGTTGACCGGCCCGCTGCGCGACCGCTTTGGCATTTCGTATCGCCTGGACTACTACACGGTCGAGGAGCTCGCCCAGATCGTGACGCGCTCGGCGACCATTCTGGGCGTGACGATCGACCATCCGAGCGCGCTCGAGATCGGCTCACGCTCGCGTGGTACGCCGCGCCTCGCCAACCGTCTGCTCAAGCGCGTGCGCGACTATGCGCAGGTGCGCGGCAACGGTCCTATTGAGCTTGATATTTGCCGTCAGGCGCTCGAGTTCTTCGAGATTGATGAGCTTGGTCTGGACTGGATGGACATTCGTATCTTGGAGACACTTGCCAAGACGTTCTCCGGCCGTGCCGTGGGCCTGACGACCCTTGCCAGCGCGGTGGGTGAGGACCCGGGTACGCTCGAAGATGTCTATGAGCCCTACCTGCTGCAGTGCGGCTTGATGATTCGTACGCCCCAGGGTCGCCAGGCAACGTTTCGCACTTTTGAGCACTTAGGAATTGAGCCGACCGTTTAGGACGGGTCTGCGGGCTATCGCTGAGCATTGGATAAACATATTGCCATTCATCGGTTACGGGTGTTTTACTATTGCGCGCCCGTGCTATGCTGAATTGGTCTTTTTCTCATCCGGTAACGAAAGGACCGCCCATGCCTACTGACATCGAAATCGCACGTTCCGTCACGCCGCTGCCCATTACCGAGGTGGCTAAGAACGCCGGCGTCGACGTAAAGCACCTGATTCCGTACGGCTTCGACAAGGCTAAGGTCGACTATTCACTGCTCAACGAGCCAACTGATCACCAGGCCAAGCTTGTCCTCGTGACCGCTATCAATCCCACGCCTGCAGGCGAGGGCAAGACCACCACGACCATCGGCCTGGCCGACGGTCTGCGCCGTCGCGGCGTCAAGAGCGCTGTGGCCCTGCGTGAGCCTTCGCTCGGTCCCGTCTTTGGCGTCAAGGGCGGTGCCGCCGGCGGCGGTTGGGCTCAGGTCATCCCCATGGAGGACATCAACCTGCACTTTACCGGCGACTTCCATGCCATCGGTGCCGCCAACAACCTGCTGGCCGCCATGCTCGACAACCATATTCAGCAGGGCAACCGGCTCGGTATCGACGTTAAGCGCATCACCTGGAAGCGCGTCGTCGACATGAACGACCGCCAGCTGCGCCACGTTATCGACGGCATTGGCGGCAAGGCCCAGGGCGTACCGCGCGAGGACGGCTTCGATATCACCGTCGCCTCCGAGGTCATGGCAATCCTGTGCCTGTCCACGAGCATCAACGACCTCAAGGAGCGCCTGGGCGAGATCGTCGTCGGCTACAGCTTTGCCGGCGAGCCCGTCCGTGCCCGCGACCTCAAGGCCCAGGGTGCCATGGCCGCGTTGCTTAAGGACGCGCTCAAGCCCAACCTGGTGCAAACGCTCGAGGGTACGCCCGCGTTTGTCCACGGCGGCCCCTTCGCCAACATCGCCCACGGCTGCAACTCCATCATGGCTACGCGCATGGCTATGCGCTTTGGCGATGTCGCCATTACCGAGGCAGGCTTTGGCGCCGATCTGGGTGCCGAGAAGTTCCTCGACATCAAGTGCCGCATGACGGGCGTTCGTCCCAGCGCCGTCGTGATTGTCGCCACCGCCCGTGCGCTTAAGTACAACGGCGGTGTTGCCAAGGCCGACCTCAACGAGGAGAACCTCGAGGCCCTCAAGGCCGGCATGCCCAACTTGCTGCGCCACGTCGACAATATCCAGAGCGTCTATGGTCTTCCCTGCGTGGTCGCCATTAACCGCTTCCCGACCGATACCGAGGCTGAACTCGCCCTCATCGAGTCCGAGTGCCAGAAGCTGGGCGTCAATGTGAAGTTGTCCGAGGTCTGGGCCAAGGGCGGCGAGGGCGCGCTCGACCTGGCCGATGAGGTCATGCGTCTGATTGAGCAGCCGAGCGAGCTCAAGTTTGCCTACGAGGACGGCGCCGATGTTGCCGATGCCCTCGAGGCCGTCGCCACCAAGGTCTACCGCGCCGATGGCGTTGACTTTACCCCGGCTGCCAAGCGCCAGCTCGCCGAGCTGCGCGAGAACGGCTTTGGTAACCTGCCGGTGTGCGTCGCCAAGACCCAGTACAGCTTTAGCGATAACGCCAAGGCCCTGGGCGCGCCCGAGAACTTCCGCATCACCGTGCGCGAGCTCAAGGTTTCTGCCGGTGCCCACTTTGTGGTCGCGCTGACCGGCAGCGTTTTGACCATGCCGGGCCTGCCCAAGGTGCCCGCGGCCGAAAACATCGACGTCGACAACGACGGCAACATCACCGGCCTGTTCTAAGCAACAGCGCTTCAATCGCTGCCTGTCCGTCCCGTCGTGCCTCACAGCACGGCGGGGCTTTTGTTTTGCAGCCACGCTTGTCTTGTAGATACCGACGGGCTTTGCCCGTCACAGGCTTTTGCGCGGGTAGAATGCATGGATAACTTGATGCTTGCAGGCGACGGAAAGGAAACGTTGCATGGACCAGGACAAGACAACCGTGATGGGCGGATATGGCTCCGCGCAGGCTGGCGGCAGCGCCGACGCGACCCGTATTGTGCCGAATCCCGGCAACGCTGCCCCCGATGCGACGCAGGCGTCCGCCGAACCCACGCGGGTTATGGGCTATGGCGATACACCGCGGGATCCGTTTGATTATGCACCGCAGGACCCGTATGGCAATGCGACGCCGGACCCGTATGGCAACGCGGCGGCAGACCCTTATGATGACCTGCTGCAAAATCCCATTCCGCAACCTCAGCAGACGACATATATGCCGCGCACGGCACAGGCCCAGCCTCGTTATGAGTCGCGCGATCCGTATGCGCGCCAGTCTTATCGCGAGTATCCCAAATCGATTCCGCAGTATGGTGAGGACGAGGAAGAGACGCCGTCGCGTTCGTCGAGTGTGATCAAGAAGATCCTCATTGCGCTGGCGATCTTCTTTGCGCTGTCGGTTGTGTTTGCCATCGTGTCGGGCATGCTCAACAAGCGGGGCGCCGCGACTGATACCACGGCAGAACAGACCGAGACTACCCAGTCTGGCACCGTCGATCTGAGCGATATCCCGGGACAGTACTGGTCCAACGCCAAGAAGCTCCTCAAGTCGCGCGGGGCTGATCTTTCGAATGCCGTGATTCTGACCGACGACGGCTCGACGCCTGTTGTCGATGCCAACTGGGTCGTCACATCTGCCTACTACAACGCTGACGGCAACCTGGAGGTCCAGCTTACGCGCAAGGACGGCTCGTCGGGCAATACGTCCGGTGATCAAGGCGCCACGGACAGCTCGAGCTCCAACACGCTGGAGGACCTGAGCAACAAGGCGCAGGAACTGGGAGATAAGGCCCAGCAATTGGGCGATACCGCGCAGAACCTGGGCGATATGGCTACCAATGCTTGGGACGCGCTGCAAAACGGCATTTCGGGCGCACAGGGAAACTAGTGGCTGAGCGGTTAGAGCCTTAGCGGTGCAAATAAAAACGGGACGCAGGATCGCGTGACCGGGCGCATAGGCGCGTTGGTCGGCGGTCCTGCGTCCCGTTTTGCTGTCGATTACAGCTGCTCTGCCGGACGCTCGGGCGAGCTGAAGCCCGAGTCAAATGTGACGACGCACGAGGCGTCGGGCCGGCGCTCGTGCACGATGCGCGTGACGAGCTCCAGCAGCTCCTCGTCGGATATGTCAAAGCCGTCGGGACGCACCAGGTCAAACGAAACGAATCCGTCGTGCTCGTGCAAGTCGTGGATGGAAAGTGCGGGGTCGATCTGCGCTACGCCGCGCTTGACCCAGCCGCGTAGATCGTCACCGGTTGTTGCGATGGGGTCGCAGTGCAGCGTAATGCCAATGCCCATCTGGCGTTTGATGTCGTGTTCGATGGTGTCCAGAATCTCGTGGTGCTCAAAGGCATCGCCCTCGCCGGGCATTTCCACGTGTGCGCTGGCAAACTGACGGCCGGGGCCGTAGTCGTGCATCATCAGGTCGTGTGTGCCCAAGACCTGCGGATAGGACATGATCTTGTCGCGGATTGCCTGGACGAGCTTGGGGTCGGGCGCTTGCCCCAACAGCGGGCTGATGGCGTCGCGCACCAGGCCCATGCCGCTGATGCAGATGAAGATGCCCACGCCCAGGCCTGCCCAGCCATCGAGGTCAAAGCCGGTCGTCTGCGAAATAAGCGCTGCGGCCAGGACCGAGGACGAGGTAATGACGTCGTTTTTGGAATCCTGCGCCGTGGCGATAAGCGTCTCGGAATCTATGCGGTTGCCCAGCGTGCGGTTGAACGCCGCCATCCAAAACTTGACGAGCATGGACAGGACAAGGGCGGCCATCGAGAGCGCCGAATACGCGGTGGGGGAGGGCTTGATGATCTTGGTGGCCGACTCCAGGATCAGGTTGATGCCGACGGCGCAAACGAGGACGGCGACAAACAGGCCGGCGAGGTATTCGTAGCGGCCGTGGCCATAGGGATGGCCTTCATCGGCCGGACGGCTTGCAAGGCGGAACCCGAGCAGACTCACGATGTTGCTCGAGGCGTCGGAGAGGTTGTTGAAGGCGTCGGCGATAAGCGAGACGGAGCCGGCGAGCAGGCCCGCGATGCCCTTGGCCAGGCACAGGGTAATGTTGAGGCCAATGCAGATGAGGCTTGCGGCAAAACCCGCGTTGGTGCGGCAAGTCGTATCGACCGGCACGTCCTCACTGCCGGGAACAAGCGTATGTACCAGCCGATTTACAAATAGCATGGCGATCGTCCTCACAATCATGTTTAAGGGGATAGTGTAGCTCGCATGGTCGCGCCGTGCGCCGATGCTCAGAAAATGCAGCAATGGTCTGCTGGAGCTAACGGGCGCGAGGCGGAGGGGGACGACTGCCCGCGCCTTCGAGTTCACTGCGCCTTCCCGTCCGACCGAGTGGTCCATTTTGGGCCACATGGGTATGGGCACGCGCCGATTTGCTCGACATACTTAATGTCGACAGACCTGTGCAAAGGAGGACGTTTCCATGGACGAGATGTTTGCCATTAAATGCCAAAACTGCGGCGGCCCCATGTATTCGCACCAGGCAAAGCGCAGCTTTGAGTGCGCCTATTGCGGTACGGTCGTTCCGTGGCAGGCCGATGCGGGGGAGCCCAAGAGCGCCCTGGGCATTCGCCATGCGCCGCTGACGGTTGTCGATGGACTGCTTAAGCTCACGCATGTGTCGCAGCTCGAGCGCCCGGTGGACCCCGACTGGTATTTCTTTAATGAGCATTGGCGCAATCAGTCGGTTCTGGAGCATCTGCTGTGGGAGGACCGCGGCACTGCCCAGGAGCTCCAAGAGGCCACGCACGTGAGCATTCCCTGCCCCTTCTGCGGTGCGTCCTTTGAGGGCGAGTCGACCCAGCGCGTGTTTGAGTGCCCGTCCTGCGGCAATAAGATCGGTGCCGCCGACCTGCTTAAGCCGGGGACGTTTAGCAAGCGCCTGACCATGGGCGTTGGTGCGGAATATGTGCCCGAGCAGGGTATTCCCTGCGAGATAACGCCGCAGCAGGCGCGTGCCAATGCGCTTGAGCTGGTGCGTCGATACCCAGACGCCTTTGCCGGTCACGATGTAGAAGATGCGATCCAAAACGACATGATGCTCTTCTACTTTCCCATGGCGCTTGCGGACCTGCGCATGATGGCGTCCTTCCCGGGCAAGGGCCTGAGCAAGGAAACCCTGGTGTACTACGAGGTGCTCGACTGGGCGTTTCCGCGGGCAACCTACCTGGACGTTCGCCTTATGGGCATTTTGGAGCCGTGGGACTTTGCCAAGGTGGGGCCGTTCGATCCCGCTATGCAGGAAGGCGACTTCCGCGTCGTTTCCGTTGATGCGTCCACCAAGGACCAGGTGGTTATTGATAAGCTGGCGCTTGACGTTGCAGGCAACGATGCCGAGGCTGTACTGGGGCTCAATAAAAAGAGCATCCGTACGTGGGCGCGCAAGGCCCGCAAGCACAAGGACGGCCTGGTGATGGTGCCGGTCTACTTTGTCGATCGCCCAGCGACGGACAGCCGCGATGGCGAGCAGGTGCGCATCGCCGTCAACGGCCAGACGGGCCGCGCGGCCGCGGTGGTGTTTAGCGACAAGCGTGAGACACATGTGGTGGCGCCGCTCAACCCGAGCCTGCATCTGTCCGGTGAAAGTACTGTGCATGCCACGCCCATCGAGGTCAAATACGTTAAATCGCCGTTCCTATACCAGATCGTACGCCGCGGAGGCGGCGGGCAACCGCGTCAGGTGGCAGCGGCAGCTGAGGGTTCCTACCGAGAAGAAAAGCCCAAACGCAAGGGATTGTTCGCTGCGATTTTTGGTAAGTAGGGGAGTGGTGCCGGGGCGTCGGGCTGCATCGCAAGGTCATGAGACGAACTTAAGACTGCTGGGAACGTGCTACCATTGCCGATAGCCTTAATCTTGTAAGAAGCGGAGGCCAGATTATGGGTTTTGCGGATCAGCAGCTTCAGCTTCAGGTACCGTATTCTCCTGACGACACGTTTAATGCCTTGAAGGCAGCTATGGAAAAGCTGCCTAAAGTAAAAGTTGATAGTGCATCGCCCACAACAAGAACAGTTGCAGCCGAGATTGGTATGAGCCTTTGGTCTTGGGGCGAAAATATCAGTATTTCGGTTGTTCCAGTTGAAGGCGGATCTGGCGTTACTGTCAAGTCGTCATCTAAGGTCAGGGCAAACGTATTAAACGGGGGCAAAAATGCAAAGAATATTGCCAAGATAGTCGATGCCCTATCGAAGGAGCTCGAGCGGTATCCGCAGGTTTCACAGACTATTGAGACGCTGGCGGATAGTGGTTGATGTAGTTGCAAGGCTTGAGAGGCTTGCAGCACTGCGTGAGAGTGGAGTACTTACCGAGGAAGAGTTTGCTGCAGAAAAGGCAAAAATCCTTTCGTAATCAGACACGATGGTTGGATTTGCATTCTATTATTGAACTTGTTTATACCAGGCTGAAAACATCGTGTGTAATAAAGGTGCGTAGTTGCCTCGTCTTGATTGGCGGATGTAAATAAACGGTGGAACGGCTGTAAAAGAGCCTTGCCACTGGGTAAAATCAGGATGTGCCGCGGAACCCGCTCCTCAGTCGGTCAACTTTGGAAGCGCGGGCAACGCAGGTACTATCGTCTAAAGGGCCGGGTGCGACCGGCCCTTTGCATGACTCCCTTCGCTATCCGTTACTGCTTATATTCCCGCCAGATCGAGTAGAGGTTCCGGACGATGCCGGTTACATACATCGAGAGGCGCAGGATTTCAAGAAACAAGTTCATAGGCTTCACCCCAATCGGAGATCGGAGCGTTGCCCGCAGGCGGATTCCGCGGCAGTCGTAATTCTACCTCACAGGCCGCGGCGGGAGACATCCTACCCGCCCCATGGCTTGGAGCAGTGTCGATCTAACGGGCAATCAAGCCTCTAGTTCTCTTTGAATTGAGCAAGCATCTGCCCGAAGAAGCTTAGTTCGGATGGCTCATAAATGATCGAACCGCCGTCCGCGGTCCTGTAGACCCCGCAGGGGAGGTAACGCCCGTCGGGGAGGACATAGAGGCTGGTTTCCTCCTTCAGTCCTACTGGAAATAGCGGAATTCCGTTTTCGTCCACCTGGAACTCGTCTATATTTGCGATCTTCCTCTCCATGATGCCTCCTGCCTTATTTCTTGAATGGCGCCTTAAAACAGGCAGCTCTCAATCAGCTCTTTGCCGCGCAGAGTGTCGATCCACTCCTGTGGGATGGCTTTGAGACCGTATGCCGTGCCGGCGAGGGCGCCGGCGACGGCTGCGGTGGTGTCGGTGTCGTCGCCTAGGTTGACGGCGGCAAGCACGCAATCTTCGTAGCTGTTAGTGTTGACGAAACACCAGGTGGCTGCCTTAAGCGTGTCGCGCACGAAGCCACCCGACCTGATCTCCTGCTCAGGCACGCCTTTCAGATGGAGCGCCCACGAGGGGAGCACGTCGTTCATCACATCCCTCATCAGCTCGACAAATATGATGCATGCGTCGGTCGACGTTCTGTGGGCGTGCGTAATCGCGGAGACCTTGCTGACCTCTTCGTCTGTCGCATCGGTGAACGCCAGGGGAGCGATGCGCATGAGCGATCCGTTGCCGTTGTCGCGCTCGCCGGAGCCTCCTTTGCCGGTGCGCAGGGCGCGGGCGGTCGTACCGCCGTAATCGAAAACGCCGTCGATCGTATACTCGCCACGGGCAATCCAGCTTACGAACTTGTCGCGCATGTCCGCGGTGTCGATGTGCCCGAGCTCCCTAATCGAGTCGCAGGTAGCAAGCGTCATAGATGTGTCGTCGCTCCAGGTGCCGGCGGGTTGCCCATGCGTGCCGTAGCCGATCATGTCCGCGCATTCGAACGTACCGCGGGGCCTGAACTCGTAGGGAACGCCCAGCGCGTCACCGACGGCAAGCCCATAGATGCAGTCGCGCAGTGTTGTTTTCGGTCTGTCTGTCATGGAAAGCTCCTCTTATCCCGGGTGATGTGGAGCGCCGTCGGGGGTATCGGTCGCAACGTGCCGCTACCCTTGCGCTTCGCCATTAGTCGCTTCGTTGATGGCGCGGTACTCGGCACTCAGCTCGCGCGCCAGCTCTTCCTTGCTTGGAAGATACGGCAGGTATTTGGCGGCAAACACTTGGTCGTTGTCTTCGGGCAGCGTGTACTCGACGATCGAATCGCTTTTGTCCGCGCAGAGCACGATGCCTATGGGCGGATTGTCGCCTTCGTTCATGAGCTCGCGCGTGTAGTAGTTCACATACATTTGCATCTGGCCCAGGTCCTGGTGCGTAAGATCGTCCGTCTTAAGGTCGATGAGCACGAAGCAGCGCATCAGATAGTTGTAAAACACAAGGTCAATATAGAAATGGCGCCCATCAAAGGTGATGCGCCTTTGGCGCGCCTCGAAAGCGAAACCACGGCCAAGCTCCAGCAGGAACTTCTGAAGATGCGTGATGAGCGCCTGCTCTAGATCGCTCTCGCGAAACGCAGTATCGTCCGAGAAACCTAAAAACTCCAGTACATATGGGTCGCGGATGATATCCTCGGGGCGACGAGCCGGGGCGCTCTTTTGGATTTCCTGGGTGACGGCCTCCTTGTCCTTGCTGGCAAGCAGGCGCTCGCGGAACATGGTGTTGATCTGGCGCTCGAGCTGACGCGTGCTCCAGCGAGAATCGGCACATTCGTTCATGTACCATGTTCGAGCATCAGGGTCGGTTATACGCGATAACCTGCGGTAATGTGTCCAATTCAATTCGGAACGCAGCGCGTTCCGAATTGGGAACGCAAGATAAAACTGACGCATGTATCTTAAGCTTCTGGCGTTGAAGCCTCTGCCAAAATCCTTAGTCAATCTAACGGCAAGTTCGTCGATCAGTGCATCGCCATACTTGGCGCGCTCCTCTCCGCCCTGTTCATCAACAATACTCTTGCCGATCTCCCAATATGCCTCAACCATCGCAAAGTTAACGGCGGTATAGGCCTTGTCGCGAGCGGCGTTGAGAATCGAGGAAACCTGCTTGTAAAAAACTTCTGGCACGATTGCCGATTCCCCGCGGTTTGCCAGTTCACTCATCAATATCGCCCGACTTTCCTCTTGAGGACGCATCTTTATTGCATTTAGTTTAAAGACTCGTACGGACACGAATCGCTGCGCTGTCTGGCAACTTCGCATGGAGGCCTTGCGGTGACTAAAATTTGGCAATAGAGACAGTTTTCACGAACCCCATGGGAGTGACATGCATGGACAACAACACCTTGCTGTTTCAGGACAAGGGCTCGGGTAGGTTTAAAGACGTCAAGATCTACCCCAACCGTATCGAGGTGCTCAGGAAGGGCACTTTCGGCGGCAAGCACACCGAGATTGTCTATCTTAAGGACATCACGGGCGTCAATAGAATCAAAGGCCGTGATGTTTTTCTGCGTAACAGGCTGTTGACCGCTTGCGTCTTTAGCCTGAGTAGCCGTGCGAAGGCCCAGGAATTTGTGAACGCGCTGAACATGGTGATGTAGCCGATAACGGCGTTCGGTCCAAGGTAAAAATCGGGGCGCAGAACGGTATTCTGCGCCCCGATTGAGTTGATGCGCCCAAAAAACTGGCTTGCCTATTCGTTAACGTCCTCGGTATTGTCGTGGTCACTGGCAAGCATTGCTGCGCCGGCGACCGTCGTCGCTACGGCGGCGGCAGCGAGCCCGGCGGCAACGCCAGAACCGTCGCCCGTGTTGGCGAGCTTTCCGCCCGAGCTCTTGCCCTGGTCTCTCTTGTTGCCCTTGCCGTTCTTGTCGGCGCTGCCTGCGTTGGAACCCGTGCCGCTGCCGTTGCCGCCCGCACTGCCCGAGGCCGCTACGGTAAAGCTTGCGGCTCCGTCGCTGGCGAGCGTGTAGTTCTGCGCCGCGTCGCCCAAGAGACCGTTCACGCGCACCCAGTACGTTCCTGCGGCAAATGTTTCGCCCTCGGCCATTGCCGTGCCCGGAGCGCCGTCCGCGTCGTGCACAAACTCGAGCTGGGCCGTGCAGGCATCGGTTTCGAGCTTGCCCTCGAGTGATGCCGCAATCTTGGCGCGCACGTCCTCGCCGGCCTTAAGGCCTTCGAGCCCCTCAAAGTGGGGTGTCAGCGCGCGTGGATCGATATCGATGGGCACGGAGCCCCGCAGCTCCGTAACGGTCTCGTTGCCCAAGGCGTCGACATCCACATATTCGATGGCAAACGCATGGCCCGAAGCCGTCACGTTGAGTACGTTGCTGCTGTCGACAAGGCGGAAATGGCCCTCGCCAACGGTCTTGCCATCCTGGAGCGAGGCATCGCTCAGCGAGTCGCCGTACGTCATGCGCATGCGGCTCGGGAGGTAGTACGAAGCTGTCTGCTTGTGCTGTGTATCGTAATCGTAATTGCGCTGGTAGATGCTCCGGGCCAGCGCCGCATCAACAAAGTCGGATGCGATGATGCCAATGTGCTTGAGGTAATCTGACTTTGTTTCCTCGTTGTCGCTGGGGTTGATGTACGGGCTCTTGTACAGATGCTCGTTGACTACTCGCGCTGCGGTAAATGGGTTGCTTCCTTGCTTGTGATTCGTGCAGCTGGTGTAGTTGATAGACCAGCAGCGCTCCAGGACTTGCTCCTTGGCCCCGTTATCGTCCTCGACATCTACCTCGTTGCGGGTGAGCTTAGCCGTCTCCTGCAGGGCCATATCGACCCAGCTGATCTTGTCGGTTCCGGTGCATTCGTAATGGTCCTGGGCATATACCTTGGTGCAATAGGCTTTTTTGTCGCCTGTTTCCCCTGCGGCTTCAAAGCCTTGCGCGTTTTGGACGAGACACATAGAGGAGCTGCTGGGGTGTGCTGCGATTTTGTTGTCCCATTCGGTTAGGTCGAGGCCCCACGTGTGGCCGCTTACGCTGTCGCCGGCGAGTCCAAATCGGCGCAGCAGGACGATCTTTCCGCGCACCTCGTTCAGTGTGGGAACGCGGCTCGACGTATAGAACAGTTTGGGGTTGTCGTCCAAAACCTTGGCGAAAGCCGTCGTAAGGCTCTCGTCAGTAGCCTCGTTGTTGCCTCGGGATACAAGCATGATGAGCGCTTCTGACGGATTTTCGTTCAAAAACTTTTTGAAGTAGCCAACGACATCGGAGAGATGCATGAAGTGCCCGTCTTTTTTGAGCAGGTAGCAACTTCCATGGTCGATGCCGGGGTCGTTGCCTTTTCCGAGTCGGATATCAAAATAGCGAATGCCTTCGAGCAACTGCGTGGGGATGTAGTCCTGCTGGCACTTTGCTTGCGAGGATTGGGGTTCGGTGTCGTTGTCCACGCTGCAAGTTCCCGAATCGTGCGTGCCCGGGATGCTCAGCTCGTCGAGGTACTTGTTGCCTTCGACGTGGCTCATCCAACATGGTCCGTCGACGTAGCTGCTATACGTGGTCCAGTCGATGCTGCTAACTGTGGCATTGGTCTTGTCCATGCTGTAGCCGACAAGCTCGAGCTCCCACGGAATGGAATATTTCTTTTGGCAAATCTTGTTGTTGTCTTGGTCTTTGCCTTTCGATTCTATGGCCAGGTAGTTAATACCGTTTTTCGTGTATATGCGGTCTCGAATAATATAAGTTCCGTCGAACTGGCGGTCGAACGTATAGGCGCGGCTGTCCTTATGGTCGTACTCGCCACTCCATACGTGGATGACCTTTCCATCTTTGTCCGAGTCGCCATCGACCGACCAAATGCTGTAGCCCGTCTTCTTGTGCTCTTCGAAATTGAGCAGGGTGCGGATGGCATACCAGTTTGTGCCGTCCGCATCGGTCCCTACGTGCTCAAGGATGAGCTTGCTGGACGTGCCGTCATTAAACAGGTGGCAGACGTTGCCGATGACGTTGCCGTCTTCGTTGACGCTCGCGGTGCGAAAATAGCCCGCGGGGCGAAGGCGAATGACGAAATTGTCGAGGGTGGCCGCTGACTCGGCCGTGCCGTCCGCAAAGGCTGTCCGCGGGCTAATGCCCAGCGTGGCGGTTTCGGGCAGGCTTGCAAGTGGCGACAACGCCGCGAGTCCAAGGCCCAGCGTAAACGCTCGGCGACTGATGGCATGATGTTCGGTCATAACTCCTCCATTCGCAGGGTGCGGTTATGCACTTATTTTGGTCACTTTACTGCCCGGATGTTTAAAGGTGTCGGCTCAATTGTCTGCGCGGCGCTATAAATCGGCGAGCGGACGCGCTGCGCGTGCTTGTTCATGTTGTGCCGTTACCGCGCTGGGGGGGCGGTTTTGCCGCCCGGCATCTTCGCGTTCGTCGGCTGCCGGCATAAGAAAGGGAGGGTCGGTTTACCGGCCCTCCCTTAGTACGAAGCGCTGGGGTACCGTCGCTTGTTTGCGCTGCGCTCGTGTTTCCCGCTGCGCTCGCCAGTCGCTTAGCGCTTGATCTCGATATCCTCGAGCTTGACGTCCATGGCCTCGGTCTTGGCCTTGGCGATATCATCGGCAAATTCCAGGGACTTCATCATGGTCTCGACGGCGTCCTTGTGCTCCTCGACGTTGTCGATGCGCACGTAAACGCTGCCGCCTTCAACGTCGGTAAAGCACTCGGTCGTTACGCCGCCCGAGTGCGTAAAGTAAGCACTGCGCCAGGTCTTGCCGTTGTATTTAACGGGGTCGCTCTCGGTCCATCCGGAGTTGGCCTTCCACTTTGCCTCGTAGTCGAACAGTTCGTCGGCGTTCTTATCGGGGTCGAAGATGGGTATGAAGCGGTCGCTCGCATGCTCGCTCTCGGTGAACTTAAACTGGGCCCTGTCGGCGGTGTCGCCGGCAACGTCGGTGATCTCGACGCCCTCGGGAACCTCGACCTTAAACCAAATGAAGTCGGTCCTCATATCCACGGCTGGCTTTTCTGCTCCGCCGCCACCGCCACTGCCGGTAGCGCCACCGCTGCCACCGCAGCCCACCAGGGCAACTGCGGCAAAGAGACTGATGCAGAGGGTGAGAATCGCAAAGGCCTTCTTTTTCATGGTCGTGTCCTCCTCGATCTGTAACCGCCCATGGATTACCTGTCTTTACTGTACGCGTGGACGGCTCGCTAGGGTGGGCCATGTGTCCCATTCTGAGGGCTGGAATTGCGCCGACAAGTGGCAATATGCGCGGGTCCAAAAGAGGGGAGGGCCGATGCTGTCGGCCCTCCCCGGGGCTGGGTGCCCGTTGCTTTAATGGGGCGCATATGCGCAGGTGCGCGTAGGCGCGTGCGGGTGTTCCGTTACTTGAGCTCGATGCTCGAAATCTCGACTTCGCGCGCCTCGGAAACTGCCTCTGCCATGTCATCGGGGAATTCGATGGAGTTGAGGAGCGCCTCGGCTTCTTTCTTGTGCTGGTCGAAGTTCGAGATGAGGACGTAGACGCTTCCCGGCTCAACGTCGGTAAAAAGCATGGTTGAGATGCCGCTGTTGTCCTCGTATGTTCCGACGAGCCACGTCCTGCCGTTATACTCGACGGACCCGCCATCCTTCCACTGGAACGTATCCCCCTTCTTTTCTGCCTGGTCGGCGTGGGATTCCTCGGCTGTCATCGCTTTTTTCCAAACGGGGATAAAGCGATCGGCCGAGGCGTTCTCGTTTTCGGGGAAGGTGAGCTGGACCCTGTCGGCATTCTTGCCGGCGGAGTCGCTTACGCCGACGCCCTCGGGCATCTCGACCTTAAACCAGATAAAGTCGGTCTTCTTGGCGACGGGGGCCTTTTCCTTGCCCTCGCTCTTGGATGCGCTGCTGCCCCCGCCCGATGCGTTCCCGCCGCAGCCGACAAGGGCAAATGCGGCAAAGAGGGCGATGCAAAGGGAAAGGATTGATAGGGTCTTTTTCTTCATGGTGGCGTCCTCCTTGTCTGCCAGGGACATCGTGTGCCGCGGATCGCTGGGGCGGCGGTTGCGCGTGCACATGATGACTTTGTTTGCTGTGCGGTGATTCCTCCATTCGTCGTCCGGTGCCGTGATGAGCGTTGCCCCAACATGGGGCTCCTTACCTATATGTATGCCCCAGTTGCCGCTGCCCGGGAGTCTCGAAACGTGGGCCATGTGTCCCATGTTTGCGTTGGCATGGCCTATCGTTCGTCATAGAAATCCGCGATGGCCAGGTGCGCTGACGCCCATGTGCTTATGGGCTAGACTTAGCACTATTACGTGTTCGATGCGGTTGGTCGGCGGTTGCCGCCTGACCGATGTATATGACTTGAAGGTGCGTGCGTATGAGCCAAGAGATGATGGATAAAACCTGTCGAGAGTTTGCCGAGGCACTTGCCGCACGCGAGCCGGTTCCCGGCGGTGGCAGCGCGAGCGCCTTTGTGGGCGCGCTGGGCGCCTCGCTTTGTGGAATGGTCGCTCGTTATGGTGCGACCAATCCTGCGCTTGCCGATCGCGCGGATGACCTGACGCGCGCATTTGCCCAGGCAGATGAGTTGGCCCAGGAGCTTGTCGAGTTGGTTGCCGAGGACGTTCGTGCATATGGGCAGGTGTCCGCGGCGTACGGTATTCCGCGTGGCGATCCGGCTCGAGCGACCGCGATTCAGGATGCGCTGCATGTGGCCGCTATGCCGCCGTATCGCATTATGGATGCCTGCGGGCGTGCACTGGCGCTGCTCGAGGACATGGCCGACAAGGGTTCGCGTCAGCTGCTGTCCGATGTGGCGTGCGGCGCCGTGTTCTGCCGTTCCGCTATGCAGGGCGCGAGCTTGACGCTCTTTGCGAACACCACGTCTATGAAGGATCGCGCTCGTGCTGAGGAGCTCGAGACGGCGTGTGATGAGTTGCTCGACATGTGGTTGCCGCGCGCCGATGCGCTGGCGCGCCGCGCCGCCGACGCCGCAAGGAAGAGGGGATAGCCATGGCTGAACTGCTGAAGGGTGCCCCCGTTGCTCGCGCTTTGACTGAGGAACTTGCTGCTCGCTGCGTGGCTTTGCGCGAGCGCGGCGTTGTGCCGACGCTGGCTATCGTGCGCGTGGGTGAACGCGAGGACGACCTATCCTACGAGCGCGGTGCGCTCAAGCGCTGCGAAAAGGTTGGCATTGAGGCTCGCCGCGTTTTGCTTCCCGCCGATGTTTCGCAGGACGAGCTGTTGGCGGCCATCGAGGACATCAATACCGATTCGTCTGTTCATGGCTGCCTGATGTTCCGCCCGCTGCCCGCCGGCCTTGACGAGGATGCGGTTGCCGCGGCACTCGATTCTGCCAAGGACGTTGACTCCATGACGCCGGTTTCGCTGCTCACCACGCTTTCGGGGCGCGGCGAGGGTTTTGCCCCCTGCACAGCCGAAGCCGTGCTTGCTTTGCTGGATCATTACGGCGTTGAGCTGGATGGAGCTAAGGTTGCTGTGGTCGGGCGCTCGCTGGTGATCGGGCGTCCTGTTGCCGCCATGCTTACGGCGCGCAATGCGACCGTGACGACGTGCCATACGCATACGCGCGACCTTGCTGCCGAGTGCCGTGCTGCCGACATTGTGGTTGCCGCCGTTGGACGCGCGCGTACGATTGGCGTGGATGCGGTTCGCGAGGGCCAGACGATCATCGATGTTGGCATTAATTGGGACGAGGCCGCTGGCAAGCTGGTGGGTGACGTCGATTCTGATGCTGCGGAGCCGGTCGTTAACGCCATCACGCCCGTGCCGGGCGGCGTGGGCGCTGTGACGACGGCGATCCTCGCTAAACACGTGATCGAAGCGGCCGAGCGCGCATCGAAATAGGCGTTTTGGGCTGTTTGAGGGGTTAGCTCTATACCCCGTGGACAGAAAATGCCAAATATGAGTACTGTTGCCAAGATAGTCACATATATTTTAGGCCAAATAGGCTCTCTAACGATATTTATTATCGATAGAGAGCCTATTTTATTGGACCTATGAGGAATTACATCATCTAATTTTGGTAGCGCGCAGAGATGTGGTGTAAGAGGCGGGGAATGCCCCGCCTCCGCCCTT
>DXZP01000030.1:0-26262 GCA_019419605.1 Collinsella sp.
GTGTTGCCTCCATCATCTGAGAGAACGAGCTGCCCGTTTGACTCGGGGTAGAGTCGCTCGGAATCTCCGACGAGACTCGACACAAAGTCACCCGCCCGCGATCCGTCTTTCTCCGCTACCCAAGAATCTCCTCGGCGGCAGAGGAGAACCGCATCGGGTACCTTTAGGCCTTCGAGATTGTCTATGGGTATTTCTCGCATCGGCGCCGCTCCCATCATGTTCGATATTTCTGCGATCGTATATCCTGACTTTACGAACATGTATGGCAGACAACCCTTGCGGGGACAGAAATAGACTTGGAGGGCGACCCGAAATGGTTCTCCCTCCGCAATGCTCTGCCTTCCGTGCTCTAGAACTAGACATCCTCGTCGTAGAGCTCGGGCTCGGGCCCGGTGATTACATAAGGCTGTTCACCTTGAACCTCGGCCGCCTCGCTGCTCTTCACATCGCACAGATCATTCAGCGGCGCGTCCTCGCCGCCGCCCGTCTGGTGATATTCCAAGGCCGCAGCCTTGCTGCCCTGGCGCGATGCAGCGGCATCACGGTCCTCGAGCATCTGCTTGGCCTCGGCAGCGGCGGGATTCATTTCCTTGCCAGCCGCCGCGAGTTTGTCCTCGTAACCCTGGGCGTTGAGCAGGCGTGCATCGTAGGCGTCCTCGATGCCGGCAACCAAGGCACCTGCGCTGAACTCCTGCGGGTTACGGTAGTCATAGTCGAAGTTGTCGCGGGAATCCTCGCCGCTGACAGGATAGACGCGGACAGGCAATTCAGTTTTGAAGCTCGCCGTGAAGGGCTTACCGGACTGCGCATAGGGCAACTGCCTGTCCGTGAGGAACTTGCTCACAATCATGCCGCCGAGGTCTTGGTTGCCGACCATGGTGTGGGGAGGCAGCTTGCACAGCAGGAAGTTCTTATCGGGTCCGTCCTCAACGGGAACGGTCTTGACCTTCATATCGCAGGGCGCGAAGGTGAGTCCCGTGTATTTGTAGCTCGCGCTGCGCTGTAGCTCCGGCTTAGCGGCTTCCTTGCCCTGATAGGCCGCCGACACGGCCGCTGCCAAATCACTCGGCATGATCGCGGGGTCGCCCTCGCCGGGATAGTCGATGCGTTGGTTGTTCTCATCGTACCTGAAGAAGCGCACGTCGCGATCGGAGCGAAATCCGTACTTGACCGCCTTTCCGGCATCCTTGTCCTGCTTCATGAACTCGCGGGCGGGCATGGAGACCTTCATGCCGGAAAGGTCCTTATCCCCGACAACGGTACCCTTCGGCATCGTCATGTTGATGCGCAGGCGCTCGTTGCCGTTACGATCCGTATACGGCTTCACACGGACATCCTTGTTCTCGAAGCTGATATTGATGTACTCGGGTTTCTTCGACTCGAATTCGTTTTCCATATCCTTCTCCGTATTCTTCTTATTCTTCTTATTCTTGTTCTCCTTGCCCTCATCCTCATCCTGCCCGTGGGTTTCCACAGCCTTCGACTCGGCGGGTTCTACCTCGCGAGCAGCCACCTCATCGCGGACGTCTTTGCGCTTGGATGCGGCATCGACTTCCGACTGCACGAGGTCTCCGAGACTCATTGTCTTGCCGGTGGGCTTTCTCACGGTCTCGAGATGGATACCGCCATAGCCGTCCTCCAGGGCGCGGTCGACCATGCTCTCGAGCTTTACGCGCATCTCGCTTCCCACGGGAAGCGACTTGATGGCATCCTGCACGCTGATCGCCGCATTTTTGAAGCCCGCGATGACCTTCTCGCAATCGGGGGCGACATCGACCTTCTCGACATCCTTCACGGGATGCTCCTTACGGTCGAGGGCGACCTCGCCGCGGACGATATCGATGATGTCGTGGTACCCGTAGTCGAGCTGTCCGCTAATTCGTGGCCTGACCCCGCAATCCCTGAGAAAGGACCTGAACTGAGCGAGGGTCTGCTCGGTAAGGCTGCCGCTGGGGACAAGCTCGTACTGGGCGGCATCCAGCTCAAGTGCCGTCTCGACGGCAGCGCGGTAGAAGGAGTCCTCGCGGTCTCCCTTATAGCCCCAGAAGCTATCGACCACAGGTCCGCAGACGATTACCACATCCAGATCGGGGTCGGTGGAGCGCCGGTTACGTTCGGCCTGCATGGACGCGAGCTCGACGCAACTTTCGAGGGAGCCGTCCGTGAGCCGGAACGCCTGCTCATTGCCGCTCAATGCAGCGAGTTCCATCTCTCGGCGGCAGGACGGTACGGCGGCGGTACTGTAGCCCATCTCCGCAAGGGCGCCTGCGGTGAGATTGCCGAGCGTGTTGGTATTCGGACCGTGCAGGTTGATGACCAAGGCCATGATGGCTCCCATCGTTCTCGCATTTCATATACGATTCAAAGTATGGGAGCCAATGGCCGCCTGATGATCTATGGGACGGAAGTAGAAAGTGGGTCGCCCGTCTTTACCGGTAGTCTCCCGCGACACCAAAAAAGGGGCGCAGCCGCAAATCGGGCACGCCCCTTTATCAATTCACCCAGCCTCTAGTAATTCATCAAATGCTCCGCGGCGTCGAGCATCGGCAAGCCCACGCCCTCCATGCCGTACCTCATCGATTCGGACACCTCGGTCTTCTCATCGCAAAGCGAATCGATGCTCTGCTCGCGTCCGACCGCCTTGTCGGGATTCATATACGGCTCGGTCGCCACGGACACGACCAGTTCGGCGAGCTCGCGATTCTGATCGATTGCGTCGGGCAGCTCAATTTCCTCGATATCGCCCTCGAACCCATCGGGACGGAAAGGCTCGAAGACGACCGAGTCGTAATCCTCCGTACTTCGGGTGCTGTTCGGGCGGTAGAAGTAGCAGGACTCGCCCTCGACCGTCACCGTTCCTTCGATGAAGTTGTCGTCGTTGGTGCTATCGATCTCGACTTGAATATCCGGCACGCCCGTGCGAAGGCATTCCTCTACCCGCGCCCGATCGTCGTTAGCGGCGCGTTCCTCGGGTTCGATGCCGAAACGATCCGGCATGATTTCGAGAAGCTCGGGGACTGACTGCGTGCTGATGACGTCGCTGCCGGACAGGAGCAAAGCCAGGCTGCCGAGGTCGACATCGTTGGAGCGATCCCGCTCGTCAGGGTCGATAAAGGTCGGCTGAAAGGCGATGGGGTCGACGACAGGCCCGCTGTAGGGGATGTCGGCTACGTTCTCGAATCCATGAAACAGCTTCTCGTAGGCAAGCTCGGACGGGAAGACGTTGAAAATGGCCGTCTGGGGGGCATCGAAGCCGTCCGGGACGAGCTCCGTAGTCGCGACGAGAAGGTTGAACTCGGGAAAATAGCTCACCGTCTCGCTCGACGTGAGCTTATCGAGTAGCTCCTTGGCATCTGCCCCGACCGGACGCTCCGATATCTCGGAAAGCGGCTTGCCGTGCGACAGCTCAAAACTCTCCCGATTCGACATCAGGTGTTTTTGATAATAAGAGGCGCGGCGTACCATATCGGGAATGCTGCCAGCAGTGATGGTCGAACTCCACGAGAACAGGCGGGACAGCATATCGATTCGGCGGTCGTGGAAGGTGAATCCATCGGAATCCTGCTCGTATGAATCGATGATGGCGATGGCCTTATCCCGCCCGTCCTTGAAAACAAAGTCGGATACATAGTCCCAGCCCTTGAAGAACTCACCGCTGGAGATCTCGGATGCCGTGACGTTGAAGATGGCTGTCTCCCTGCTCATCGGCCCACGGAACAGGGCGGGGCTGGAAGTGGCTGCGAGAAGGTTGAACTCAGGGAAGAACGTCATGCTGTTCTCCTTGACGAGCGTCTCGAGAAGTTGATCCTTGTCCTGGAAACCATGGATTTTATACATGGCTACTCTCCGATTTCCGAATTATCGTGATTCTTATCTTCTAGACCGCGGTCTTCCGCATCGACATCCTGTGCCATAGAGGCGACCTCGCGGCGATTCTCGCACATATCGTCCAAGCTCTCACCGACCCCGACAATCTCGTCGGCGAACCGCTCGCAAAACCCGTGCGCATCATCGAGGTCGGCGCAGAAGTGTCCGTAGCCGCAGATATGCCCGTCGGTGAGAACCTTCACATCGAACCGCGCCCCCTGGTCATAGACGAACGAATCCTCCTTGACCTCGGTAATCTGGAATTCGGTTTTCACGCCATCATGTACCATGATGTACTCCTCGGCGGGCATATCGAGTGCCTTCTCGGCAAAGCGCGGGCGGGAGCACATCTCGGGGTTGTCCCACAGGTCATGGATGAACGCACTTTCATCGCCCTCTCGGTATACAAACCCCATGGTCTCGAAACCGTTTTCAGGCAGATAGAACCCACCATCCATCTGAAAATCCGAATAGAGACTCTCACCCTTATCGGTCAGCTGGCGCATCTCCACGCGGGCGCGACCGTCATGGTGCGCACCGGTCACGAACAGCGACCCGTTCTCATCCCACATGCCGTCGATTTCGCAGTCGGCGAAGATGTCGTCCCCGCCGTGCCAGCTCTCAGACGTATCGACCGCTTTCTCGAAGTTCTCGTAGACGGTGATTCCGCCGCGCGGACCATTATAGAGACCGTTGCTGCCCTTGACGAGGATGGAATTCCCCCAGCTATCATTGGTTTTTTCAGATTGGTTGACGCGGCCGGTGCCGAAGAACTTCCCGAGCTGTTCATGTACCTCGCAGTAGTCATCGCCGACCATCTGGTCGAATACGGTGCGCTGTTTGGGTGCAAGCTCGGCATGTTTCTCGATGGCACGGCCATTTTCCACGTCGAAGCCCATCTTCTCAAGAGCCGATACGATGTACTTGCATTCACGCGCCTCATTGGCAAGTGTCGCGCAATATGTCTCGCTGCAAATCTCGACATCGTAGAAGTTTGTGAGTGCCTCGATTTCGCTGTCTTCAAGTACTTGCCCCAGCGCGTCCATATTCTTCTCGCAGGCCTCCGTCAGGTCGTCCGCGCGGGCATCCGACAACCTGCGCCCGTTCTCCTTGAAAAACGCTGTCTGAACCTCCTCGGTGCTGGCACCGTCGGCGTATCTATAGTAGCCCTCGGCCGTTGCATACGCCGCATTGGCGAGGTCGATCTTATCCACATCGATATCGTTGAGCTTGGAGAAGGACAGCGTCACCTTCTTGTCCCCACGGCTCAAATCGACCTCGATAGTATCGCCGGAGCTTCGTACGGAGCAATCAACGGCATTGATGATCTCAATCGGATCTTCCGCAGTGATGAACAGCTCGACATCGGAGCTGACACCCTCAAGGTCATATCGGCTGGCACCCTCGAGCCAATCGATGATATCGTCGATGTTGTCGCGGGCATCTTCGAGCAGGCTCTCGTTGCTGACGGCCTCGAGGTGCCCATATCCGTTGAAGCGGTAGCAGTCGGCATCCGACTCAACGTGGCGGCTCTCGCTGAGAGCGGTCTCCACGTCCCAGCCGCAGAGCTTAGCGGCTTCCTCCACGGAATCATACGTATCGAAATGGCCGTACTGGTTTGCGGTATCATACGCTTTCGCGCAGTCCAGCAAATCGCTATCGCTTGCCTCGTTGAGCAGGTAGTCTTTCAAACCGATGCGGTTCATAGTTCCTCCAGACAGTCAGGGTGGTCACACTCGAATCATCGCGCTCGGCACAAGCTGGAAATCCCAACGGGACACAAGTAGCTCTCGTGATTGCGTAAACGACTTCTACATATGCGAACTAGATTTATAGCCGTATGTGCTACGAACCCTTCCTCATCCGCATATCCCCCTGCTTTTCCTCGTTCTTATCCTTCTTTTTATTTTTCTTCTTCTTATTCTTCTTATCCGTGTAGCTCGGTAGCGCCTTATGCGCCTACCGAGCTACACACCAAGCCGAACCGTCAACGGTTTGCGTCCCCACGCTCCCCAAGATCCTCTTCGGCATCAAGCGAAGCTTCTTCGGTCTTCGCACTAACAAGCTCATCGAGCGACTCAGTGGCCTCGGGCTGCGCCTCGAGCTCGGCAAGGGCATCATCGACCTTCAACTCAACCTCCAGAAGCGTGAGCATCGAAGGCATGGTGAGTGTCTCATCGCCGAAAACCTTCTCAACCGCCTCGCTGGGCACATCGAAGAGGTAGCCGTCCTCATCGCGGAGCGTATCGACACCGGCGGGAGCAAGTTCATGGAACGTCAGAAGGGTCGGCGGTTCGCTGAGGACCTTACACGCAAGGGCTCCGCCGCACTCACCCCAGTCTGCACCATCGCGTGTAAAGGGGTGCTCATCGGGGATTGTATCGGCATCGCTGAGAAGGAAATAATCCCGTTCCCCCTCGGCACCGTACATGCGCTGCACGGCGAAAAACACCTGGCACTCCGAAGGTCGCTTTCCCCGATCGTCCATGGGAAACATAATGTCATCCAATGCAGCGAAGCATGCATCGATGATGGCATGCTGAACTGTCTCATCGTCCTCCGGATATTTGCTTCGAATCTCACCACCGAAGGGCATGAAATCGTCCATCTTGTTCTCAATCTGACTCATAGCAGGTCCTTTCAAAGCGGTTTACCGCTTCCATACTCGATGTTTGCCGTCCACTGGCGCAGCAACGGGACAGAAGTAGCCCCACACCGCCAAGGCACCCAACTGCCTACTCGCCCTCTGTGAGCTTGCTTGGCATGATCGTCAGCAGTACCGCGCCGCCGCACTTGAATTTGATTTTCACGGGTGCCTGCAGGTCGTCGATATTCCAGATGGCAATCCCGCACGCAGTCTGCCCCGGTTCGACCTCGACCGACTCGGGGTTCCGATAGTTGCCCTCATCATCGTACAAAGCCCCGAATTGCAGGGTATCTCCATTTTGCGACGCAGACAGCATATCGATTGGCGAGATGATCATCTTGGTGTCTGAATTGTTCGTCAGCAGCAGGTCGCAGACGAGTACCTTCTGCGCTCCGAGAGAACCGGACGAGGTTCCCGTCTCCGTTGAGGAATTGACCTCCCAAGACCCGCGTCCCAGGCGATATCCGACAACGCTGATATTCACCGAGGAATCGCCCAGTTCCGCACTCGCAGATTGAATGGTGTTTGATTGACCGCTCTGTATGCTTGCTCCGCAGCCAGCGAGACCCGCACCAAAACCGAAAACGGCGACAGCCGTCATTGCGGAAACGATAATTCGCTTCATGTCTTCATCCTGTCTATCTCGAAAGCCGCTTGGGGTACGGCCTATGACACAATGATAGCACGGCGATAAATTGCAGAAAGATTATCGGCTCGCCGTCGGAAATGCCCACAAGATCTATCGCTAGGCGAAGTAGGCGAGAACCAAGCCGAGAACCAGACCCGTCAGGTTGCAGACACAATGCGCGATGATGCTCGAGCTGATCCCGTCGCGCTGACTGAGACCGCCCAAGACCAAGGCGCAGACAAGGGCATATGCCGACTGCACGACATTGAAATGGAAGCAGGCGAACAGCACGGCTTGGATGAGGTTCGCAACCCAGAACGGCAAGCCGCACCGCTCCAATGCCGCCAGCGAGACGCCGCGAAAGCACAGCTCCTCCGCAACCGGATCGATAACGCAAAGCCGTAGCAGATAGGGGAGTGTGATGGCGACCGTCGCCGCAGTATCGATTTTAGAGACTATCGCGATAGTGCCGATTGAGACGGCTTGCAGCAAGACCCCGGCACTGACAGCGGAAAGCACGGCAACCACCCCGAGACGGCTGAATCCGAGCCCGAAAGACCGGTACAGCCATGCCATGGCCGCAAATACGGCCAACGACGAAACGGCATGCGCGATATCCTCGGGCAGACCCACCGAAAGGGTCATCAGCCCCGCGTCGAGAAGCGAGACACCGAACAGCGCGGGCGCGATGAAGGCAAAGCGCAGGGGGATACCGTTACCCTCGGACTCGGCTTCGACTTGGTTCACGCGAGCCTCCTCGCAAGCAGACGCCTACCGATGGCACGGCCGCCTTTCACGCAGGCGATGATACCGCCCGCTGCGAGCGCCGCAGTCGCGGCAAGCGCGACGACCCCGAGGGCGACCGATGCGGCATCGACTGACACCTCGTCCTCGAGGACTTTCTGTGCGATATAGCCGGAGAACCCCAAAGACCCCAGACATGAGAGTCCCGCCATGATGGCATCGCGCTCCGTGCCGTTCCACGATTCGGTGCGGGGGCGGATGGAGAACAGGAACCCGTCCTCCAAATCGATTGCATCGCCGACCTCAATTCCGTTCGTCTCGAACAGGGGGCGGATGAGGCGAAACGCCTCCCCGTCGGTCACATGTCGCTTGGCATCTGCCTTCCTGACCACGATAACCGTGAGTTCATTCATGTCATCCATTGCCTTACTCCTTGTCATCGAGGGCATCTCGAACGCCGCGGAAACGCGCTCGCCCGATCATTTCCTCTTGCCCTTCTCATCGAACACGAACTCGACCTTGCCCGACTTATCTGCAGCCAGCTTGAGCTTCGCACTGAATTCCTTACCGGTTTTCGACTTGAACCCCGAGATCTTCCCGGTCGTACCGCCCTCGAGAAGCTTGCCCAACTGAGCCGCCGTCAGCTTCTTTCCCGCCACGCTCTTCCAGATCTCGAATCCGCACCCTTCGGTTTGGACCCATTTCCCATCTGCGTCGCGCTTCCCCTTGTTGGATGAGCAGCTGCACGTCTTGGCCTTGGAGCCGCGGTCGATGACATCTGCACCGCATCGCGGGCATTTCCCGATGACCTTGGACCCAACGGGTCCCAAGCTGCCGAGCTTCTCGCCGTTTTTCTCCATGACCTCGATATCATGGACAACCATATCGGTGACGGAGTTCACCACATCGTCGGCATCGAGCTCGAACCTGCCAACAGCCTCCATCTGGTTGAAGAGCCTCTCGGTGGCTTCAGGCGACGCTATCTGACACCCTCCGAGCAATTTGTAAGACACTGCGCCGCAATCGGTGAGGGACAGCGTTCCCTTCCTCTCCCTCATGAGGGCGCGGTCCTCGTCCTTGGTAATCTCGGCGAGCGTGCTGGTGCGCGTGGCGCCAGTGCCGACGTTGTATTTCTCGAGTCGCTTGGTGAGCCACTTCATGGTCGGCTTCTGCGGGCGCTTGTTGGCACCTTCAAAGCAGAACGGTGACGCAGTCTTACCGAATTCGGCCGTGTTCTCCTTCTCGGCGCCCTCCTGGGCTTCCTCCTGCGAGGCATCGGAATCGAAAATCGCCTTGAATCCCCGCGACAGCGGTATCTGCGTCGACCCCGTGAACTCGGGAAAATCCTCCACGTGCGCCTTTACGAGTTCATACTCATAGTCCTCCGCGAGCATCGACAGGTAGTTCTTGGCGAGCACGACGTAGATATCGCGGGCGCATTTGCCATATGCATCGAGCGACCCAAGGCATGCGGGAACGTTCGGACCGGGACGGTTAGCGCCGTGCGCACCGCCCTCCTTGACGTGCGTCTTGCGGGCGGTCCTGTGGGAGCAGATAGCGGGATCGACCCCGACGACCGCGCAGATCTTGTCCACGAGGGGCAGCAGCTCATTGAACTGCTCGGGTGTGATCTGCTTGTCCTCGGTACGCGGATAGCTGACCACCTGGTCCTCATACATTTTCTGGTAGCAGGCCAAGACATCGGCGGGCTTGTGCCCGCGGCGGGCGAGGATGCCCGATAGCCCCGCAAGGTCGAGCAGCTTGCCGGGCGCGGTATGTTTTTTCGTCCTCGAGTCCTCGACCACATCCGACACATGGAACGCGCCTAAGTCGACCTTCTCGGCGCTATCGAAACGCCACTCATCCCCGTCCTCATAGGTACGAGCGAAGACGTTGCCGTTCTCGTCGCGGAAACGCGCCTCGAAGAACGGCTTCTTGACATAGCCGTTGTACGCCTCGAGCTGGTCGCCCGTGAGCTTCACCATGACGGATTTCAGGCGCCCCTCGCGCACGACCGTGCGAAACCCATGGTTGCGGGCGATGCAGGTCGCGGCACGCACGAACTGCATAGATGCGAGGTCCCACCGCTCACGCACGTGGGCCTTGACGAAGTCTCCGTCCTCCTCCATGGCCCCGAGCATCTTACGGCCCTTGAAGGCCTTCTGGACGCTCGCGGGAGCCTCGTCGGTGAAGTACATGCGGCTCGTCTTGCCGTGCCAACCGCACTTCTCGAGCGCCTCCCATGCCAAAAGCTCACCCTCGCCGGAAGGGTCCACATCGGTCGCGATGCAGACCTCGTCCACCCCGGCAAGCTCCCGCTTCAGCTCCGAGATGACATCGGAGCAGCCCTTGAGCACGCCCTTCTTCCAAGCGAATTGTCCGAGGTCCCAGGGCAGCCCTTCCAGCGACCATTTCTGCATGGCTTCGGACTGCCCGGCAGGCACCTGCTTGTCGGGCGGGAGCAGGCCCATGACATGACCTCGAAGGGCGCAGATTTTATACTGCACGCCGGCATAGGAGCCGGAGGTCCCGCTGAGCGCCTTTGCGAAGTTGCGCTTAGCACTCGGCTTCTCTGCGAGTATGAGAATCATTGCGGCTCCTTTCACGGGAGGGGAGGGTAGTAACTGGATTCTTCTTTTTACAGGCGCAATCGATATCTCGCGCTTTCAGCACGGCCCGGAGCATCGGCCCCTCATCGCTTCCCATGAGCCAGTCGCAGGGTACCCCCAGTGCCAGCGACAGGCGCAGGATGCATTCATAGTTCGGCAAGCGTGTCCCCGACAGGTACTTCTTGAAGGAGTCCTTGCTGATGCCGCAGACGCGGCCGAGCTGGTACAGGTTTTCGTAACCGCACGCCTCGGCGGCCCTGCGCAGACGCACCTTGAAACGGGCTTTGCGCAGGGCGACCGTGCGGTCGGTATCGGGATCGACCGCGACCATGGCTATCAGCCGCCGAGGGCTGCGCGGGCGAGCTGCGTCGATTTAGCTAGGGTCATGGCAACTACGCCACAGCAAGCGATGATTTTGACGAGCGTATGGGCGACATTCCCGATGCCGCTCAGGCCGGTTCCGATATCGCCGACGACAGACACGACCAGATAGGGGAACATGTAGAGGACCACGACCATTACGACGCCGGCGAGACAAAGCGAGAGGAACTGTCGGAGGTATCCCCATCCCCAGCTGCGGGTCTCATCGAAGCCCATGAGGGCGAACGGGATGGGTGCGAACATGGCGGTGAGGTAGATCTCGATGGCGCGGCCGATCATCATGGCGTACGAGATGACCAGGGTGAACTGTGCGACTATATAGGCAATGGCGACTTCGAGCAGGATGACCAGGCTTTCGATGATATTGCCGTCTTCGGGGAAGACGATAAGGTTGTCCTTGCTCCACCAGTCGGTGCCGGCATTGGCTCCAAGCGAGCTGGCGGACGTGCTGGCGGTCTTGATGATTTCCAAGACGATGGAGTACAGGTCTTTGACGATTCCGACGCCGTTGCGGACCATGTACATCATGACGGCGCACCAGACGAACAGTGCGACGACCTCGCGGACCGAGGGCATCATGCCGCCGCCTTGGTCCATCTTCTTGGCAATCTTGAGGAGCTGGAGCAGCATGCCCATGGCGAGAAGGGTGGCGGCGACTGGTTTGATGGCGCTGTCGGACACGTTGGTGACCAGGGCGGCGAGGTTAATTTTTCCGCTCGTATTTCCCAAGAGATGGTCGAAGTCGCAGAGTAAGTCCGACGCCGAGACGCAATTCTTTATATCGCCCAGCGTGCATTTGAGCATGAGGTTGGCAATGGGTTGGACTAAGGTTCCGTTGAGGAACTTCATGATGCCCTGACCGATGGCCTCGGTCCAAGAGCCAATCATCTCCCCGACCTTGTTGACCAAGTCATCCAAGCCGAAAGCCGCGGCGCAATGCGGGGTCAGCAGCATGAGCAGCAGCATGATTCCGAGCGCCAGCGCGAAAGACGCGCCCGCACGTCTGGCCGATGGGAACTTGATGCCATCGAGCTTGCACTCAACAGACTTTGCAGCCGCGGCGAGGTGATACTTCGCCTTGTTGAGGGCGCCTTCATTCCTGGCGTAATCGAGGGCTTCGACCCTGATGGCGGCTACGTCCATCATTGGACATCGACCTCCTCGAACTCATGGGTGTCGGTGTGGTAGATGACGAGAATGCTCGGCAGGGAATCCTCGGCTGCGTTCGTGGCGTTCTTGATGCCAAACGTCAGGGTGCGGGTGGACTCGTTGAAGTTCTCGATGACCGTGCCGTCCCACGTCAGCTCGGTCGTGGTGGAATGGTTTGCGAGCAGGTATTCGATAACGGAGCGCTTGAACTCCTTGGTGCGGCCGTCGATGGCCTTTTTGAAGTTATCGCCCTCGATGCCGTTGAATTTGGCGCTCTCGGCGCAACGGTTGTTCGAATAGCCGTTCTCATTGTGGAACATATCGCACTTGAGCTCGAAATAGGTGTCGTTGCCCTCGCCGGTGAGTGCAGCGGGATCGACCCTGCTGAGGGTCATGATGTGGTCGTTGCCGGACGCATCGATTACGGAGAAGACCACCCAGCTTAAAGCTCCCGTCTGGTCGCCGGCGATGGTATCCACCGCCGTGATTGCAAAGGTCTGGACTTGCTTTTTGGTCTTCTTGACCGAATCCTTGGACTCTCCGTAAGACTCGGTGATGATGCCGTCCTTGATCGCCATCGAACCGCTGCCGTCATTTGCCGCCCATTTCGAATTCTCGATCGCTTCGACGACCTGCTTGGTAGCCTGATCGTAGTCTTTGATGGCGGAGCGCTGGCGCTCGGTCAGCTCGGTTTTGGAATCGGCGGCATCCCCCTTATGAGATGGCTGCTCGCTTTTCTGCTCCAACTGCCCGTGCGCATCGGCTGGGGCGTCGTTCCCGCCGCCCTTCGCGACGCAAGACGTGATGCCGTTCATCGCGATGAACAAGACGATGCCCGCCGCGACCGCGACGACCGCCGTGTTGTTCTTGAGGAACTCCATGAATTTATCCATCCTGTCTCCTTCCCAGTCTGAGGTTTATTTCGAAAGGTCGATTCCGCCGATCCAGCCCCACTTGCAGCCGGTGCCGGCGCCATAGAACCTGATGAAGCTATCGAGCGATTTGACCGTGATGGGGCCCTCGTTGCTCATGACCTTGTTGTTGCCGATGTAGATGCCGACGTGGCCGTATATGAGTCCGGGCGACCCGGTACCCGGATGGGAGACGTCGGCGATAATCATGCCCACCTTGAGCTCCGACCTATTGGAGCTATGGCACCAGGACCGGCACATATCGCAGGCGTTGCCGCCGAAATAGCCCACTCCCGCCGCGCGGAAGACGTTGGTCACCCAGGCGGCGCACCAGCCCTGCCCGGGAGATGGAGTGGCGTAGGCCATGTTGACGACGGTCTGCTGACGGACCGACGCACCCGCGATCTGCGGGGCGCCAGTGCCGCCGCCGTGGTCTCCATCGCCGTCTGACGGGTTCGTCAACAGCTCGTAGTATCTGTCGGCGGCCTCATAGCGCACCTTCAGACGGGGGATTCCAGCGCCTTCCCAGCCGTAGCAGAATTGTCTGACGGCATCCTTCAGGTCGGTGGAGGCCAAGAATGCCCGTTTGCTTCCCGAGACCAGGGTTCCCCCGGCGGGATCGAGCGAGCGGTTCTCGGAGCCATCTGGTCCATGCTCGGACCTGATGGTATAGGCGCGGCTCCAATATCCCCAGCTGTCGTGATCCCAGAAGAAATCGAGCTGTACTTGGACCTCCGTCCAAGACTTGCCGACGGACTTTGCATAGTTCACGAGGTTCGTGTGGCGCCCGTTCGTCCATTGGCAAAGGCCGATGCCGTTGGCGTTCGTGCCGCCGCCTTCTTCCGAGCCCGGGTTCATCCCGCTCTCGGCATACATGTTGCCCATGATGGCGGCGATTTGCAGGTCATCGAGCCCCTTCTCCCTGAAGAACGATGCGACCTGCGATTCCACTTCGTTCATTCCCTGAACCTCCTGATCGGCGCTGCCGCCGGATAGAGCCAGCAAAAGGATTAGTACGGGAACGGCGGCGAGGATGAGCATCCCGAAAGTCGAGCCGCCGATAGCGGTCGCAAGCGAGCCGACTGCTCCGGCGAGAGCGGCGGCAAGTGACTTCAGGAGCGCTTGGAGCGCGGCGATGGCATGCCGCGCCGCCGCCTTGAGGCCGGCCGTGACCTTGCCGATAAGGGCGGCCTTCTGCTCGGCCTCGACGGCCTCGCCCGCCGCAGCCTTGGCCCTGGCGATGGACATGGAGCGGCGCTGCATCGATTTCGAGAAGGCGGCACGTTGCCCATCCTCAGCCGCCCGCGCAGCCTTCTTCTCGGCCTGCGACATGAGCTGTGACTTGCTGCCGCCCTTGGCTTTGGCTCGGGCTGCCTTGAAGTCCCGAGCCTTGCCGCGCACATAGCGGCCGGCGCGTACCGCCTCGTCCGCTTTCTCG
Source organism: Collinsella sp. (assembly GCA_019419605.1). Classification (GTDB taxonomy): domain Bacteria; phylum Actinomycetota; class Coriobacteriia; order Coriobacteriales; family Coriobacteriaceae; genus Collinsella. Next base: position 14,375 of record DXZP01000030.1, read on the forward strand.
ACCCCGTCGAGAGTGCCTTCCTCATCGAACGCGAAGACCGCCGACTTGGTGGCCTCGGCGGACGAGGAGAAGAAGCCCCGCGCCCCGGCTTGCTTTCCGGCGGCCCTGCTGGCCCTGATTGAGCGGCCGGCGGAGACCGCGGCGCGGGCAGTGGAGCGGATGGCCGTGCCGGACACGGAATCGTCCCCGATGGATGCGGTGGCTGAATTCACCAAGGCATTTGCCGCAGCGGATTTGAATTTCGCGGCGGCCTTGGCGCGTTGCTCGGCTTTGGTGATGAATGCCGAGGCTTCCCTGTGGGCCGCGACCATATCATCCGAGGCCGCCCGGACGTGCTCCTTCTCGGCGACCACCTTTCGCGCGGCAGCGCGGACGCTATCGGGGGCATCGGCGACATTGGAAACGGTACCCGTCACATCGCTATGGTTGTCCCCACTGCGGGGCTTACTGATACGCTGTGCGGTTCCACCCGCGCCCCCGCGCTCCGCCTGGGTCATGAATCCGAAGTCACGGGAATCAGATACCCCGGCTCGCTCGATGCCGTCGGCGCTCGTTCCGAGTCCTTCCTTGAAGCCCTCGGCTCTCGATGCGGAATCGGAAAATGCGGATGCCTGGACGCCCGAGTTCCATCCCGAGGCGTCGAGCGTCTCCAAGGCGTCCTTCTCGGCAGCAGCGAAGTCCTGCTTAGCCTGCGAATAGGCGGCACTCGAGTTATCCAGGTTTTCCTGAATCTTCTTGCTGAGGTGTACGTCGCTCGCTTTGCCGCCGGTGAACATATCGGCAGATGCCCACGATGCGGATGAACCCTGGTGCGATCCAAAACCGATTGCCTCCGATACGGCTTCGGTTTTTTCCTCCGCACCGCCCGTGTTGGCGGCCATAGGGGAGCCGCCGCCAAAAGGTTGCTGACCTCCCTGCATAGGTGCCGAACTCTGCCCCGCACCGCTCGCGGACTTGGAAAGTCCCGCCACGCCCGCATCATACGCGCCGGAGAAGGCATCGCGTGAATCGGCCTGCACGGACACGGCAGCGCCCTCGATGAAATCTCGGGAGCCGGCGATACCGGCCGCATCGATGCCGTCGAAAGAGGTCATCATGTTTCGCTGCGCGGCGGCGGCACGGTCGGCACCGCCCGCAAACTGGGTGGCAGTACCTTGCTGCTCCATGCGGGAGGTAAAGGCGCTGGGGACCTGTTGGATTGGCTGCGCGGCAATCGGGGCGGCAGGACCCTGAGATGCCGCAGCAACGAAACCCTGTTCCACGCCGCCTGTTTGATGGTTAGACCCCATCACGCCGGCGCTATAGGCGCTGGGGACGGCATCGCGGATAACAGTCGATACCGCGCTGGGCGTGTTTGCCGCATCGGCGCTAGCGGAATATCCAGAACTGGCCACATCGACATGGCGGGAGAAATCTGCGCCAGCCCCGGCTGTGCGTTGCAAGGCATCGTCATATGCCGCCGCAGCCTGCCGCTGGCGCTCTGCTGCAGAGGACATGCTCGCCGTGCTGCCATCTTTCAGGTTAGACGAGGAACTTGCGTTTCCATATTTGGAATCGTCTGGCAAGATGTCCTCCTTCCAAAATCATTTGGGTTACGGCCTCGAAGTATCGACCCGGCACTCGGTAATAGACGGGCAGTTGCCGCAGCGGCAACTGCCCGTCTTCACATTTGGCTACACGTCCGAGCCGCTCTCAGAACTCTCAGAACCCTGCTTCGGCTCGTTGCGCTTCTTCTTGCGGCCGCGCACGCGCTTGCGGCGGCGGAACTCGTCCTGCGGGGCGACATTCTCGACCGTACCGCCGTGCTTTGCCGCATCGAGTGCCTCTCGCGCCTTCTTCTCGGCCCACTCGTTCGGATCCGTGGAGAACAGCTCATAGAGGTGGTTGTCGGTCGGGAACTCGCCCTTGATCGGCACGCGGGCCGAACCGAATACGAGAAGGCCCCAACCGCGAGGGGCGCCCTCGTCGATGCAGGCGACCTCGAGCGGCGACAGTCCCAAGGCGTCCGCCCAGTAGTCGCGGTCCTCCTTGGACTGCTTGAGCAGCATGATGAAATCAGAGTTCTTGACGATCGCGTTGGCATCCTGGTTGCGGATCATGGATTCGGTCGACTGCGTGATGCCCGTCAGGTACATGCCGAACTTACGGCACTCGTTGGCGAATCGGCGGAAATAGTTGAGTACCGAGGGGTACTTGAACAGCGACTCCATCTCCTCGATGTAGAGCCATGTCCTGCGTCCCTGGTCGAAGTTGCTGTACATGATGTTTCGCACCGTCTCGCAGAATGAGATGAGCGCGAAGACGAGCATCGAGTCCGGCACGTCCTTGAAGTTCAGGCCGACGGTGCGGGCCGTGAGGTCGATGTCGGTCTCATGGTTGAAGAAGTTGGAGTACCCGCTGACGAAGCGCTCATAGCGCAGGGCGATGTTCTGCGCCATCGGCTCGGGCTGGCGCTTCAGCTCCTCGTAGAAGTCCTCGAGGATGGGCTCGCGCCCGCCCTCCATGTTGTATCGCCGGAAGATATTCTCGACGCAGCGCTGAATGATGGAACGCTCCTCCTCGGAGAATACCGTCATGGTCTCGTTGGCCGCGGCCGCCGCCTGCGCGATCATGGCATCGGCCTTGAAAGCAACCTGCGTGCCGAAATCCTCGGATTCGCGTCGCTTGTCCATGCCGAGCGGGTTCAGGTGCGCGTCGAGGCCGACGCCGAAGGATGCATAGGTGCCGCCCGCATGCTCGACCAGCAACTTGTACTCGCCGGCGCGGTCGAAGATGATTACCTGGTCGTCGGGTTTCGAGAGCAGCGTTCCCTCGATCTCGTTCTTGGCGAAGAATCCCTTGCCCGATCCCGTCTTGCCGGAGATAAAGCCGACGGGGCTTGCCAGGTTGGCTCGATTGCCGAACACGAGGTTGTTCGACAGCTTGTTCTGGTAGTACCAGCTACCGCCCTCCTGCTCGAGCTCCTGGGTGGCGAAAGGGACGAAGATGCACGCCTCCGACGTGGTGAAGGGTCGCGAGATCTCGATGTGGTTGAGGCCGAGGGGCAGAATCGAGTTCAGGCCCTGGCGCTGGCGGTACTCGAGGGTCTCAACCTGCACGCCCGCAGAGGACGCGACGTCGAGGATCTGCAGTACCTGCTCGGTCAGCTTCTCGGGGGACTCCGCCCACGTGAAGATGAGGCCGGAGAACATGAAGAGGTGCTGCTGCTGGCCTTGGAGCTGCGTCAGCAGATCCTCGGTCTCCTCGCGGGAGTATCGCAGCTCAGAGGGCAGGATCGAGTAGTCGTAGCCCTGCTGCACGGCCTTCTTCTGCTCCTCGATGGTCTCGGCATCAATCCACGCGCGGCGGGTCTTGACGAAGTTGATCGCTTTGGACTTCTCCATGGGCTGGAGATACCAAGTCACCTCGATGGGCATCGACATGTTCACGAGGTTCGCGACGACCGTATCCTCGAGGGGGGAGTCGTACTTGCGCATGACCAGGACCTGGCAGTACTTGTCATCGACCTTGAAGTACATGTTCGAACCGTCGGGCTTGAAGTTGATGCTCATCGGCGCAATGAAGTCCTTCGAGCTGTCGGAACTGTAGATCGACAGGTCGCGCTCGTAGTCGAACGTGAACTTGCGGTCGGGGCGCAGCAGGGATTGAAGGACAGACAGGCGCTCGAGACCTGTCATCGGCGTGACATCGCAGCGGATCTGCTCGAAATTGCCTGTCAGGTCGGTGTTGATGCGCGAGAAGCGGGTTCGTGCCTCGATGGGGTTGTTCGCGTGGATACCAATGGTCATGTAGCGGGATCGCTTGATGTTCGAGACGCCCTCGGCGAGCTTGTCGGAGAGGACCTCGTTCATCGTCTCAGCGTCCTCCTTGAGAACGTCGTTCGCCTGGCGCGACGGGTCGTAGAACTGGCGGTCGCGGATCTGGTCATGGCGCAGCGGCGTGTTGATGACGGAGAACTGCACCGTGGTGTCGGCGGGGAAATAGTTGTAGATATCGCACATCGCCGCGAGGATGGTCTTCTGGTCGTCGTCGCGGGCGTTCTGGTAGGTGATGTCGTCGAAGGAAAGGGTCTCGGAGTAGTAGCCGTCCTCGACCTCGCAGATGCCGTTCTCGAACATTCGGTTATAGCCGATGGCATCGACCACGTTCTTGGCGTTGTCTCGGCGACGTCGCTGCTCGGCGGTGAGCTTATCGCTCTTGGAGCTGCGTTCCTTGAGCTTCTTGGTCACCTCCGCGGCGCTTTTCGCCTGCGTGCGCTCCGCCTCCTTCGCCGCGGCGCGGGCATCGCGAATCTCATGGCGCTTGCCGGCAAGCTCGCGGTCGAGCTCCCTATGCACCTTCTTGACGTAGCGCTTGCGCTCCCGCTTGCTCATCTTCGCAAACTCGGGGTCGAGTTCGAAACCGACCTCACCCGGGCGGCGGAGACCCTCGGCGAGCGTCTCCATGTTCTTGAAGCTCTCGTCCTTGTTTGCCATTAGTCGCTCCAAAATTCTTCGATCTGTCTCTTGTTGGGGGCTGTGGTGTTCATCGGCTCAAGCGGCCCGCCCGGTTCCCACATCTCCAGGCCGTTGGTCTTGTAGAGTTTCGTCAGCACCTTGCTGCTGGCTTTCTTGCGCTCGTCCGCATATGCCCGCTCGAGGTCATCTGCCTCGGTCTTGAATTCTCCGCGGTTGCTGGCGCTGACGTAGACCAGGCACTGCTCGTTGAAGTTGTGCGCGAGCCACAGCGGCGCGAACTTCTCGAAGTTCATACCGTGGGGCGTATAGAAGCCGATCAATGCGGCAGGCGCTGCGGCGAGCCAGACGAGGTAGATGACGTCGTTGATGTCCACATGGAACACGAATGTGCAGAGCATGCCGAAAGCCAGGGCGCAGCCCACCGCCGCTCCGATGCAGATGATCGTGCGTGCGGTGAGGCCGCCGATAACCTTGGGCTGATACTCGGTTACATCCTTGTGGACCGGTACCGACAGCACCCGCTTAGCCTCGCACCCAGCTTGTGTCGAGCGTACCGAAGTACAGGGCTGCGGCCGACACGATGACGCCGCCGATCAGCGTGCCGACGCCCGCGGCGATGGCCGCACCGTTGCCCGAGGCGCCGTTGTGGACGTTGATGCCGATGGTGACGCCGCCCCAGACGACCATGATGGCGCCCAGCATCTGGATACCGCCCTTGAGAAGGGAGGTGATGTTGCCGAGGATGCCGCCGGCGGAATCGAGCTGGCCGAGCTGGACGGTTGCGACGGCGAGGGCGTGGTAGATCGGGTTCATTTGTATTCCTTTCAGGTGTATCGGTGCAGATGTGCTAAATCGACCAAGTAGCTTAAAAATGCCTTATTGGTCCAAATGCGCCGAATGTGTTACTATGCGTATGCGCCGATAAGGCGCCAGGGTGAAGAGGTTCGTGAGAACCGCTGTCATCTCCTGTCTAGCGCACCCATGAACTGTTTGGGGCCCGCAAGGGAATGCAGGTAGGTCGTTCGCGGCCGGGGTGCGCACCGCATGTCAAGGCGTCGGGCCGTCGCGGGTTCGGCGCTTTTCTTTTTCAGGTGCTTCGGTAGACATGCGATCCTCCGTACCGAGTACAGGGCGGCGGCGTGCCGACCCAATGGACGCCACGAAGATACACGGCGCGGCCAAAAGGCACCCACGTCTTGCCGCAGCGGCAACATCGAGGCATCCGCGCAGTTGGCGACCTCGGACAGATGCGAAAATGGGGCTCACCGGACGCTCCCGTGAACCCCTTGCACAGAATCAATAGAGCCGCTGTCTACTATTCCGCCTTATCGGTTGAATCCGTATCGCGGGACTTGTAGTGCCTGCCGACCTCGGCATCAGTTCGACCACGCAAAGGCGGTCGCCGCGGCATCGACTTGGATTGGCTCGCGAGGCGTGCGGAGTACTCACGCTCCTCGCGCCGGCGCTTCTCCGCCATATACTTCTTGATATCGAATCCGGGCGAATCGGCCATCAGCCTGTAGTTCGGATGCTCCGTGAGCGGGTACTTCTCATCGACGATGGGGTTGGCGCCGTTGATGAGCACGACGCATTCCGTCTTGGGGAGCTTTGCCACCTCGGCGGGATCGATGAGGGCGCGGCCGACGGTCTGGCCGCTCTTCGACCAGCTGCCCTGTCCTCCGTGGCTCTGAGAGTAGTTCTCCTGGAAGACGGTCTGCTGGCCGCAAGAATCGGAGATGAACTCGCAGGTCGAGGTCGTGCCCTTGTTGGCCTTGCCGCCGCCGAGATAAAGGACGGTATCGCAGCAGCCCACGATGGAGTCGGCGGTCGCCTCGTCGTAGAGCTCGGCGAGCTGGGACTTGGCCTGCAAGATGACCGACATCGCGATGTTTCGCGAGCGCAGGACGGAGATGAAGCCCGAGATGTCGGCGGGAAGCGACAGGGAGCGGTACTCGTCGAGGATGAAGTTGACCGGGCGCGGCAGCTTGCCGTTGTATTTCTCCAAGGCCTTGTGGCACAGGACTCGCACCGTCTGGTAGACCATCATTCCGTGCAGAAAGCCCAGCGTCCTTTGGTCCGTGTCGTCGAAGATGGCGAAGATCGCGTTCTTCGAGTCGGGGTCTCCGAAGCGCTCGAGGTGCATCTGATCCTCGCCGACGACAAGCTGCTTCACTTCGGCGGCGGTGAACGGCGCCAGGCGTGCGTTGCAGGTGATCAGAATCGACTTGAGCGTCTTGCCGGCTGCGGACTGGAACTTGCGGTAGTTCTCCAAGGCGTAGTCCTCGGTGGGGTCGAACCCGCGCTTTCCGTTCTTGTGGACGTTGTCATACGGTCGCTTGTTGTCCGAATGACGGCGGAAGGCCGACGGGACGAGGTCGAAGCGCTCGCCGTCCGCGCCGGTGTAGACCGAGATCTCCTCCGGTGCGTCCGAGGGGGTCGGGTTCTGAGCTGCACGCTCCTTGACCTCGGGATTCTTCGGGTTGCGCTTGACCCGTCGCATACCGGTCTCGATTTCGTCGAAGATGAGGTCCAGCGGGCTCTTGTAGTTCTCGTTGGACTCGGATGCCTTGGCCATCGACAGCAGCTTGAGAAGGCCGCCGATGTTGTAGTCCTGGGCGGGGCAGTAGTCGCGCATGAACGCGATGAGCGCCATGTAGAGCATCTTCTCGGACTTCTCCCAAAACGGGTCTCCCGAGCTGGACTTGGGAGGCGTCGTCATGGAGATGAGAAGTCCCGCGAACGACTGGATTTCGAGGTCGGTCCTGACGTAGTGGAGCGGGTTGTAGATCAGGGAGCGGTCGGGGAAGAACGTGTTGAACGAGCGGATCTCATAGCCGTTGTTCGTGAGCATGTTGCCGACATCGAGCAGGAGGTCGCCCTTGGGGTCGGTGATGAACAGGTCGGAATTCATCTGGCACACGTTGGGCTTCACATAGTAGCGCGTCTTGCCTGCGCCCGAGCCGCCGATGACCAGCACGTTCATGTTGCCGTCGTAGTTCATCGAGAAGCCCTCGCGGCTCCAAGCGCGACCGGTGCTCTTCGAGAGAAGCAGCGCGTTCGCAGATCCTTGCGGATTTTTATCCTCGATGAAAGGCGCGAGTTCCTCGGTGGTGGCCCACCGCGCCGAACCGTGCTCCTCGCCGACTCGGGTGTTCTTCTGCCCATAGACCAGGCACACCATGGCAATTGCCCAAGGGATGCAGATTCCGAGGAGCATGCCGAGCATGCCGGCGTCGTTCGTCAACAGACGGAACGGATGGGCGGCGATGAAGCCCCACATCTCCGCAGGGGCGGCCGTGAGGCCCTCGAGCATATCCGAATAGGAGCAGGCGCAGTCGACGAACCTGTTGCCGAGGTAGGCGAAGGGGAGGGTGGCAGCCGCCGCGCCCAAAAGCGGCGCCACCTCTTTCGTGACCTTCATTAGCGGTTCACCGTCTCGAGCGAGACGTCCTTCTCGGCTTGGGCAGCGGAGCGGGATGCGACATATGCGGCCTCTTCGCCCTTGTCACTCATCAGCTCGTCGATGTTGCGTTCCTTCATGCTGACGGGCTCGTAATCGGGGTCGTCATCGATACATTCGGCATCCGAATCGAGCTTGTCGGGCATCCCGTCCCCATCGCGGTCATCGGCGGCATCGCGAATGCCGTCTCCGTCGGAGTCCCCGGTGCCGGGGGCATCCTGCCCATCGGCATAGGGCGTGGAGAGGTCACCGTTATGGGCATCGGGGCGAGCCTGGACGCAGTCCGCCGTGGTCTTGCTGTTGGAGATATCCTCGTGTAGCTCGGCCTTGCGGGTCTCGCGCGACAGCGCCTCGTCCGCATCGGCGGCGCTCAAATCGCCATCGGCTCGGACTGCCGGCGCGGACTCCACCGTCTTCTCGGCCAGTTCCTCCTCGGCGATAGCCTCCGTGGATTCAGGTCCGGTCTTGCCGTCTGCGGCGTTGCCGGCGGGACTCTCCTCACCGCGTGTCTCATCGACGTCATCGAGACTCGGGGCGAAGACCCCGCCATCGTCCGGGTCGCGCACATCATGATCTGGGTCTACACCCTCATCTGCACGCTCATCGGCATCTGCACGATTATCGTCTCCATGCTCGGGCTCGACCTCGGACGTCGGCATATCGACACCCATATCGCCGCCTGCCTCGTCATATCCATCAGTCCCATCTTCGATGAGCGGAGGTTCGAATTCCACGCCGATGCGGTCCTTGTAGCGCTGGCGCATGAACAGCTCGCCGCGCTCGGGTCCCATGGCTTGGATCTTCTTTCCCTCGATATCGAGGGCTTCCAAGGCGTGATCTGCATCGCCTTTGTTGACGATGACTTGGTTGCCGATATGGCGGGCGTTGATGTCGTAATCCTGCAAGATGGAGCAATAGTAGGCGGCGTTGAACGAGGATGCCTCGTTCTCGAACTCTCCGAACGTGAAACGGGTGCAGTCCCCATCGGGCAGGCTTTTGATATAGCCCTTGTCCGCTTTGCCCTTATCGAGTTTGTCGAGATTGATGATGCGGGCGGCATATCGATGGTCTCGGCTGATGTCGTAGATGGCATCTTGAATGGTGTGGGTGCGCTTCCCGTGACTGTCCTTTCCGTCTTTCGGATGGACGAGGAAGTGGCCGACGACGGTGGAGTTGGCAAATAGTTTCGGGGAGATCTGCTTCAACTCGCGAAGGGTCGCCTGCGCTTCAGCGGGAGAATCGAACCAAGTCGTCGTATAGTCTTGTTTTTTCATCCCCTTGCCGTTGTTCGATAGGCCCTTGGCCGCCGACTTGGCGTCTCGGGCTTCTGCTCGCAAGCGGTTCGACTCATTGATTTTGTTCCTGAGCATCTCCCTGCCGAACATCTCGAGTATGTTGAGCAGCTTGATTCCGGCCTCATCTGAAATTGATGGCATATCCTCTACCTCCGAAGGTCGCTGTGGCCAAGCCCAATGCTCAGCCACAGCGCAGGCTACATCGGAGAGAGAAACCCCCTTCGGGTCGTGCCGCAGCGGTTAGATTCAACCGTTTCGCATCGACTCAACGGGAGTGAAGGTGCCATCTAGCGCCAAACGCCCATCGATACGGACTGGCCGTGCTCGTTTTCGGCGAGGATGCTGCCGTCGGACTTGTAGATGAGCTTCTTGACGAGGAACTTCTGGAATCCCGACCCAAACGCGACGGTGGTCACCTCCCCGGGGAGAAGCCCATGGGGTAGGGCGAGGCTTTTGACGCCGTCGGCTTCCTGCAAAGCCGCCGAGGCCCCGTCCGCACGCGATGACTCATCGGCGAGCTTCATGTTGACGCGCTCGAGTTCCTTGGCGAGTCTGCTTGAATCCCGCTCGGCCGCACGTGCGCGGCCCTCGGCATCAGTCGCGCGTGCGGTGGCTTCCATCAGCTTGGACTCCGCATCCTCGAGGTCGTCCTTCAAGTTCGAGCATACCGAAAGCTGCTGCCGCAAGGCGCCGACCTTGCCCTTGTAGCTTTCCAGGTCTTCCCGCAGAAGCTCTACGGCTCGCGCCTTGCCCTCGGCTCGGTCGGCTCGTTCGCGCTCGGACTCGACCTCCTTCTGGAGACGCTCCAACTCATCCTTGTGCGAATCGCTGACGGCACGGTTGACCTCTTCCTGCTTGGAATCGAGCGCCTCCTGAAGCTCCGCGATACGCTTTTCGTATTCCGCCGCGTCCTCTTCGAGCTTGCCCTGTGCCGCCTGCACCTGCTCGCGTAGCCGCTCCTGACCGCGCACCAGCTCTCCGATTTTCTGATCGTAGTCATGGCGCTGGCGGTGGTTCTCCTCCCGTGCCGCCTGAAGGTCCGCCTTGATCGACTCGCTGTTCGCCTGCACGGCCTCAAGGGCTGCGGCCGCATCGGCTCGTGCCTTCTGGGTCTGGGCGAGACTTTTTCCGAGGGCCTCGTTTTCCCGCGCGAGGTCGCCGATCTTGTCGGCGCTCGACTGTTCGCTGTCGCGCAGGTGGCTGGCGCCTTGCCGCTCGACCTCGAGCGAAGACTCCAGCTCCTCGATCCGGCTCGATGAATCGCCGAGCTTACCCAGCAGTTCGTCCCGCTCGGCCGAAACCGTCTCGAGCTCGGCTTTGGTCTGGGCGACGGAATCGTGCAAGGCGGCGTTGTGGTTCTCGAGCCTCTTCATCTGCTCATCCGCAGCGGCCTTGAGCTGCCAGCAGCTCTCCCGAGCTTCCTCGAGCTGCCTCTCGCGGTCCTCTGCCTGGTTTTGGAGGGTGGACATGTCGAAGGCCAGCTCGCTAGCGCGATTCTCGGCCTCCTGTGCCCGAGCGACAAGGCCGTTGACCTCATCTATCGACATCCCGCTCGTGTTCTCTAAACGGGAGCGCAGGCCGAGAACTTCCTGACGGAACTCCTCCTTCTCGCTGCGTTCGCTCTCGATTTGGTCATTGGCCTCACCGAGACGTTCCAAGAGGCCCTGCGTCTTGCTCCGCTCGCTATCAAGGAATTCGAGCGTCTCCGCATTGATGCGCTTGAGGTTCTCAATCTCATCTGCGGCTGCGGCGTTATCTGCCGCAGCCTCCACCGCCGCAGCCATCTCGGCACACTTGTGCTTGAACTCCTCGCATTTGCGCTCATGCTCTTGCTTGGTTTTCGCGAGCTCGGCCTTTACGGACGAAAGTTCGGCCAAGGCCGAATCGCGCTTATCACGAGCCTCGTCAACGAGCCGTCTGGCCTCGGCGCGAGCGGCCTTCATGCGCCGTGCGCGGTTACGTGAGCTGTGAGCCGCCTTGCAGGGGGCGTCTGCAGGCAATTGTCCCATTGCTTCTCCAATCGGATCTTAGTTTTCCGTCAACTCGTCGATATCCTTCGGCACCTCGATGCCCTTGACCGAGCACATGTAGCGAAGGGCCTCGCGTCGGTTCTTCGCGCGGGGGGCGATCATCGCCGAGTGGTAATCGCCCATGAACGTCCAGATGATGCCCGAGGTCGTCTTGTTGGCGGTGAGGCAGTACTTCCTCGCAAGCGCCTCGGCTTCATTCGCGCATTCCGAATCGTTTTCGGGCGCATCCTCGTGGCTGGTTCCCGCAGATTTTCCGCTGGCCGCTCGGACCTTCTTCAGATAGAACCTAAACCCGTCCGCGCGGCGAAGCCAGTTGAGCGGGAACATCGCGTAGCGCTTGAAGGCGGCCGAGCCGCCTTCGGAATTCTGCGTCATGAGCTCATCGAGATAGAGGTCCCACGCGTCGCATATCTCATCGGCATCGGCACCCGCGTTCATGGCATCGCGGATCGCGTCCATGGTCCTCTCGAGGAAGATGCCGTCGCAATGCTTGGGAGACGAGTCGGCGATGAAGCGGGCCGCATAGCGGACCTCGGCGCTCCAGCCGCCTTCACCGCCCGGCTCGCCGTTTCCACTCCCTTCGCAATGTCTATCTCCCTCGTTGGGATTATCAGAAGAATAAGAAAAATAATTATCATTATTATTC
>DXZP01000031.1:0-25917 GCA_019419605.1 Collinsella sp.
GGCCCGTGGGTTATACCCTAAGAGCAAACCACCCTTTTTAAGGGTGGTTCTGATTTATTGGGCTGTGGCGGTGAAGGTTGTTTTGTCGGCGGCGATGTGCACGTGCAACTTTGCCTGACCGTCACAGCTGATGAGCACGCCTACCTCGAACGGGGTTCCCGTCTTGTCGTAGGTCGAACGCACGATGCGCATCGCCGCCTTACCGGTGTTCTGTCCCAAAAGGCGCGCCTCATGCTTGTCGAGGTTGACCGTCTCGTAGACGGCATCGACGCTTGCGGGCAGGATGCCGGTCTTTTCCGCGATGTAGGCGTAGAGCGAGCCATCCACGTCTTTGCGTGTGAGCTCGGGGCAAAGTGACACGGGGATATAGACGTAGTTGAGCTCCATGGGTTTGTCGTTGGCGAGACGCAGGCGGCGAATCTCCCAGACGGGTGTCCCTTCGGGCACTTTGAGCCCAGAGGCGATGCCGCGGACGGCCGGTATGCTTGAAAAGGCGAGAATCTGCGAGCTCGGAACCCGTCCCGCTTCGCGCATCCGCGCGCTGAAATTCAGGGCCAGGTCGATGCCGGGTGCTGAGGTTTGGGGCTTGATGAACGTGCCCTGCCCACGTTTGCGCACCACGCGCCCCTCGATGACGAGATCTTGGAAGCAACGGCGCACGGTCGCGCGCGATAACTCCAGCCGCTCACAGATTTCGAGCTCGCGTGGCAGCGGCGTCTTGGTGTCGAACGCCTGGCTGGCGATAAGCAGGGCGATTCGATGTTTAAGTTGGACATAGAGCGGCGTATCACCGCTGCGGTCGAAGGGTTCGGAGGCGAGAAACGAGATCATATCCATGGGGTACCTCCATGTCGTGAGCATACGTGACATGGTCTGACACTGCGGGACAAACCGGTGATGTCAGGCCCGATTCTTGTTGGTATGTATGGTACATAAGGAACATATAACATTTATCAGGCAATCTACCTGCTATTTTAAAAATAATTAGAAGAAAAAATAATTTAGGCACAAAAATAGTTGCTACCGTTAACCGACGAATAGTTGCCGTTCGCAACTATTTTCTTGTACCGAACATGCCCCGGCGCAACAATAATCTCAGCAAAAAACAAAGCCGTGCGACACACGGCAGGTCGAGAGGAGACCGCATGCGGTATCTGGTAATGGTCAGTCACGGAACGCTCGCTCCCGGACTGCACAGTGTCCTCAAGATGCTCGGCAATGACGCCCCGAACATCTTGTCGACGAGTCTCGTGGACGGCATGGGCGCTGACGAGTATGTCGAGAACGTCAAAGCGATGCTCGCTCCTGTTACCGCCGATGACGAGGTTGTCCTGCTCGGTGATATCCTGGGCGGATCGCCGCTCACCAATGCCATGAACACGCTGGCCGAGAAGGGCCTGCTCGCCCACACCATTGCCTTCGGCGGCATGAACCTGCCCATGGCTATGACCGCCATGATGGGGCTTGCCACCATGGACCTGGATTCCCTCAAGCAGATGATGCTGCAGGAGGGCAAGAACGGTATGTCCGAGCTCGTTGTCCCGACCGATGACGCCGACGACGAGGACGACGACATCTAGGCAGGGCGTCCGCCCCAATTTTCGTGATGGAGCGGGGGTTAAGAGGAAAGACCCCCGGTGATAAGGAAAGGGAGAACGCATGATTTCGTTCATCCGCATTGACGACCGTATGATCCATGGACAGACCGTTACCCGTTGGGCCCTCGAGTATCCCTGCGACGGTCTTATCGCCGTCAACGACGCCGCGGCGTCCAATCCCGTGCTCAAGGAGGCCTACAAGAGTGCCTCGGGCAAGAAGACGTTCGTGTGGACCAAGGAGCACTTCAAGGAGGTCTCCGAGAAGGTTCTCAAGTCCAACACCAAGTACTTCCTGATCACCAAGAACCCGCTCGACATGAAGGAACTTCTCGTCGATTTTGGCTTTAAGCCCGGCATGGACCGCATCATCGTCGGCCCCTGCAACGACCGTCCCGGCGCCACCAAGCTCGGCAACAACCAGTCGATCACGCAGGAAGAGGCCCAGGCGCTCGAGGATCTCACCAACGCCGGCTACACGGTCGAGTTCGCCCTTATCAAGGAGAAATCCATTGGTGAGTGGCCCAAGTTCCGCGGTCAGTTTGGCTTCTAGTTAGGCGCCAGCTGCATTTTGGTACCTACAGCCCTGGGGAAAGGGGCTGAGGAATAAAGAAAGGGGAAAGCATGGCAATCAATGCATTCCAAGCCGCGCTGTTCGGCCTGTTCGCCTGCCTGGCATCACTGCCTGGCATGGGCGGCACGACGATCGGCAACTACACTCTGGGTCGTCCTCTGGTCGCCGGCCTCATCGTCGGCATCATCATGGGCGATATGCAGACGGGCATCCTCGTCGGCGCTGCCATCCAGGTTGTCTACATCGCTCTCGTGACCCCCGGCGGAACCGTCTCCGCCGACGTCCGCGCCGTGTCCTATATCGGCATCCCGCTGGCGATCCTCGCCATCAAGAACTCGGGCATCGATCCCGCCTCCGCTGAGGCTGCCGGCATGGCCGCATCCCTCGGTGCCGCCGTCGGCACGCTCGGCACTGTGCTCTTCTATGGCACCGCCACCATTAACCTGGTGTGGCAGGGCATGGGCTGGAAGTGGCTCGAGAAGGGCGACCTCCACAAGCTCTACCTGGTCAACAACGTTCTGCCTTGGATCGGTCACATCGTCTGCTCGTTCCTCCCGACGTTCATCATCACCATGGGCGGCACCGCCATGGTCGACCTTATGAAGACCTACATGCCCATGGACGGCATCGCGATGAAGACGCTGTTCACCGTCGGCTCGCTGCTGCCTACCGTCGGTATCGCCATCCTGCTCAAGCAGGTCATCTCCAAGCCGACGGACTTCCTCACGTTCTTCTTCGGCTTCACCCTGTCCGCTGTCATGGGATGCAACCTGATTGCCGCCGCCGGCATCGGCTGCTTCTTCGCCCTGATCAACTATGAGATCGCTTCGCTCAAGATCGACCTCGCAAACGCTCCCAAGGCAGCTATCGCCTCGGGCTCCGATGATGAGGAAGAGGAGGACATCTAATGGCAGAGAAGAAGAAACTCTCTAAGAAAACGCTTGCCAAGTCGTTCCGTAACTGGTCCTATGGCAACCTGACCTGCTTCTCGCAGGAGCACATGCAGACCTTCGGTTACCTGTGCGCCATGCTTCCGATCGTCGAGGAGCTCTACGACACGCCCGAGGAGCAGAAGCAGGCCCTCCAGACCTACTCCGCGTTCTTCAACACCGAGCCGCAGATCGGCACCATGATTGTCGGCGTCACCGCCGGCCTCGAGGAGGCTCGCGCAAACGGCGAGGCCATCGACGACGACGCCATCAACGGCATCCGCGCCGGCCTCATGGGCCCGCTCGCCGGCCTTGGCGACTCGCTGATCGTCGGTACCCTGATCCCGATCCTGCTCGGTATCGCCCTCGGTCTCTCGACCGGCGGCTCCCCGCTCGGCGCTATCTTCTATATCGTCGTGTGGAACCTGCTCATGTACCTCGGCATGCGCTTTGCCTACAACCAGGGCTATGAGCTCGGCGGCAAGGCAGTCGAGGCACTGGTCGGCCCCAAGGCCAAGGCTCTGCGTGATTCCATCGTGATGGTCGGTACCATGGTCATCGGTGCCGTGGGCGCAACTTGGGTCTCCATCACCTGCAGCCCCAACCTGGTGCTGCCCGGCGGCGGTAAGTTCCAGGACACGCTCGATGGCATCTATCCGCACCTGCTGCCGATGGTCTTCATCATCTTCTGCTGGTACATGATGACCAAGAAGAAGGTCAACCCCATCGTTATGATGCTGATCCTCGTCGTGATCGCATTCGTGGGCGTTGTTATTGGCTTCTTCGACCCGGCACTGAGCTACTAGTCATCATCCCCTGGCCCCCTGTAAGGCCGTGCGGCCTCAACCGCACGGCCTTCTGATTTTGCGCCGCCCTTCAAGGGCAATATGGCCAGCGACCTCCATCGCCTACACGACACCCGCTATATTGCTCTTGAAAGATGACGTATTCGAAAAACGTTGTACTTGCACATGATGCACGCTTTGCACGAGGAGGACCCATATGCACGAGAAACACGGACACGACCTTTCGCGCGACGACTTGATCCGCGAGGCAAAGATGCAGACCGATGCTATTCAGCGGCTCAACGTTTGGCTGCGCCTGGGATATTCGCTCGTGGCGATTGGCTTTTTGGTGGGGATGTGGGGTATGCAGGGCGGCCCCGGCTGGGGCGTCCCCGCGGGCATCGTGTGCCTGGTGGTGGGCACTCCGCTTTCGATCGTGCTTAAGGTCGGCACGACCAACGCCAAAAAGAATGTCGAGCGCATGCTCGAGGCCGCGGGTATCGACGTTGAGGAGCTTATGCGACGCAAGAAGGACGAGCAATAGACTTCCGCGTTGGGGTATCATAAATAATTGTTGCGAATGTTAACTAATGTACGGCAAATGACGGTTTTATGGCCCTTCTAGAGTTGCAAAGGACAATATCCCCAGTGGATTACGATGACGTCGCTCGAAAACTGATTGTGTACTCACGTTCCCTTGCCAAGGGATCCTTGAGTGCTGCCGGTGGCGCCAGTGTGGGCGAGGCACCGGTTTTACAGTATCTATCGGGTATTGACGGTGATGTCATTCCCTCCGAGATTGCCAAGAAGCTGAAATTCTCCCGTGCGCGCATGTCGCATATCTTGGATTCACTCGAGAGCAAGGGTTACGTTCAGCGCAGGACCGATCCAAACGATCGTCGGCGTGTGCTGGTGAGCATTACCGAGGAAGGCCGTGATTTCGCGGCGAAAAAAAATGCCGAGAGTGTGGCATCGCTCTCGAAACAACTCTCAGCGCTCGGCGAGCACGATGCCCAGGAGCTCGTGCGTATCCTGAATAAAGCCTACAGCCTTACCTATGATGCCGACGACTACCTGGACAATCTATAAGGATAAAGGCAGACATTTAGGTGCATCTTGAAATGCACCCGGGACAGTTGCGCCCATCAGCCACCGTCAACATTTCATTCCAAACAAAATCAGCCAACGTACGTCATGGCAATCCCCGGTAGGTCGAGGGTGCCCCGCGGCGGTCTGGTGTTTTCATCTGAACGACTTTGCGAAGCAACCGGAGTGGAGATGAAAACACCAGACCGCCGCGGGGCACCCGCAGACCGCAGGGACGGGAGCAGCTATACTACTCTCAGTAGTTAAGGGTCGCGGATTCGCTGCGTCACCGCTCTCAACAGGAGGTCTTTGTTTATGGCAGATCAAAAGCCGGTTGTCGGGATCATCATGGGTTCCAAGTCCGATCTGGGCGTTATGGAAGGCTGCACCGCCGAGCTCGAGGCACTGGGTGTGCCCTATGAGCTCGTCATTGCGAGCGCGCACCGCACGCCGGCGAAGGTCCACGAGTGGGCTTCGACTGCCGCCGATCGCGGTATCAAAGTGATTATCGCCGCCGCCGGCAAGGCCGCTCACTTGGGTGGTGTCGTGGCTGCCTTTACGCCGCTGCCGGTTATCGGCGTGCCTATGAAGACGAGTGACCTGGGCGGTATGGATTCGCTGCTGTCGATGGTGCAGATGCCTTCGGGCGTGCCCGTGGCCTGCGTTGCCATCAACGGTGCCAAGAACGCCGCCATCTATGCCACACAGATTCTGGGTGCTTGCGACCCCGAGTACCGCAAGGTTATCGAGAAGATGAAGCAGGAGATGGCTGACGCCTAAGCGTTCCGCCGTTTCACCGCAGTATAAGGAGAGCCATGTCCGATTATCAGGGAAAACGATTCAAGGCTTCTCAGATTCCCGATCCGTCGAAGCCGGGTGCTGCCCGTGCGGCACAGCAGGGTCGGACATCCTCTCCTCAGCAGCCGCGCGCGCCGCGCCCCGTGACACCGGCGACGCATCGTCGACAGGACGCGCCGGCCGCATATCGTCCTTCGTCTTATAGCTCCGCTAAGAAGCCGCCCCGGTCTTCATCGCATGCCGCGCCGTCGGATCGCACCGAGCCGCCGCGCAAAAAGCGCCACTCCATTATTCCCATTCTGCTCATCATCATCGGTATCGGTCTGATTGTCGCCGCCGCCGCTATTTTTATTAATGCCCAGATTGGCTATAAGCAGGCGAGCGATTCGTATCAGAAAATCGAGAAGCAATATGTAAGCGATAAGGACGCCAGCGGCGTGCCGATTATCGACTTTGATGCGCTTGCTCAGACGAACCCCGAGATTGTGGGTTGGATTTACGTGCCGGGAACCAACATCAACTATCCCGTGGTGCAGACCAACAACAACTCCAAATACCTCAACACGCTGTTCGATGGCACGTCTAACGCCTCGGGTGCCATCTTCTTGGATAGCGATGACACCGCGCCGGGAATGGTCGACCAGCAGACCACGATCTACGGCCACCATATGAACGATGGGTCGATGTTCAACGTGATTTCGGATACGACTGACCAGGCAACGTTCGATAGCATTGAATATGTGTACTACATCACGCGCGATGCGACGTATAAGTTGCGTCCGCTGGCGACCAAGGTGGTCGAGGACACGTATGCCAAGGCGCGCACGACCAATTTTGAGGGCGACGACGGACTCAAGAACTACCTGTCCGAGATGCTCGACGGCGCTTCTGCCGTGGCGAGTGATGCCACCGATCGTGCCGCTTCGGCAACTAAGGTTGTAACGCTTGTGACCTGTCGTTCGCTGTCGCTGAGCAACACACGTGCCGTCATGGTGCTCACGCCGGTCGAGGAATAAGTTGTTCGAGAGTAGCTAAAAAGGCCCCGTCCCAAATTGGCTACTCGACGACGGTAAGGGAGAAATGATGCTCGAGAGTGGCAAATTGATGCCTTCGATTGATGCTTGGCTGCGCGAGGCCAAGGCCGATGCTTCGGCGGCAGGCTGTGGGATGTATCTGACGCATAACGGTGTGGTGCGCGCGACGCCCAAGGCTGAGGTGCGCGGAGTCGAGACCGATGGCGTGGCGCCTGGGCATAAGGTGGGCGGCATGGTGTTTGGCTTCGATGCTCAGAAGGTGCAGGCTGCTATCGAGGCCACGCGCGCGATGCCGGGTATCGGCTATGTGCGCGTGTGGCTGGCAAGCGGCGAGCTTACCGTAGGTGACGACATCATGCTCGTGCTTATCGGCGGGGACATTCGCCCACACGTGGTCGATGCACTGCAGGCGCTCGTTGGCACCATCAAGAACGAATGCGTGAGTGAGGTCGAGCGCGAGGCATAGAGGATTGCGTCGATAGAAGGATCGTTTATAAAAATGCCCACCGGTACGTGTGATACCGGCGGGCATTTTGCGTTTTGGGCGCGGCGGGCGCTAAACGCGCGTGGCGTCCTTGGGGCTCATGGTCATGCTCTGGAAGCGGTTCTCCATGTAGTCGTTATCGAAATACTTGCCGTAGAACTGTGCGACGGGAATGTCCGGCTCCGTGCCGTTAACGCGCTGGTACCAGTAGTCGAGCGACTGCAGCGTCATGACGCCGTCGACCAGCATAATGACGGTAAAGATGACGGTGGCCGAGTAGCGGCTCTTCCAGGGGATCTTGTTGATGAGCTTAAGCAGCCTCGGTAGCAGCAGCTTGATCCAGATGAGGCCACCTAGGCCCCACAGGCAGGCAAAGCCCGTGCAGGTGCGTCCGCCCGTGAGGACCACGAGCGGATCGGGCAAACCAAACAGCGTTATGTGCGAGTAGCTCCACGAGACCACGCCAAACGCGGTCTGCATAAACCAGCCCACGAACACCTCAAAGCTCGCGCCGAGCACAGCGCTCACCAGGAAAATGATGATGGGGTTCTTTTTGTAGAAGCGGTTAAGCACCATGGTCATGAGCACGGCGCCAAATCCGTAGATGGGGCTGAAAGGGCCAAACAGCATGCCGGCGCGGTCCTGGTAGACGCCCGGGTCGTTGACCGTCATGTGCCAGATGTCCTCCAAGATAAGTCCCAGTACGCAGCAGACGAAGAATACCCAGAACAGGTTGAAGTAGTTGAGCTTGATGTAGCCCTCGCCGGTCTCATCGCGGCCGAGCATGCCCTCGGCGGCGGCATCGCGGTCGAGCATCTCCTGCAGGCGGCGCTGCAGCTCGCGCTCCTGACGCAGCGTGGGGTCGACGGTGGCCGAAAGCGCGATGAGGATGCCGAGCTGAATAGCGGGGCGCAGCAAGAAGGGCCCGATACCCTGGAGCATCACGTCGACCAAAAGCTCGACGACGGTGAATGCAATAAGGATGTAGGACAGGCGGGCGGCGTTGCGGCGCTGGTTTTTGATAAGGTCCAGGCCAAAGATGATTAGGATGACGGCACTTGCCGCAGAGAGCATGATGCCGGCGACGATAAGGCCGACTGCGACGAGCGTGTTGTCGCCGAGCTTTTCGGTGGCGTTGCCGTTAACAAGTGCCGTGATGACCTGCCACATAAAGGCAGCGACCGACGGGAGCGTGCCCACGCCGGAAAGGATGCACAGGACGGCGTACACCTTAATGATGAGGGGAATCTTCTTGACCTCTGTGGCGCTGGGGACGCTGGGGTCGAGTTCGTTTCGATCCATACAGAACCTTTCTCGCTTTGTTGTAGGTTATAAGGATACGCCGCCGACCTGCCAAAAGACAGGACGAACGTCCCAATTGCAACTTTGTAATCCCCAACGGCGGACGCGGCGGCCATCTGGGGGCGCGGGCACTTACACTGGACAGACCGATAAAATGTTTGGCAACAAAACTGATTATTAGCTCGGTGGGCTTTTAAAAAGCGCTGCTCATGCGCTGGGGAGCACGTCGCGCCGTGCGTATAATAAGGCGGGTAACGCCAAAAATACGAGGCTCTGAGGGGATACCATGTCTCAAGAAACCATCCGCGCGGCCGAGCGTGCCGCGGGACAGGTGAACACCATGTCGACGTATGATCCGGACTCCGACCAGCTGCATGAGGAATGTGGCATTTTCGGCGTATGGGCGCCCGATCGCGACGTGGCTCGACTGACGTACTTTGGCCTGCGTGCGCTGCAGCACCGTGGCCAGGAATCGGCTGGAATCGCCGTGGGTGACGGCGGCACGGTTATGGTCCGCAAAGATCTGGGCCTGCTCGACCGCGTGTTCTCCAACGCCGACCTGTCGACGCTCTCCGGCCAGCTGGCCGTGGGCCACGTGCGCTATGGCACCGCCGGTGCCAAGAGCTGGGAAGCCTCTCAGCCGCACCTCTCTACCATCAACAGCGTCATTATCGCGCTCGCGCACAACGGCACCCTCGTCAACACCGACGAGCTGCGCCGTCAGCTGATCGAGCTGGGCGTGCCGTTCCTCTCCAATTCGGATTCCGAGGTCGCGACCAAGCTTATCGGCTACTTTACCCAGCGTACGGGCCACCTGCGCGAGGGTATTCGCAAGACCATGGAGCTCGTGCGCGGCGGCTACGCCATGACGCTCATCAACGAGCAGGCGCTCTACGCATTCCGCGATCCACACGGCATTCGCCCGCTCGTGCTGGGCAAGCTGGTGGACGAGGGTCTGGACCAGGCCGATGCCGCAGCCGTTTCGCAGCTGCCGTCGCAGGACGGCGCCGCGACGGTCGACTCCGCCGTCCGTGTCACGCGCGCCGGCGGCTGGGTCGTTGCTTCCGAGACCTGCGCACTCGACATCGTGGGTGCCGAGTACGTCCGTGACGTCCGTCCCGGCGAGATCTTGCGCATCAGCGCCGAGGGCCTGGTATCCGAGCAGGGCGTGCCTGCAGCCGAAGAGCCCGCCAACTGCATCTTTGAGCAGGTCTACTTTGCCCGCCCCGACTCCATCATGAACGGCAAGAGCGTCTATGCCTGCCGTTACGACATGGGTCGTCAGCTGGCACATGAGGAGCCTGTCGAGGCCGACCTGGTCATCGGCGTGCCCGACTCCGGCCTGCCGCCTGCGGAGGGGTATTCGCACGAGAGCGGTATTCCCTTTGGCGAGGGCCTTATCAAGAACCGCTACGTGGGCCGTACGTTTATCGAGCCTACGCAGGAGTTGCGCGCCATGGGCGTGCGTATGAAACTCAACCCGCTGCGCGACAACATCGAGGGCAAGCGCCTGGTCGTCATCGACGACTCCATCGTGCGCGGCACCACCATGGTGCAGCTCGTCAAGATGCTGCGCAACGCCGGCGCCAAGGAGATTCATATCCGCATCAACTCGCCCGAGGTCATCTGGCCGTGCTTCTACGGTATCGATACCGACGTGCAGTCGCAGCTTATCAGCGCCAACAAGACGGTCGACGAGATTTGCGAGTATATCGGCGCCGATTCGCTGGCCTTCCTTTCGGTCGAGGGCCTGCTTAAGGTCATGCCCAAGGGCGGTTACTGCGATGCGTGCTTTACCGGCCGCTACCCCGTGGCGATTCCCGAGAGCTTTGGCCGCGACAAGTTTATGGAGGGCTTTAAGCCCCGCAACCTGGACAAGCCGCTGCACTTTGACGACGACGCCGTGATCGAGAAATACGACGACCGCAGCTGGGAAGAGGAGCACGGCGAGGCATAAAACCTGCCATATGGGGACAGGTTTATTTTGGTAGGTTTTACCTGCTGTTTTGTTGATATGACGGCGCGTGCTGTTATGGCGCGCGCCGAAATGAACGCAACTATGAGCACCGTTTGGCGCCCGTGCGGCGCCACGGTAGTGGGAGAGGAAGGCTCAGATGGGCGACAGCAAGCATGTGACGTACGAGGACGCCGGCGTCGATACCGCCGAGGGCGGCCGCGCCGTCGACGCGATTAAGCAGATGGTCAAGGACACCAACCGCCCCGAGGTTATCGGTGGCATCGGCGGCTTTGGCGGCCTGTTCTCGGCCGCCGCGCTCAAGGATATGGAAGACCCGATCCTGATTAGCGGTACCGACGGCGTGGGCACCAAGCTCGTGCTCGCCCAGATCATGGACCGTCACGAGACGGTTGGCCAGGACCTGGTCGCTATGTGCGTCAACGATATTCTGGCTTCGGGCGCCGAGCCGCTGTTCTTCCTGGACTACGTTGCCATCGGTCACATCGAGGCCGAGCACATGGCAAAGATTATCAAGGGTGTGGCCGACGGCTGCAAGCTCGCGGGCTGCGCGCTCGTGGGCGGTGAGATGGCCGAGCACCCGGGCGTCATGGCTCCTGCCGACTACGACCTTGCCGGATTTACCGTGGGCGTCGTCGACCGTCCCAAGATGCTCGACCCCGCAAACGTCCGCCCGGGCGATGTGATCCTGGGCCTGCCTTCCACCGGCGTGCACTCCAACGGCTACTCGCTCGTGCGTAAGGTCATTGGCGTCGACGGCGTTAAGCCGGGCACGCCCGAGGCCGTCGCTAAGGCCGAGGAGCTGAGCCGTCCGCTCGAGGAGCTCGGCGGTGCATCGCTGGCAGACGCTCTGTTGGCCCCCACGCGCATCTACGTCAAGCCGATCCTGGAGCTGCTGCGCGGCGGCGCCAACGTGCACGCCATCGCCCACATCACTGGCGGCGGTATTACCGAGAACCTCAACCGTGCGCTCGCCGATGACGTCGACGCCGTGGTCACCCGCAACGGTGCCGAGATGGGTTGGGACGTTCCGCCCGTCATCACCTACGTGTCGCGCCAGGCCGAGCTTGCGCCCAACGAGGCATGCAAGACCTTCAACATGGGCGTCGGCCTGTGTCTGATCGTCGCCCCCGAGGACGAGGCCGCCGTGACCGAGGCACTGGTCGCGCTGGGCGAGAAGCCGTTCCGCGTGGGCGAGTGCGTCGAGGGTTCCGGTAAGGTCGTGTACTCCGATGAGCGCTAACGAGCAGATGGCTGCTGCCGTGGGCCTGGACTTTGTGCCCTATACCCGTCCGACTGGCACCGATACGGCCGAGCCGCTCAAGATCGGCGTGCTCATCAGCGGCTCTGGCACCAACCTGCAGGCGCTGATTGACCTGATCGCTGCCGGCAAGCTCAATGCTTCGATTGAGCTGGTGGTGTCGAGCCGTCCTTCGGCCAAGGGGTTGCAGCGTGCCGAGCGTGCGGGTATCCAGACGCTGACGCTGTCCAAGGATGTCTATGCCGACCCCATCGCCGCCGACGAGATCATCGCGCACGAGCTGCTCGAGCGCGGCTGCGAGTATGTGGTCATGGCCGGCTACATGCGCATGGTGCACACGCCGCTGCTGGCGGCGTTTCCCAACCGCGTGGTCAACTTGCATCCGGCGCTGCTGCCGAGCTTTACCGGTGCGCATGCGATTGACGATGCCTTTGTGCGCGGCGTCAAGGTAACTGGCGTGACCGTGCATTTTGCCAACGAGGTCTACGACAACGGTCCCATCATCGCCCAGAGTGCGCTGGCTGTCGAGGAGGGCTGGGATGTCGACACGCTCGAGGAGCACATCCACGCGATTGAGCACGTGCTGTATCCCGAGGTCGTGCAAATGCTCGCCGACGGCCGCGTCCACGTGCTGGAGAGCGGCAAGGTCGCAATTGATGCGCCCCGCGGCTAGCGGCGCACAGTACAATTTAGTTGAGTGGTCAGGGTGGTCATTGGCGCCAAGGCGCGCGTGGCCACCTTTTGTTTTGGGTAGTCATCGGGGACGTTCTTGAATGACTAGGTGAGAGAGGTGAGCGCATGGCGGATAACGAAGCGCTGTTTGCGCCTGAGCTGGTGTTTTTTGATTGGGAGTGTGCGACGCCGGATGAGGTGTTCGCGCGGCTTGAGGGCGAGCTTGTACCGCGTGGCTACATTGCCGACGGTTGGTTCGACGCCGTTCGCACGCGCGAGGATGCCTATCCCACGGGTCTTGCCATGCCGGCGGCAAACATTGCCATTCCGCATACCGATCCGGGGTTTGTGGCCAAGCCCTATATCGCGGTGGTGAAGCCCGCCGCGCCCGTGACATTTAACGCTATGGCTGGCATGGGCGCTCCGGTGCCGGCGCAGATCGTCATCAATCTGGGCATCGCCGAGCCGGGCGGCCAGGTCGAGGCCCTGCAGGCGCTCATGAACATCTTTATGGACGCCGATGCCGCAGCCGACGTGCTCGGCCAGACCACGTCCCAGGGCATGGTCGACGCCATCCGCCGTCACTTCTAAGGTGCCGGCTGCCAGAGCTGTCCCCTTTGCACCAAAATGGTGCAGATTAACCTGTCCCCAATGCACCAAGCGTGCCGCGGGGGCTGCGTTGTGACACAATGGCGTTTGTTCGATTCGTTATGCGAAAGGCCAACTATGGCAAATAAGAAAAAGAACCCCGCACCCGAGCCGACGCCCGAGCAGCAGGCTCGCGCCGCCTCCAGCTCTCGCAAGAAGCAGCGCAAGACCCGCGTGTCCAAGACCGTCAAGATCGTCCTGGTGGTCATCGGCGTGCTGGCGATGCTGCTTTCCGTCTCGGCCATGGCGTGCTCCGGTCTTATGTCGCAGACCGAGGACACCTCGGGCTACAAGCTGACCGGCGGTGTTGCTGCTACTATCAACGGCACCAACCTCACCGAGAACACCGTGACCAAGCAGATCATGAGCATGCGCACGTCCTACGGCTACACCAAGGACAAGGACTGGGCACAGTATCTGGTCGACAACGACCTCACGCCCAAGAAGTACCGCAAGCAACTCATCGACTCCTACACGCAGCAGATTCTGCTTCAACAGGCACAGAAGGAGAACGGCGTGACGGTGTCGGACGAGGAGGTCGAGAAGGCTTGGAAGGACGCGTGCAAGAGCGCGGGCGGTGCCAAGGCCTTTAAGAAGACCCTTAAGACCTACGGCTATACCGAGGACACCTACAAGGACTCGCTCAAGGAGAGCCTGGCGCAGCAAAAGCTTAAGGATGCGGTAGCGCCCACAAGCAAGCCCAAGGACAGCGAGATTGTCGATTACATCAACGAGAACCTGTCCAACTACAATGACGCCCGCCGTTCGTCGAATATTCTGATCAAGGTCGATTCCGACGCTTCCGATGAGGACAAGGCCGCCGCCAAGGCCAAGGCGCAGGAGTGCCTGGACAAGATCAACTCCGGCGAGCTGAGCTTTGAGGACGCCGTAAAGCAGTACTCCGACGATACCGGCTCCAAGGATAAGAAGGGCGATGTGGGCTGGGACAAGCTCACCACCTTCGTCGACAGCTACCAGGCGGCGCTCGAGGGGCTCAACAAGGGCGATGTGAGCGACGTCGTCGAGTCGACCTATGGTTACCACATCATCAAGTGCACCGACTACTTCCATGTCGATAATCAGGTCGATGACATTAAGCAGGTACCCAAGGACATCAAGAAGTACGTCTCCAACGTGGTGAAGACGCAGACGGCAAGCACCGCGTACAGCGAGTGGCTGGAGCAGTACAAGAAGGACGCCGACATCACCGTTAACCCCATGCCTAAGGACGTGCCCTATAACGTGAGCCTGAAGGGCGTCACCAAGAGTTCGACCGACGACGCGTCGACGACTGAGTAATCATGGGGCGGCGCCCGCGTGAGTGCCGCCCACGCTATTGAGGAGGATTTGCAGATGACCAACGAAGAGCTGCAGAAGGAAATGATCGCGGCCATGAAGGCTAAGGACAAGGTTCGCCTGTCCATCATTCGCCAGGTCAAGGCCGAGGTGAAGAATATCGAGGTCAACGAGCGCCGCGATGTGACCGAGGAAGACGTCAACAGCATGATCAAGCGTCTGATTAAGCAGACGAGCGAGACGCTGGAGATGTCCATCAAGGCCGGCACCGACCAAGAGCGTACCGATAACCTGAGCGAGCAGGTCAAGATTCTGGAGAGCCTGCTGCCCGCGCAGGTTTCGGGCGAGGAGCTCGAGGCTCTGATCGAGCAGGTTATTGCCGAGCTGGGCGCCACGTCCAAGAAGCAGATGGGCCAGGTCATGGGCGCTCTGGGCAAGGCCACCGGTGGCAACTTCGACAAGCCGGCAGCAGCAAAGATCGTTGGCGCGAAATTGGCGTAAGTGCCGGTCGACACATAGTTGATGTTGAGGGGGGCGTGACCATTGCGGTCGCGCCCCTTTTTTGATGGCAGCTGAAGGGCACTCATTGGGGACAGACTTAAATGAGTACCCAATGAGTAGGTGATCATTTAAGGGTACTCATTTAAGTCTGTCCCCAATGAGTGCCCGAGTGCCCAATGAGTGGGCGGAAGATTGCGGGTTCTTTACGGGAATGTAGTGTGGGCTGCGGAAACGTGGTTCTTTCCGTACAATAGTTCAACTCGTGTAAACGCAGGGAAGGGACATTCATGGCAGACATGATCGAGATCAAGCATCTCAACAAGTACTTTGGCGACCTGCATGTGCTCAAAGATATCAACCTCACCGTCAAGCGCGGCGAGAAGCTCGTAATGATCGGGCCTTCCGGCTCGGGTAAGTCGACGCTCATCCGTTGCGTCGATTATCTGGAGGAGCCCACGTCGGGCGAGGTCATCATCGACGGTACGCCGCTTACCAAAAAGAACCACCTGGAGATGGCTCGCAAGTATAGTTCCATGGTGTTTCAGCAGTTCAACCTGTATCCCAATATGACGGTGCTCGGCAACCTGACGCTCGCGCCCATCAAGCTGCAAAAGAAGAGCAAGGAGGAGGCGACCGAGATCGCCATCGCCGCACTCAAGCGCGTCGGCATGGCGCATAAGGCCGGCGAGTATCCGCAGAATCTCTCGGGTGGTCAGCAGCAGCGCATCGCCATCGCCCGTGCCCTGTGCACCAAGCAGCCCATCATCCTGTTTGACGAGCCGACTTCGGCGCTCGACCCCGAGATGGTCCAGGAGGTTCTGGACGTTATGATTGAGCTCGCGCAGGAGGACATCACCATGATCTGCGTGACGCACGAGATGGGCTTTGCGCGCCAGGTGGCCGACCGCGTCATCTTTATGGAGGACGGCCGCATTCTGGAGGAGGGCACGCCCGAGCACTTCTTCGATAACCCCGAGAACCCGCGCTGCCGCGAGTTCCTGTCCAAGATTCTGCACTAGGCGCGGTGATGGACATGACGGATATGACGAGGGCGGCCGTGTCGCGCCGTCACTTTTTGCAGCTGGCGGGCGCCGGCATGCTTGCGCTGACGGGGACCGCGCTTACCGGTTGCGGCAACTCCACCAGCGGCGAGGGCTCCGACAAGGGGTCCAAGCTTGCGGCCATTAAGTCGCGTGGACATCTGAATGCCGGCGTCAAGAAGGACGTTCCCGGCTATGGCTATTACGACACCGCCAAGGGCCGCTTTGAGGGCATGGAAGTCGATTTGTGCTACCAGATCGCCGCTGCCGTCTTTGGCGTGAGCTACAAGGAGGCCCGCGCCCAGGAGCTTGTCGAGTTTACCGACGTAACGCCCAAGACGCGCGGCCCGCTGATCGATAACGGCCAACTCGACGTGGTCGCGGCGACCTACACCATCACCGACGAGCGCAAGAAGAGCTGGGATTTCTCGACGCCGTACCGCACCGACTACGTGGGACTCATGGTCAAGAAGCGTTCGGGCTTTACCTCGATTGAGGACTTGGACGGCAAGGTCATTGGCGTGAGCCAGGGTGCCACCACGCAGGGCCTGATCGAGCAGATGATCAAGGACAACGGCTTTAGCTGTAAGCCCGAGTTTAGGGCCTTTAGCGGCTATCCCATCATCAAGAGTTCCCTCGACGCCGGCAATATCGACGTCTTTGCCATGGACCGCTCCACGCTGGCCGGCTACATGAACGAGACCGTTGAGCTGCTGCAGCCCGAGGTCAAGTTTGGCGAGCAGGGCTACGGCGTGGCGACCAAGAAGGGCTGCGACCTTTCGGCCGTGGTCGATCAGGTGATTTGCGATCGCCTGGCCGACGGCTGGCTCGACCAAGAGGTCAAGACCTGGGGTCTTGTATAGGCGCATCGTCCAAGGAAGGAATCAAATGCTCGAAGGATTATTTGACGCCGACCGTTGGTCGACGACATTTCAAAACATGGGGCCCTTCTGGGAGGGCTTTGGCGTGACGCTACAGGTGGTCGTTGCCGGTCTGCTGCTGTCGCTGGTGCTGGGCACGCTGCTGGGCGTGTTCTCCACCACCCGTTCGCGCGTGCTGCGCGCCATAAGCCGCGTGTACGTGGAGTTTTACCAGAACACCCCGTTGCCCGTGCAGGTGCTCTTTATGTACATGGCCGGTCCGCAGTTTTTGCAAGCCATAACCGGTGCCGACCAGCCGGTGCGCATCGCGCCGTTCGTGCTGGGCTTCTTGGGCGTGGGCCTGTATCACGCGGCCTACATTTCGGAGGTCATCCGCACTGGTATCGAGGCGGTTCCGCGCGGTCAGATGGAGGCGGCCCAGAGCCAGGGCTTCACCCGTGCCCAGGCGTACTGGTACATCGTGCTGCCCCAGACGTTCAAGATCATTCTGCCGCCGCTGTGTAACCAGGCACTCAACCTGGTCAAGAACACGTCGGTGCTGGCGCTTGTGGCCGGCGGCGACCTTATGTACCGTTCCGACAACTTTGTGAGTCTGTACGGTTACCTGCAGGGATATATCGTCTGCTGCCTTATGTACTTCATCATCTGCTTTCCGCTCGCCATGCTGGTGCAGTGGCTCGAGCGCCGCTCCAAGGAGCGTCCGCGCGGCGTGAGCCTGGCCGAGCTGGGGCTCGACAACGTAGAGGAGGCCTAGCGCATGGAAATCTTCAACGCGACCAACCTGCTCTACATTTGGGGCGGCTTTGTTAAGACGATCGAGATCTCGGCGCTGTCGATCTTTTTCTCGCTCATCTTTGGCACGGTGCTGGCGCTCGTTAAGAGCTATGCGCCCCGCCCGTTCCGTATTTTGGTAAGCGCCTATATCGAGCTGTTCCGTTGCACGCCGAACCTGCTGTGGATCCTGTTTATCTACTTTACGGTGCAGGGTTTGGACATTGTGATTTCGACCATCGCCTTTACGCTGTTTACCAGCGCCGTTATGGCCGAGATTGTGCGCGGCGGCCTCAACTCGATTCCGCGCGGCCAGTTTGAGGCGGCGCAGAGCCAGGGCTTTGGCTTCTTTGCCACCATGCGCTACATCATTCTGCCGCAGACATTTAAGACGATCATTCCGGCGCTGTTTAGCCAGTGCACGACCGTCATCAAGGACAGCTCGTTTCTTTCGGGCATTAACGTGGCCGAGCTCATGTACACGGCAAACGTCGTGATGGCCCACGCGATCGACCTGTCGCAGGTGCTTATGCTCTACGGCCTGGTGTTTGCGATGTACTTCGTGCTCAACTTTGGTATCTCGCTGCTGGTGAGGGCATATCAACGCCGCATCGTGGCCGCATAGTCCTGCTTCCCCAAGCACGGCACCTTGCCCCTCAATCGTCGCTTGCGTACATTTAGTACGCGGCGCTCCTCTTTCGGGGCAATCTGCCGCACTTGGGAAACCAGGACGGTCGTAAGTGACAAAATGGGAATCAGGAATTGCCTTTTCTCATTTGTTAGAAAGGAATCGCGATGAGCGATCTGGAGAACAAGAAGAATCCTGTGGTCATTACCATCGCGCGCGACTTTGGCGCCGAGGGCCACGAGATTGGCCGCATGCTTGCCGACGAGTTGGGGATTCCGCTGTACGATAACGAGCTGCTGGTACGTGCGTCGCTGCGCGCGGGCGAGTCGCTCGACAAGATGGCCGCCTACGACGAGCGTCTGGCCGTGGAGAACATGGCGTTCCTGCCCGACCGCTACGACGCGCGTTCGTACTCGGACAAGTTGTTCCAGAAGATGAGCCAGGTGATTTTGGACCTGGGCGAGACCGAGAGCTGCATTATCGAAGGCCGCCTGTCCGATTACCTGCTGCGTAACAACCCCAACCACATTGCCGTGTTGGTGACCGCTCCTTTTGAGGACCGCGTCGAGATTGTGCGCAAGAAGCGTGGCCTTAATAAAAAGAAGGGCGCCAAGCTGGTCAAGCAGCAGCAGAAGGCGCGCGAGGCGTTCTATAAGCGCTACAGTGCCGGAAAGTGGAAGATGACGAGCGGCAAGGATATCGTCGTCAACCGCGCCAAGCTGGGCCGCGAAGGCTGCAAAGACGTCATAGCCGCTGCCTACCGCTACAAAGTGGCTCAACTCGAAGGCTAACCGACCAAACCACCACAAGGGGGACACAGGCACCTTTGTGGTGGTTTTTGTTTTAGGCCGAGGGAAAGGCCTTGGTGAGACCGGCGCGCGTCTGCGTGTCGGTCTTTTGATAAATGGAGCTCAGGTGGCGCTGTACCATGCGCATCGAGATGCCGAGCTCCTCGGCGATCTGCTTGAGCGGGCGTTCATCCTGGGTCACGGCTATGAGCACGTCGACTTCGCGCGGGGTGAGAGCGTGGTTGACGATGAAGACCTGACGCTGCTCCTCGATACTCGGTGCTGCCAGCGCCTCCTCGGCAAGCTGTTGATGTTCGCGCTCCTGCTCGGTTTGGGGCAGGCGGAACAAGCCGGCTGCCACGAATGCTGCGCAGGCGGCGACGAGAAGCACGACCGCGCCAATCATGATGAGGGCGACGTTGCCAGAGGTCACAAGCGCAAGCGAGACGCCCGACGTGGTGAACGCGCACACGTTATTGGCCGCACGGCCCATGCCGGCCCAGAAGGCGGGCGCGTGCATGCGCGGTGCCAGCTGAGTAAACGTGGCGGTAAAGAACGTGACAAAAAAGCCCGAGCTCAGGTAAAAGACGACAAGGCCCAGGTTGGGATCGGCTCCGGCCTCCACGGCTAGGATGGAAATGGTCGAGAGCACGGCGATGCCGAGCATGACAAGTCCCATGTAACGGCGCTCGGCAAGATCAAAAATAAGACCGGCGGCAAGGCCGCTCGCTGCCAAAAAGAGGCGTGGCCAGGTTTGCACGGCGATGGTGCCGTGGGCGTTGGAGAACGTGACGACGTTGTCGAGGGTGGAGAATAAGCAGGCGAGAATCATGACGAGCACGATGCTCCAACATGCCTGCTTGGCGAGGGCGTGCGATGGCTCAACAAGGGGATTGATGGCGGGGCTGGAGCTCTCAGCAGCCTTTTGGGGAACGACGCTGAGGGCGGAGATGGCGATAGTCGCTGCGCCAAGGACGATGAGCTCTGCGATACCGCCGCAATTGAGCAGGTTGATGGCGAACTGCATCAGGATGCCCGCGGCATAGGCTGCTCCCGCACCGGTGGCGAGCTTGGGATCGTCTTGGAATGTCGTTGCGAAGGCATGGTGTGCCGCGCCACCCAGTAGGCCGAGTCCAAGGAATGCGAGGCATCCCAGAATCTCGAGCGCAAGCGGGCTCGTGGGGGACTGAATCTGAGTCAACCCCAAGATGGCGATGGGGACGGCGGCGCTGACAACTGCCCGAGGCCGGCCTTTGCGCTGTGCGAGCCCGAGCAGCGGCGCGTATCCGATAAAGCCGAGCACGCTCGCACCCAGAATAAAGCCCTGTGCGAGCACAACGCGCTCGGCGCCGGCGAGCAGCCCGACGTTGACGTCGAAGCGAAACTCGGCGGCAAGGAAGGCGAAGGTGAAGAGCGCAAGTGCCAGAAGCGCGTTGATTTTAGGCCTGCTCAGGTTCAAGAACGGTCCTTTGGGTGGACGAATGATCGTGTCCTCGATTGTAGCGTTCCCGGGACGAGTGTGGCGATGGCGAAATCATATTGACTTAAACCGCAGGTAGAGGCCTAGGTTCACATCTACGAACCTAGGCATACGGAGTCATTTGACACATCTTGGTGGTACAGAATCACCGCAAAGGGGACAGGCACCTTTGTGGTGGTATGTCCCTACGACCAAGGAGGCCGTTATGAACGCAAGTCACTTTGACAAGCAAACTCAACGTGAGTCCACCTGCTCGCTGGTTCACGGTACCTGGCGTTGTGTGGGTGCCAAAATAGCTTGCGCCGGCGCGTGTGCGCTTATGGTCGGTCAGTTGCTGCTGCCGAGCGTGGCGCTGGCGACGGAATGCGCCGATCCCGCCGCTGGGACGGATGAGGTCGCCGCGGCTTCGGTGACGCCGACGGTTGCGGAGGATACGTCGGCAAGGACCGCACCAGCTGCTTCGACCGCGCCTGCAACCGATGCTGCTCCGGCGGCGCAAGCCGCCTCTGAGCCTCAGCAGACGGTCCCGACTGGCGCCACCGATGAATCCAACGATGCGGCACCCGCTGAACAAAATACTCTCAGCGACAACGCCGCCACGCCGGCGAATGGCGCCATCATGCCCTGCGGTGTGACCGATGTTGTTGGCGGCAGCGGCGTTAGGGTCAATATTACGGTGCGGAACAATTACACCGACATCAAGAAAGAAGAAACGATTGAGTATGTGAAGGGGATTGCCCTTGTAGATGGAGACCAGTCTGCTCTCGATGGTAGCGCTTTGACTTTTATCGGCCTGGGGGACTTGATCGTCCATGCGGCGTATGACAGTGCGAGCAATAAAACAACGCTTACCCTGGATATCAGCAAGATTCAGAGACAGAAGGAGGAGCAGAAGTACTTTACGGAGTACAAGGAGAATAAGTCCAAGATGACGACCACCTATGATGGATCCAAGCTTACGTATACGGGTACAGAGCCCGGGAATATCATCATCGGTGATCCGGACGACGCCTTTAAAGGAGACACCGAGGCGACCGGGAAACCCACTATTAACGAGATCCGGGATGACTACTACACCCGCACCCATGTCTACGAGAGGGCGTGCCTTGTTATCCCGGCAGCGGAATCAGAATCGGAATCCATCTCCTTTGCCAATGTTCAGAATACGAACTTCAATTGGCAGCTGGATACTGGTCCGCAGGCGACGGCAGGTGTCCCTAACTACGATGCAGATAAATACGAAATCGCTTATGAATGCTGGCAGGAATTTGAAAACAATGAACCCGTTGCTGCCTGGTATTCCGATAACGGCTCACATGGTTCCCTGCCGACTATTACAAAGTTTAAAAGCGGGAAAGAGTATGTGTATTCTCTTATGCTGAAGCCAAAAGACGGATATTCCTTCAGCGATGAAACCGTTGTTACCGTAAACGGGGAAACCGTAAAGTCGAGTCTAAGCGGAGAATTCCTGTATGTCCCTGCTATTAAAACAATTACGATGCCTGCTTCGTCGGAAAACGAAGCTCTTGAGAATCTAAACGTCAACGATGTGAAAACCGACTACGCGCCCGGCGAGGCGCCGCGCGCGACCGCGACGATCCCCGCTGCCGATGCCGACAAGTACGAGATCGCCTACGAGTGCTGGGAGGAAATGGATGGCAGCGACCCTGCGGAGCTCACGCCCGTTGCCTTCTGGTATTCCGACCCTGCCAAGTATCCGACGGGCGCGAGGAGGATCGAACACTTCGAAGAGGGCAAGTTCTACATGTACTCCGTTGAGCTGAGGCTCAAGGGCGACAATACCGTGGCCGATGACTGCATGATGTACGTCAACGGTCATTGGGCGCACCACATCAAGACCGTCAACGGCGTCTTCGCGCCCAATGCTGACAATATGCTGTGCGAGGCTCCGATTGATGAGTGGCGGGCAATCGACCTTATCGAGATTAACGGTGCCATGACCACCTTTAAGGCAGGCGATAGGCCGGTCTTTACGGCGGGTACTCCGGCGGGTTCCGACTCTATTCTCCAGTGCGAGTTCTGGACGGGCAGCGACGGCAGTGAGGTGAACTCCCAGAAGTTCTGGGATCAGAACATTACAAACCACATCGATGCTTTTAAGCCTGGCGTGACCTATCGCTACGGCATCTACCTCAAGTCCGCGCGCGGCTTCTACTTCACGCCCGACACCAAGCTGGTGATCAACGGCCAGGAGTGCGGCTACCAGGTCG
The DNA here is from genome assembly GCA_019419605.1 of Collinsella sp. GTDB lineage: Bacteria > Actinomycetota > Coriobacteriia > Coriobacteriales > Coriobacteriaceae > Collinsella. Next base: position 22,760 of record DXZP01000031.1, read on the forward strand.
CGGATAGCGTATCCGATGAGGACAGCGGCTGGATCTACACCCTGTGGCTCAACACCGATTTGACGTTTACGCCCGAAGCCACGCCGACCCCCGATCCGCAGCCTACGCCGGATCCCAAGCCGACGCCGCAGCCTGGGGTGAAGCCCGCGGCCAAGCCCGAGGTGAAGCCCGCGGTCAAGCCCGAGGTGAAGCCCGCGGTCAAGCCGGCCACGACAACCGCCACGATCAAGACGGTTGAGAAAACCACGCAGGCCAAGAAGGGCGATGCTGTCCTGGCTACCATGGGGGATACCACCGCGATGACGGTCGCCGCCCTAGGCATCGCCGGCGCAACCGTAGCCGCCGTCGGCATCGCCGCGACCAAGCGCCGCAAGCGTTAGGTTTTGGTGGTGGCGCCTATCCTCGGCTTTTACAAAATCTCAATCTGTAACACCAAGCCAGATATTTGGGCTTCAGGTGTTACAGATTGAGATGAACTGTTCGGCTGCCAACCTAACGTCTCGATCTGTAACACGTAGCGAGGAATTTGGCCTCTAACTGTTACAGATTGAGACAAACTGGCCGGCCGAGTCCAGAACCACCGCAAAGGTGCCTGTCCCCTTTGCGGTGGTTGGGGTGGTCGGCATAGAAAAAGTCCCCGCCGGGCGTGTGCTCGATGGGGACTTTGCCGTTTGGTGGCTAACGCTGTGGGTGATTACTCGCCCAGCAGGCTCTTGGTGATGGAAGCAGCGGCCTTCTTGCCGGCGCCCATCGCCAGAATGACCGTAGCGGCACCGGTGACGATGTCGCCGCCGGCCCAGATGCGGGGATCGGTGGTCTGGCCGGTCTCCTCGTCGGCAACGATGTAGCCCCACTTGTTGAGCTCCATCTTGCCGCCGATCTTGGCAGCGAAGGGGTTGGCGTTGGTGCCGATGGCCGAAATCGCGACATCGCAGGGGATCTCCTCGATGGCGCCCTCGATGGGCACCGGGCGACGGCGGCCGGACTCGTCGGGCTCGCCGAGCTCCATCTTCTGGACCTTGACGGCGCACACGGAGCCGTCCTCGCCAGCGACAAACTCGAGCGGGGAGACGAGCGGCAGAACCTCGACGCCCTCGGCCTTAGCATGGTGCAGCTCGGCGCGACGGCAGGGCATCTCGTCCTCGGTACGACGGTAGGCGATGATGGCGTGCTCGGCGCCCAGGCGCTTGGCGGTACGGACGGCGTCCATAGCCACGTTGCCGCCACCAAAGACAACGACGTTCTTGCCGTGCTTGGTGGGGGTGTCGTACTCGGGGAACTTGTTGGCCTTCATCAGGTTCACGCGGGTGAGGTACTCGTTCGCGAAGAAGACGTTGGGCAGGTTCTCGCCGGGGACGTTGAGGAACTTGGGCAGGCCAGCGCCGGTCGCCACGTAGATGGCGTCGAAGCCCTGCTCGAACAGCTCCTCGGCCGTGGCCATGTTGCCCACGACGGAGTTGTACTCAAACTTGACGCCCATGTCCTCCAGGCCGTCAATCTCGCGCTTGACGACTGCCTTGGGCAGACGGAACTCGGGGATGCCGTAGACCAGCACGCCGCCGCCGGTGAAGAAGGCCTCGAAGACGGTGACGTCAAAGCCGTTACGGGCGAGCTCGCCGGCGCAGGTGATGCCGGACGGGCCGGAGCCGACGACAGCGACCTTCTTGCCGTTCTTGGGGGCCATCTTGGGCGTGGAGGCGAGCTCGGGGCGGTCACCCAGGAAGCGCTCGAGCTGGCCGATGGCCACGGGCTCGGACTTCTTGCCACGGATGCACTTGCCCTCGCACTGGTTCTCCTGCGGGCAGACGCGGCCGCAGATGGCGGGAAGCATGGAGTCCTCGCGAATGGTATCGAGAGCGCCGCCGAAGTCCTTCGCGCGGATCTGCTCGATAAAGCGGGGAATGTTGATGTTGACGGGGCAGCCCTCAACACAGAACGGCTTCTTGCAGTTGAGGCAGCGCTCGGCCTCGGCCAGCGCCATCTCTTCGGTGAAGCCCTTGTCGACGGGGCGGAAGTCGCAGGCGCGCTCGGCAGCCGGCTCCTCGTTATCGGGGGTGCGGGGCGACTTCATATCGGCAACGAAACGACCGTTAACTAGTGGCATGCGCAGCTCTTTTCCTCATAGGCCTTGAGGGACTCGCCCTCTTCGGAACGGTAAGCGGCCTGGCGGGCACGAAGGTCATCCCAGTCGACCAGGGTGGCATCGAAGTCGGGGCCGTCGACGCAAGCGAACTTGGTCACGCCGCCCACCTCGACGCGGCAGCAGCCGCACATGCCGGTGCCGTCAACCATGATGGGGTTGAGCGACGCGGTGATGGGGGTGTCGTACTTCTGGGCGGTGAGGGTCGAGAACTTCATCATCGGAACGGGGCCGACGCAGAAGACCTGGCTCACGGCCTTGTCCTGCAGCAGGCGCTCCAGCGGAGCGGTGACAACGCCCTGCTCGCCGTAGGAGCCGTCGTCGGTGGTGATGTGGATGTGGTCCTCGTCGAGGAGCTCGCGGAACTGGTTCTCCATGAGCAGGAGGTCCTTGGTGCGGGCGCCCATGATGGCGTGCACCTCGTGACCGGTCTCGACCAGGTGCTTGGCGACCGGGAAGGCAATTGCCAGGCCGACGCCGCCGCCAATGACGGCGCAGGGGCCCTCGGCCATCTCGGTGGGAACGCCCAGCGGGCCCACGACGTCGCGCAGCGACTCGCCAGCCTCGTAGGTGGACAGCATCTCGGTGGTCTTGCCGATCACCATGAAGATGAACTCGACCCAGCCCTCGTCACCGTTCCAGCCGGCCAGGGTAAACGGGACGCGCTCGCCCGTCTCGTTGGCGCGAACCATGAGGAACTGTCCAGCGTGCGCATGCTTGGCGATTGCGGGCGCCTCGATGCGGAACTTGAACACCTTCTCCGAGAACTGCGTCTTCTCCAGGATCTTATACATAGAACCCCTCTCTTGTTAGGGCCGCCGAACCGTGCCTCCACGGAAATGGACGGTAGCCCGAATAAAACCGTACGCGCACAGGCGTTGTGCAGACATACGATACAAATTATACCCTCATGGACATGCTGTTTACGTGTGTCTTCGGCGGTTGGGAAAAGGGTTTATCCACTTCCTTGATTCTCATTTTCATTGCAACAGCCTCAGGACTCAGCGCAACGCGTTGC
>DXZP01000032.1:0-23988 GCA_019419605.1 Collinsella sp.
GGAACGGCAAAATTTTTTGCACTTCTATTGCTTCTTTATCACACATAAGCAAAATGAGCAGGCACCACGTGCTGGAAATCGGGCACAAAGCAGACGGATAATCCCTGCTAGCCGCCATGACAACCAGTGGTTGTCAACTTATCCTAAAAAAGCAACTGGAAAGTGGTTGAGTCGTCGCCGGCCTCGAGCTGAAAATGATTTCACTGGATGCGGCTCAACGGGACGAGGGGGTGTGCGATGCCCAACCTAAGGGAGAACCTGCTGTATCTGCGCGAGCAGAGGGGGATGAGCCAGTCCCAGCTAGCGGCACGGCTCGACGTAAGTCGTCAGTCGGTGCAAAAGTGGGAGGCCGAGAAAAGCTATCCAGAAATGGAAAAGCTAATAAAGATTTGCGACATATTCGGCTGCTCGATGGATGACTTGGTGAGGGGAGACCTGACAGCGTCGGCGGACGAGGCAGCCGAGGAGGAGTACGTTGATGCCGCTTCCGAGGCTTCCGATTCGGAGCTTTCTCATCAGGATGATACCGCAAGGAGCGACTCTACTACGCTTCCAATCGATGCGGCCAAGGAGGGGGTTACGCCCGTCTATGCCGTCGCGGGGTCTCCTGCTCCAAAGGCCGTTCATTGCCAACCGAAGACCGCGGCACAAGCTGAGAGCTGTTCTTGGGTGGACTTTGATGCGTATATGAAGAGGCGTGCACGCACGCTCTCGCTCTCTGCCCTTTTCCTCGCCGGCGGATTCTCGGCTGAGTTTTTCGCCGAGGCTGTTCAATTGGACTTGACGGGCGAGATCAACCAGCTTGGGTCAGTTTTGCTGATGATATGCGTTGCACTCTCAGCAGTGTTAGGGCTCGCTGCGCATCGCTCCCGCGTGGCCTTTATCGCAAGGAACGGGAGTGTTCGGGATTCGGCGCCCGAGGAGGAAGCGCTACGCGGCCACCGGAGAAGGTCGGTTTATCTTTCCCTCTTGTTGACTGTTGCCATCGTGATAGCGCCGAGCTTTGTCCCTGGTCTGGACGGGAAGTCAGCCTACGCATCTGCGGCATATTGGCTGGCCATCGCGGTTGCCGCCGGGCTACTCGTTAATAGCTTGGTCTGCGCCGGCGCGCTTGACACGGACCGATACAACAGAACAGCAAGGCGATTTTTGGCCAAAAAAGATAGAGGACACGGAAGGGAGACGTAATGGAGAACAGCGAGGCTCAGGACGTCGTGTTTAGGGCATCGGGGCTCACCAAGAGATACGGGAGCTTCACCGTCCTTGACAAGTTGGACATGGAACTCCGACGTGGAAGGATTTACGGGTTCATTGGTGAGAATGGTGCGGGCAAGACGACCACGATGAGGATAATCGCCGGGCTCTCTAGGCCGACGGCGGGCGCTATTTCCCTGCTCGGGGAGAGCGGTGAGCGCGGTCTGCGCTCGGCTCGGGCGAAGACTGGGTTTCTCATCGAGGCTCCGGCGGTCTACGAGAGCATGACTGCCTCGCAGAACTTGGAGGTCCAGTGCCTGCTTCGAGGTCTTGACGCCGCCTCACATATCAGGGTGACGCTCGATCTGGTGGGGCTGCGTCCCGACGAAAGACGTTCGGTCAAGCATTACTCTCTCGGCATGAAGCAGCGACTGGGATTGGCAGTAGCCTTGCTAGGAGATCCTGAGTTTCTGGTGCTGGATGAGCCGATAAACGGCCTCGATCCAGCAGGGGTACGCGAGATTAGGGGGCTCCTTGAAACTCTGAATCGTGAGCGGGGGACGACGATTCTGATCTCGAGTCACATCCTGGCCGAGCTATCTCATACGGCAACCGACTACATCTTCCTGCGCCAAGGTCATGTGGTTGACCAATTCAGCAGGGAGGAGTTTTCTCGCCAGAAGGGACGAACCTTCCGAATCATCACAAGCGACCAGGGGACTGCGATTCGATTCCTCTCGGCCCGCTTCCCGGACGCGGTAATTGAGCGCGATGTCGAAGGTGCCATCGTTCTGAATGCCCGTCCGGCCCCCGCTGCTGACGAGGTGAGGGCGGAGGTTGAGTCGCGCGGTCTGGAGATTGACACGCTTGAGTATTCGGATGAGTCCCTAGAAGACTACTTTCTGGCTGCAGTGGAAGGCGGGCGATGATGTGATGGGGAGGTTGCTTCGCGCTGAGCTTGTGCGATATCTATACGATCGGACGTTCTGGATTGCGCTCCTTGTGATTGTCCTGGCGAATATGGTGGTCCTGACCGGGGGGCATCAGCTGGAGGCACCCGGTCGCGAGGTGTTGGGGAAGATTATGATGAAATCTGTCGCCACCATGATGATCGTCGGTGTCTACGCGGGACTAAGCTTCGGCGGAGACTTCGAAAGGGGGACGTTCTCCTATCCGATTCGATGCGGCTGGACGATGGGGAAGGCGCTTTTGTCCAAGATCCTGGTATTTGTTGTGTTCATGGCCTTTGCGATTATCCTTTTCCCCATTTGTGCGGTTGCCTGGTGCACGCTCACCAACGGCTGGGGGGCTTCATTCACGCCGGCCGAGGCGGCGAGTTTCTTTGCCATGTTGGTGTCTCTGATGGTGTTGGCAGCGTCGACGGCGATGGTGTCAGTCTTGGTCTCGGTAGCCACCCGGAGTTCTGCGGCTGCAATTGCCATTTCTCTGGGCGTGACTCTCCTGCAGATGCCCGTTCTCAACGGAGCGTCTGGCCTCGCTGCAGCGCACTTTCTTCCTTTCGGGGCAATGTGGTTCGTTGCAAAAGGAGACATGTCTCCATTATACGGCGTCATGCTCGGTGTCGTGTGGTCGATAGTGCTGTATGCGGTTTGTACGGCCATTCTTGAAAGGACTGACATGAAATAGACGGGCCACATCTCGGAGCGACTCTAAATGAGAAGGGGTGCAGTGGAAAAGTCGCGCCGAAAACGATAAATCGTTCATAAGGAAAGGAGTACTCATGGTTGACACAAGGGATGGCGTTGCGATCGAGGAGCAAATTGATTGCTTCGAGATGAAGGAGGTCGACCTCGAAGGCGTGGAGGAGCTGGCATGAGAATAGTTAAGGCCTCACTCTGGAGAATTGCGAGGGAGCGCGTTTACCTTGCGGCAATCGCCCTGTCTTGGGCACTTGCGCTTGTCCTTGCTGTTCTAGTTCCGTCGGGCGATGCGTCTGCGGGTACCCTGGCAGTTATTTCAGAGAACTTACCGGACTATATGGGGGTCTTTCTTCTCGTCTCGGTTCCTGCCTGCTCATATGTGTTTGGCAGGGGTCTGCAATCACGGACAGTAGGTGGCGAGATATGCGCTGGTAACAGCAGGTCGTCAGTGTTCACAGCCCATATCGCAGAGTTTCTTGTGATGGTGCTGTTTATCTGCCTAAGCTCGTCGGTCCTTGCGTGTTTTGGGCTACTTGGCTCCGAGCTCGGGCGTTTCGACGGATATGCGTGCAGGGTGATCGCGCTTGCCTGCGCGTGTGTGGCGATGGCCTCCCCGGCGTGTTTGGCCATTGTGCTGCTTCGAGATGTGCTTCGGGCCGTCACCGCATCCGCCTTAGTGATTTTCGCAGAACTCTGGAGCATGGCGCTGCTCGTTCACCCTTACATCTCCCCATCCGGGAATCTTGTCCAGGGACTTCCACCGCAGTTTCTTGTACATCCGGCGGTGGCGCTCAAGATGGCCGTTCTTCCAGGAGCGACGATGGGTCAGATGCTGCTCATTGTGTGCTCCTGCATCGGAGCTTCCGCGGTCGTTCTCCTGGTTGCGAAGGCGATTTGGAGCAGAGCGGAGCTTCGATAGAGGGCGGGTGAACAATCAATCTAGGAAGGACGATGGGAGGTGCGCACCACGGAGCTGTTCGGCGCCTTCGCCGCCCACTACAACTTCTCGTATGCGTTCTGCAATCCGGACTCGGGCCAGGGGACGTAGTACTTCTGACGCGAGAACAAGGGACTTCGGATGACGTCGCGCATCCGTGACGCAGTGGACGAAGCAGTACGCATTTCGCCACGTCGCCTCAGGTGCCAGCTGCGGTTCTGCGGCATCGGACCTCGGACGCGCCCGTCGTTTGGAAAAGTGGGGATGCCCCAGCCGGGAGAGGCAGTTTGCTCGGGAATCGGCGCGTGTCCCGGTCGGGATGAGTGAGAAGGGGCTTGAGCACTTTTATCAGGCTCTGGGACGTACCAATGGCACACGTCCTTCTCGCAAGTGCGGGCCCTGTTGCCGCTTCGCTCAAGAGCTCGCCATGGAGCGCGGCCGTTTGCTGTAACCGCAGACAGCGGCAGGTCCCGCCGGCGACCCCGTTATCCTGCAACTCCATCTCGCTCCCCGTGAGGTAACTTCGTCGGGAAGACAATTCGGCCATCCCTCTAGTACAAAGAATGAGAATGTCCCCGAGCGGGAGGTGCCCGTGACAACAACCCTCAAAATCCGAGAGACGACCGCAGAATAAGGACGCGGATTCCCGGGCAGCGCGCCCGCAGTTTCGTGCGCCCATAATCAGAGAGAAGAGGATGTTCACCATGAACCGCATCGAATCAGGGCGCGCGAGCCGTGCCCAGGGCAGCGCCATCTCAACCCAACACAGCGCCAATACAGAGGCGTTCGCGTTCGCCCGGATCAACGGCGGACAGGGTGGCGCACCTTTTTGCCCTTGATTAGACCGTAGGGCTATTCCCGAGGAAGCGGAATGCAAGGCGCGCAGGTGGACGTAGCGGGAGGGTTAAGGCCTTTCTGCTACGTCTTGCTTTGGGACGTTGAAATCCATGTATCATATCTTGCCATATAATAAGAACATATGTTCGTTATCTATACGAGAGGAATGAAATGGCGATTCCAAAAAGGAAGTCCTTGGCAGGTACTTGCGGCATTCCGCAGGAGAAAGATCGCGTCTATGTGAAAACCTTCGACAAGGACGGGCTCGAAAGAACGTACCCTCCCGATACCGTTCCCAAGAGGATATCGGCTCCTTTCTTAGGAACCTGGGACATCCAGGCATCTTCTTCTCGCAGGGAATTCGGGAGGGAGATATTCGGGAACCTGTGCGTTCATGTCACTGTGACGGTGCCGGGAGGGCAACGCGATCTCTGGTGGGAGCACGGCGATTGGTTTGTTCCCAAAGGAGGTTTTCGGGTTCGCTCATAACGAGAACCTGGTATATGTCAGCACCATCTCGGTGCTCTTATCATGCGTTTGCTGTTCACACCCGAGGCCTCTCTTCGCATTGCGGTATTGCCTGTATTGCGGCACCGTCCCGGGGTGCGTGCATCATGGAGAACGGAAGAACAGACTGCGTCGTTATAACCTCTAAACCTCACCCATCGTTTAGCTTCGACCCATCTTTTGAATAATATTTGCTTCCGTATCGAGCGGAGATTCGGGAAGCTCGTCGCCGAGTTCGCAGAAGATGTCTGTTAGGAGCTTCACGCGCTGCACGAGCGATTCGTCCATGTCGCCAGCGCGCCTGATGCGCGAGAGTTCCACGTAGACTTTCCCCATCGCGTCCTTCAACGCCTTGTACGTGCGGCTGTTGGGGCGAACTACAATGGATGTGTCGGTGAGCTTGGACATGATGTAGTCCTGCTTGGTCATGTCCGCGGCCTCTGCGAGCAAGGTTATAGCATCGTTTTCTTCGGGGGTCGCCCGAAAAGCTACCGTCTTGTTGCGTATTCTCCTCTCGTTTGGGCAGGGCATCAGAGATCATCTCCTCTCGATTCGTTGAGCGCCGTTGCCATGTCCTCCTGCACGCTGGGGAAGAGGTGGGCGTAGCGGAAGGTGACGTCGATGGCCTCCTGGCCCAATCGGTCTGCGATCGCGAGGGCGGAGAACCCCATGTCGATGAGCAGACTCACGTGGGAGTGGCGCAGGTCGTGGATTCTGATCCTCTTCACGCCGGTCGCAGCGCATCCCCTCTTCATCTCGTGCGCGAGGTAGTGCTTGGTTACTTTGAACACGCGCTCCCCGTTGCGAACGTCCTGGCGGCTGTCCAGGTACTCTCTGATCTCCTCGTTGAGGAACTCGGGTATCTTGATGGTGCGCACGGATTTCGGCGTCTTCGGGTCGGTTATCAGGTCTTGTCCGTCGAGCCTCTGGTAGGACGACGTTATCCGCATCTCCATGCTGACGAGGTCGAAGGACTCGGGGACGAGGGCGAGGAGCTCCCCGACGCGGATCCCGGTCCAGTAGAGGATCTCGAACATGATGAAGGATCTCGGCTTCTCCATCATAGCCTCGGAGAACTTGAGGTACTCTTCCTTCGTCCAGAAACTCATCTCCCTGGCTTCCCTCGCGCCTATCTTCATGGTCTTGACCGCGGGGTTTGGGTTCAGCCCGTAGTACCTCGATGCATGGTTGAAGATGGCGTTGAGCTGGTTGTTGATGGTCCTGAGGTAGGTGGGAGAGTACGCCTCTCCGTTCGAGCGACGGCTGTTAATCAGCTTGTTTTGCCATTGGATGATGTCTATGCCGCGGATGTCCTCCATCCTCATCTGACCGAAGTAGGGCTTTATCTTGGTGTCTATCATGTGCTGCTTCGTCGCCCAGGTCGTCTCGCGCAGCCTCGGTCGCATGTCTTCCTCGTATATCTTGAGGAAGTCGTAGAACTTCATCGCCATGGACTGGCCGCGCGTCGCCTTGTAGTCGCGCTCCCATTCCTCCGCCTTGCTTCTGGTGGCGAAGCCCCTTCTGAACTTGTGGAGCTCCCTTCCTTCGGCGTCCTTGCAGCGGAATTGCACGGTGTAGGTTCCGTTAGGCGCTCTCTTAACGGTCATCCCTGTCGCCTCTTTCGTCTCCGCTGCCGAAGAACACTTCCTCGAAATATTCCTTGCTCACGCGTCCCGCGATTGTCTTGCACCCCCGCTTGGCCATATCAACGTTCAGCTCCCGGATGACGGTGTAGGCGGTGGTCGTGGAGACGCCGAGCCTCTCGGAGACCTCCCTCGCGTTGAGCATCCTTTTCTGGTCTTGCATGTTCATCCTCCTAAACAGTTCAAAAACGAACGGTATAGGGAGATATTATACGTTCAATATCGAACGGTCAAGATAAACCGTTCGACATCGTGCTATCCTTGTCATATCGATGGATATATCCGGAAACGCAAGGAGATGCGCCTATGAAGACGGGCGAGCTGATACGCAAATACCGCAAGATGCGCGGGATGACGCAGATGGAGCTCGCACGCGAATGCGGCCTTTCCGACTCGGCCGTCAGGAACTACGAGCTCGGCAACAGGAAGCCGAGCGGAGCGCATCTCGAGATGATCGCCGAAGCGCTCGAGGTCGCCCCCGAAGCCCTCCTGGAGATAGAGGCAAATTCGGCCCGCATGGCCCTTGAGTACCTCTTCAGGATCAGCGAGGAGCTCGGCCTAAGGCCGGCACGCGACGAGGAGGGCGGGGTGATCCTTTCCGTCGACCCGTCCTCGCCCAAGTCGCCGAAGCTCTTGGCCGCTCTCGAGGCGTGGATGCGCCAGCGCGAGATGCTCGATGCGGGCGACATCTCCCAAACCGAGTACGATGCCTGGCGCATCGGCTCCGGATCCCTAGATTTGTAATCACCCGGCCTTTTTCGGCCTTTCTCGGAAAAGGCCTGTAATCACTGATTCGCAAGGGCGTTTTGTAAGCGTCCTTTGGAGTAGTTTCTGCTCGTTTTTTCGCCGAAAACCATCGAAAAGGGACGATTCGGGTCTGAATCGACCTGATTCCGCGATTTTTCTCAAAAAAATTATTCCACCTTCTGACCTGGGGAAACGATTTTTGAGCTCCGAAAAACGGAGCGTGATTACAAAGTGATTCGCAAGCATGCGATTATTCCAGAAAAATCGGGAGAGGATAATATCAGGTGGCTTGGTTTCCTGCCTTTCGATACGCGTCATTCAGCATCGTTTCTTGCCGATTGACGACGGTGCCCACTCTTTTGGGATATTTCGAATCGTTTTCGCAGGTGAAATGACGAAAAAAGACCCCCGAAAAACGGTGTTTCCGGGGGTAGGTACGAATCCGTTATTCCGCTAAGTTGTCGGTGGCTTGTTCATTGTTTGTCATTACTTTTCACTGTTGCGTACTGGAATAATCCCAGTTAAAACGGCAAAAATGATCAAAAAACTCATTCCCACTCAATGGTCGCGGGCGGCTTGGACGTAATGTCGTAGCATACGCGGTTGGCGCCAGGGACCTCGGCAACGATGCGGCCGGAGATGCGGGCCAGGACGTCGTAGGGCAGCTTGGCCCAGTCGGCGGTCATGGCGTCGCTGGACTCCACGGCGCGCAAGATGATCGGGCGCTGATAGGTGCGCTCGTCGCCCATAACGCCAACGGACTTGATGTCGGGCAGGACCGCAAAATACTGCCAGCAGCTGTGCTCGGAGTTGCGCTCGCCGGTCTGCTCAAACAGACGCTGGTTATAGGCGTCGAGCTCCTCGCGCACGATGGCGTCGGCATTCTTGAGGATCTCGAGCTTCTCCTTGTCGACCGCACCGATGATGCGGATGGCCAGGCCCGGGCCCGGGAAGGGCTGACGGAACACGATGTGGCCCGGCAGGCCCAGCGCCAGACCAAGTGCACGGACCTCGTCCTTAAAGAAGTGGTCGAGCGGCTCGATAAGGTCGAAGTGCACGCCCTCGGGGAACGGGATCAGGTTGTGATGGCTCTTGATGGTGGCCGTCTTACCGCCCGTCTTGCGAGCGCCGGACTCGATGATGTCGGGGTAGATGGTGCCCTGAGCCAGGTACTTGACCGGCCTGCCATCGGTCTCGAGCTGCTGCGCCACGGCGAAGAACTCTTTCCAGAACTGCGTGCCGATGATGCGGCGCTTCTCCTCGGGCTCGGTCACGCCGGCCAGAAGCTCGGCATAACGGTCCTCGGCGTGGACGTGGATAAAGTCGACGTCAAACTGCTTGGTGAAGACCTCCTCCACCTGCTCGGGCTCACCCTTGCGCAGCAGACCGTGGTTGATGAACACGCAGGTCATCTGCTTGCCCACGGCGCGAGCGCCCAGCGCAGCCACGACGGAGGAGTCGACGCCACCGGACAGGGCCAGAATCACGCGGTCGTCGCCGACCTTCTCGCGAAACTCGGCCGTCATGGTCTCGACCAGGTTGTCCATGCTCCAGTTGGGCTCCAGGCCGCAGATCTCAAACAGGAAGTTGCTCAGCAGCTGCTGACCGTACTCGGAGTGCTTGACCTCGGGGTGGAACTGCGTGGTGAAGATCTTGCGCTCGACGCACTCCATGGCGGCAACCGGGCACACGTCGGTGCTGGCGGTAACGGTAAAGCCCTCGGGCACCTCGGACACGGCGTCGCGGTGGCTCATCCACACGGTCTGCTCCATGGGCGTGGAGTTAAAGAGCTTGGCGCCGGCCGTGCGCGTGATGGTGGCGCGGCCGTACTCGCCCACCTCGGAGTGGCCGACCTTGCCGCCGAGCGTCACGGCCGTGATCTGATGGCCGTAGCAAAAGCCCAGGACGGGAAGGCCCAGGTCAAAGATGGCAGGATCGATGGATGGAGCGTCCTCAGCATACACGGAGGCCGGGCCGCCAGAAAGGATGAGCGCAGAGGCGTTCATCTCGCGAATCTCGTCGGCCGAGATGTCGCAGGGAACGATCTCGGAATACACGTTGAGGTCGCGGACGCGACGGGCAATGAGCTGACCGTACTGCGCACCAAAGTCGAGTACGAGGACCTTTGCGGAAGCCTTTTGATCCATGGTTTCCCCCTCTTGTTGGCGGGGAGCCGGTGCCCACCCGCGTGAATGAACGAAAATAACTTTCATAGTGTACACGTTATATGGGGTTTCTCGTCCCTCGCAGCCATCAGCGCACGGCAAACGCACGACCGGGGCCCTATTTGACGGCGAATGAAGTGTTACCAAACGTTACAGATGATGTAATACGTTTGAACATTGGACGCCCTGTGCCACAATACTGCCGAACGGCTCCGCCTCTGCGGCGGCAAATACGATAGGAATACCAGCATGAAGCGCATCCTTCTCATCGCCACGGGCGGCACCATCGCATCGACCGAGGACGGCAACGGCCTCTCCCCCGCCCTGACCGGTGAGGAGCTCGCCCAGAGCGTCCCCGAGATCTCGGGGCTCTGCGAGCTCGACGTGGTGCAGCCGATGAACATCGACAGCACCAATATGCGCCCCAGTGACTGGATGCGCATCCGCGACGTCATCGTCGAGGGTTATGCCGACCACGACGGCTTCGTGATTCTGCACGGCACCGACACCATGAGCTACACTGCCGCAGCGCTTTCCTACCTGATTCAGGACAGCCCCAAGCCCATCGTGCTCACCGGCTCGCAAAAGCCCATGGGCAACCCCTTTACCGACGCCAAACTCAATCTGTACCAGAGCCTGCTCTATGCGCTCGACAAGCATTCGCACGACGTTTCGATCGTGTTTGGCGGTGTGGCCATCGCCGGCACGCGCGCCCGCAAGCAGCGCACCATGAGCTTTAACGCGTTCATTAGCGTCAACTATCCGCCCATCGCCTATATCCGCAACGACCGCATCGTGCGCAACGGACTTCACGGCACGCGTCAGGGCGAAAACCCGGTGCGTTTCTACGACAGCATCGACCCGCGCGTATTTGTACTCAAGCTTACGCCCGGCGTAAACCCGGGCATCCTCGACGCCCTGGCCGATAGCTACGACGCCGTGATTCTGGAGACCTTTGGCATTGGCGGTATTCCCGAGTTTGGCGAGTCCGGCGAGTCATTCCAGGAGGCAATTTTCCGCTGGGTCGATTCGGGCCGCACCGTCGTTATGACCACGCAGGTCCCCGAAGAGGGCCTCGATCTGGGCGTTTATGAGGTCGGCCGTGCTTACGCCGATCATCCGGGCATTCTGCGCGGCGACGATATGACCACCGAGACGCTCGTGGCCAAAACCATGTGGGCACTCGGCCAGTCACGCGATGCCGCCGAGATCCAGCGCCTGTTCTACAGCCAAGTCAACCACGACCGCATCCCGATGGCGTAATCCCTAAGGCAGCTCCACTTATCGCAGCCTTAAACGACAGGTGGTCCCCCTCGGGCCGTGCAAAAATCGGAGTATTCTGCAATTTCTCCTCCGGAGGCATAGAATCAGCCGATTATTAGACGAACTTTTAGGACGAAGGGTCCGTCTAGTAAATATTTATTCCTCATTTTTATTTAGAGTGTGGATTATCTACTGTCAAAAAGGCAAAGCCAGCCGCTCGAGCTACCATCTACGGCCGAACTGGTGCTGAATACTCGCGATTTTGCACATCGCAACCAGGGGGACCCGCCCAAAGAGCGTCAAATACAGCGGGGGAACGCCCTATTCGATCCCCTCGAGAAGCTCTGACACCGTCATGCCGAGTGCGGGCGCGATCTTAAATAGAACCTTGAGCGTGAAATTTGCCGTCCCATCTTCGATTCGGTCGAGGTAGGGTCGGCTGATTCCTGTCGCCACACAAAAATCAACCTTGGAGATACCAAGGTCCCTGCGTGTCTCTTCGACCCGCCTGCCAAGAATCTGTTTCGCACGTTCGTCCATGCAGCCGAGTTTGAAATGGAGCTGAACAAAAACGTAAACTATAGTTTACGTTTTGCCGAATACACAGGAGTTTTCTATGTCGGGTTCTTCGGTCCGCATGTACCGAGCCACGCTTCGCACAAACAGCGCACCGCCCAAGCTCGTCGTCGTTGAAGCCGAATGCCTTTCGCCCGATGAGCGCACAGCATTTGCATTGCTATCAAGTCGCGTCGCCGCCGTTCTGGTCCCTTGCCCGGCGCAAGGCGAACTTGCCATCCAATGCCAAGCGCACAGCTGCTCGCTCAATCAGGCTGCCGTAATCGCAACCAGCCAACGCGGCCTGCCGCTCCTTTTAGAAGCCGGTATCGCACTCGCCCTCCGCGGCTCCGGATACGAAAACGAGGCCGCCGCCGATATGGTCTTTAAACCACGATCGAGCGGCGGCCTCGCAGCAGCCATTGAATATGCGTGCAGGCTCGTTGCCTAAAAGGACAAGCTAGAAACCAAAGCCAAAGCCTGTTCCGGTAATAGCCGAGTACATAAAGTAGACGTTGATTACGTTGAGGAACACACCCGTGATGCAGCCGTTTCGCAGGTAGCGCTCGCACACGATGCGCGCCATGGCGGCGGAGTCATCATTGTTTTTAGCCTGACGTCCTGCCGTAAAGTACGTCGCCACGCTCAGCAGCAGGTTGAGCACCGGCAGTGCCAGCAGCTCGTAGCTCTTGCCCCAGCGCGTCACCTCACCGGCCGCGTTAAACTTCGTTGCCACCTCGGGACCAATGTTGGGGATAACACACGCTGCAACCACCAGCGGAATCACCGCAAGTACGAGCAACGCAATACCCATGTAGCCAGCTTTTTTGCCATATTTAAACATATGCGTCGTCCTTACACGTTAAAGCGGAAGTGCACGACGTCGCCATCGGCCATGACATACTCTTTGCCCTCGATACGCAGCTTGCCGGCGGCCTTGGCGCCCTGCTCGCCACCGAGCTCGATGTAATCGTCGTAGCCAATGACCTCGGCCTTAATAAAGCCGCGCTCAAAGTCGGTGTGGATGACGCCGGCGGCCTGCGGAGCGGTTGCGCCCTGACGAACCGTCCAGGCCTTGACCTCCATCTCACCAGCCGTAAAGAACGACTGCAGGCCAAGCAGCTTGTAGGCGGCCTGCGCGAGCACGTCCAGGCCGGGCTGCTCCAGGCCCAGGCTCTCCAGGTAGTCGGCAGCGTCCTCGGGATCGAGCTCGGAAAGCTCGGCCTCAATCTTGGCGCAGATCGGCAGCGGCTTGACGCCATCGATGGGCGCCAGGTCCTCGTTGAGCATATCCTCGTCCACGTTGGCCACATACAGGATGGGCTTCATGGTGAGCAGGAACAGGCCCTTGGCGGCGGCGCGCTCCTCGTCAGTCATCTCCATGGATGCGGCGCGCTTGCCCTCGTTGAGCCAGGCAAGCAGACGCTTGGCGACCTCAAACTTGGGCATGAGCTCCTTGTCGCGCTTGGCCTCCTTCTCGAGCTTGGGCAGCTGCTTCTCGAGCGTGCCCATGTCGGCCAGGATGAGCTCGGTCATGATGGTGTCGGCATCGCCGGCGGGATCGACGAACTCGCCGGTGCGGCCCACCTCACGCATGACGTTGGGGTCCTTAAAGTAGCGCACGACCTCGCAGATGGCGTCGGTCTCGCGGATGTTTGCCAAGAACTGGTTGCCCAGACCCTCGCCCTCGTTAGCGCCCTTCACCAGACCTGCGATGTCGACGAACTCGACCGTAGCCGGCACAATGCGACCCGGGTTGACGATGTCGGCGAGCTTTTGCAGGCGGCTATCGGGCACATCGACGATACCCACGTTGGGGTCGATCGTGGCGAACGGGTAGTTGGCGGCAAGGCCGGTCTTTTTGGTAAGCGCGGTGAACAGCGTCGACTTGCCCACGTTGGGCAGGCCCACGATACCGATGGAAAGGGACACGACAGCTCCTTTTGATACAGGTACTTCAAACTGCATAAGTATAGCGCCGCCGCAGCATCTGGGCGAACCCGGACGCCACGGCGGCACGAATGAAGCAGAGATTGGGGTCGCCGACTAGTCTGCGAGCTTTTCCACCTGGTCGAGCACCTTGTTGAGCTTTTCCTTTGCCTCGGCCTTGACCTTCTCGGCCTCCTCGTGAGCCTTCGCCTTCTGGGCAGCCTTTTCCTCGGCCTCGGGGTCGACGACAACCAAGTTGGACGCATCGTGTTCAACCAGCTTGAGCGCATGCTCGGGACAAACCTTGACACAGGCGCCGCAGCCTAAACAATACGTGGACTCCAACGCAAAGCGGCCGCTTCCTACCAGATCGCAGGCAAACGTGGGGCACACGTTGACGCACTCGCCGCACGACGTGCACTTGTCAAAATCGCACTCCGGTGTGCTCACCTGCATGTTCTGGGCAAGCTCGGGGTGGTTTTGCAGCGTCGAGAGCACCAGCTGCCGCCCGTGCGTAAGCGTACGGCGACGCTTTGCCGTCGTGGTACCGCACATGGTGTTGAGCGTGCGCTCGAGCTGGGTAATCTGGTGGCGGCGGGCTTTGAGCTTCTGCGTCACCGAGGCCAGCGCCGCCGTTGCCGGGTTGAGCTTGGTCACGGTAAGGCCCGTGGTGCGGGCGATCTTTTCCATGTATTCCTTGCGCTCGTACTCGCGGCGCTTATGGCATTTGAGGCTCTTGGGGTCGACCTCCAGGCCCATACCCGTACCAGCCCATTCCTCGGCCTTCGCAATCGCCTCGCCCAGCATGTCCTCGCCACCGGTGTTGCGGCATTTATCGCACACGCCCAGCGGCAGATACACACTCACGTTGGGATAGTCGGCCAGCACCGAGAACCAGGTCTCGGCTGTAATATCGCCCACGCAGGCAACGACGACCTCGTTCTCGCGTGGCATGCGCTTAAGGGCGCGCGTGCAGGTAACGTAGGCGGTCTCGTGACTTGTAGCCGCCGAGACAATGTCGTCATACAGGTTTTTGGGCGCCAGGCGCGGCGAGATGATCGCCTCAGTCGGACAGGCAGCGGCGCACAGGCCGCACTTGCGACAGGAGTCGAGGATCTCGATAGCGTCTTCCTCGACCTCGATAGCGTTGACCGGGCACACATCCATGCACGCGGTGCAACCGCTCTTTTCGTTTTTGCAGGTCAAGCACGGAATGGTGTTGCCGCGCGGACGCTCCTTGTAGTCGGCAGGATTCCACTGCGGCGCCGACGGATCGAGTGCGTCGGTCACACCGCCAAGCGGGTTTTTAAGAAAGTCGAAACCCTTGCTGATCTCGATAATGTCATCAAACAGATCGTGTTCCTGCGCCATGCGCGGCCCCTCCCTGAGCAGTGCAAACAAGCAAGAAATAATGATACGCCATCGGCCCGTGCCTCGAGCAAATTACACGCGGAGCACCTTTGGGACAAATAGCCTATGGCAATCGCCACCTCGGTTGCACAAGGTCAATCAAGCGCCAAACTATGCCTCGCGCATGAGCTCGACGAGCTTTTGTTTGGTCACCTTGGCCTGCTCGTTGGCCATGTTACGCTCGTTTCTAAAAACCGCGTTTGCAACACTCTGCAGATCGGCATCGGAAATCTCGCCAAGGCCCAGCTCCTCGAGCGTCGTCGGCAGACCAACACGCTGACAAAACTCGAGCACCTGCTCAAGCTCGGGCGCACGCTCCAGACGAAGCTGGACCACCAGACCAAACGCTACGGCCTCGCCGTGCATGGCCTTGCACTCGGGCAGAATCGTCAGGCCATTGGAGATGGCATGCGCCAACGCCAAGCCACCGCTCTCAAAGCCAACGCCCGAAAGCAGAATATTGCACTCGATCAGGCGCTCAACCGCTGGTGACATGCGACCCTTCTTGAGGTCGCGCTTGGCAGCGACACCGCACTCCATAAGTGTGTCGTAGCAGGCACGAGCCGCAACCAGAGCCAAGTGCCCCGGCGCGCCACCGTGCTCGTTGGCGCCGTGCGCCGCGGCGCACGAACGCGCCTCGAAGTACGTTGCCAGCGCATCGCCCATACCAGCGACCGTCATACGCAGTGGGGCCGCTGCGACCACGTTGGTATCGACCACGACCAGATCTGGATTCTTCTCGAGCATCAGGTAGCGGTCGAACGACCCATCCTCGTGATACAGCACCGAAATCGCGCTGCACGGACCATCCATTGAGGCCGCCGTGGGACATACGCACAACGGCAACTCGGCATAAAACGCTACTGCCTTGGCGATATCGAGCATCTTGCCACCGCCAATACCCACCACCATGTCGCAATACTCAGCCTGGGCTTCCTTAGCCATTTCGGCAACAGCCTCTTCCGTACACGGACCGTTGTAAATTTTAAAGAACGGCTCGCTTAGATCGTCGTCCAGAAATCCATCGACAATCTGCCTGCACAGCCGATCCTCGGTGCCCTGGTCAAACAAGACATAGGCAGCGCAGCCCAACCATGACAAATACCTGCCCTGACGCGAAAGTTCGCCCGGCCCCTGAACATACCGACCGGGACCGCCGTAAACCATAGGAAGCGCCATACGAGAATCCGCCCTTCATCAAACAACGATTGGTGCAAAGTAACCTGACCCCTTTGCACCAACTTGGTGCGATGGGGTCAGGTTGGTTTGCACCATAGCAAAAAGGGGCAAAGCCGTCTGCTGGCTTTGCCCCTTCCTTAGCTTGATTTACTCATCCATAAGGTAGTAGTGACCCAGCGCGTCGGCACCCAGGATGGCGTTTGCGACCATCTCGGGCGTCACCTCAAACGGCATGTTGCACATGGTGTCATCGGGCGCGCAGGCGGCCTCGGCAACAATCATGGCCTGCTCGCGCGTAAGCTCGGCAACGCCAAGTTCCTTCATCGTGACCGGCAGGCCCAGCTCAATGCAGAAGCCCAAGACTTCCTCGAGTTTCTCAGTCGGAGCATCCTCGAGTACCAGCTGAACGATGGTGCCAAAGGCGACCTTCTCGCCGTGATACATGCCGTGGCACTCGGGCAGCATCGTCAGGCCATTGTGGATGGCATGAGCAGCAGCAAGGCCCGAGCTCTCAAAGCCAATGCCCGAAAGCAGCGTATTGGCCTCGATGATATGCTCGACGGCAGGCGTGAGCGCACCCTTCTCCAGCGCGACCTTGGCCTTGACGCCATCGGCCATAAGCGTCTCGTAGCAGAGCTTGGCAAGCGCCAGACCGGCCATGCCGCCTTTGCCACCAGCGCAGGTGCCACCGTCGGCATCGTGCGTCGCCTGGGCCTCAAAGTAGGTTGCGAGCGCATCGCCCATACCTGCCACCGTCAGGCGCACCGGGCTCGCCGCGATAACCGTCGTATCCATCAGGACGATATTGGGGTTTGCCTTAAGGAAGAGGTACTTGTCGAACTGGCCGTCATCGGTATAAAGCACCGAAAGTGCCGAGCACGGTGCATCGGTCGAGGCGATGGTGGGGCAAATGATAACCGGGGACTCCAGGTAATAGGCGACGGCCTTCGCGGTGTCGAGGATCTTGCCGCCACCGACGCCGACGATGATGTCGCAACCGTTGTCGCGAGCGAGCGCAACCAGGCGATCGACCTCGCCCTTGGAGCACTCGCCGTTAAAGTCCTCAAACAGCAGCTCGGCCTTAGCCTCGGCAAAGCCGCCCTCGATCTTGGCACCGACGCGCTTCTTGCCCGAAGACGTCACGATGACGAGGGCCTTAGCACCGAGCGGCTCGACATAGGAGCCGAGCTTGGCGAGCTCGTCCGGACCCTGGATGTACTTGCTGGGGCTATTGAAAATTGCAGCCATAACTATCCCATTCTCTAATAATAAAAAAGGGGCTCCGTACGAATACGTGCGGAGCCCCTCGTTACGACAACAAGAGTCGATTAGAAATCGATGTCGGTGTCGTAGTAGCAGGCCTTGAGGATCTTCTCGAAGTCGGCAGCCTTGGTCTCACGCGGGTTCTCCGGCGTGCAGGCGTCGGTCTCGGCGTTCGCGGCGATCTCGGGCAGCTTGGCGAGGAACTCCTCCTCGGAAACCATCTGCGGGTTCTCGGCGTCGACCTTCACGCCGCCATTCGCGTAATCCTTGATGGACTGCGGTATGTTGAGCTGGTCGTTGAGGTCGCGGATCTTCTGGACGAGCGCAGCGATGAGCTCCTCGTTGGTCTCGCCGGGAAGGTGCAGAATCTCCTTGGCCACGTAAGCGTAACGCTCGGCAGCACGGGGATCCTTGGAGTTCCACTGGATGACCTTGCCCAGGTACATGGCGTTAGCAGCACCGTGGATGATGTGACCGTTCTCAAAGGCTGCACCGGTCTTGTGAGCCATGGAGTGAACGATGCCGAGCAGACCCGAGGAGAAGGCGATACCGGCGATGCACTGAGCCTCGTGCATGTGCTGACGGGCCTCATGGTCGCCAGCATAGGACTTGGGCAGCCACTCGACGATCTCGCGGATGCCGTGCAGGGCGTTGGCATCGGTGAACATAGAAGCGCAGGTGGAAACGTAGGCCTCCATGCAGTGGGTCAGAGCGTCCATGCCGGTGTGAGCGCAAAGCTTAGCAGGCATGGTGTAGGTGAGCTCGGGGTCGACGATGGCGACATCCGGGGTGATGTTGAAGTCGGCCAGCGGGTACTTGATGCCCTTGGCGTAGTCGGTGATGACGGAGAAGGCAGTGACCTCGGTAGCGGTACCGGAGGTAGAGGAGATGGCGCAGAAATGAGCCTTCTGACGCAGCTCGGGGAAGCTGAACGGCTGGATGATGTTATCGAAGGACTCCTCGGGATACTCGTAGAAGACCCACATGGCCTTAGCGGCATCGATGGGTGAGCCGCCGCCGATGGCGATAATCCAGTCAGGCTCGAACTCGCGCATGGCCTCGGCGCCCTTCATGACCGTCTCGATGGACGGATCGGACTCGACGCCCTCGAACAGCTTGACCTCGAAGCCGCCTTCCTTAAGGTCGGCCTCAACGTCCTGCAAGAACCCGCCGCGGCGCATAGAGCTGCCGCCAGAAACGATGATGGCCTTCTTGCCCTTGAGGTTCTTCACCTCGTGGCGAGCGCCCTCACCAAAGTACAGATCGCGAGGATTGGTAAAACGTCCCATACTGTGCCTCCTAAACAAGCCCCTCTTAGACTTGCGTATATAACGGAGCACCCGATTGGCTCCGTTAGGACCGTTTTGCGCGTTGCCGGCGATGACAATGCGCGATGTCTAAACGTCTCAACGCTCAGACAAACACTATTCTACCGTTCTGGTTGGTCAGTTATTCACCTAAAGCCGACAATGATGAAACGTTTTTTCTATCCCTGAAGACCCTTGTGGGGCATTCATACTCCCAAGCTGGGCAAACGTTTTATCAAGGTTGACCACATATCCCGGGCAGGACTGTGCCCCTCCAAAATGCGCCCCGTTCGCCGCCAAAAATCGACCGTTTGCGGCACCGTGATACCACTCAGTCGTCCAAGGTGCCGACATTTGTGCGACATCCGTCTTCGTGGTGCAAAGGTGCATGTCCAAGTGCGGCACCCCCGGTGTGCCACATGCGGGTAAACTAGAACCTTATATAGAGACATTTGAACCCTAACCGCAGCAAAGGAGGCCCCATGGCATTCGATCCCATTCAAGAGGATTGCCATCGCCTCGTTCTTGAGGCCTTGCGCCGCGACAATATCCCGCTCACCGACGCTGCCGCCGTAGAGCGTCTGATGGAACAATTCACCCGCAACCCCGCACCGCTCATCGTGCACGACCGCGACCGCGCCGGGCACCTCATTGCCAAGGTGGTCGAGGCCGTCGATTACCGCATTCCCTTTATCCCTGACGATACCCAGGCAGAGCAGGAAGAGGCAGCTGCCGAGAACATGCTCCGCGAGGCAGCCGCACTCGATCCGGCCAACTGGGATGCCCAGCGCATGCTGACGGCGCTCACCGCCGAATCCAACGAGGAATACGTGCAGTATCTGGTGTCCAAGTGCGACGAGGTGGAGCACGACCTGGCACTCAAGATCGCCTCGGCGCAGGACCCCTACGAGCGCGAGGCCGCTGGCGACCTTATGCGCCGCCCCTACCTGCGCTGGCTTGCCGCCCTTGCGTCGCGCGCCCTCATTAGCGGCCGCTATCGCATGTCGCTCGAAGCCGCGAATCGCAGCCTGGACTTTGCGCCCAACGACCCCGCCGGCGTCCGCCATACTGCGATGCTCGCCATGGCAAAGCTCGAATACCCCGCCGAGGAGCTCAAGCGCTTTCGCTCCGCTCACTCCGTGCCGTACCTCGCGAATACCCCGCTGCGCCGCCGTCCCAAGGATGCAGAGCGCGACTTGGACCCGTGGACGCTCATCGCACTGATGAGCCCAGCCTGGCGCGAGCTGGACTACGAGGGTGCCGAACACTACCTGCGTATCCTTGTGCGTTCGTGCCCCCACGCCGCCGAGGCGCTCTACTTCCAAACCGAGTTTCCCGATGGCGTCTATGCCCGCGTTAACGTGGGCGTGGGCTCCACCGACGAGCTTGTCCTTGCGCTGTCCGAGGCGACGCCGATACTGCAGGAGGGCCTGGGCGCTCCCGACAACGCCAGCTTTGCCGCCTGGGTCGCCACCAACGACATCGTGCGTTCCCAGATCGACGAGCGCATCCTGCGGGCGGCCGAGCAGGGCTTGCCGTTTAAGGGAGGAGACCTCTAATGGATCCGAGCGTCTACATCCCCGCCTACCTGGAGCGCGCCTACGTTGCGTCGCACCCCGAACTCACCGATGCAGCACGCGAGCTTGTCCATAACGACATTAGCGCGAATCCCCAAAAGTATGCGCAGTCCGAGCATGCCCAGGCGCTGCTGTCCTATGCCGGTGTTCATCGCCACCTGCTCGACGAGCTCCATCGCATCGAGGACATGGGCAGCGACGAGGAGTTCGAGCAGACGCGCAATCGCCTGTTCGACGACATGCGCGACGAGCTGCTCAAGATTGTCCGCGTCGATGCACTGGCCGTCGACGCGCAGCTGCTCGCCATCATCCTGGCCGACACGCCCGTTGACGCCTGCCTGGGCGACCTGATGAAGCTCGAGGTGACCACGGCCGATTACCTGCAGCAAAGCGTGCCCGGGTTCGATATGGAGGCCCCACACTACTGGGCCAACAAGGTTTTGACGGACGGCGTGACAGCGGCAGATCTCACCGTGAACGAGCCGGCTCTTATCGGGTGGCTCCACACGCTCGAGGCTATCTCGCAGCTGTGCATGGCGAGCGCTCGCTACCGTGCTGCCGCCGACTACGCCCGCCGCGTCCTTAAGGCAGAAGGCTATCCCACCCGAGCCGCAGGCACCGTGCTGCTCGCCCTCGCTCGCTTGGAAGATCAGGACGGCTTTTTTGCCCTAGCCCACCAGCTCGAGGAACAGATGGGAGCCGATGCACTCGAGAACTCCCCCTGGTACCTGCTCGCCCGCACAATCCTCTTGTTCAAAACGAACAAGATGCGTCCAGCGGTGCGTGCACTACGTGAGTTCGCCAACCGCTGCGAGGGCGGCGCGTTCTTCTTGCTGAATCCCATGTACCAGACACCGTACCTTCCCTGCCGGCCCGAGCCACGCGATCCCTGGGATCTTTCGCACCAGGCCGTTTGGGAAGCGGACGGCATTATCTCGGACACTCCCGACTTTGCCCCCTGGGCCAATGCCTGCGAAGACGTGTCGCAGCTTGCCCAGGAATTTGCGCGCCGCTATGGATTTTAGTGACGCACTCGACCCGACCATGTCGTTTACGTTAGGAACGGTTTCATGAACCTCCGCTCATCTCTTGCCTGCACCTCGAGCGATATCGCTCGCTGGGGACTGCGCTCCGTCCTCAAGCGCCAGGGTGGCGTACTCCCCGGCCGCATCGCCATGAAGATCGACCCCGAGCTGCTAAGCGACCTCGCGAGCCTGGTCGACCGCAGCGTGGTGATCACCGGCACCAACGGTAAGACCACCACCTCCAACCTCATCGCCGACGCCGTTGCTGCCAGCGGTGCTACCGTGGTGTGCAACCGTGCCGGCAACAATATGGAGCCTGGTGTGGTGGGTGCCCTGCTCGAGGCCCGTGGCGGCCTTAAACACACCAGCAGAGGCAAGCGCGTGGGCGTTTTTGAGTGCGATGAGCTTTACACCGTACGCGTTCTGCCCAAGCTCAAGCCGACGTACTTTGTGCTGCTCAACCTGTTCCGCGACCAGCTAGACCGCTACGGCGAGATCGATCACACCCAGGAGGTCATCGCCCACGCGTTGGAGCTCTCGCCGACAACGACGCTTATCTATAACGCCGACGATCCGCTGTGTGCCGCGATCGCCGCGCGCGTTCCCAACGCGAGTATTGCCTTTGGCATCGACGGCGCCACCAACACCGAGTCTGACCGCATTAGCGACTCGCGCTTTTGCTCGCAGTGCAACGCGCCGCTGGAGTATGACTACGTGCAATACGGCCAGCTCGGCGCCTACCATTGCCCCTCGTGCGGTTGGGCCCGCCCCGCGCTTGTCCGTCGCGTGACGGGCGTGAAGCTCGGCTGCGACGGCTACGGCTTTGACCTGGTCTTTGGATCTGCGCCCGACGCGGGCGCCGGACACATTGTCACACGCTACAACGGCCTGTACATGGTCTATAACGTTGCCGCTGCCTTCTTTGCCGCGCACGAGTTGGGCGTGGACACGGCGCTTCTACAGCCTACGCTCGATGCCTATGTGCCCGCCGGTGGTCGTATGGGGCGCTGGGATATCGCCGGCCGCACCGTCGAGGCCAACCTGGCCAAGAATCCCGTAGGCTTCGATCGACAAATCCAGTCCATCAAGACGGCAGACGGCAGACTCTGCGCTTTCTTCCTCAACGACAACGATGCCGACGGCCACGATGTATCGTGGATCTACGACGTCGACTTTGAGCGCATCGCCGACACGCCGGGTCTTGTCGCCTTTGCCGGCGGCACGCGCGCACACGACATGCAGGTGCGCCTCAAGTACGCCGGCATCGATGCCGCGATTATCTCGGACGTCGCGCAGGCAATTGGCGCCGTGGCAGACGAGGCCGCCGATGACACCTTCTACGCCGTCGCCAACTACACGGCCTTCCCGCCGCTGGTCAAGGAGCTCGACGGACTGAAGGGCGCCACTTCCGACGCTGTTGCCGGGCGCGCCGTAGCCCGTGCCGACGGCAGCGCTCTTCCTGTCGGCATCGCACCAGTCGAGCTTTCGCGCCCGCTGCGCATCGTCTACCTGTATCCCGATGCCCTTAACCTCTACGGCGACGGCGGCAATGTTATCGCGCTCGAGCGCCGTTGCGCCTGGCGTGGCATTCCCGCGCGTGTAGACGAGGTCCGTATGGGCGAGGTGCTCGACCTGACGGACGCCGACATCGTCATGATGGGCGGCGGCTCCGACCGCGACCAGCTAGCCGTGGCACACGAACTGCTCGCCCAAAAAGACAAGGTCGCGGCCTATGTTGAGGATGGCGGCTCGCTGCTTGCCATCTGTGGCAGCTATCAGCTGCTCGGCCGTTCGTACTATATGGGCGAGGATCGCATCGAGGGTCTGGGGGTCATTGCCGCCGAAACCGTACGCGGCTCCGACCGCCTGATCGGCAACGTAGCCGTCAAAACCGACCTGGCACCTGAGCCCTTTGTGGGATTCGAGAACCATGGCGGCCGCACGCTTTTGGACGCCGATGCCACGCCGCTCGGAACGTCCGTCGTCACGGGCACCGGCAACAACGGCGATGATGGCCTTGAGGGCCTCATCTACAAGGGCGTCATCGGCACGTACCTGCACGGACCGGCACTGCCCAAAAACCCCGAACTCACCGACTGGCTGATCGCGCACGCCCTCGAGCGCCGCGGCGGCGCGCAGGCCAACGCTCTGCTGCCGCTCAAACCCCTCGACGACACCTACGAGCACGCCGCCCACGACGCCGCCATGAAGCTCCTCCCCTAGCACCTCACAACCACAAAGGGGATAGGCACCTTTGTGGTGGTTTTGACCCGTCCCAGCGGTTTGTCTCAATCTGTAACATCTAGACCGTTAAAAGTCGTCTTACTGTTACAGAATGAGATGTTTGAAGATCGGGATAGAAAGTCGGCTCCTGTGTGGTGGTTTTCCAGTTTGCCAACGATATACGCGCCGGCAAAAAAGTCTGCTATACTCTTTCCCGCTGTCCCCATCGTCTAGCGGCCAAGGACGCCACCCTTTCAAGGTGGATATCGCGGGTTCGAATCCCGCTGGGGGCACCATTTAAACTGAGAAGCCCATTGCCCTCGCGGTAACGGGCTTTTTGCTGCCGATATGCCGGGATTCGAACCCGACAGGGTGCAGAGCTGAGGAAACGCGTAAGCGTTTTCCAGCGCAGCACGCAAGGAGCGGAGCGACGCAGCGAAAGCGGGCGGCGCCAGCCGCACGCGGACATCCCGCTGGGGGCACCACAGAATCTGAGAAGCCCGTTACCAATTGAACTGCCTCCCATTTCTTGGACATGAGAAATGGGAGGCTTTCTTTATGCGCGT
>DXZP01000033.1:0-23904 GCA_019419605.1 Collinsella sp.
TGTATAAGAGACAGATGTCTTGGTGCGATCCCCATGCCGCTCTGGCAAAACTGATCCCTGCCGAAGTTGCGCATTGTTCGTCGTAGACGGTGTCGCCAACGTAGACGACGTTGCCAGGATTCGCGCCCGTACGCCGGAGATATTCGAGCATGGGAGCGGGTGCGGGTTTATGTTCGGTTGTGTCTTCGACAAGGATGATGTGCTCAAAATACTTATCGAAGCCAAGGGGTGCAATTTCTTTTGCGTATTCGTCGCGCGCACGTGAGGAGACGATGCCAAGTTTGCAGCCGCTATCGGCGAGTGTTGCGATGACTTCAAGCAAACCTGGAAACACGCTGATGGTGCTTTTAAAGCTGGCGGCAACTTGGCACCAGCGATCCAACGTTGCCTGCGAGTAGATTCCAAGTTTCTCAAGGGCATCCTTGCCGGGTATGCCGAGGGCAAATTCAAGCTCGTGTCGGGGGAGCGTTTTGCCGGTCTCTTCTTGGACAATCTGGACAAGCGATGATAGAACGCTTTCTTCTGTATCTGCCAATGTCCCATCAACGTCAAATACGATATGGTCAAAGTGCTTCATATGATTGCTCCTCTCTGTTGTTTGCCTGCAAGTTTGATGCGGTGACAGAAGAAAGGCTAGCGGGATTTCTGCCTGGTGCTATCGAGATTCTGCCTCGCTGCTCGATAGCTCGAAGGAGTGCATCCCATTTGTTCTTTAAATACCTGGCCAAGATGGCTTGCTGTCGCAAAGCCGCATTGGCGCGCGACTGTCTGGACCGTTCGCGTGGTGTGTGTCAAAAGTTCGCAAGCACGGTTTACGCGGTATGCGCGCAGATATGCCGCCGGGGTCGTTCCTGCGCAAGCTTCGATAATGCGGTAACACTCTCTTTCGCTTACGCCGGCTGCAGATGCCATCTGGGGCACATCTATAGCGGCTGCATAGTTCGCGCGGATATAGTCCAGGATTGCCTTGAACTGTACGTCGCGGTTGGTCATCCAAGAGGCGTTGTCGGAGGAAAAGAGCGGTTCGGCCTTGGCGTAAATCTGAATCCAGAGCTCTGACAAGCTATTCCGAAGCGCCATCTCGTTCTGCGGCCGTTGAAGGTCGTGGTTAAAGGAACTCTTTAGCAAATCGATAAAGGGCATATCGTCGGGGTTGGTGGGCGACCATTTGAGCACATCGACGCCTCGACATTGCAGCAAAGGATTGATATAGCGCTTTTGAAGGCGTCCCGCGGGATCGCCGAGCATCGACGGCTGAAAGATATGCAACATTTGAATGGCTGGTGCCGAATTGGGTGATTGCAGCGTGCTGTGCAAAACGCCGCCGTTGATAAAGCCGGCGGACCCTTCCTCAAAGCGTACGTGCTCATGAGCCGCGCGCGTTCGATAGTCAATCGCTCCCTGCTCCATGTAGAAAAGCTCAACCTCGGAATGCCAGTGCCAGGGGACGGAATTGCCCGGATAGCGAGCGAATTCTGCGCGTTCGGCAATATAGGGCCAGTCTTCGGCGGTCTCGGGAAACGCTTCCTCGCGTCCTCCGCGGTGCAATTCTATGTGATCCATGTTTCGCATGGCATCAGTATAAAGCGCGATGGGCTTAGATTGCTCTTGCCTGTTCGGGGAACGCCTTGTCTAGGGATGCTTGGAGCTTATCGAAGGATGCTCGCAAGTTGTGGCTCTGGTCGGTTGAGCGTTTGGCTTTTGTGGTGGGGGAGTCGAGGAGGCCGTTTCTCTGTGTCGGGGGGAAGGAGAAAAGGTTTGCATGTTTTAGGGATGGCTGCTGTGCTGCGTCATTGGAAGAATGCATGCTTATGCGGCCTCCTCGATGTCCACCAAAAGGTTGCGCTCGGGGTTTGCTGCTAGGTCCCGTGCGCTGGCAGTATTATGCCGCGGCTGCCGCAAAGAAGCGCTAAAGAAAGGCTTAACCTGGTTTGGTGTTACGATGAAACTGCAGGTCAGAGGTATCGAGTAACACTCTTGAAAGGTTTTGAGCTTAAGGGCTTTCTAAGGTTTGTGACGTGGATGTGGCGCGGACGTGCGGAGCGTGTGAATGCTCGCTGTTAGCGCTGCGGCTCTGTGGCGCGCACCTGCTCGATGACCTTTTCCATCGTGGCGTCGATGCGGTCTTTTTTGAGTTCGCATTCCCAGATGGTTATGGGCGTCCAGCCCATTTGAGTGAGCGCTGCCACAGCAGCACGGTCGCGCTCGACGTTGCGACGGAACTTTGCCTCCCAAAACTCAACGTTGCGCTTGGGCTGGCTTGGGTTGCACTTGGGGCAGCGGTGCCAAAAGCAACCGTTGACGAAGATGGCGATCTTGCGGCCGGGGAAGGCGATGTCGGGCTTGCCGGGTACCTTCCATTCCAAACGATAGCCCGTAAGGCCCGCGGCCCGTAGGCGCTGACGTACGAGCAGCTCGGGCTTGGTGTTGGCGCGCTTGTTGCCCTTCATGGACTTTTTGATGGCGGCGCGACGGCGGACCAGTTCGCGCTCGTCAGCGGAGAGGTCCGAGGTATCGATGCCGTCGAGCAGACCGGGCTTGGGACGCTTTTTGCTGCGGCGTTTAGGTGCGCGCTTGGGTTTGGTGGCGGGTTTGTCGGTTGTGTTGGGCGCGGCGTCATCGGCGGAGCTTGCCTCAAGCCGATCTTCCTTTAACTCAATCAGAGCATCGATGAGCCCCTTGTCGGCGGGCATCCACTCCACCGTGGCAAGCGAGGTGCGCGGAATCCAGCGGATATCGAGCTGGCGGTCGTGCTTCTGGGGCTCATCGGATTCATCGGCGAGCGAGCAGTAGTAGCACTCCATGGAGAGATGGAAATCGGGATAGTCATACTCAACGGTGTAGAAGTCACGCAGGTTGGTGACCTTCACCTGCAGCTCTTCCATGAGCTCGCGGCGCACGGCGTCTTCTGGCGTCTCACCGCGCATGAGCTTGCCACCGGGGAACTCCCAAAGTCCCTGCATGTCGCCATAGCCGCGCTGCACAGCCAGTAGCTCGTCGGATCCTTCCTTGCGAATGATCCCGGCGGCAACATGAACAGTCTTCAACAGGAGTCCTCTCTCAACATCAACACGTGGCAGACTACGCTTACCTTACGCAACGGTAAGGCAAGCGTAAGCCATATCGATGGTAGCCGACTCGGCTTCTTGCGACTATAGATGCCGTAGACTAATCGCAAGAAAGGACTCGGTATGCAAACCACGCACATGGCGACCCCGGTACTGGAGGTCGCGCATCTCGAAAAGGTATATGGAGCGCTGGGCAACGTGACCCGCGCGCTCAACGACGTCAGCTTTACCGTCAACCGCGGCGAATTCGTCGGTATCATGGGCGCCTCGGGCTCGGGTAAGTCGACGTTGCTCAACTGCGTGTCGACCATCGATAGCGCCACGAGCGGCACCATCCGCATCAACGGCCAGGACGTAACACGCATGAAGCAGGCCAAGCTCTCGCAGTTCCGCCGCGAGGAACTCGGCTTTATCTTCCAGGACTCTAACCTGCTCGATACGCTCACGGCACGCGAGAACATCGCCCTGCCGCTCACCATCGCCCGTACAAACTCGGCGGAGATCTCGACCCGCGTGCAGGATGTGGCAGCGCGCCTGTCCATCAGTCAGGTGCTCGACAAGTATCCCTACCAGATGTCCGGCGGTCAGCAGCAACGCGTTGCCGCGGCTCGCGCGCTCGTCACCGACCCCACCATGATCATGGCCGACGAGCCCACCGGCGCCCTCGATTCCAAGAGCGCTCGCCTGCTGCTCGAGAGCCTGGAGGTCCTCAACCGCCGCCTGCGCGCCACCGTGCTCATGGTCACGCACGACAGCTTTGCCGCCAGCTACACGAGCCGTGTGCTGTTCATTCGCGACGGCAAGATCTTCACCGAGCTGCGCCGCGGCGACACCGACCGCCGAGAGTTCTTCGACCGCATTATGGAGGTCGTTGCCATGATGGGCGGTGAGGGCTCCGATGCTCTGTAAACTCGCTTGGGGCAACGTCCGCCGTGCCGGCCGCGACTACCTCGTCTACCTTCTGACGCTCACCCTGGGCGTCACGGTCTTCTATGCCTTTAATACCGTCTCGATGCAGGTCGACATTGCCGGAATCGATGAAGAGGGCTTGGCGCAGGTTATGGGCAGCATGCTCGGCTACCTGACGTACTTTTTGGCCGGTGTGATGGCCTTTTTGATGGTGTACGCCAATAACTTCATCATGAAACGCCGCAAAAAGGAGTTTGGCCTGTACCAGGTGCTCGGCATGGGGCGCGGGCGCGTCGCCACGATCATGGCGCTCGAGACCGTGATAGTATCGGTCGTGGCCTTTGTCGCCGGCATTGTGCTGGGCGTGGGGCTCTCCCAGCTCATGACGTTCTTTACGGCTTCGCTCTTTAAGACACAGATCGCCAATTTCCACTTCTTTTTCTCGGTGCATGCGTTCAACCTGACCCTTGCCTGCATGCTCGTGATGTTTGTGCTCACGCTGCTGCTGAACCTTCGCGCCGTGCGCCGTACCAAGCTCATCGAGCTTATGGGTGCCGAGCGTCGCAACGAGAGCATCAAGACACGCAACCCCTGGATCGCGATTGCCATCTTTGCCGTGGGCGTGGTGCTGGTGGGCGTGGCCTATTACCGTCTGCTACGTGATGGGTTCCCGCTAACCGCGACGGACAGCAAGCTGCAAGAGGCCATGAGCCAGTTTGGCATTACGACCGCTATGGTTACAGTGGGCACCTTTGCGCTGTTCTGGGGACTCTCGGGCATGCTCATCAAGCTGTTGCAGAGCCTGCGCAGCGTGTATTGGCGCGGCCTCAATATGTTTACCGTGCGTCAGCTTTCGGCCAAGGTCAATACGGTGTGCTTTTCGATGGGCGTTATCGCGATGATCCTGTTTCTGGCCATTACCTCGGTGACCTGCGGCATGTCGATCGCCAACGTGATGAACGAAAACCTCGAGCGCTATAACCCTGTTGACGTGTCTCAGACGTATGTCTATTACACGCCCGAAACGCTCGATTACTACAAGGAGTATGTCAATCCGTCTGAGGCCGATCGCATGGTGCTGGCCGATGCAACGGTCGATTTGTACGCTGCATGGCATGGCGAGCGCAAGTCGGCGGACAACAACGACGAGACCGGCAAGAAGGTCAATATCGCCGATGTTGCCGGTGAGCATGTGCAGATCGATTCGTATCTGAGCTACCCGCTTGGCGGCTCGGGCCCCTCGGTGGTGGCGGGTGAGATGTGCAAGGCCATGGGCGAAAAGCTTCCCAAGGCGCTCGAGGGAAGCAACGCCGATGCGATGGGTCTGTTTGTGACGCCGGCGAGCCAGTACAACAAACTGCGCCAGATGATGGGCGAGGAGCCGGTGAGCATTGGCCGCGACCAGTATCTGCTCACGTGTGATATGGGCGGCGAGTTGGTCGACATGTACACCAAGTATATGGCCGGCGGCCATGCCCTTACCTTGGGCGGGCATACGCTCAAGCCCGCAACCGATAAGTCGGACGAAGATACGGCGGCCATCGCCAACTCGGCGATGGGCAGTAATCCGGGTACCGTCGTCGTTGCCGACGAGCTGTTGTCCCAGCTTAACCTGCAGCCGTATGCCAGTAATTTGCTCGTTAACTACAAGCAGGGGATGGATGTGACCAAGGCAGACGAGAGCATTAAATACACCATGCTCGACAATCTGCTCGTTGACGGCAAGAAGCCGGGGTCGTGGGGAGTCTTCATGACACGCTCCGAGATCTATACGCAGGCGGCGCAGATGAACGGCATGATTAGCTACCTAGCCATCTACATCGGCTTTGTGCTGGTCGTTGCATGTGCGGCAATTCTGTCGATCCAGCAGCTCTCCAATGTGGCCGACGGAAGCCGCAGCTATCGCGTGCTGGCGCAGATCGGCTGTGACGACCGCCAGATTCGCCATTCGGTGATGGCGCAGCAAGCGGTGTTCTTCCTGTTCCCGCTGGCAGTGGGCCTGGCGCACTCCTTTGTGGCACTTAAGGTGATCATCGAGCTGGTGAGCATTTTCGGAAATATGAGCATCGGCGGCACCGTGGGCCTCACCTGTGCAATCTTCCTGGCAGCATACGGTAGCTACTTCCTGGTGACCTACCTCATGAGCGCCG
This sequence comes from Collinsella sp., assembly GCA_019419605.1. Lineage (GTDB taxonomy): Bacteria > Actinomycetota > Coriobacteriia > Coriobacteriales > Coriobacteriaceae > Collinsella. The sequence goes on from DXZP01000033.1 coordinate 6,128, forward strand.
GAATGGTACAAGCTGCCATCGCCACCCGCTACAGTGAGTAACAAGCGGGCAAAACCGTCGCAAAACCAACGCGAACAGCCGCCGCGAACGGGGTCCGGACCCTTTTCGCGGCGGTTTTTTGTCTATCGGATGCCTCTCAGATGCAAGTGAGTAGACTTTTTTGGACTTGTCGAGCACACCGCGCCAAACGCTCAATAAAACCGCAGGTCAGGGCGGTGGTGTTTTGGGGCGTGCTCGGCATCCCGCCAAAAGCCTACTCACTTGGTTTTACTGCTAGAAAACCGCCGCGAGGGAAAGTAGCTCCCTCGCGGCGGTTTTGGCATTTGCCCAGATAAAACCTGCCAAAATAAACCTGTCCCTTTTTGGTAGGTTATCGTTTCCAAAAGTGGAGGATGAGCGTCGTGCGGTTTTGCTGCTCAGTTTTGACCAGGATGTTGTGGATATGGGTCTTGACGGTGCCCACGGCAAGGAAGAGCTCGTCAGCGATCTCTTGGTTCGATTTGCCCAACACAACCAGACGCATGACTTCGGTTTCGCGGTTGGAGAGCTTGTAGGCGTTGCGATAGAAGGGCATCTGCTCTTCGATGTGTCGATCAAGATCGCTGACGTTCTTTTCCTCGGGCGCCTCCTGCATGCGAATCGAAAGCACGTGATAGGCATAGATGATCAGCAGAATCGCAAAGTAGCACGCAAAGATGTTCTCGCTAAAGTTGCGCTCGGACAGGTACAGCTGCAGCCAAGAGGGTGCCAGGCTCATGGGAACAACAAGGATGTTGTAGAAATCCTCGGCAACGATGCACCCGACCAGAATGGCGCCGATAATGAGGTGCTTTCGTTGATTGTTGACGCGCGCCTTAAGCTCGACCTGCGTGCTTTTATGCGCCGTCCAAAAGATATACAGTCCCACAAATACAAGGAATACCTGACGCATCGTGTAGTAGAGCCATTGATGCATGGGGCCGTAGGGGACAGCGACAATGACCAGCAGCTCGCTCAGGAAGAACGTTGCGACGGGAATAACAAACTGCTTTTTTGAATGTTTGTCGAGCAAGTCCATGGCAATGAGCCAGATAAAAGCTTGTGAAGCGGTCGCCACAAGGGTCCGCAACACAGGCATGGTAATTGAGTAATAGTCGCTGGCTGGAAAACTCTGGTTTTGCAACGTGTATTCAAAAAAGAAGATCTCGGTCATCTCGATGGCATAGCAAATAAAAACGCCGCTGCCATAGATAAAGAAGCGTCGACGAGACGAGGCATAGGCGGCAAGCGAAAGCACTGCCGTCACAATACAGATCACGAGTATCGCTAGGGTATAGAAGAACATCAGGGTGTTCATCTGCCACCGTCCCATCTCATTTCATCTATGGCCGAGCCCTGTATACCTTGTGGGATATAGACGTCTCAACCCTTCGTTCCATTGCGGATTAGGCGCCGAGATACAGCATAGCCGTATACCGTTCGCGGTTCTAGATAGTAAACCCCCTGCAAGCTGGCTACCTGCGGGTTTATATTGGTTTAGAGGGGGTGTAACTCCGTGAACGGTCTTTAATCCCGAATAAACTAGGTAAAAATTGCATACGGGTGAATGATGGTCTTGTCAACACGAGGCGTGATGTTCGAGCGCCTCATAGCAATAGTCGGCACGACCGGCGGAAAGGAATCGACATGGCGCTGCCTAAGGATTTCATCGACACCAACGACTTCACCAAAGAGCAGATCCTGGCTATCGAGGATCTTGGCCTGGCAATGAAGAAGGCCATCAAGGTTGACGGTTATTATCCGCACCTGCTCCGCAACCAGAGCCTTGGCATGATCTTCCAGCAGGTTTCCACCCGCACCCGTCTTTCCTTCGAGACCGCTATGACCGACCTCGGCGGCCATGCTCAGTTCTATGGCCCTGGCACCATCCAGCTCGGCGGTCACGAGTCCCTGGGCGACACCGCTCGCGTTATGGGCTCGCTGCTCGACATCATGATGGCTCGCGTTGACCGTCACAAGGACGTCGTCGGCCTCGCCGAGGGCTCCGCTGTGCCCGTCATCAATGGCATGTCCGAGTTCAACCATCCCACGCAGGAGATGGGCGACCTCATGACCATGCTCGAGAACCTCCCCGAGGGCAAGAAGATCGAGGACTGCACCCTGGCCTTCATCGGCGACGCCACCCAGGTCTGCGTCTCCCTCATGTTCATCGCCTCCAAGGTCGGCATGAAGTTTGTCCAGTTTGGACCCAAGGGCCACCAGATCCCCGACGGCGGCCTGCACGTTGGCACCGTTGAGGAGCGCGCCGAGTTCGGCAAGCAGATGATGGCCATCGCCGAGGAGAACTGCAAGGTCTCCGGCGGCTCCGTCGTCATCTCCGACGACATCGAGTGCATCAAGGGCGCCGACTTCATCTACACCGACGTGTGGTATGGCCTGTACGACGAGGAGGTCTCGGGCGAGAACTACATGGACGTGTTCTACCCCAAGTATCAGGTCACCATGGACATGATGAACTTCGCCGGCCCCAACTCCAAGTTCATGCACTGCCTGCCGGCCACTCGCAACGAGGAAGTCGTCGACGAGGTTATGGACGATCCCGAGCGCTCCCTGTGCTGGGTCGAGGCCGAGAACCGCAAGCACTCCATCCGTGCTCTCCTCGCTGCCCTGGGCAAGCGCACCCCGCTCAACGACGAGGGTGTCGAGTACTCCGCCAAGGCCGAGCTTCACGCCGCTCTCGAGGCTCTCGAGCAGCTCTAAGCCTTAAGCCTGCTAAACGCACGTTTGCGGGCAGCGGATGCTCGTCTCCTGTCGCCCGCTCACCGAGGCTCAGGCAATTGCCTTAGTACCTTGGGCCTCGGATCTGTCCAAGACTGAGCGAAGGAGCTCATCATGAGCGACGGAAAGAAAAAGCTTTCCTTTTTGACGGTCATTTCGACCATCATCTGCGTCGTCTTCGTTTGCGAGGCCGCCGCTCCTGCTGCTGCCATTGGCAACCAGCAGTTCTTCTGGTGGATCTTCCTGATCCTGACCTTCCTGCTTCCTTATGGCATGGTTGTTGCCGAGCTCGGCACCACCTATGACGGCGAGGGCGGCATTTACGACTGGGTACGCGATGGCCTGGGCGACAAATGGGGCGCCCGCATCTCGTATTACTACTGGGTCAACTACCCGCTGTGGATTGCCTCGCTGGCTACCATGTTCCCCGACATTTTGGGCATGGTCTTTGGCGTTGAGTTCAACTTGATCGCCAAGATGGGTATCGATCTTGCCTTTGTGTGGATCGTCTACCTCATGGGCCGCTCCAAGGCGGCCGACTCCGAGTGGGTCCTTAACGGTGGCGCCATCATCAAGGTCGCCGTCGCCGTTATCGTTGGCGCTTTGGGCATTTGGTATGCCATGGAGAACGGTTTTGCGAACGACATGTCCGCTGCCACCTTCCTGCCCGAGCTCACCAACACCAACGCTCTCGGTTACCTGTCGATCATCATCTTTAACTTCATGGGCTTCGAGGTCATCTGCACCATGACCGATGACATGGCCGATCCCGCTCGCGATATTCCCAAGGCTATCATCGTCGGTGGCCTGTCCATCGCCGTGATCTACCTGTTCGCTGGCTTTGGCATCGGCGCTGCTGTGCCGGCCGATTCCATCGACCCCGACTACGGCATGATTTATGCAGTCCAGACCATGGTGGGCGACTCCATGATCTTTAAGGTCATCTGCATTGCCTTCCTGATCACCCTGTTCGCCAACATGGCTGCTTGGTCCTTCGGCGTTAACTCCGTTGCTCGCTACGCTGCCGAGCACGGCAACATGCCCAAGGTCTTCGCCTCGATGATCTCTGATGACGACATGCCCAACGGTGCCAACCTGGTCAACGCCGTCGTTGCCTCCCTGGTGCTGTGCCTGCAGCTCGTTCCCATCGATGCCATCTCCAACGGCGTCTTCTGGATGCTCTTCGGCACCTCCGTCGTCTTCCTGCTGCTGACCTACATCCCGATGTTCCCGGCGTTCCTCAACCTTCGCAAGAACGACCCCGACCGCGAGCGCATCTTCACGTTCCCGTTTAAGGGTGCCATGATGAAGGTCATGCTGGCCATCCCTTGCATCGAGCTGATCCTGGCCATCGTTGCAACGCTGGTGCCGTTCTCTGCCGCTGAAATTGGCGACAAGCTCCCGATGATCGTTATCTTCATCGTGCTTCTGCTCATCGGCGAGGTTGTCCGCGTCGTCAGCGCTAAGGGCCGCGAGACCGAGTACAAGGGCCTCACTCCCGAGCTGGCAGCTCAGCGTCTCGCTGAGGAGGCCGCCGAGGCCGAGGAGAACTAGAGCACCCGGTTCTGGGGCTCCAACCCTCCTCGCGTACCAACGTGCGCTTCGTCGGGCTTGTCGCTCCCGACTCCAGGCACTCTAGCCTCTTCGAGGGCGTGCCCAAAGCGACAAATTTGCTCACTATTTCCTGGGGCGGGTGCGAGCGATAGCTCCGGTAACCACCGCCCGCCCCAACCTCTCTCTCGTATCCTTCGTGCGTTTGTCTCCACGCACTTGGTTACGTTGCCGCTCGTCGGTGCGGCTCCGTGAAAACCGGCACCGGGCGCCCCGACCTTTGCCGGGGGACGGGCGCCCACTATCTCTTGGTTTTAGGCTGCGGGTAATCCGCCCGCGGCAAACGATCGTTCGATTTGGAGGAAATCTTATGCGTACGATCACCGAGTCCGAGTCCACCCCCAAGGCCGACGGCTTCTTTATGCCCGCCGAGTTCGCCCCGCAGGATCGCGTGTGGATGGGCTGGCCCCACCGCACCGACACCTGGGCCCACGGCGCCAAGCCGGCTCAGAAGCAGTATGCCGCCATCGCCCGCGCCATCTCCGAGTTCACCCCGGTCTATATGTGCGCCAACCAGGTCGACTATGCCAACTGCAAGGCCGTCTTCGAGAACGACGAGAACGTCACCGTTATCGAGATGACCACCGACGACGCCTGGTTCCGCGACACCGCCGCCACCTACGTCATCAACGGCAAGGGCGAGAAGCGCGCCAACCACTGGCACTTCAACGCCTACGGCGGCCTCGTCGACGGCCTGTACTTTCCGTGGGACAAGGACGAGCAGATCGCCCTCAAGATGGCTGAGCTCTCCGGCTGCCGTCGCTATCGTCCCGACGACATGATCCTCGAGGGCGGCTCCATCACCGTCGACGGCGAGGGCACCCTTGTCGTGACCGACCAGTGCCTGCTTTCCCCGGGCCGCACCTGCTCTGCGGTTCTGGAGGAGGAAGAGGATCCCGAGTCCATCTGGCCCAAGTTCCACAAGAAGTTTGAGCCTTGGAGCGAGGAGCTTCGCGCCTACATGGACGAGCACCTCAAGGATTACCTGGGTGTCGAGAAGGTCATCTGGGTCAAGGAGGGCATCGACCCCGAGGAGACCAACGGTCATATCGACGACGTTGCCACGTTCATCGCTCCGGGCGTCATGGCCTGCATCTGGACCGACGATCCCGAGTATCCGTTCTACGAGCAGTGCCACGCTGCCTACGAGACCCTCTCCAACGCCGTTGACGCCAAGGGCCGCAAGATGAAGGTCTACAAGCTCTGCATGCCCGTGAACCCGCTGTTCATGGACCAGGCCTCCTGCGACACCATCGACGCCGACGAGAACGCCGAGCCACGCGTCCCCGACGAGCCGCTGATCGCGTCCTACATGAACTACCTGGTCACCAACCACGGCGTCATCGTCCCGCAGTACGGCGACGAGAACGACCAGCTGGCCGTCGACACGCTCCAGAAGATCTATGACGAGGTCTGGGGCGAGGGCGTCTACAAGTGCGTCGGCGTCCAGTCCGAGCAGGTCGTCTTCGGCGGCGGCAACATCCACTGCATTACGCAGCAGGAGCCGTCCGCGTAATTGTCTGGCTTCCCGAGGCACGGCACCTTGCCCTTCAATCGTCGGGCATGACCCTTAAGGTCTATGCCCTCCTCTTTCAGGGCAATCTGCCGCACCTCGGAAACCCAGCCGATCAATCGGACAGTCGATGAATCGCACCGTGACCATCTCGGGGCATTGATGGTCGGTTTATTCGATGTCTTGGTCGGCTGGGTTTTTCTTTGGGCACTCCGTTGCCTCCACTTCGGAGTGCCCGCCTCTTTGATTGAGTACGCGTCTGATCTGGGATTTATTGCGGGTTAGGCCAATTGTTCGCTTGAATATCCCAGGTCAGACGCGTCTTCAATTGCCAAAAGATTCCGGTCGCAATCGCGGCCGTTTTGATCGGAGTATCTATGTACCAGCGTATCGTTATCTACACGCGCCTGTTCCGCGAGCGTTGGTCCAACAATTGCATCCTCTCTTCTCTTTGGGATGGCACCTGCACCGGTGACGCGGCCTGCAACCCTACCTTGGGCTGCGCCTTCGGTACAGATGCCATCCTTTTTGCTGTAGGGGGAGCGTGTCGTGGCAGGTAAAAAGTTCTCCCTGTTCGAGGTCATCCTCTCGGTTATCTGCGTTGTCTTTACCATCGAGGCGGCCGCTCCGGCATCTGCCATGGGTAACGTGCAGTTCTTCTGGTGGATCTTCCTCATCATTACGTTTTTGCTTCCCTATGGCCTGGTGGTGGCCGAGCTCGGTACGGCGTTCGATTCCGAGGGCGGTCTGTACGATTGGGTTCGCCTGGGCTTGGGCGACCGTTGGGGCGCCCGCTGCTCCTGGTGCTATTGGGTCAACTTTCCACTGTGGGTGGCAAGTATCGCCTGCATGTTCCCCAGTGTCATCAATGCGGTATGGGGCATCGAATTTTCGCTTGGGGTCCGAATTGCCATCGAGCTTGCCTTTGTGTGGGGCGTCACGGTCATGGCAATGCAGCCGGTGGCCGAGGCCGATTGGGTCATGGATGGCGGCGCCGTCATCAAGGTGCTCATTACCGCCGTGGTGGGAATCGTCGGCATCTGGTTTGCCTGCAATAACGGCTTTGCCAACGATATGTCGTTTAAGACCTTTGTCCCCGATCTGGGAGACACTAACTCACTGACGTATCTTTCAATCATCCTATTCAACTTTATGGGCTTTGAGGTGGTCGCGACCTTTGCCAGCACGATGAAGAACCCATCGCGCGATATCCCCAAGGCGGTTATCGCCGGTGGCGTTGCCATCGCGGCGATCTACATTATCTGTGGCATCGGTATTGGAGCCGCGGTTCCCACCGAGCAGCTTTCACTCGATTCGGGCATTGTGGACGCGGTTGCCGCCATGGTGGGGCGCGCTCACCCGCTGACGATGGTCGTGGGCGTGGCCTTTTTGGTGACGCTGTTCGCCAACATGATCTGCTGGAGTTTTGGCGTCAACAACGTGGCGAGCTATGCCGCGCGCCACGGCAACATGCCGCGCCCCTTTGCGCTGGTGTCCAAGAAGACCGGCATGCCCAACGGCTCAGCACTCATTAACGGTTGTTTTGCCAGCTTGGTGCTGCTACTTCAGATTCCGCTGGGCGAAGGTTCCGACGTCTTTTGGGTCTTCTTCTCGATGAACGTCGTCTTTCTGCTCATGAGCTATATCCCGATGTTCCCGGCGTTTTGGCGCCTGCGTAAATACGACGACCGCCCACGTGTGTTCCGCGCGCCCTTCGAGGGCAAGGTGCTTGCGGTAGCGCTTGCGGTGCCGGTGGTAGAGCTCGTGCTTTCGATTGTTGCGACAATCGTGCCGCTTAACAGCTCGCCCGCCGAGATGTCAAAGTTGCCGATCCTCATGGGTGTGGTGATCGGCGTGTTGCTGGGCGAGGTTTCGCGCCTCATATCGCGCCGCGGCCGCAGCATCGACAATCCCGGCGTTGGCGCAAGGGGGACAGGTCGCTTTGCGCCAAAACAGTAGCGCCGCGAGTTGTGCGGTGCTAGATGCATCTTGGATTACTGCTCACGCTGCTCGGGATCAGATGCGAGCTTGGGTGCAAAGTAGGGGACGTGGCCCAGGTAGGGGCAGCTGTCCGAACGCGCCTCAACGGCGCAGGGGACATCGTCGTAGGTCATGGAAGAACCGAGTCGGGTGATGGCCTTGGCGGCGGGCGCGACGAGCATCTTGAGCGGAGCGATCGGTGCCATGGCATCTCCTTTCATCGGTGAGACACAGCTTGTTTATCTAAACGATACAGTACGTTTAATCGGTGAGTCTAATCTTGCGGCAAAGAATCTGTCAACATCCTCACAGCATCTAGACAGGGGAGGCGGGCATGAGTTTCGCGTTCTATATCTACACCACGATTATCATGGGTGTGGCTCTGGTGACCAGTGCCGTGGCATTGGTGGTTTGGCTCATGACGCACCGTCGCGACAGCCTAGTGGCCGCGGCGGGCTTTTTGCTCTACATGCTCGATATGTCGGTCATCTTTTTTGACGAGTACACTCGGCTCAAATATGACTACGCCGTTACCTTTAGCGAGCCGCTGCAGCACCCCTTGCTGCGCTGCGTGCTCGGTATTGCCATCTATGCTTGCATTGTGCTGTGGATGTTTGCGCGCTTGCGCAAAAGGCCGACGTCGCGCATGCTCGGACTTGTTATCGTGCCGTTTTCAATCTTGCAATTGGTGCTGGTGCCTCGCAGCGGTGCTGCCGGAGAGATGCAGCAGTATCTCTTTTGGCTCACGCGTGACCTGGGCAATGTAGGATGTCTTGCCTATGCCGCCTGGCATTACCGGCACAGGGCCACGCGTGTTGAGAAACTCGACCTCGACCGCTCAAAGCTCTTTTGGAAGGTGGCACTCGTTCTTGCGTTTTGCGTAATCGCCGAGGACACCTACATGATTTTGCTCTGCCGCCCCGACTCTCAAAACCCCGTCATCAGCCTCTTTTTGTGGTATCTGTCCGAGCGCAATATCTCCGAAAACGTGCTGCTCGTGGCATGCGCGGTCCAACTCTTTTGCCAGTTTAGCCATATCCTGCGCGTGTATGCCCGTCATCCGCGTGCCGATGAGGACGTGGCGGCCGAGAGCGCACGCTCTGGGGACGATCTAGCATCACGCGTTGTGATCTATGCCGATGCCCGTAAGCTGTCGCGGCGCGAGCAGGAGGTGCTCACGCTGGTGCTGAAGGGCAACGACGCCCAAAACATCGCCAGCGAGTTGGTCATCAGCCCTGGCACTGTCAAGGCGCACTTGCATCGCATCTACGTTAAAAGCGGTGTCTCCAACCGAGATGACCTCATAGATGCCTTTTGGCGTTCCTAGTCCTATTCTTCCTTGCATGCGGGTCTTGCCGTGTGGGCGGGCACGCCGTTGGGCGTAATGACGCGGTAATAATCTCAGACAATAAACCTGCAGGTAAAGCGTGTAAACCTGCTTAAACTGACCGTTTGCGATCCCTGGCCTTGGCACGGATTTGTCCCTGTGTATCAATGGGTGTAGCGCGAAGCCGCGGACGTGGGACAGACGTCCGAGCACGGCTTGTAGGCACGCGCCGATGCGGGAGCGCTACGCTCCCAACCGAGTGCCCACGCGGGCGGTGCGTCCGCGTTGCAACCAAAGATGCCTGAGGAGGCTCACATGGACAAGGCTGATGTAGTTATCAAGAGCAACGCCGTCTTTACCGGCGATGGGCTCGAGCCGTTTAAGGGCGGCGTTGCCGTGCGCGGTGATAAGATTGTTGCCTGCGGTGACGATGCTCACCTGGCACCGTTTATCGGTCCCGATACCGAGGTGCGCGACTTTGGCGACCAGCTCGTCATGCCCGGCCTGATCGACTCACACACGCATTTTGCCCAGGGCGCGTTTATGACCGACCCCGATTTTGCCGTCAACCTCATCGACTGCACCAGTTTTGAGATGGCGATGGAACGTGTCGTGGCGTTTGCGGCCGACCATCCCGATAACGAGTGGATTCTGGGCTGCCAGATTATCCAGTTCCAGTGGGATGTCCCCGAGATGCCCACAGCCGCGATGATCGATGAGTACATCTCGGACCGCCCGGTCTTTCTGCAGCAGGTTGACCTGCATACCTTTAGTGCCAATACCTGCGCCATCAACAAGGTGGGAGTAACTTCGCAGACGCCCGATCCCGCAGGCGGCAAGATCCTTAAGGATGCCGAGGGCAATCTGACGGGCGTGTTTTCCAACAACGCCGGCGTCTTCTTTATGGACGAGGTCTACGACCCAGCGCCCGAGGTTGTTGACGCGTCGTTTGCAAAAACCGCCCGGCGCGCCAATGCCCTGGGAATCACTACGGTCGGCATGGTCAATCCTACGTTTGTGAGCATGGAAAACCCGTATGCGGTGTTGGCAGGTCTTAATGCCAAGGGCGACTTGCCACTGCGCGTGTTCCTGTACACCGATCTGTTCGAAAACGAGTCCTTAACGCTCGAGCAGATCAAGGAGAAATACGCCTTCTCGGGTACGCAGGTCGAGTGGCACGGCTTTAAGCAGTTTCTTGATGGCGTGTGCTCCGACCACACCGCTTGGATGCTTGAACCCTATAGCAATGCGCCCGATACCTGCGGTGAGCCCGCGGAGGATCCAGAGCGCATCCGTGCCGCCATTGTCAGGGCGCAGGAATGGGGCGTTGACACGCGCGTCCATACGATCGGCGATCGCTCGGTGCGTTTTGTGCTTGATTGCTTTGAGGAGGGCGAGCGCTTGCATGGTAAGCGGGGTTGCCGCCACTCCATGGAGCACAACGAGACGGTTCAGCCCGAGGATCTGCCGCGCTACGCGGAGCTTGGTATATGCCCCGGCATGCAACCGTGGCACATGCTGCTCGATATGGCTGACCTTGCCAAGGACGATGCCGTGGGCCCCGAGCGTGCAGCGCTTTCGTGGCCCCTGCACAGCCTGCTTGCCAGCGGTGCCGTGGTGCACTTGGGCAGCGACTTCCCCGTTGTGGGCTTGGAGCCCATGGAGGAGGTGTACGGCGCGGTCTTCCGCATGCTCGAGGACGGCTCCAACCCCGAGGGCTGGTTCCCCCAGGAGCGCATTACCATGGCCGAGGCCCTGCGCGCCTACACCTACGGCAGCGCCTACGCCATGCATGCCGAGGATCGCATCGGTACGCTCGCATGCGGCAAACAGGCTGATATCTGTGTGCTCGACCGCAACCTCTTTGACTGCGAACCGGCTGAGGTCCTCGAGGCCACGGCGTCTCTCACGATGATTGCCGGCAAGGTGGTCTACGAGGCCTAGCGGGGCTGCTGCATCGCTGGGCGGTGCCACAGCCTGTGCGTGCCGCCCATCCATTCATCCATCCATTCATCAATCTCTCATGGAAAGGGGAGAACAATGGCAGAAGAGACAACCGCCGCTGTTGAGGAGGAGCGTGAGCTTGCCTCGCAGCCGATTCCCGGCCTGGTGCGCAAGTACACCATCATCACCGGCCAGGGTATGCTCGCCCAGATTATCATGGTGGTCCTTGAGGGCCTCGTGATGGGTTGGGGCCTGGGTGCACACGGCCTGGCCTGTGTTTCGATCATCATGTCGGTCGAGTACATTAACCTGGCCTTTGGCAACCTGTTTGGCACCGGCGTGCCCGCCGTGGTGGGCAACCTTTTGGGTGCCGGCGACATTAAGGGCGCCAGCAAGGCGTTTAGCCAGGGTTTTTGGCTTACCACGATTGTGAGTGTGCTGCTTGCTGTGGTGATGGCTGTGTTTACCGAGCCCATCTGCGCATTCTTCGGCGCCACGCCCGACATCATGACCGATACCGTTGCCGGCGTGCGCACCTTCTCCGTGCTGCTGCCGCTCACGGTCATTGGTCAGATGGTCACCGCCGTCATGCGTGTGGACGAGAAGGTTCAGATCCAGGCCAACCTCATGACCGTGTCTGCCATCGTCGCTATCTGCTGGCTTGCGCTTTCCACGTTTGTGCTCAAGCTTGGCGTTATGGGAGCTGGCGTGTACTACGGTCTTTCCATCGGTATCTGGGCCATCGGTATCTTCTGGTTCATCGGCGGTAAGAAGTCGCAGCTCCAGATCAACGCCGCCGACCTCAAACTCGACATGGCCATCTGCGGCCAGATCATTAAGATTGGTTTCCCGTTCTTTTTGGTGCAAGCTGCCACGTTCATCTTCAACACCGTTGCCAACTCGTTGCTTGGCCAGCTCGGCGGCGACATGGGTTCGCTCTACATCGCGGCCTTTGGTGTGATCAACGGCTACATCCTCTACATTACCATGATGGTCGCCCAGTGCTTCTCGTACGGCCTGCAGCCCATTGCCGCCTTCAACGCCGGCGCCAAGGCGTGGGCGCGCCTCAAGGAAACGCTCTCCTGCACGCTTAAGTACCAGGTCGTGACGCTTGCTGCGGTGTCTGCTGTGCTATGGGTGGCCGCAACGCCGGTCTGCGCCTTTTTTGCTGGTAGCGACCCGGCGCTCGTCGAGGTTGCCGCCAACGCCACGCGCATCGTTATCCTGGCCGTGGCCCTGGGCTATCTTGCCATGACCATGTCGATGTACTTCCAGGCGGTTGAGAAGGTGGGTATCGCCACGTTCACCGGTCTGCTCCGCTACGTGATCTGCTCCGTGCCGCTTATGTACCTGCTTGGCAACATGATGGGCGTTCAGGGTGTCTGGTTTGCCTTGGTGGCGGCTGACGCCATCACTGGTCTTATCTCCATCGCCCTCGCCGTCCGCGAATCCAAGCGACTTGCCACGCTCTAGACTCGGACACGGCCGGCCCGCGATAGTCGAATAAGTCAACTCGCCTGCAAGCCACCGCAATGGGGACAGTTCCCATTGTGGTGGCTATTGTTATTTAGGGTCTGAGATTTCGGCTCTATAAATAACGTTTTTGAACTGGGCTACTATAAGATTGTGGAAAACACTACTACAAGATTATGGAAAACGCTACTGCGAGATTATGGCAAATGATACTATACGATTATGGTAACAGCGTTATAAGGGGCGTTGATATGGCCGAGTACATTAACAGGGATTTGCATGAGTTGCTCATTCGCATGGCGGGTTGGTTTCCTGTTGTGTCGTTGACGGGGCCTAGGCAGAGCGGAAAGTCTACGCTGGTTAGGCATGCCTTTCCCGACTATTCCTATGTCACGCTTGAGGACCCCCAAACGAGGCGCGCGGCCTTGGAGGATCCGGTGAGTTTTATCCGCAACCGAAAGGGCGGACTCATCATCGATGAGGCGCAATACGCCCCGGATTTGTTCTCGATGATCCAGGTTGTTTCGGATGAGCGGGGAGATGCCGGTCAATACATCCTTACGGGATCGCAAAACTTTTTGATGATGAAAAGCATCGGCCAGTCTCTTGCCGGGCGAGTCGGGATCTTAAAATTGCTGCCATTTTCGTTTCGAGAAGCGGAGAGGGGCCAGCAGGGGCAGTTGGAAGTGGATTTGTTTGCGCTCGAAGGGGGATACCCTCGCCTGCGTTCCGCCGGAATGCCGTCCTCGGTTTATTTCCCCAGCTATATTGATACCTATGTTGAGCGCGATGTTGTGGGCTTGCTTGACGTGCGCAATAAAGCGGAGTTTCATAAGTTACTGTCCATAATTGCCCAGAGCGCCGGTGCTCTCATTAATATATCTTCGCTTTCTCGAGATACGGGTGTGAACGTATCGACCATTAAAAGCTGGTTGTCTATCCTGGAGCAGAGCTACCTGACGTTTTCACTGCAGCCTTATTATGCAAATGCCAGGAAACGTTTGACTAAAACGCCCAAGCTTTATTTTTACGACACGGGGCTGCTCTGCTACTTGCTCAAAATTGGATCACTGGAGCAACTTTTGGAGAGCCCTTATCTGGGGGCAGTTTTCGAAAACCTCATCGTTTCCGAAACGGCGAAGAGCCATCTCAACGTGGGCGAGAATCCCGAGTTGTATTTCTATAGGGACGACGGCAAGCGAGAAATCGATTTGCTCGACTGCACAAACTCAGGGAGTCCCAAGGCTATCGAAATAAAATCATCCAGAACGTATCACGATAAGTACGCCCGCCATTTACAGGCTGTATGCGATGAGATCGACATTGCAAAAGATGCGCGCTATGTTGTGGCCCGCGTGGATTCAACGTATGAGTCGAAAGACTGTAGCGTGGTCTCGGCGCGTGATTGGCTTTTGCGATAACAAGTTCGGCGTATTAACAACTGCCGCGAAGGGTCCGGATCCCTTTCGCGGCGGTTTTTTGCCGATCCGGTGCGCCTCAGATGCAAGTGAGTAGACTTTTTTGGATTTACCGAGCACATCGCGACAAATGCTCGGTAAAACTGCAGGTCAGCGCTGTGGCGATTTGGCGTGTGCTCGGATTCCTGCAAAAAATCTACTCACTTGGTTTTTGCTGTTAGAAGGCCGCCGCGAGGGAAAGTAGTTCCCTCGCGGCGGCCTTGGTGTTTTCCCAGATAAAACCTGCCAAAATAAACCTGTCCCTTTTTGGCAGGTCTCTATTTGGTATGGCTGACCGGTTTGGGCTGTCTTGGAGAAAGCCCATGAGGCGGCACACAGGCTAATCCTGCGTGTCGCCTCCGTACATGTAGACGATAAAGCCGTCGCCGGTGTCTTGGCTGTGATCTTCTAGGATGCGCTTCATGTTGAGGTGCTCGTAGAACTGCCAGTCAGAGTTGCAGTCGCTCATCAGGAAGAACTTGGTGCAGCCTGCCCGGGCGAGCTCGGCGCGGGCAAGGTCGATGAGCGCGCGGCCGAGCCCTTTGCCCTGCCACTCGGGCACGATGATGATGAGCCCTGGGCATACTCATTGCCCGTGGCGGCAAAGCGGTCGGCCGTGGCCTTCTCGCGGCTGTCGCCAAAGAGCGAGCCCTCGAGCTTGGCGTCGGCGGTCTTTGCCATCTCGGTTGCCTGGGCGAACATCTCGTCGTAGCAGGGCACCCACGTGGGATTGGTACGCGGCTTGCCGTCCTCGAAGATGCCGATGCAGCAGGCGGCGATAATGCGGCCCTCGGCCTCGGCGACAAGCGCGATAGGTGAGCGCTGTAGCTGCATGGTGATGTTAAAGCGCGCGCAGAAATCGGCAGCTTCGACGTCACCGCGGTTGCGCAGCGTGTTGCACCACAGCTGGTTGTAGATGGCGGCGATGCCAGCCAGGTCGTCGAGCGTGGCGGCGCGCAGGGTTACGTTGTCAAGGCTCATGGAGGCTCCTTCCAAGGTGGGTCAGGCCACCTCTGAGTGTGACATGGGCGCGCCGTCGCCGCATCAATCATTCGGCAGACGAGTCCCGTTCCCTCGGGGACGGAGGAAAAGGGGCCACGAGCGAGGATTTTCGGACGCTTGCTCGACGAGAGTGGATAATCTCCCACTTTCAGCGCGATCCTAGGCCAAAAACGGGAGATTATCCACTCTCGTGGTAAGCGACCCGCGCGTTATCCATTCCCTTTTTGGTTGGTCGTGCTTGCACTTTAGCGTGCGACAGCGGATAATGCCGAGCATTCGACGATTCAAGCTTAGACTTCTTTGATTGAGGAGGCCCCGCATGGCCATGGAATTTAAACGCAGGCTGCCGATCCCCATGGAGATCCGCGAGGAAATGCCGCTGTCCGCTGAGCTTACTGCTAAGAAGCAGGCATTCGACGCCGAGGTCGCCAAGGTCTTTACCGGCGAGGACGCGCGCAAGGTGCTCATCATCGGACCGTGCTCTGCCGACCGCGAGGACTCGGTCCTCGAGTACATGAACCGCCTGGCCAAAACCGCCGAGGAGGTCAAGGACAAGCTCATCATCATCCCGCGCGTCTACACCAACAAGCCGCGCACCAAGGGCACCGGTTACAAGGGCCTGCTGCACAACCCCGATCCCGAGGCGCCCGACGATCTGCTCGAAGGCGTTAAGGCCATTCGCCACATGCACTTGCGCGTCATCGAGGAGACTGGCTTCTTCACTGCCGACGAGATGCTCTACCCGTCCAACTACCAGTACCTCGTCGACCTGTTGAGCTACGTCGCCGTGGGTGCGCGTTCGGTCGAGAACCAGGAGCACCGTCTGGTGTCGAGCGGCATTTCGGTGCCGGTGGGCATGAAAAATCCTACAGCCGGTTCCACTACCGTCATGCTCAACTCCATCTACGCCGCCCAGGCGCACCAGAGCTTTATCTTCCGCAACTGGGAGGTCGAGTGCGACGGCAACCCGCTCGCGCACGCCGTCATGCGCGGCTACATCGGTCTCGACGGTCGCACTTACCCCAATTACCACTACGAGCACCTGGAGCGCCTTGCCGAGCGCTATACCGAGCACGCCGGCTACGCCAACCCGGCGGCGGTTATCGACTGCAACCATGACAACTCGGGCAAGCGCCCGCTGGAGCAGTATCGCATCTGCAAGGAAGTGCTCGACAGCTGTCGCCGCAACGAATCCATCTCCAAACTGGTCAAGGGCTTTATGATCGAGTCCTACCTGGAGGATGGCAACCAGCCGGTCGACGGCGGCGTCTTTGGCAAGTCGATCACCGACCCGTGCCTGGGCTGGGAAAAGACCGACTATCTGATCCACGAGATCGCGGAGCGTGTTTAGTTACGCGGGTTTACCAACCCGCGTAACGGCTCGACGCTGCGCGCCGCCCAGAGCGACAATTTGTCATTCAAAAGGCAAGGCATGACCAGAAGGTCAATGCCCTGCCTTTTTCATGCCAACTTGTACGCTCTGGACGGCGCTCGCTGTCCGTCCTCTACCTGCGGAGTTGTCCTGCTCCAGGGCACTCATTGGGGACAGACTTAAATGAGTGCTCGCAGAATGAGAGTGGATAGTCTGCCGTTTATAAGTAGTTGTTGGGGACGTTCTTGTTGTTTGACTAGTCGTTTAAGAACGTCCATTACAGTCGAAATTGTCAGCCCGGGCCCGTCTCGGGCTACGATTGAGGCGCGCCCAGAACGGGCCGCCGACCGGGCGCCCGCGCACGGCCGAACGTCCCTGCCCCCGAGAGGGCCCGTTGGGTGCTGCCGGCGCGGGACGCGCCGCCCCCGACGGCTGATAGGAAAGTGCCGGGCAGGTGCCGCGGCTGGTAATGTGAGTGCCGAGGGGGAGGCCATCCGGTCGAACGACTACCGGAAGGATACCACCGTGAAAGCGCCATCCACCAGGCCCGCGGCCGTGCTCGGCCTGGACGTCGGCAAGTCATCGCACTGGGCCTGCCTGATCGACCGCGACGGGGAGGTGCTGGCCAGCGCCCCCGTCCGCAACAGGGAGGCCGAGCTCGACGCGCTGTTCGCCTCCGCGCCCGCCGGCACGCTCGTCGTCGTCGACCAGTTCCGCAACATAGGGTCCCTCGCCGTGAGGCGGGCCCGCGCCGCGGGGCTCGGGGTCGCCCACCTGCCCGGGCTCGCCGCCAGCCGCGCCGCGGGCCTGTTCGCCGGCGAGGCCAAGACCGACGAGCGCGACGCCGCGGTGATCGCGCGGACCGCCCTGGGCGTGCCGGACTCCCTGTCGGGGGTCCCGGGCCGCGGCGAGGCCCTCGAGGCCGCCCGCGCCCTCTCGTCGCAGCGCGACCACGTCGTCGCCTGCGCGACCAGGGACAAGAACCGCCTGCGCGCGGTGCTGCTCGAGTCCTGCCCGGCCCTCGAGGCCGCGGTCGACCTGTCGGACCGGCGGTGGCTGGAGCTGCTCGCCGGGTTCGGCGGGGCGTGGGGGATCGCCCGCTCCGGGGCCGGGGGCCCGCGGGCCGAGGCCGCCGGGGAGGCCGCGGCCGCCTCCACCGCGCCCCCGCCGGCGCTCGTCGAGGCCGAGAACAGGCAGGTCAGATTCCTGGCCGCCCGGATATCGGAGGCCCTCGACGAGGCCGGGGCCCTCGAGGCCGAGACGGCGGGGCTGCTCGAGGGCGACGATGTTAGCGTCAATATATTTTTCACCATTTTCACCAACGTATTTTCGCCAATCGCG
>DXZP01000034.1:0-23308 GCA_019419605.1 Collinsella sp.
AAATTGATGTTGTAGCTCCTGAGCACTTGGCATGGCTCGTGAACCCAACCTTTCGAAATCGCAACGGAGGTGCGCCCGGCAAGGGAACCGGGCGCACGGGAGGGAAAGCGAAGTTACTCGCCGAGCTTGGGATGCAGCAGCGACGGCGCAGCGCCGAGCAGCATCTTGGTGTAGGGGTCCTGGGGGTGCTGGAAGACCTGCTTGGCCTCGCCCTGCTCGACGATCTTGCCGCCATTCATAACGATGATGTCGTCAGAGATATAGCGGACCGTCTGGATGTCATGGCTGATGAACACCATGGCCAGGCCGAGTTCCTTCTTAAGGTCGGTCAGCAGGTTCAGAATCTGCGCGCGGACCGAAACGTCCAGAGCCGAGGTGGGCTCGTCGGCGATGATGGCATCGGGGTTCAGCGACAGGGCACGGGCAATTGCGACGCGCTGGCGCTGGCCGCCCGAAAGCTGGCCGGGAAGAACCTCGGCGGCAGAACTGGGCAGACCGGTGAGCTCCAAGAGTTCCTTGACGCGCTTCTCCTGCTCGGCCTCGGTGCCCAGATTGTGGACGCGCATGGGATCGAGCAGCTGCTCGCGAACGACCATGCGGGGGTTGAGTGCCGTCGCGGGGTTCTGGAACACGACCGAGATGACGCGGCCCATGTGACGACGGTCCTCGGCGGTACGCTTGGTGACGTCCTTGCCCTTAAAGTAGACCTTGCCGCTCGTGGGGGCCTGAAGGCCGCACATGACGTTAGCCGTGGTGGACTTTCCGCAACCGGACTCGCCGACGATGCCGATGGTCTGTCCGGGCATGAGCTTAATCGTTACACCCTGGACGGCATGAACCAGGTTGGGGTGCAGAATCGAGCCGGTACGGGTCCTAAAGGTGACGTGGACGTCATCAAGGAAGATGATCGGCTCGACGCCGTTGACTGCGGTCTCGTTCATCTACATCACCTCCGCGTGAGGGGTCAAACCATTTGCCTTGAGCACCTCGTCGGGGAGCTCGGAATAGAAGTGCTCGGTGCCGGGCACGCGCTTGAAGACCGGACGGGTGTCCAGGCCAATGCGCGGATGGCTCGAGCGGGGCGCGAAGCGATCGCCCTTGGGGAAATCGCGCGGGCTCGGAACGGCGCCGGGCACCTGGTGCAGGCGGCCCGAACCGCTCTCGATGGACAGGACGGAGCCCAGAAGGCCGCGGGTGTACTCGTGAATCGGGTTGGTGAGCAGCTCCTTGGTGGGCGCCTGCTCGATAACCTGGCCGGCGTACATAACCGTAATGTTGTGGGCGACCTCGGCGACCAGCGCCAGGTCGTGTGAAACGAAGATCATGGCAAAGCCGAGCTTGGCCTGAAGGTCGTTGAGCAGCTTGATGACCTGCTTCTGGACGGTAACGTCCAGAGCGGTCGTGGGCTCGTCGCAGATGACCAGCTTGGGGTCGCGGGTAAGGGCCATAGCGATCAGAACGCGCTGACGCTGACCACCGGAAAGCTCATGCGGATAGCTCTCGAGCGTACGCTTGGGGTCGAGGCCCACGAGCTCCAGGAGCTCCTCGGCGCTACGGGTGCCGCCGCGCTTGGTGAGCTGCTTCATCTGGGCGGAAATGAGCATGGAGGGGTTGAGCGAGGACAGGGCGTCCTGATAGACCATGGCGATATCGGTACCGCGCAGGCCGAACCACTCCTTCTTGCTCATCTTGAGCAGATCGCGGCCCTCCCAGAGAACCTCACCAGAAAGGTGCTCGTCATCGTCGGTCAGGCCCATGATGGCCAGCGTGGTGATGGACTTACCGCAGCCGGACTCGCCTACCAGGCCCATGGTCTGGCCGGGACGGACGTCAAAGTTGACGTGGTCGACGACGTTGATGTCACCGTGGTGCTCAAACTGAATGCAGAAGTCACGGACCGAGAGAATCGGCTCGACAGACTCGTCGGGCACATGGCGGTCGTTACGCTTGAGCTCGACATCGCGCAGGGCGCTAAGGCGAGCGGAGAGGGACTGAGCCTGCTCCTTGTAGGCACGAACGGGGTCGGAGACCAGCAGATCGGCCTCGCGACGCTTGGAGGAATCGGTCGGATCCAGGGCGGCGGAGGGAGCAGCGGCCATGGCGTCGGTAATACCCTCGGAGAGGATGTTGAGCGCCAGGCAGGTGATCATAATGGCCAGGCCCGGGAACAGTGCCTGCCACCAACGGCCAGCGAGCACGCCGCCGCGGGCGTCGGCGAGGATGTTGCCCCAGGTAGCGGTGGGCTCCTGGATGCCGGCGCCGATGAAGGTCAGCGAGGCCTCGAAGATGATGGCGTCTGCGACCAGGGTAACGGTGAAGACCATGATCGGAGCGATGCAGTTGCGCAGAACATGCTTGATCAGAATCCACGGAGCCTTGGCGCCGGACACGATGACCGCGCGGACATAGTCCTCACCGTACTCGGACACGATGTTGGCGCGCACGATACGGGCGATCTGCGGAGTGTACATAAAGCCGATGGCGAAAATGATCGACGGCACGGAATTGCCCAGGATGGAGACGAAAACGGCTGCGAGGGCGATACCCGGGATGGACATGATGATGTCCAGGATACGCATGATCGCCTCAGAGATAGACTTGCGCGAAACCGCTGCAAGGGCGCCCACGACCGAGCCGCAGACCAGAGCCATGGCAGTGGCGCCAAAGCCGATAATCAGCGAGTAACGACCACCGTAGAGCATACGCGACAGAATGTCGCGGCCCTTATCGTCGGTACCGAAGATAAATCCGTTGCCGGGAGCCTGGCGAGCCGTAAAGATCTCGACCGGGCTATAGGGGGCAAGAAGGGGCGCCAAAATCGCAGTCAGGGCGACCAGCACCAGCACGACGGCGGCAATCTTAGAAGACAGCGTCATCTTCTTCCAGCCACCGAGCTTGAGCCCCTTGGAGGCAGCCTTCTCGAGCTGCTCGGTTTGCTTCTCTCGAATCTTTACCATAATCTACACCGTCCTGATGCGCGGGTTGATGAGCAGGTAGAGCATGTCAACCACGATGTTGATGATGATGAAGGCAAGAGCAACGACGATAACGACGCCCTGAACCAGGTTCGCCTCGTTGCCCTGAACGCCCTGCAGAATCGCAGTGCCCATGCCGGGGAGGTTGAAGATAACCTCGATGACGACGGCGCCGCCCATGAGGTAACCGATCTTAAGACCGAGGGTGGTGACCGGGGTGATCAGCGCATTGCGAAGAACGTTGATGCCGACGACGACCTTCTCGGGAACGCCGGCGCCACGAGCCATACGGACATAGTCCTTGTCGAGCTCCTCGACCATGGCGGTACGCACGATACGAGTCATCTGGCCCGTCAGCGGAAATGCCAAGGCGATAGCGGGCATGATCATACGTCCCAGATAGCCAACCGGATTCGTGGTGAAGTGAGGCAGAGCACCCGATGCCGGGAGCACCTTAAGGTAGGAAGAGAACAGCAGGATCAACAGAACGGCAAGCCAGAACGACGGGGTTGCCAAGCCGGCGATGGAAAAGACGCGGATCACTTGGTCCGGCCATTTGTCGCGATACAGTGCCGCGATGACGCCGAGCAAAAACGAAACGACCGCACCGATGGCAAGACCGATGAAGGTCAGCTGCATCGTGACGGGCAGGGCCGTGGAGATGCGCTTGGCAACGGAGTTGCGAGCAGCACCATAGGTACCCATGTCACCATGAATCAAATCGCCCATATAGCGAACGTAGCGCACGGGCCAGGGGTCGTCCAGACCATACTTCTCATGGTACTCGGCAACCGCCTCGGGCGAGGCACCGTCACCCAACGCCGTGTAGGCGGGGTCGGTCTTGGAGAACGACATAAGGAAGAACACCAGGACGGTGACGCCCAATGCCATGATCGGCAGCGCCACAAGACGCCTTCCAATCAAACGTAGCAAGTTGTTCACGTTCTCTCCCCTTTCTTTTGTCGGTAGGACCAACTGGTATATGAGTACGGATACTCATTACAAGACCCGAGCGACATCGTTGCCGCCCGGGTCTTTGTTTCAACTATGAGGATACGGTCCCAACGGCCGACATCCTGCATACAGACTCAAGCGAGTCTTACGCCTTGACGGTCGCAACGCCCCTGAAGGACATGCTCGTCGTGCCAATGCCCTTGAAGCCATCGAGGGCCTCGCCGTTGGGCGCAGTGGACGGATCGTCCCAGGAAGCGGAGACGGTCTTGACGTGGACAACGGGGTACAGAACGGCGTTGTCGGCAATGATGTCGAAGCACTCGTTCCACTTCTTCTGCTGCTCGTCGCCCTCGGCGGCAAGAGCCTCGTCCATGAGACCGTGGAGCTTCTGCCACTCAGCGGACTCCTTCCACGGGCAACGGGTCTGCATCCAGACGTTGTCGCCGTACCACCAGTTGAGCAGCAGATCGGGGTCGGCGCCGAAGCAGGAAGGATCGCCAGGGGCAAGGAGGATATCGTAGGCCTCGCCGCCGTCGATGGCAGCGTAGGTGGCCGGCGAGGTATCGGTCTGGATAGTCACATCGAAGCCGAGAGCGTCGAGGTCGTTCTTGACCTGGGCGGCCATGCCCTTAATCTGCTCGTTGTCGGTGGTGCGCAGGGTGATGGCACCCGGGGTGATGCCGGACTCCTCGATGAGCTTCTTAGCCTTCTTGGCGTCGGTCTTGTACACCGTGGAAGCCTCATGATAGTTGGTGAAGCTCTTAGGCAGGTAGCAGCTGGCAGCGGTGGCAAGGCCGGCGAAGGTGTTGCTGACCATCTTCTCGGTGTCGAGCGCATACATGACGGCCTGACGGACCTTGACGTCGTTCCAAGGCTCCTTGGCGACGTTGAACATGATGAAGCGGGTACCGAAACCCTGAACGTTATCGATCTTGCAGCCGGCGCTCTCGAGCTGGTCGACGGCGTCAGCAGTAACGAGCTCCATAACGAGCGTGGAGCCCTCCTGTTGAGCGGTAACGCGAGCGGTGGGGTCGGTCAGGATGCTGTACTGGATCTTCTTATCCTCGGCAGCATACTCACCGTTGTACTCGGGGTTGGGAACCAGGGTGATCTCGGTATCGGAGATAGAGTCGTACATCCAGGGACCGGAGCCGATCGGCTGCTTGGCGCGATCCTCCTCGGTCTGGGTGGCCGGGGTAACGCGGATGATGGCAAGACGATCCTTGAGCAGGGAGAAGTTGGGGACCTTGGTCTTGACCGTCACGGTGCTGGCGTCCTTAGCCTCGATGGACTCGAAGGGCTGGAAGAACGGAGCGTAGGTAGCGGAAGCGGCGCAAGCGGTGTAGGAAGCGACGACGTCGTCAGCAGTGACCTCAGTACCATCGGAGAACTTGGCGCCCTTGCGGATGGTGACCTCGAAAGTGGTGTCGTCCACAGACTTGGGATCGTCGGTGGCGAGCTCGTTGAAGGTGCTGTAGTCGTGGTAATCGATGCCGTAAAGGCCCTCGACGACATGCCAGTTAGCGCCCAGGCCAACAGCGGAGCCGGTGCTGGCGGGGTCGAAGCTGGACGGAGCGTAAGCGGAACCAGCGGTAATCACGCCGCCGCCACGGTTAGCGGAATCGGTGGAGCTGGCAGCGGAACCCTCGTCGCTGGAGCTGCCACCGCAGCCGGTGAGACCAAGCCCTGCGACAGCAGCGACGCTGCCGGTGAGGCCGAGGAACGAACGCCTGGACATACCCTTGTTGATGATGGCCATGTCTTCTCCTATCAATAGAGAATCTTACCCGGGAGCGCCTAGACGTGCCCCCGCGCAACTTGCGGACGATATATACCTTACCTACCGACGAACCCAACTGAGGTGCCGCGCTCGGCGACCGATACATACATACGCTTGAACGGTATTTGCTACCGTTCACCGAATTCATTGACAAACGATTCGCCAGACAGTATGTATCGACGAGGTGAGATATCAGTCTTCGTCAACCCGCAGGATAGCAGGGTTGTTCACCATGGCTAGTCAAACGTTTTAGCGTTAATTAAACCCGAAATCGGCTGGTAATCGCCGTGAAATGAATGATTGAAAATCACGCAATCATGTATATCAGTTGTTTAGAGGCGTGTTTAGTTTTCGGATTGCTTTGCCGCCGCCTCGGCGCGCTCGGCATTCCATGCAACGAGCGCCTCGTGAACCGCTTTGGCGACATCGGCAGGAACGCCTCGAACTTCCGCGATCTCTTGCTCGCTCGCCGCGCGCAAACGCTTCATCGAACCAAAATGGCGCATAAGGGCACGTTTTCTGGTGGGTCCCACGCCTGGAACGTCATCGAGTACCGAAACCGTCATGGCTTTATCGCGCAATTCGCGATGGAACGTGATGGCAAAACGGTGCGATTCATCGCGCACCTGTTTAATTAGATAGAGCGACGCGGACCCGGTCGGCAGCACGACTGGAGTCTCGTCCCAAGGCACGAAAACCTCCTCATCGGCCTTTGCCAAGCCACAAACTGGTATATCGAGCCCAAGAGCCTCAAGTTGCTTGATCGCAGCGGTCAATTGCGGCTTACCGCCATCGACAACGAGCAAATCGGGGCGCGAGCCAAAGCGCTCGTCGGCCATGCGCTCGGGAGCATAACGTCGTCCCAAAACCTCGGACATCGACACGAAGTCGTTTGCCTCGTCCAATTCGGCCTGAATTTTAAAACGACGATACTGACTCTTGTCGGCGCGCCCGTTGGTAAACACCACCATCGAGGCGACCGTAAAGGTGCCATGCAGTGTAGAGATATCGAAGCACTCGATACGCAACGGCGGCGATGGCAGCGCCAACGCACTTTCGAGCTCCAGGAGCGCTTGATTGGTGCGGTCGTCAGCGTACCCCGTTCGCATCATGTAGCGCATGAGGGCATGGCGCGCATTTTTGGATGCCATATCGAGCAGACGGTGCTTTTCGCCACGCTGCGGCCTATGGAGATGGCAGGAACGCTCACGCTTGCCCGCAAGCCACTCCCCCAGCGCCTCCGCATCCTCAAGCTCGACGGAAAGGTTGACCTCAGCTGGAATATCAGCCGTCTCGTCGTAATAGCGCTTAAGAAAGCCCGACTGGAGCTCTTCCTCGTCAACATCAAGACCCTTGTCGAGAATGAACTCGCAGGTGCGAACTGTTCGGCCCTCGCGAACGACGAAGACGCAAGCGGCGGAGATGGTCTCCTCGCGATAGAAACCGATGACATCGATATCGACACTGGAGGGAAAAACGACTTGCTGACGATCGTCCAGACCCCTGATGACCTCCAAACGACGTTTGACGCGTGCCGCGCGCTCAAAGTCGAGCGCCTCGGCGGCATCCGCCATCTCGGAGGTCAACTCATCGACGACATCCTTGCGATGGCCCGACAAAAAGCGCTCGACACGCTTGACGTTCTTGGCATAGTCTACCGGGGAAATCGCGCCGACACACGCACCCGGGCCGCGCCCGACATGGTAGTCAAAGCAGGGGCGCCCGTTTTGCGCGCAAATCATATTGACGATGTCTTCCTCGCCCTTGTGGGACTCGACGATACGGCGACAACGACGCCACTCCGCACAGGATGCGGAGCAGATGGGGATAACCTTGCGCAGCGTATCTATCGTCTCACGTGCCGCGCGGCTATCGGTATAAGGTCCAAAATAGCGCGTTCCCGGCTTATGACGCTCACGCGTGTATTTGATAGCGGGATACAGGTCGCCCTTTGTAATGGCGATAAAGGGGTAGCTCTTGTCATCCTTGAGGTCGACGTTAAAGTACGGATGGTACTGACCAATCAAATTGCGCTCGAGCACCAACGCCTCGTGCTCGGTCTCCACCACGATATAGTCAAAGCTCGCCACCAGCTGCATCATCAGCGGGATCTTCTGGCGCTCGTCCTGCAGCGTCACGTACTGACGCATACGGGCGCGCAGGTTTTTCGCCTTGCCCACGTAGATGACATCGCCCTTGGCGTCTTTCCAAAGGTAGCAGCCGGGCTGCGTGGGAACGCGCGAAACCTGCTCGGCAAGCGTTGGAATGTTGTCGTGACCGGCCACGCGCACCTACTTGCGACGAATCAGCGCCGAGACCTCGGGCATCTTAAGGACGACGGCAAGGCCAAAGGTAACAGCAAGCGAGACGACACCCGCAACGCAAACGTAGCCAAGAGTAATCAGAATCGAGCCGCCAAGTGCCCCGACAAAGTGCTCAAGCGCCCACATGACGCCGGCGCCTGCGGCAGCACCCAGGCCACCGAGCAAAAGGCCAAAGAAACCGCCATGCAGGATAGATTTAACCTGAAGACCACGTAGACGACGACGCAGCCACCACAGCGAGCAACCGACCAAGATCACGTAGTCGACGACATACGAAAGCGCGATTGCCGGCATACCGAAGCCCAGCACAACGCCAAACAGCAGAACCGAGCCGGCCTGGCCGATGGCGGAATACAGACAATAGCGGCTATAGGGCTTCATGTCGAGCAAGGCAGAGAAGCTCTTCTGCATCAGCACGACCACGCCGTAGAGCGGCAGGGAAAGTGCCAGGTAGATAAGGAACTCCGACACCAGCGCCACACCGGACTCATCGAACTTGCCAGCGCAGTAGATCATGTTGAGCGGACGCGCGAAGACAATCAGGTACAGCGCGAACGGAATCAGGAAGAACAGCATCTGGGCGACGCCACGCGAAATGCCCGTGCGGACGCTGTCGTAATCCTTCTCCTGTGCGTCGTGAGAGAGCTCGGTATAGAGCGCCGTCGAAAGCGAGGCGGCAATCAGCGCGTAGGGCAGCGTGTACCACAGGCGCGCATAGGCGATGACGGAAGGACCAGTCTCGGGCTGGACCACCAGCGCAGCAGCGTTGGTGATAGAAGTCGAGACAAACATGCACACCGTGGCGAGCAGCGTCGGGATACCGAGCGCAATCGTCTGGCGCAGTGCGGGGTCCTTAAAGTCGATATGGATATGGGGATGCACGCCGTGCTTGCCAAGCGCGGGGATCTGACATGCCATCTGAACAAAGACACCGAGGGTCGTACCGGCCGCAATCAAGATGATGCCGGCACGTTCGCCAAACTGTGCGGACACGGGCGCAAAGCCCATAAAGCTCGCAATGACGATCACATTGTTGAGGACCGGGGCAAACGTCGACCAGAAGTAGTCGCGGTGTGCGTTGAGGACGCCCGAAAACACCGAGCCCAAACCATAAAACAGAATCTGGATGGCAAAGAAACGGAACATGAACGCAGCGGTATCCATGCTGCCGCCGTCACCCGAAAGGAACGATTGCGTCCAGATAAAGCCCGGGGCGAACACGGTCCCCAGCAACGAAATGCCACCCAGCACCAATAGCAGAATACCGAGCAGGTTGCCCACGTACTCGTTCGAGGCCTCGCGACCCTGCTCACGCCTCACGCCCATGTACACGGGCAAAAACGCCGTCACGAGCATGCCGCCCATCACGAGTTCGTAGAGCATATTGGGCAGGTTGTTGGCGACCTGATAGGAAGACGAGAGCAGCGACATGCCGATAGCGGCCGCCATTGCCCACGTGCGGATAAAACCGGTGACGCGAGACACGATGGTCAGGATGGTCATAAGCCCGGCGGAACGACCAACCGTGGAGTAGTCCGACGAGCCCATGTCGTCAGTGTCATCTCGCGACGAAGAAGCTTCGGATGAGGGTGTCTGAGGCGCAGATTCTTCTGCAAAATGAGCTCCGCGCTTCAATTCTTCCTGCGGCATCGCTCAGTCCTCTCTCGTAATCGCGGCAACCGTCGCCCCGCAAAATGCAATTAAATCATCGGGTGCAAGCTCGAGCTGATAACCACGCTTGCCTCCCGAAATAAAAATGGTATCCCAAAGGACACATGTTTCATCAATGAGCGTCCGGTAGCGCTTTTTCATACCGACCGGACTGCAGCCGCCGCGAACGTAGCCAGTCGCCGCAAGCAAATCCTTCACATGCATCATGGCCAAGGACTTCTCCCCCGCGGCACGCGCGGCGGACTTTAGATCGAGCTCGTCGGCAACAGGGATGCAGCACACAACATGGTCGTTGGACGGCGTCACGCAGACCAAGGTCTTAAATCCTTGACCGGGCTCCTCGCCAAGCTGCTCCGAAATCGCGACCCCCAGGCCCGCCGACTCATCACCATCGTCTTCGTACGTATGTAGAACATAGGAAATGCCGGCGCTTTCCAGCTCGCGCATCGCATTGGTTTTTGGCGTCTTTACAGCCTTTGCCATGACATATCCTTTCCCTCGCATTCGGACGCAAGGATTAAGTATATGTCCAATTCGGCTGCATACGTCACTTCGACACAGCAAGCGCCATCGAATCACAAGGAGTCGATGGCGCCCATAAACTGAATCGCCTATTTATTGAGCATCAAGTTGAGCCTGACGCTCCCGGTCACGCCTGAGCAACGGCGCCAAAAACTTGCCCGTATAACTTTGCGGACAGTCCGCAACCTGCTCCGGTGTGCCCGAAACCACGACGGTTCCGCCGCCGTTACCGCCCTCGGGGCCCATATCGATCAGGCGGTCGGCAACCTTGATGACATCAAGGTTGTGTTCAATCACCAGCACCGTGTTGCCCGCATCGACCAAGCGCTGCAGCACATCGAGCAGCTGGCGGACGTCCTCAAAATGAAGGCCGGTCGTCGGCTCATCCAAAATATAGAACGTCTTGCCCGTCTGGCGTCGATGAAGCTCCTTGGCGAGCTTCACACGCTGCGCCTCGCCGCCCGAGAGCGTCGTAGCGGGCTGGCCCAGGCTCACGTAGCCCAAGCCTACATCGTACAGCGTCTGGAGCTTGCGCTTAATCTGCGGGATATTCCCAAAGAAGGCCAGTGCCTCGGTGACGCTCATGTCGAGCACGTCCGAGATGGTCTTACCACGGTAGGTGACCTCAAGCGTCTCGCGGTTATAGCGTTTGCCGCCGCAGACCTCACAGGGGACATAGATATCGGGAAGGAAGTGCATCTCGATCTTAATTTGTCCGTCGCCCTTGCATGCTTCGCAGCGACCGCCGCTCACGTTAAAGGAGAAACGTCCCGGCGAGTAGCCACGCGCCTTCGACTCCGGCGTACTCGCAAACAGTGCGCGAAGATCATCCCACAGGCCAATGTACGTAGCAGGGTTGGAACGCGGCGTGCGGCCAATCGGCGACTGGTCAATGTCGATCACCTTATCGATGCACTCGATACCCTCGAGCTTTTTGTACGGGCCCACAGGACGCGTCGAACGGTGAATGGCATTCGTAAGCGCAGGCGCAATGGTGTCGGTAACCAGGGAGCTCTTGCCCGATCCCGACACGCCGGTAACAACCGTAAGCGTACCAAACTCGATCTTGGCGGTAACGTTTTTGAGGTTGTTGGCGCGGGCGCCCGTGATCTTAAGGCAGCCGCGACCGGGCTTGCGGCGTTCATCGGGAACCCGAATCATTCGCTTGCCGGTCAGGTAGGCACCCGTCATCGAATCGGGGCACGCCATGATATCGGCAGGCGTTCCCGCGGCGACCACGTGTCCGCCGTTCACGCCCGCACCGGGGCCCATGTCGACCACATAGTCGGCAGCACGAATCGTATCCTCATCATGCTCGACGACGATGACGGTATTGCCGATATCGCGTAGGCGCTCAAGCGTCTTGATCAGGCGCTCGTTATCGCGCTGATGGAGGCCGATCGACGGCTCGTCCAAAATGTACAGCACACCCATGAGGCCGGCGCCGATCTGCGTTGCCAGGCGAATGCGCTGGGCCTCGCCTCCGGAAAGCGTCGCCGAGGCACGGTCGAGGGTCAGATAGTCGAGTCCGACATCGACCAGAAAGCGCAGGCGCTCCAGGATTTCCTTAACGATGCGCCCGCCGATAAATTGTTGGCGCTCGGTAAGCTCCAGGCCCTCAAAAAACTCGAGCGACTCGCGGCACGATAGGCAGCAGACCTCGTAAATGGACTTACCGCCTACGGTAACGGCGAGCATCTCGGGGCGCAGACGAGCACCATGGCAACTCGAGCACGGCTCCTCGCGGATGTACTTCTCCAAGCGCGCCTTGGTGTTCTCATTCGTCGTCTCGGTATAGCGCTCGTACAGGATATTGCGCACACCCGAGAACTTGGTGTCCCACTGGCTGCGGCGCCCATCGAGCTTTTGATAGTCGACCGAAATCTTCTGGTCGCCCATGCCGTCTAAAAACGCGTGACGCACCCGCGGAGGCAGATCCTCCCACGGCGTATCGACGCTCACCTTAAAGTGTTTGCAGACCGCAGCGAAAATCTGCGGATAGTAGTTAGAGTTGCCAAACAGGCTGCCAAAGACCCCGTCGGCGATCGACTTCGAGGGGTCTTCGATTAGGGCCTCGGCATCGACCGTCTTCTTAAAGCCAAGGCCATCGCACTCTGGGCACGCGCCATAGGGCGCGTTGAACGAGAAATCACGCGGCTGCAGGTCATCAATGGAGTGTCCATGCTCCGGGCACGCCAGGGCCAACGAATACTCCAGCAGCTCGCCCTCGGTCCCCTCGGGAGCGTCGCGGTCGGGCAGCAAGTATACGTTCACATTGCCGTGCGCCAGCGCAGTCGCCTGCTCAACAGACTCGGCGATACGGCCCAGAGAGTTCTCACGGATCACGATGCGATCGACCACGACCTCGATATCGTGCTTGAACTTCTTGTCCAGATCGATCGGATCGTCGAGCGAGCGCACTTCACCGTCGACACGCACGCGGCTAAAGCCCTCGGCGCGAAGGTCCTCAAACAGTTTGGTGTACTCGCCTTTTCGCCCGCGTACCACCGGTGCCAGCACAAACGCGCGGCGGCCCTCCCCCGCCGCCAAGACCTTGTCGGCAACCTGGTCGGTCGTCTGGCGCTCAATGACGCGGCCGCATTCGGGACAGTGCGGGGTGCCCACACGGGCGAACAGCAGTCGCAGGTAGTCATAAATCTCGGTTACGGTGCCCACCGTCGAGCGCGGGTTCTTGGATGTCGTCTTTTGATCAATTGAGACAGCCGGCGAAAGGCCGTCGATTGAATCCAAGTCGGGTTTGTCCATCTGGCCCAAGAACTGGCGCGCATAACTCGAAAGGCTCTCGACGTATCGACGCTGGCCCTCGGCATAGATAGTGTCAAATGCCAGCGAACTCTTGCCCGAGCCAGAAAGACCGGTAATGACCACGAGTTGGTCACGCGGAATGGAAACATCGATATCACGGAGGTTGTGCTCACGAGCGCCGCGAATAACGATAGAAGAATCAGACATGGAAGCTCCTTGCCTCCTATTGCATCGAATCATACTGCCGATGAGTTTAGCGCACTCGACGCGCACAGATGTTCGTAATACAAGATTCGCAGACCTTTAGCTTTGCGTATCGGGCGCTTTGTTTCTCGAAATGCCGTGGAAAGGTTACAGTAATCTAATACTGAACTTAATTTGCTGTACCAGAGGAACGTCCATGACCGAAGATATCCCCCTTGAAATCACTTCGAGCGACATGGCCAATCTGCCCATATTCATCGCCGTCCTTATCGTGGCCGCCGTCGTCGTGCGCGTGTATTTTTCAATCAAACGCAACGAAAAGCCACCCATTGCCCGCGTCTTTTGGTGCGCGACGCTCCTCATCCCGCTCGGCGTGGTAGCTGCATGGGTTACGAATCAATTGCTCGTAAATGAGGGCAGCTCCCTATGGGTCCTTTCTTATTCGGCGCTCGGTGCTGCCGCCGTCATGCTTCTTGTCGAGCCCTTGGTTTCGGGACTTATCGACCAAACCGACCTTGCGACGGGAACGGTTGCCTGTATTTGCCGTGACATCCTTGTCATCGCCGCTGTTTCAGCGCTCTCGTTCGTTTCACTCGAAATTGCCTGCAACGAAACGTTCTATCGCATTCCCGCCAACTCATTCGGGTTTTCCGTCGGGCTGCTCGCGACGGTTCTGCTCTCCCTTTATTTGGTGGGACAGCGTCATGGAGGCGTCATGGCCCTCGTGCCCGTCGTCTGTTGCATCCTTGGCATTGCCGAGCACTTCGTCATAACGTTTAAAGGCGAAGCCATCCTGCCAAGCGATATCTTGGCCCTTGGCACCGCAATGGAAGTGAGCGAGGGATACGAGTTTACCTTTACCGCCGGAATCGTAACCTCTCTCGCCCTGCTGGAAATTTCCCTGGGGCTTCTTTCGCTCATCCGACCGCGAAAGCCCCGTACGCCCACCCATGTCTTCCCCGCTATCGCCGCTAACCTCTGTGCTTTTCTGCTAGTGACCGTTGTGGGGCTCTCAGGCTTTTCCAACATCGACTTGGAGCAGGCGCTGGATTTTGGATTTGACCGTTGGCAGCCCATCACCACGTATGCGTCTCAGGGTTTTATCACTTCGTTCACCGAAATGGTCAACGAGTTGCCCATTGAGAAGCCCGAAGACTATACGCCCGATGAGGCGCAGAGCATCGAGCAGGAGCTCGCCGCCGTCTACGACAGCACATATGGCTCGAGCGAGCAGCGCGCAGCGGCCGTTGCCCAGTTCAATGAAATCAAGCCGACGATTGTTGCCGTCATGAACGAGAGTTTTAGCGACCTTTCGTGCTTTGAGCAGCTCCAGGCGGCCGGGTACACCGGCCCCGCATTCTACAACTCGCTTCCCGACACACTTGTTCGCGGCACCATGCTCGCTTCGGTCGCCGGTGGCGGAACGGCGAACTCCGAATTCGAATTTTTGACCGGAGCGACAACGGCCTTTGTCGGATTAGGCAAAATTCCCTATCAACTGTATCAGATGAATGGCGTCAACAGCCTGGCAAAGGACCTTAAAGAGCTTGGGTATACCGCTACCGCTATGCACCCGCAAAACCCCGTCAACTACCATCGAGATAAAATCTATCAGCAGCTGGGCTTTGGAGACTTTCTTTCAATCGGCGATTTCGAAGGTGCGCCCTATTACCATGCCGGCGTATGCGACTACGCCACCTACGACAAGATACTCGACCTGCTTAGAACCGACGAAGCGCCGCAGTTCATCTTTGACGTCACGATGCAAAATCACGGCGGCTACGACTATGGCACCGTTCCCGCCGAAGAGCTGACAAACTATTGGGTCGAGGGAGCCAGCGAAGGCGCCAACAGCGCGCTCAACACCTATCTCACCTGCATCAACGCATCCGACCGGGACCTCGAGTACTTTATCAACGAGCTCCGCAACATCGGCAGACCGGTTGTTCTTGTCTTTTTTGGCGACCATCAGCCGAGCGCCGCAACGACTCTCAACGACGAGCTGTACCCTCAGGAAGATACGGCAAGCCACGCTTTCCGTATCTATCAGTCGACATATCTCGTCTGGGCTAACTATGAGATCGCCGGCAATACCGAGCTCAACGCCTACGACACCGTCGGGGCAAACGAGATTGCAGCCATTACCCTTAATAAGATCGGCGCCCCGCTCACCAATTACCAAAAGGCCCTGCTTGCGACAAGGTCAGATGTGCCCACCATCAATGTCGCCGGCTATCTCGGTGCCGACGGGCTGCGCTACGACTTGGAATCGGAAGACAGCCCCTACGCCTCGACGATCGACAAGCTGCAGCGCATGCAATACCTCGAGTTCGCCAGCAAAGTTCAGTAAGCCCGCCCATTCGCTTGGGCCCATCGTATTGCAAGCACGCTCGGCCCAAACGCATCGCAAATGACTCCCGCTCGCAAACGAGGGTACAATGACGCTCGTGTCACATCGCGGGGCCCCGGCCCCAGCATATACAAAGGAGTCATACATGGGTTGCGAACACGCACAGGCCGCCGGCGGACAAACGTCGCCGTCGCAATTTGAGGAGAACACGCTGTCCGAGGTCAAGCGCGTCATCGCCGTGCTTTCCGGCAAGGGCGGTGTCGGCAAGTCATTTGTCACCGGTGCCATCGCCACCGAGCTTGCCCGTCACGGCCACAAGGTCGGCGTCCTCGATGCCGACATCACCGGTCCCTCTATCCCCAAGATGTTCGGTATGAGTGGACGCCACGTCCATGCCCTTGGCAACCTTATGCTGCCCGAAATCTCCGAGCACGGCGTCAAGGTCATGAGCTCCAACCTGCTGCTCCAAAACGAGACCGACCCCGTCCTTTGGCGCGGTCCGGTCATCGCAGGCGCCATTAGGCAGTTCTGGAGCGAGACCTCGTGGGGCCCCATCGACTACCTGCTGGTCGACATGCCTCCGGGAACAGGCGACGTCGCGCTCACCGTCTTCCAGTCGCTGCCCGTCGACGGCATCGTCATCGTCACGAGCCCGCAGGACCTGGTCTCGATGATCGTCGCCAAGGCAGTCAACATGGCCGAGAAGATGAACGTCCCCATTCTGGGCATTGTCGAGAACATGAGCTATATTGAGTGCCCCGGCTGCGGCAAGAAGATCGAGGTCTTTGGCAAGAGCAAGCTCCCCGAGGTCGCAGAGCGCTATAACCTCGACATCTTGGGTCAGCTTCCCATTAATCCGGCACTCGCCGAAGCCTGCGACAAGGGAGAAGTCGAAACCGCGCTGCCCGCCGGCATGCTGCCCCAAGCCGTCTCCGCCGTTGAGGCAATCGCCCCGCACAAGACAGACGAGGCCTAAGTGAACGCAAGCGCCTTCTATGACGTCTTGGTGATCGGCGGCGGGGCCTCGGGCCTCGCCGCCGCCATTACGGCGGCGCGTGTCGACAAAAGCGTCTGCGTCGTCGAGCGCGACGTCGCCTGCGGTCTCAAGCTGCTTGCAACCGGAAACGGCCGCTGCAACCTCTCAAACGAATCCATCGACATTCGGCGATATAACCACCCCGCCTTTGTCGAATCCATCATGGGCCCCCAACCCGAGCAAGATCTCGAGAGTTTTTTCTCCTCGCTGGGCATCATGACGATCCGTGAGGAAGGCCGCCTATACCCGCGCTCCCTTCGCGCCGAGTCGGTTCGCGATGCACTCCTCAATGCATGCGAGCGTTTGGGCATCACCCTACTCTGCGGGACTAACGTCATTGCGGCTCATAAGGCTTCCGAAGGCTGGACGCTTCAGATCGACCGTCCCGCTCATGTACTCAAACCCAAAAAGCACGGCGACCGAAAGACGGAGCTCCGTTCGCTTCGAAAGGCGTTAGCCGATACTCCTCGCACGAGCGATGCCCTGCAGGCAAGGGCCGTGGTTATCGCTACGGGCGGCAACCCCACCGGCATCGCCGAGGTGTTTAGCCTTCCCTTGACGCCCCTGTGCCCCGTCCTGTGCCCCGTATCGGCATCAGTCGTCGGCGACCGGACGGCACTCGGAACTCTGGATGGTCTGCGCGTCCGAGCCCGCTTAACGCTCTCGCGCAGCCACGAAGAGCTCTGGCGAGAAGATGGCGAAGTGCTGTTCCGTGCCTTCGGCATCTCAGGCGTCGCCGCCTTCAATCTCTCTCGCCGTATCAACCAGGGCGACACTGTTCTGATCGACTTCTTTCCAGATTTCTCCAAAGATGAGCTGCTCGATACGCTCGAGCAGCGTGTCAACGTGCTCGGCGATTTTTCGCCCCGAAACTCCCACTGGCTTGACGGCATGCTCGCCCCGCAGCTCTCACACGTCGTCTGTACGGCATTCGAGCGGTGCCATCCCGGCTCGCGCGATGTCATCCACCTGGTCTCAATCCTCAAGCACTTTAAACTGTCCGTCGAAGGGACGGCAGAGGAGCGCTCAGCACAGGTCACGCGTGGCGGCATATCTATCGAGTGCGTCTCGACACCCAATCTTTACGTGAACAGCACCACAGGCGCCCCGCTTTACGTCTGCGGAGAAGCGCTCGACATCGACGCCGATTGCGGAGGCTTTAACCTTGCGTGGGCCTGGCTCTCGGGCATTCGCGCTGCAAGCAGCCTGTAGCCGCGCAGTCTATAATCAAAAACGCATTCGGGCCGTCTGGGATACCGGACGGCCTCTTTCTTGCCTCTAAGGAGACCTCGATGATCGAAATCACCCAAGTCAACGCGTCGCTCGATGAAGCCGGCGATGAAAATGCCTGCCTCATTGTTGGCAAGCGAGTCGCCAAGCGCGTCCTACGTTGCAAGGACTCCGAGATCAAGTCCATCGAGCTCCACCGCAAGTCAATCGACGCCCGCAAAAAACGAGACGTCCATTTTATCCTAAGCTTTCGTGTTGAGCTGACTAGTCCCCACCTCGAGCGAGAAGCGGTCGACAGCGTTGCCGAGCGTGACCGCTCGCGCGTACGCGCGATAGAAGACGATGAGTCTTCATTCCCCACCCCCGTCTCCGACGCACCTCAAGAACGCCCTGTCGTTGTCGGCGCCGGATGCGCCGGCCTTTTCGCTGCGCTTACGCTCGCCGAAGCAGGTCTTAAGCCCTTGCTCATCGAGCGCGGCGACCCGGCATTTCGCCGCTCGCATGCGATCGACCTCTTTCTAAAGGAGCGCATCCTCGACCCCGAGAGTAATATCCAGTTTGGTCTGGGCGGCGCGGGGACCTTCTCGGACGGCAAGCTCAATACGGGAACAAAAAACCCCGCCCATCGCCTTATCCTCGAAACCTTCGTCGAGGCGGGTGCGCCCCGCGATATTCTGTGGGATGCCAAGCCGCACATTGGCTCCGACATCCTTCCCACAGTTGTCACCGCTATATCCCAGCGCATCGAGCAGCTCGGAGGTGTCGTCCGTTATCGAACGAAGCTCGTCGACATTCGCATCGACGCGTCTGGCACCATTGTCGGTATCGACATCCAGTCGTCCCACGACGCGACAAGCGAGTCAATCAACACAAAGCATCTCATCCTTGCTTGCGGTCATTCTGCCCGCGACGTATTCGAGGTTCTCAAAACCCATCATGTCGCCCTCGCTCAAAAGACGTTTGCCATGGGCGTTCGCATCGAACACCCGCAGCGTGATATCGATCGGGCGCAATATGGCCCCGCAGCGGGTCATCCCGCGCTCGGAGCAGCCCCCTATAAGCTCGTTGCCCATCTTCCCAACGGCCGCAGTGTGTTCTCATTCTGCATGTGTCCCGGCGGACAGGTTGTCGCCGCCTCTTCAGAGCCCGGCCATCTGTGCGTCAACGGCGCCAGTCTCAACGCCCGCGCCGGCCGCAACGCAAACGCCGCTCTCCTCGTTAACGTCACGCCCGATGATCTCCCCAGCGATGATCCTCTTGCAGGCGTAGAACTCCAGCGCATTTGCGAGCGGGCTGCCTATCGCCTTGGCGGCTCCAACTGGAACGCACCGGCACAGCTCGTCGGCGATTTCCTTGCAGAACGCGCCAGCACGACATGCGGCAAGGTAAAGCCCACCTATCCGCTCGGCGTGACTTGGACAGCAATCGATGAGTCATTGCCGCAACATATCATCGAGTCGCTTCGTCTGGGAATTCCCTTGCTCGGCAAAAAACTGCGTGGCTACGACCATCCCGATGCCGTCCTCACCGGTGTTGAAACACGCTCGAGCTCTCCGGTCACCGTTACTCGAGACCGGCAATGCCATGCTGTATCGACCCCGGGGCTCTACCCTTGCGGCGAGGGAGCCGGATATGCCGGAGGAATCATGAGCGCCGCTACCGATGGCATCCGTTGCGCCGAAGCCCTAATCGCAGACCTCTAGCGCACGAATTCCAGCACGCAAAAGACACAGGCCCCGAGCTCCACAGGGAACTCGGGGCCTGTTCGCTATTTCTTAAACCGTGCACCCTGGCGTTTTCTGCCCGATGCGAACGTGGAACCCTTGCGGGCCTGCGAACGTAAGCGCTCGATCGTCTC
Source organism: Collinsella sp. (assembly GCA_019419605.1). Lineage (GTDB taxonomy): Bacteria > Actinomycetota > Coriobacteriia > Coriobacteriales > Coriobacteriaceae > Collinsella. The sequence goes on from DXZP01000034.1 coordinate 19,671, forward strand.
GTCCTCAGACGCACCCTCGAGCATCGCCCGAATCTGAACGACAGCATCGCGCAGGCGCGCCGCCTCCTCAAAGTCCATGGCGGCAGAAGCGTTGCGCATATCCTCTTCCATGGTTTCGACGATCCGCACAAGCTCGTCATGCGGCAGTTCTTCCAACTGCTCCGCAAGTGTCTGCTCGGGCGCCACCGTCTCCGGCGCGGCGCCCTCGCCGTTTTCGTCAGGCGTATAGAACGCACCGTGACCCAGCGAATCGCCTCTCGAGCGTCCCTTCGAGCCCACAGTCTTTTCGGCCTCGGCAATAAAGCTCGAAATGTCGTTAATGGCCTTGCGGACCGTCTTGGGAACAATGCCATGCTCTTCGTTATATGCCATCTGAATCTCGCGACGGCGCTGCGTCTCCTCGATGGCTTCTTTCATCGAATCGGTCACAACGTCTGCATACATGATGACCTCGCCGTCGGCATTACGGGCCGCACGGCCAATCGTCTGAATCAACGAACGGCGATTGCGCAAGAAGCCTTCCTTGTCAGCGTCGAGAATTGCCACCAGCGAGACCTCAGGAAGGTCTAGACCCTCGCGGAGCAGGTTGATGCCAACGAGAACATCGATCTTTCCCTCGCGCAGCGTTCGCAGGATCTCGACACGGTCCATCGTCGCCGTATCGGAGTGCATGTAATTGACCTTAATGCCGGCATCAAGCAGATGGTCGGTCAGGTCCTCGGCCATGCGCTTGGTGAGCGTGGTCACCAGCACGCGCTCCTTGCGCGCCACGCGCTCGCGAATCTCGTCCTCAAGATCGTCAATCTGCCCACGAACCGGACGAACGTCGATCTTGGGGTCGAGCAGACCGGTCGGACGAATAATCTGCTCAACGTCGTTCTGGCTAACCCGCAGCTCATAGTCGCCCGGCGTGGCCGAAACGTAGATGAACTGGGGAATCCTCGCCTCAAACTCATCAAAACGAAGCGGGCGGTTATCGAGTGCCGAAGGCAGACGAAAACCATGCTCCACCAGCGTCACCTTACGCGAGCGGTCGCCTTCGTGCATGCCGCGGATCTGCGGCACCGTCACATGACTCTCGTCGATGATGCAGAGCATATCCTTGGGAAAGTAATCGATTAGGGTAAACGGCGGCTCACCCGGCTTGCGACCGTCCAGATGACGCGAGTAGTTCTCGATGCCGTTGCAAAAGCCCATCGTCTCGAGCATCTCAAGATCATAATCGGTGCGCTGCTGCAAACGCTGCGCCTCGAGCAACTTGTCGGTCGCCTTGAGCTCCGCCACGCGCTTCTCGCACTCTTCGCTGATCGATTTCAGAGCCGCCTTGACCTTCGGCTTCTCGGTCACGTAGTGCGATGCCGGCCATACGGGGATGGCCTCGTACTCACGAAGCATCTCACCGGTGACCTCATCGATCTCGGCGATAAGCTCGACCTCGTCGCCAAAGAACTCAAACCGCAACGGATGCTCGGCATAAGGCGGATACACGTCGACAACATCGCCGCGCACGCGGAACGTGCCGCGTGCCAGGTCATAGTCATTGCGGTCATATTGAATGTCGATAAGTGCATGGATAAAGTCATCGCGCTCGAGCGGCACCTTCTTGTCGACGTTCGGGGCTAGGCCCGCATAATCCTCGGGAGAGCCAATGCCATAGATACACGAGACCGATGCGACGACGATTACATCGCGTCGAGATAGCAGCGATGCGGTCGCCTGATGCCGCAGCATCTCGACCTCTTCGTTAATCGAGGAATCCTTCTCGATATACGTATCGCTTTGCGGCACATACGCCTCGGGCTGATAGTAGTCGTAATACGAGACGAAGTAGACCACAGCGTTATTGGGAAAGAACTCTTTGAGCTCGCTTGCAAGCTGAGCGGCGAGCGTTTTATTCGGAGCCATGACCAGCGTCGGCTTTCCCAGGGCCTCAATAGTCTTTGCCATCGTGAAGGTCTTGCCCGAACCAGTCACGCCCAGCAAAACCTGATAGCGATCTCCGTCCCTCACGCCCTGCACAAGCGACTCAATGGCCTTAGGCTGGGAACCAGCGGGCTCGTATGGAGACACGACCTTAAACGGCACCTCAGCGCCCTCAACGCCAAAACGTTTGAGCTCTCCTCCAACACGCTCAACTTCAAATTCCGCCATGGATACTCCTAACTCATATATCTGTAGTATACGCAGGCGGCAGGCATAGTCCTATACGAACCGATCGGGATAGAGGGTCTTGTAGCGAACCCAGGCATTATTGACACGAATCAGATACGCCTGCGTCTCGGGAAAGGTGATTGCATTATGAAGCGACGTGCCCTGCTGCGCCCATCCGTCGACATTGCCCATGCCGGCGTTATAGGCGGCAATGGCGCTGTCCGTCGACCCGTTAAAATACGTTAGAAGATACGAAAGATACGCACAGCCAAACTCGATGTTCGTAGCGGGATCGTTAAGGTTGTCGGCCGAATACTCGCCACCGTCGACAAGGCCCTTGGCGATCATATCCTGGGCAGTCTCAGGCATCAGCTGCATCAATCCCCGAGCGCCTTGATTCGACTCAGCCTCGGGATCCCAATTCGATTCAGACTTTATGACACCACACACCAGATACGGATCAAGATTGTGCGAAATGCTCGATTGCTTTACATACGCCTCGTAGTCAATCGGATACAAAGGCTTAAAGAAGGCGGCAGGAGCATACGAGTAGACGAGCGAAATAAGGCCGAAGACGAACACAACGGCAATTGGCGCCACGCGATACCACGTAAAGAAACGTGTCTTAAGCATCGGCCTCCTCCTTATCCGCTACATCCCCGAAGCCATGGCGCGCAAGCCATGCGTCCAGTTGTTCAAAGAGCGAATTATCGCCTGCTGCATTATCGATTACCGTCGTAGCGAGATTGCGAAGCGAAGCCTCATCAGGTTGGCATGCAATGCGAGCATCAAAATCAGAGGGCTCCATACCACGATGAATAGCACGCTCGTGACGAACTGCTAAAGGAGCGCTGATAACCAGAATTTCATCAGCCAGGCCAAAAGCATCCTCAAAACCAGTCGGAGCAGAAACCTCGACAACCGCAAAGGGATAACGGGGGGACGAAACCGTGCAGCAAACCGGATCAAGAATCCTCAGTGACAGCTGTTCGATGAGAACCGGATGAACGATGTCGTTGAGCCGCGCAACTGTATCAGGAGAGGCGAAAGCTCGAGCAGCGAGGACATTTCGGCGAATGCCGCCCTCCCCGTCCAGAATGTCCCAACCGAATTCTTCAGCGAGGGCATTGACGATATCGGAGCCCGGCACATACAGCGATTTGGCAAGCTCATCAAGATCGATAAGCATGGCGCCATGAGATTCGAGGTAGCGGCAGGCAGTCGACTTTCCCGAAGCAATATTGCCCAAGACAAAAACGGTAAACATCAAGTCCTCCCTAACGCCAATGGGAGTAATTATCGCGCAAATACAAAAGAAGGACTCAAAATACAGCCAAACAGTAAGACAAGCCAAACGAAGGCGAGATCTTGTATTACAGCTCTCTATTAAACGCAAAAAAGGGGGAGGCCGCGAGGCCTCCCCCTTCTAAGTTCGATGACGGCTCGGTGCCGTCCACCGGTCAGCGGCGCCCTGGCCTCCCACGGGC
>DXZP01000035.1:0-22171 GCA_019419605.1 Collinsella sp.
GGAGGCAGGTAAGATTGAAGGGCCTGACCCCGGAGGAGTACCGGAATCAGGCCCTTGCGGCCTAGTCGCTATTTAGGGCGTCCAAGATTTGGGGCGCAGTTCAGGGAGATCGGGCTTATAGGGCTCAGTTAAACCAAACCTACACGGTCAAATGACCCGCAGGTTACATCTGCTCGGGCGCGGAAACGCCAACGAGGGTGAGCACCAGGGCGAGCGTCACGCGGACGGCATCGCAAGCGGCCAGACGGGCACGCGAAAGCTCGGGGTCGACGGGACGGCCCTCGCTCGGCAGCACCTGGCAGGCAGCGTAGAAGCTGTGGAAGTCACCGGCGAGTTCCTCGGCAAAGTGGGTCAGACGGAACGGGGCGCGATCGCGAGCACAGCTGGCGATCAGGTCGGTGAGCTCGTTGAGCTTGCGCGAAAGGGCGAGCTCGGTCGGGTCGGTCAGCAGCGAGTAATCGACGTTCTCACCGATGGCCTTGGCGGCAACGGCCTTCATGCCCATCTCGTCGGCCTGCTCGGCGGTAACGTCGGCGGCACGGCGCAGGATGGAGCACACGCGGGCGTGAGCATACTGCACGTAATAGACCGGGTTGGAGTTGTCGCGCTTCTTAACGGCCTCGATGTCGAAGTCGACCATCTGGTTGGAGCTCTTGGAGATGAGCGTGTAGCGAGCGGCATCGGAGCCAACCTCGTCGACGAGCTCCTGAAGGGTCACCATGGTGCCCTTGCGCTTGGACATACGGACGGGCTTGCCGTTACGCAGCAGGTTGACGAGCTGGCCCAGTAGAACCTCGAACTTGCCGGGGTAACCCAGAGCGTCGCAGACGCAGCGGACGCGCTCGATGTAACCGTGGTGGTCGGCGCCCCAGATGTCGATGACGTGGTCGACGCGCTGGAACTTATCCCAGTGATAGGCGACGTCGGAGGCGAAGTAGGTGTACTCGCCGTCGGACTTGATCAGGACGCGGTCCTTGTCGTCGCCCAGATCGGTGGAGCGGAACCACAGGGCGCCGTCCTTGGTGTAGAGGTAGCCCATCTTGTCGAGCTTCTCAAAAGCGCGGTCGACGGCGGAGGTGCCGGCGGTCTCGCCCTCGGTGTCCTTCACATACAGCGAGCGCTCGGAGTACCAACGGTCAAAGTCGCAGTTGACGGCGTGGCAGAGGTCGCGCATGTTGTCGACCATCTTCACGTAGCCGCGCTCACGGAAGCTCTCCATACGCTCCTGCGGATCGGCGTCGACCCACTTGTCGCCGTCGGTGCGCCAGAACTCGGCGGCCTCGTCGATGATGTAGTCGCCGCCGTAAGAGTCCTTGCCCAAGGTCTCGGCAAAGTTGTCCTGATACGGATGGGTCTCGGGGTGCTCGTCGTTCTCGTCGGCAACAAAGGCGTCACGGTCGGCGATCAGCAGCTTGTGAGCCTCGTCGATATCAACGCCCTGCTTGGCGATGATGTCGGCAAGCTGCATATAGCGCGTGCTGATGGAGTTGCCGAAGGTGTTCATCTGAGAGCCGTGGTCATTGATGTAGAACTCACGCTGGATCTCATAGCCGGCGTGGTCCATAACGCGGCAGAGCGAATCGCCCAGCGCGGCCCAGCGGCCGTGGCCGATGTGCATGGGGCCGACGGGGTTGGCGGAAACGAACTCGACCTGGGTCTTCAGGCCACCACCGACGTTGGACTTAGCGAAGTCCATGCCCTTCTCGCGAGCCTCGCCAAAGATGGCATTCTTGACGGCAACGGAGAGGTAGAAGTTGATGAAGCCGGGGCCTGCGATCTCGACCTTCTCGATCGCGGGGTCCTCGGGCATATGGGCAACGATGACCTCGGCGATCTTGCGCGGGGCGCAGTGGGCCAGCTTGGCGGACTTCAGGGCCATGGTAGAGGTCCACTCGCCATGAGAAGTGTCAGCCGGTCGCTCGATAGCGCAATCGTCAAGTTCAAATGCGGAAAGGTCGCCGGCCTCCTGGGCCGCAGCAAGCGCAGCGCGTACCAGCTCTTCAATCTTCTCGGGCATAGATCCTCCTTGTGTTAAAGCCCCCGAGCTCTTGGTCACTCGTAGGGCAAAAGCCAGAGTTTGTAGCACTCTATCACAAGCGACGGGCACTGTCGCAGGGTAAAGCTAATAGATATTGCATATGCACAAAAATGACTACAGCTTGCATGGAGTCACTCAAAGATGCCGGTCTGCCTGCAGATTATGCAGGCGTTGAAAATGCATAAAGGTGTGAATGAGCTGCGTCTGTTATCGAATACTCTTACCTATCAGAATTGTGTGCTTTTCCTGCATAAAGTAAGGGTTTGCGCACGTCAGCGTGTTATTCTAGACATACGTAAATTCGTATAAGTTGGAGGTAGCATGTTCTCAATCGGTCAACACGTCATTCATCCGGGTCAGGGAGTCTGCACCGTCGTCGGTTTTAGGGACGACACGCCGCAGCCCATGCTGTTGCTCGAGACCAAGCAGGGACATGCGCAGACGATCCTCATGTACCCCGTGGCGCAGGCCGATCGTTTGCATGCCGCCATCTCCCAGCAAGATGCCGAGCACCTGCTGAGCCACTATGACGAGCTGGAGTGCGACACCTTTACCGAGCGTAACAGCTCGCTTGAGGAGACGCACTTTAAGCAGCAGCTCAAGCTGGGCGCGCCCGAGACGGTCCGCGTGGCAAAGACCATGATGCACCGCATTCGCCAGGCCGAGGAAGCTGATAAAAAGCCCAGCTCTTACTACATGCGCGTACTCAAGGAGGCCAAGCGCCGCTCCATTGAGGAGTTCGCCGTGGCCCTGGGCGTCACCGAAGAGGACGCCGAAGCCCGCCTAGCCCAAGCCGCCCTCAACTAACCCATCCGCGCCAAAAACCACCACAAAGGGGACAGGCACCTTTGTGGTGGTTTTTTCGTTCTAGTCGTTCTAGTAGTATTCATTCTTAGCGATACCTACGAGCACAAGGAGCCTCTTATGGCAGAGCCACTTACCGCCGGAATCACCCGCGACCGTGCGTTCGAACTGCTCAACGAGCACAACAAGGACCCGTTCCACATCACCCATGGCGAAACGGTCGAGGGCACCATGCGCTACTTTGCGCGCGAGTTCGACCCCGAGAACGAGGAGTTTTGGGGCATCGTCGGCCTGCTGCACGACCTGGATTGGGAGGAGCATGAGGATGACCCCATGAACCACACCATCTATGCGGCCGAGATCCTCGAGGGCGAGGGCGCCTCTCCCGAGCTCATTCGCGCCATCCAGACGCACACGTCCGATTTCAACACCTCGCTGCCCAAGCCCGAACTGCAGATGGAAAAGATACTGTTCGCCTGCGACGAGCTCACCGGCCTGATCGGAGCCGCCGTCGTCATGCGCCCGAGCAAGAGCGTCATGGACTTTACGACCAAGTCGCTCAAGAAGAAGTTCAAGGACAAGCGCTTTGCCGCCGGCTGCTCGCGTGACGTGATTTCGCAGGGCGCCGAGATGCTGGGCTGGGAGCTTCCCGAGCTCTTCGACCGTACCATCGCGGCCATGCAATCCTTCGCTCCCGATCGCGACACCTTCCAGGCCTAACCGCCCACGCCACCTATAACCACCGCAAAGGGGACAGGCGCCTTTGTGGTGGTTTTTCGTTTGCAACAGGTTTAGGGACGGACCTGGCCGGTGCCGCGGAGCTTGTATTTGTAGGTAGTGAGGGCCTCGGCGGCAAAGGGGCCGCGGGCGTGGAGCTTTTGGGTCGAGATGCCGATCTCGGCGCCCAGGCCAAACTCGCCGCCGTCGGTGAAGCGCGTGCTGGCGTTGGCATACACGGCCGAGGCATCGACCGCGTCCAGGAAGCGCTCGCAGGCATCCTCGTCCTCGGCAACGATGGCCTCGGAGTGCATGGTGCCGTAGCGGTTGATGTGCGCGATGGCTTCGTCCTCGTTCGCCACGACCTTCACGCTCATCTCGAGCGCCAGATACTCGCGGCCCCAGTCCTCCTCAGTCGCGGCTACATAGTCGTCGCCCTCGGCAAGCCCGGCGGCAGCGCATGCGGCGCACGTGGCCTCGTCGCCGTGAATCAGCACGCCGTGGTCGTGCAGCACGGCAACGACCGCCGGCAAAAACGAATCCGCCACGGCACGGTCGACCAGCAGCGACTCGGCGGCATTGCACACGCCCACGCGCTGCGTCTTAGCGTTGACGATAATGTTGAGCGCCTTGTCAAAATCGGCGGATTCATGCACGTAGATGTGGCAGTTGCCTGTGCCCGTCTCGATCACCGGCACAAGCGACTCGCGCACGCAGCGCTGGATCAGGCCCGCACCGCCACGCGGAATGAGCACATCGACAATACCGCGGAGCTTCATGAGCTCGCCGGTGGCCTCGCGGTCGGTGGACTCGATCATCGAGATAGCTTCGCGTGGAAAGCCCTGGGCCTCAAGCGCATCGGCCAGCAGTTCGGCAATCATGGCGCACGAGTGATAGGCCAGCGAACCGCCGCGCAGGATGCAGGCGTTGCCGGTGCGGATGCAGATGCCCGCGGCATCGGCCGTCACGTTGGGGCGCGCCTCGTAGACCATGGCAACCAGGCCCAGCGGCACACTCACGCGCGTAAGGTCCACGCCACTCGCAAGCACACGGTGATCGAGCACGCGGCCCACGGGATCGGGCAGCTCGGCGAGCTTCTCCAGGCCGGCGGCCATGCCCTCGACGCGCTCGGGCGTCAGCAGCAGACGATCGAGCAATCCGACCGAGGTGCCCGCATCACGCGCAGCGGACATATCGAGCTCGTTGGCGGCGACGATGGAGTCGATACCGTTGCGCAGTGCTGCGGCCATGGCGCGCACGGCCTCCTGGCGCTGCTCGTCGCTCGCCGTGGCAAGCGAGGCCGACGCTGCCTTAGCGGCAACGGCAAGATCGTGGACATACGTGGCTATATCGACCGACATGGACGGCCCTTTCTCCTAGAAGTTTGCAACCATGGTAGCCGATTTGCGCATGGCCTCGCCCGCGGCGGTAGAATTGGTCAACCCGAAACACCGCAACGAACGGAAGACTCACATGGCCCTCATTACTTCGTACCACGTCCCCGGCCTGTATGTCGAGGACCACAGCATCGACGTCCCCCTCGACTGGCGCGGCCTGGAGCCAATGCTCCTGGCCGTCGGCAGCACCATGCGCCGCGGCGCTATGCCGGCACCAATCGCCGGCGCGCCCGAGAGCATCAAGCTCTTCTACCGCGTGGTTTGCGCGCCCGACCGCATCAACGACGATCTGCCGCTGCTTCTGTTTTTGCAGGGCGGCCCCGGCGGCGAGAGCCCGCGTCCGCTGTCACCCACAAGCGATGGCTGGATCGAGGAGGCCGTCAAGCACTTCCGCGTGGTCCTGCCCGACCAGCGCGGCACCGGACGCAGTAGCTGCGTGGACGGACGCACGATTGCCACCTTGGGCGATCGCGCCGAGGCAGCCGGCGCCGATGCGGCCCGCTCGCAGGCGGACTTCCTCAAGCGCCACCTCGCCAGCTCCATCGTGCGCGATTTTGAGTACCTGCGCCTGGTGGGCTTTGGCGGCAAGCCCTGGGTCACACTCGGGCAGAGCTACGGCGGCTTTTTGACGTTGAGCTATCTGTCGCTCTTCCCCGAGGGCGTGGCGGCAAGCTTTACCTGCGGCGGCATCCCCCACGTGCCGGCGAGCGCAAGCGAGGTCTACGCGCACACCTTCCCGCGCATGGCTGCCAAGACACAGCAGTATTACGACCGCTACCCCGCCGACGTCGAGCGCGTGGCGGCTCTTGCCGATGCGCTCGAGGCTCAGAAGCCCGTGCTGCCCGACGGCTCGCCGATGACGGTCGAGCGCCTACAGCTCATGGGCAGCGACTTTGGCATGAAGCCGAGCTTTGAGCGCATGCATTGGATTATCGATCACGCGTTTGTTACAGGCGACGGTACACTGACCTGCGGTGCCTCGGTATCCGACAGCTTTTTGATGCGCGCCTTCGAGCGCACCAACACGCGCACGAATCCGCTGTACTGGACGCTGCAGGAGTTCATATACGCCGACGGTGACACCATGCCCATTGGCTGGGCCGCGGCTGAAGAGAAGGCACACCGCGCCGAGTTCGACACGCTCGCGCGCCCGCTCATGTTTACCGGCGAGGCCATGTTCCCGTGGATGTTCGAGCAGATGCCCGAGCTCAAGCCCTTCAAGCCCGCCATGGACCCGCTGATGGAAGACACCAGCTGGGACAAGATCTACGACCCGCAGCGACTGGCGTGCAACGAGGTGCCCCTGCAGGCCGCGGTGTATTTCGACGACATGTACGTCGATTCGGGCATGCAGCTCGATACGCTCAGCCGCGTGGGCAACTCGCATGCCTGGGTGACGAACGAGTTCGAGCACGACGGTCTGCACGGCAGCGTGGTGTTCAAGCACCTCTTCAACGAAGCCCTCAACCGCGGAGACCTGCGCCAAATCTTCTAGCAAAGGAGCGTCCCCACCTGCCGGCACAAAAGGAACGTCCCCAAGTGCCGGCACGAGAAAGACAGCGCCACGGGAAACGATCCGCAGCGCTGTCTTTCTTTATGCAAATACGATCAAGTTATCCCTGTGTATCGCGGGCTTCTCGGCCAGGTCTGCGAGCAGGCGGTTGCTGGCGATCTGGTCCTGGCGGCGACCGGCAGCAAGCTCCAGCACGTCCGAATCGGCCTCGGCGATACCGCGGGCGACGACCATACCGCTCGGATCGCACACATCGAGCACATCGCCCTCGGCAAACTGGCCATCGACCTCGCGAATACCCACCGCAAGCAGGGAAGAGCCACGGCTGACCAGCGCCTTCGCAGCACCATCATCGACCGTCACCGAGCCATGTGCCTTGTCGCCCAGCGCGATCCACAGCTTGCGGGGTGCGATGTCCAGACGCTCCGCCGGCGGATCGAACAGCGTGCCCACGCTCTCGCCGCGGGCGAGACGCACGAGCGCATCGGGCTCCTCGCCCGAGCAAATCACGCTCTGAATGCCCGCCGTCATCAGGATGCGGCTCGCGCGGATCTTGGTAATCATGCCGCCCGTGCCCACCGATGTGGAAGAATCGCCCGCCGAGGCAATAATCTTGGCATCGATCTTATGCACGACAGGAACAAACTCGGCCGTGGGGTCTTCATGCGGATTGGCAGTATAGAGACCATCGATGTCCGAGAGCGTCACGCACAGATCGGCAGAAACCAGGCAGCTCACAAGCGCCGCCAGCGTGTCGTTGTCGCCAAACTTGATCTCATCGACGGTGACGGTATCGTTCTCGTTGACGACCGGCACCACACCCAGCTCCACAAGGCGAAGCAGGGCGTCGCGCGCGTGCAGGTAGGACGTGCGGCGCGCCGTGTCGTGACGCGTGAGCAGCACGAGCGAGGTGAGCAGGTCGCGCGCATGGAACTCCTCGTCGTAGGCCGACGAGATGATGCACTGACCGGCCGAGGCGCAGGCCTGCAGGCTCGGCAGGTCGCCGACCGGCTTACGGTCGAAGCCCAGCACGGGATAGCCGCAGGCAATGGCGCCCGAGCTCACCACGATCAGGCGCCAGCCAAGCTCGCGCAGCGCTGCGGCCTGGTCGGCAAGCCCGCCGATAAAGGCGCGGTTGACCTTGCCGTCGGCGCCCACCACCGTGGACGAACCGATCTTTACCACCATCGTTTTATAAGAAGTCGTCATACGTCAAACCAATCAACTGTTCAGCGAACGGCCGAGGCGGTGGCCAGGGAAGCGTGACTCGCCCCTACCGCCCAAGGAATTAGTGAGCCCAGGGAAAGGCAGAGGCCGCGGCCATGTTCTTGCGCACGAGCTCGTCGCGCACCTGAGCCAGGCCCTGCTCCATACCCACCACATAGGTCTGCGGGTACAGGAAGCGCTTGAAAGCTGCGTCCAGATGGTCGAGCGCCCAAGCACAGCGCTCGCGCGCGTCCTGGATGCTCTCACGCGGAGCCACCGCACTGCCATCGCGCACGATCGGCACCAGCAGCTCGCGATACTCGAGTTCGGACACGTCGGTCACCAGGGCGGCATCGTTCACGGCCACAAGGGTATTGCCGCGCGCGGCGCCCTCCCCTGCCAGATGATCCTCGTCATAAATCATGTCGCAAACCGGGCCGCCAAAGCCGTCGTAATAGCGTCGTACGCGCTGCACGCCGGGGATCGTGCGCTTGTAGGGCTGCTCGGAAAGCTTCACCACCGGCGTCCACGGCTCCGCGTCGCTCGCACGACGGGCCGAAAGCTTGTACACGCCGCCCAGCGCAGGCTGATCGTAGCAGGTCGCGAGTTTGGTGCCCACGCCAAAGCTGTCGATGGGCGCGCCCTGGTCGAGCAGGGACTGAATCGTGTACTCATCCAAATCGTTAGAAACCGAGATCCCCACATAGGGCAGGCCCTCGGCATCAAAACGGCCGCGCACATACTTTGAGAGCTTGGCGAGGTCGCCGGAGTCGATGCGAATGGCCGACAGGCGCTCGCCCACCGCTTCCATCTCCTTGGCAACCGTAATGGCATGTTCACAGCCCTCGCGCACGTCATAGGTGTCGATGAGCAGCGTACAGTTCTTGGGGCTCGACTTGGCAAAGGCGCGGAAGGCCTCGAGCTCGGAATCGAAGCTCATCACCCAGCTGTGCGCATGCGTGCCAAAGACGGGAATACCGTAGCGGCGGCCGGCGAGCACATTGGACGTAGAGGAGCAGCCGGCAACGTAGCTCGCGCGCGCGACGGCCAAGCCGCCATCGGGACCCTGAGCGCGGCGCAGGCCAAACTCGGCAACGGGACGGCCGTCCGCCGCCAGCACCACGCGCGCCGTCTTGGTGGCGACAAGCGTCTGGAACCCAACGATGTTGAGCAGCGCCGTCTCGAGCAGCTGGCACTCCAGCGCGGGGCCGGTGACGCGAACCATGGGCTCGCGCGGAAAGACGAGCTCGCCCTCGGGCACGGCGTCGATGTTTACATGCGCACGAAAATCGCGCAGGTAGTCGAGGAATCCAGGCTTGAACATCGCGCCGCCGGCCGGGGCCTGGAGCGAGGCGAGGTAGTCGATGTCCTCGGGCGTAAAGCGCAGATTCTCGACCAGCTCGGGCAGCTCGGCGGTGCCGCACATGACGGCATACGCGCTGCCGAAGGGATGGTCGCGGTAAAACGCCGTAAAGCAACCCTGCTCATTGGCCTTGCCGCTCTCCCACAGGCCCTGGGCCATAGTGAGTTCGTACAGATCAGTGAGCATTGCAATGTCGGTGGGATGCGAGATGTCGGTCAAAGCCATGGGGCGACCTTTCGGATGCGTTGTGCAGAGGTTGAGGGTTGGCGAGGCGGGCGTGCGGGCATGGAGCCCAGCGCGAACAGGCTAAAGCAGGCCCATGCTGGTCAGGATCGTGTAGCCCATAAAGATGACAAACGCGATGAGGGCAAGGACAATGATGATTTTTTGAGCCGGCGCCATACCGGGGATCTCGTTCTCACCCGCAGGCTCCTTGGAGGTAACCATGCGCTGGGCAAAGCTCATCTCGTCACGGCTCGGCTTGGGATCGACGGACTTGGGACGAGCGGCCTTTTTAGGCTGAGGTTTGGGCGCGGCAGGTGCAGGCTTCGCAGCAGCGGGCTTGGGTGCGGGCGCGGGCTTGGGCTCGGATGCAACCTTCGCAGCGGCCTCCTCGGCCTTCTCGCGCTCGGCACGCAGGGCGGCCAACTCCTCACGCTCGCGGCGTGCCTCTTCCTGGGCCTCGCGACGAGCTTTCTCGGCGCGGAGCTCTTCCAACTCGGCGCGTTCCTCGGCAGACAGTGGTTGGGACTCAAGCTCGGCCATGGTACAGCCCTTTCTTTTAAAAAAAGCCGCCGACACAATGTCAGCGGCTTATCAAATCCAAGGGTGGAGACGAAGGGAGTCGAACCCTCGGCCTCTGCCATGCGACGGCAGCGCTCTCCCAACTGAGCTACGTCCCCAGGACAAGTCGATATTTTACCTACGGCTCGCCAACTGTCAACGCCCAATAATCAGTCTTTTTGGGGCGCGGCTATTTTGACAACTTTTCGAGCAGGCGATCCTCTCGATGATTTTTCTGGGACGGGGATTAAAAAACATTGTGTACCGAATGATTTTTTAATCCCCGTCCCAGAAAAATCATCGGCGAATGCGTTACTTTGTGCTGGTAAGGACGCCGGTGGTATCGAAGGCTGGGGTGAAGCTCTCGTCTACCGCGCCGCCCTCTTGCCAGAACATCGTCGTAAAGCCCAGGTCGTCGGCATGGTCGAGCACCTGCTCATACTCCTCGCGCGTCACGGCGCGCGCCAGGTCGCCGCCTTGTTCGCGCATGAGCGCATTGGGCGTGTACTGGTTCATGACCGAGATCGGCACGTCGCCCACCGTCTGCCACACAAGGTCTAGCACGCGGCACGAGTCATCCGCATGCCCCGGCAGCACCAGGTGGCGCACGATCATGCCGCGCTTCATGAGCCCATTCTCGTCCACTAGCTCTCCCCCGCGGCGCTCGATCTCGCGTGCCATCTGCGCTAAGCCCGACACGGCCACACGCGGGTAGTCCTTAATGTGGGAGAGCGACTGCGCAAGCCCGGCATCGGCATATTTAAAGTCCGTAAGCCACACGTCGACCAGGTCGCCCAGCGCCGCCACGGCACTCGCGCGCTCGTAACCACTCGTGTTGTAGACAATTGGGATGACCAACCCGCGCGTCCGTGCCGCGGCAATCGCGGCAGGCAACAGGTGCGCATAGTGCGTCGCCGTCACCAGGTTGATGTTATTGGCGCTCTGGTCCTGCAGCTCCAGCATAATCTCGACCAAACGCTCGGGCGAAATCTCAAGACCGAAATTGCCCGTCGAGATCTCGTGGTTTTGGCAGTAGATACATTTGAGCGAACAGCCGCTAAAGAAAATCGTACCCGAGCCGGCCTCGCCCGAAATGGGCGGCTCCTCCCACATATGGAGCGCCGCGCGGGCGACCTTAAGCGTGTTGTCGGCGCCGCACACGCCACGCGCGCCCTCGTCGCGCGCCGCACCGCAACGGCGCGGACACAAATGGCAGGCGGGCGAAAAAAGTTCGGTCAACGACGTCGGCATAAAAACATGCTCCAAAACAATGATTCAGCAGCTCAAACGTAAAGGGACCAACCGCACAGACGGCTCGAGCCCAAGGCGCCGTAATCGTCCGACACGATTTTTATAATGTCAAGACTGGAATCGACAAAGTGCCGCTTTATGATGTAGGTATTCCGCCCCCCGCGGAGCAACTGGGTGAACCGTCGCGTTTATTTAGGGAGCCCACACAGTCGTACCTAGTACAGGTATCCTTCGTTGTTAAGGACGCTGGAACAGTCGATGAGGGCACCCACCTGTTTTAGGTGGGTTCATTTTCGTAACGTGGGGGGTGGTTTTCATTTGCCGAAAACCACCATTACAGCCCATATGGATCCCCGCCGGTATCCCGACAAGCTATCGACAATACCCTAATATCTGGTAAGCGCGTGATTATCGCTGCGTGCAATTCCATGCACCCCCCTTGGTCGAGTATCATGGTTCGGCTATGCCCTTTGCGCTTAGCAACCTTTGACCTTTTCCTTCGACGCTTGGCGGTTTTTAGATTCATGGCTTCATCCCCGAGCTACATACCGTATCTATGCGTGGCAGCAGCGGCCTTCATCACGACCTTCCTCACGGTGCCCCTGGTCAAGTGCTTGGCAATTAAGCTCGACGCCGTCGACTATCCTTCTAAGCGCCGCATCAACACCAAGCCCATCCCGCGTTTGGGCGGAACGGCGGTGTTTTTGGGCCTGGTCGTTGCCTGTATTGTGCAAATCCTAGGCACCTGGTACCTGGGTTGGCCGCCCGTTTTGGTGCCCCACCCCCGTCTGCACATCAGCTACCCCATACTTGCGCTTTCTTTTACCGTCATCTTTGCGACCGGCGCTATCGACGACGTCTTCCAGCTCAAGCCCAAGCAAAAGCTGGCCGGACAGGTCCTCGCCGCGCTTATCGCCTGTATCGGCGGCCTACGGATCGGCGTCATCGTCAACCCGTTTGCCCCCGGCGAGATCATGCTCGGATGGCTCGCCTACCCCATCACCGTGATCTATCTGGTGGCATTCACCAACATCATTAACCTCATCGACGGCCTCGACGGCTTGGCCACGGGCATCTGCGGCATCGCGTCGTTCACCATGTTTTCGATGGCCGTTCTCTCGGGCCGCATCGACGCCGCCGCACTCTCCATTGCGCTCTTTGGCGCCTGTCTGGCCTTTTTGCGCTACAACTTCAACCCCGCAAGCATCTTCTTGGGCGACTCGGGGTCGCTGCTTCTGGGCTTTGCGCTGGGCTCCATCTCGCTGCTCAACGTGAGCCGCACCGCCGCGCTCACCTCGCTTATCATTCCGCTCATCGTTGCCGGCGTGCCCATCATCGACACGTTTAGCGCCATCGTGCGCCGCAAGCGCGCCCACATTAGCATCGGGCAGGCCGACAAGGGCCACATCCACCACCGCCTGATCCAAGAAGGCTACAACCAAAAACAGGCAGTGCTCCTCATCTACGCCTGGTGCATCATGCTTTCGGCCGGCGCCGCCGCGATTAACCAGGTCGAGGTGCCCATGCGCGTGCTCATCTTTACCGTGCTCGCCATTGGTTCGGCGGCCTTTGCCAAGCATCTACATCTGTTTGAGCCCGTGCTGCGCCACCATTACAACAAGCGCACACACGAGGATGAGCTCGTCACCCCCGACGACCCCGCCTTTAAGCAGGAGGAGCAGGCAGCCGAGGAACGTAAGGAAGAGCGCCACCACAAGCTCTAGGGTAAGCTGCCGAGGAAGCGCCCAGGCGCCGCCGGCCAAACGCGCAGCCATGCCGCGCCCATCGCACATGCCGCTGATCTCCCGCCCCTCGCCTACTTACGCCCCGCCCCTCCAATAAACGCGTTATCATCTTGACCCATGAACATACGTTAGGAGCAATCATGCCAAACGAGAACAGCTACGAAGTCGCGCTGCAAAAGAGCAACGCCATTCGCGAGGGCCTGGCCAAGACGCCCGACAAGTTCACCATGCTCACCGGCGACCGCCCCACCGGCCGTCTGCATCTGGGTCACTACTTCGGCACCCTTAAGGGCCGTGTTGAGCTGCAGAACATGGGCGCCAAGACCAACGTGCTCATCGCCGACTACCAGGTCATCACTGACCGCGACACGACCGAGCACATCCAGGACAACGTGTACAACATGGTCATGGACTACCTTGCCTGCGGCATCGACCCCGACAAGACCATGATCTACGCGCACTCCGCCGTGCCCGCCGCCAACCAGCTCATGCTGCCGTTCCTGTCGCTGGTCTCCGAGGCCGAGCTGGCGCGCAACCCCACGGTCAAGGCCGAGATGGAGGCCTCGGGCCACGAGCTCACCGGCCTTCTGCTCACCTACCCGGTGCATCAGGCCTGCGACATCCTGTTCTGCAAGGGCAATGTGGTGCCCGTCGGTCGCGACCAGCTGCCGCACATCGAGCTCACCCGCACCATCGCCCGCCGCTTTAACAACCGCTACGGCAAGGTGTTCCCCGAGGTCGACGCGCTGCTGTCCGAGACCCCGCTGCTGCCCGGCCTGGACGGTCGTAAGATGAGCAAGAGCTACGGCAACGCCATCAACATCTCGATGACCGCCGAGGAGACGGCCAAGCGCATCAAGAAGAGCCAGACCGACTCCGAGCGCATGATCACGTTCGATCCCGAGAACCGCCCCGGCGTGTCCGGCCTGCTTTCAACCGCCGCCATCTGCACTGGCCGTTCCGAGGTCGAGATTGCCGAGGAGATTGGCATGGGCGGCTCCGGCCAGCTCAAGAAGTACGTGACCGAGGCCGTCAACGAGTACTTCGCGCCGATCCGCGAGCGTCGTCAGCGCTATGAGAACGATCTGGACTATGTGAAGGACGTGCTGCACGAGGGCAACCGTCGCGCCAACGAGATTGCCGAGCAGACCCTGGCCGAGGTTCAGGACGCCATGGGCATGGTGTACTAGATCGATCTGCTGGCTAGAACTTTCGATTGCTATAGGGCGGGCGCTACGGCGTCCGCCTTTTTGGTGCCCGACCGGTTCGGCTCTGCCCATTGCACTCCCCCGACAAACAGGAACAGGCCCGCTGGCAGTTAGTTGCCAGCGGGCCTGTTCCCGAAGTACACCGTTGAATCGCACAGAGGGGAGGAATGCGAATCAAACTCAACAGGGCAGGCTTTTTCATCGCCTATTGCCTGCTCCGTTGCTGAATACAATATAGTTCACCGTGGTTTACTTTGTAGCGTCAATATGTTCCCCCATAGCTTCTCCATAAGTTAGCTCAGGTAAACTAGAACCACCACAAAGAGGACAGGCACCTTTGTGGTGGTTTTAACCACGGCAGAGCCGCTAGAGCCCTGCAGGCCAGCGACAGGCGGCCAAGTCGACGTGCATGTCGTCCTTAAACGCCACACCCTCCCCTAGCAAAAGCTCACGTTGAGCATCGGGACCGCCAAAAGCAAAACCATCGCATATGCGGCCATCGGCAAACACCACGCGGTGACAGGGAATCTCGCCGGGGCGCGGATTGCCATGCAGGGCATACCCCACGTACCGCGCACTTCGTGGACGTCCAGCAAGCAGCGCCACCTGACCATACGTGGCGACCATCCCCTCGGGAATCTGCTCGACCACCTCGTACACCCGCTCAAAAAAGCCCTCAGACGCCATTGCTCGCTCCCTTCCACCCGGAATAGCATAAACCACCACAAAGGTGCCTGTCCCCTTTGTGGTGGTTTTGGCAGGTGGGCTAGTTAACGGGCTGGAAGAAGGCTACGGCTACGGCGCCGGGGCCTACATGGGTGCCGATGGTGGCGCCGATGGTGTGAACGGGCAGTTCGCCCTCGGTGTGGCCAGCCCACAGTGCCGCGCTGTCCTCGATATACTTCTTGAGCACCGCATCCGAAAGGCCCGTATAGCCGAGCGCCAGCGGCATGGAAAAGTCGATGCCGCCCGCCTTTTCGACCTTCTGGTTGAGCAGGTTACGTCCGTTCTTGGAACCGCGCGCCTTGCCCAGCTGCACGATCAGACCGTCCTCGGCAGCCACCACGGGCTTTACGTTGAGCAGCGTACCCACGGCACCGGCCGCAGCAGACAGGCGACCGCCGCGCACCAGGTACTCCAACGTCTCGAGCAGGCCGATGACGACCACGCGGTCGCGCACGGCCTCGACAGCCGCCGCAACCTGAGCCGCGCCCTGGCCCTCGTCCACCAGGCGCAGCGCATACTCGACCAGCACGCGCTCGCCCAAGGTCACGTTATTGCTGTCCACGACGAACATGTCGCCGCCCGGCGCCTCGGCAAGTGCCGTACGAGCACTCTGGTTGGTGCCCGAGAGCTTGGCTCCCACGGTAATAATCACGGCCTCATCGCCGGCCTCACGCGCTTCGGCAATCGCCTGCGAAAAGGCGTACGGGTTGACCTGACCGGTCTTGGGCAGCTCATCGCGCTCCACAAGCATCTCGTAAAAGCGCTGGTGATCGATGTCGACGCCATCCATATACACATCGGTGCCAAAGGTGACGGACAGCGGCAGAACACGCAGAGCGGGGTGCTCAGCCGGCGACATATCGCTCGCAGAATCGGTAATAATTCGGACGGACATAGCGAATCCTTTCTTGCGCAGGTCTCGCGCAGGGAATTTTGACAGCAATGTCCCGGCACGGCGTACGCGCTCAAACGGGACGATGCAGTTGTTGGCTGAAAGCGAGTGCCAGCGCGGCTCTAGATCTCGCGCAGGGTGTTGAGGATCGTGCGCAGCGATGCATACATCTGCTCGCGCTGCTCCACGCCCATGGCCTTGCCGGTGGTATCGAGCACCTCGCGAATGATGCGATCGGCCTCGCTCATGCTCTCGCCGCCCAGGGCAGTCAGGCGCACCGGAGCACGATACTTGACGGCCGCATCACCCGAGTCGTCAACCTCGACGTAGCCGCCCTCCTCCAGATGTGCCAGTGTGCGCGAAACGGCGGCGCGGGTAACGCCGGCCATGCGGGCGAGGTCGGCGCCAGTCAGGCCGTCCTTGCTGCGCTCAAGATAGTACAGGCACATAACGTCGGAGCCCTTAAGGCCCAGCCTTGCGCCTTCGGACGTCTTGATACGCTGGATCTCCTTGTAGAGCCCGCTGATCAGTCCGACAAAGTCCTCGAAACGTGTCTCGTCGTTCTGCTGCATGGGAGACGACCGCCTTTCGCTTGCATAATGCTTACGGGTAAACATCTTAGCCGCACAAGGTAATATCTGTACCTAAATATCCCATTTGTTAACCCATCAACATAAAAACCACCACAAAGGGGACAGGCACCTTTGTGGTGGTTTGGGGCATCGAGTTTGATCCGCAGACTTCGCTACAGCCCCACGCAAGGATTGTCGCGGGTCACAAGCGTTTTAACGACAACCGTCGCTCCCAGATAGCGCTCGAGCAGCTCGGCTAAGCGATCGATCGCGGCCTGGCAATCCCCCATCCGCTCCGGCACCACGCACTCAATCGCCAGGAACGCATCGGCCGAATCATCGGACAGCGCCGTTCGAACGCCATCGCGCCAGTTCCAGCAGCGGCATACGGCGCCCGCATCATCGATGTAGGCGAGCTCGCCGGGAAGCGTCGGGTCATCTGTCTCCTCGCCAAGCGGCAGAAATGAATCGCCACCGTCGGTCACCTTCAGGCAAAGGTCTCCCTCAATCGCGTGCAAATCCTCGCCGCCTACGGGCAGCGCGTAGGACAGCGACACCGTGTTGTAGATGTCCACCGCGGGCGTAATGTGGCCCACCGGCTTGCCTTTGAGCACGCGCTTGAGCAGGTTCTCAATTGAGCAACGCGCGCCCTTCTTGGTCTTGAATAGGCGATATGCCTCGCGCCATGCCTTAACCGGCGCATTCTCGCTGATGGTATCACTCGTCAGGTGACGCTCCGCATCGATATTGGCGCGGTCGAGCAACGCGGCAATCGCATCAACGTCCTCTTGAGGAATCTGAGCCGCGGGCTTCATGCCCTTTACGACCACAACACCGACAGCCGCCTGCGGAAATAGCTCCCAAAACGAATCCTCGGCAACGAAACTCTTCATGTGCTCTCCCTTCATAGCATGCGCCCGAGCCCGGGTGCCTAAACAAAAAGCGCCCTTACGACGGCCACCTTCAAAGTCCTACGGTGCCGCCACAAGAGCGCTTACGCTGCCCCCATCCGGAGAAGGGGGCGATATGTCAGGCGTATTGTAACCCGAGTCATTCGCCCAAGCAAAACCGCCACAAAGGTGCCTGTCCCCTTTGTGGCGGATATGGAATCGCGGCGACGCTAGTGTCGGAGTCCCAGCAGGCCGCGGCCGCGATGACGGGCGTCGGCGTGCACCTGAGCGTGCGGACCGGCGGCCTTCACGGACTCGGGCAGGTGCGAGTACTTCTTCTCGAAGTTCTCCTCGAACATCACGGCCAAGTTGTGCGCCGCCTCGTCGTAGCGCGCGGTGCTCTGCCAGTACTGGCGCGGCACCAGGATGCCGTCGGGCACGCCGTGGCACGTGGTGGGAATGTCGACGTTAAAGATGTCGTCGTGCACGAATTCGCTGTCCCCGATGGTACCGTCGAGGGCGCGGGCCACCAGGGCGCGCGTGTAGGCAAGCTCGATGCGATGGCCCACGCCGTAGCCGCCGCCAATCCAGCCGGTATTGACCAGGTACACACGCGTGCGGCCGTCGGCGATGCGCTCACCGAGCATCTTGGCATAGACCATGGGGTCGAGCGGCATAAACGGCTCGCCAAACAGCGAAGAGAACGTGGGCGTGGGCTCGGTGACGCCGACCTCGGTGCCGGGGATCTTGGCCGTAAAGCCCGTCACAAAGTGATACATGGCGGCGTCGGCCGTCAGGCGCGAGATGGGCGGCAGCACGCCAAAGGCATCGCAGGTCAGGAAGAGCACGACGCTTGGAGTGGTGCCCATGCCCTTGGTCCACGCGTTGGGAATGTGCTCCACAGGGTATGCCACGCGCGTGTTGTGCGTGATCGAGATGTCGTCGTAGTTGGGCTTGCGGTTCTCGTCGAGCACCACGTTTTCGCAGATCGCGCCAAAGCGGACAGCGTTGAAGATCTCGGGCTCGTGGAACGCGTCCAGGCCCTCGCATTTGGCGTAGCAGCCACCTTCGATGTTGAAGATGCCCATGTCGGACCAACCGTGCTCGTCGTCGCCGATCAGCAGCCGCGTGGGGTTGGCCGAAAGCGTGGTCTTGCCCGTGCCGGACAGGCC
Source organism: Collinsella sp. (assembly GCA_019419605.1). GTDB lineage: Bacteria > Actinomycetota > Coriobacteriia > Coriobacteriales > Coriobacteriaceae > Collinsella. The sequence continues at coordinate 18,278 of DXZP01000035.1, forward strand.
AAAGAACACGGCGGTCTCGTGCGTGACGGGATCCATGCTGGCCGAGCAGTGCATGGGCAGTACGTCATCCTCGACGGGCAGCAGGTAGTTCATAACGCTGAAGATGGACTTTTTGATTTCACCGGAGTAACCGGTGCCGGCAACCAGAATCACGCGCTCCTGGAAGTTGATGACCACGGCAGCGCTGGAGTTGAGGCCCTTGATGGCGGGATCGCACTGGTAGCCCGGCGCGGCAAGCACGCAAAAGTCCGGCTCGCCGGTGCGCGCAATTTCGCGGGCGAGCGGACGGGCCAGCATCTGCTTAATGAAGAGCGCCTGGCTGGCGCGCTCGCAGGCGACGAGCAGCCGGCGCGTGTGGTTGCGGTCGGCGCCGGCCATACCGCGGGTGACGAACACGTCGTGCTCGTTGAGGTAGTCGACGATACCGGCCTTGATGGTCTCGTAGCTCTCGATCGAAAGCGGTCGGTTGACGGCGCCCCAGGCGATCTTGTCGTGAACATCGGGAGTGTCAACGATAAAGCGGTCGTTGGGAGAACGGCCAGTGCGCTCCCCCGTCTCGATCACCAGCGCGCCGTTGGATGCCATGCGGCCTTCTTCGCGGCGGATGGCGTGCTCGACGAGCTCCGCGGCGGGCAGATCGACCAGCAGACGGGGCTGATTCTCGGCGGGATCTTCGACCAGCGTAAGACCAAAGTTGGACAAAACTTCTGCAGGGGTAACACCAGGCATGGAGCCTCCTTTAAAAGCGCGACACGTGAACGCGGCGCGCACTTTACTCACGTAAAGCCCGTTGTACCCGATATGCAAAAACGTTTTTGCGGCAGCGGCGAAGCACCCGCCCAACGGTCAAAAATCGCACGCAAGCGGCCTAGTCATTGGGGACGTTCTTAAACGACTAGCCATCAGGGACACTCTTGAACAGGCAACAACCAAGGAGTGTCCCCAGATGCCGGCACTTAGGAACGTTCCCAAAGTGTCGGCAGAGACGATATGAGCAGGACATAAAACATTGAGAGCCCCTGCTGCATGAAGGACCGCGGATTAGGCCGACAATGGTGAGTGTCTAATCCAGCCGTGGCGGCCACGCCGCATTCATGGAAGGGGCTCCCATGCTCGATACTACCACCTTCGTCGGACTCGACGTCCACGCCCGCTCGATAAAGGCCGTCTCCCTCGACGTCATGACCGGGGAGGTGCGCGCCGCGACCTTCGGCTACGACGCCGGCGCCGTCGCGGAGTGGGTCCGCTCCGTGGACCCCGGGGCCAGGTGCGTGTACGAGTCCGGGGTCACGGGCTTCGACCTGCAGAAGAGGCTCTCCGGCCTGGGGGTCGACTGCGTGGTCGGCGCCGTCTCGAAGATGATCAAGCCCAGCGCGGACAGGCGCAGGAAGAACGACCGCAACGACGCCGAGTTCCTCGCCCGCATGCTGTCGGTCGGCAACGTGGTCGAGGTGTGGGTCCCCGACGACGAGTGCGAGGCCGCCCGCGACCTGACCAGGGCGCTCGAGGACGCGAGGGACGACCTCTCGCGCTCGAAGCAGCGGCTCTCCAAGTTCCTGCTAAGGCACGGGCTCGTCTTCGACGAGAGGACGCCCACCGGCCGCAGGAAGGGCAACTGGACCCGGGCGCACTGGTCCTGGATCGAGTCGATTAGGTTCGCGGAGGGGGCCGACGAGGAGGTGCTCGCCTACTACGTCGACGCGGTCAGGCGGGCGGCGGAGGAGAAGGCGAGGCTCGAGGGGCTCGTCGAGGCCGAGGCCCGCAAGCCCAGGTGGCGGAAGAGGGTCGACTCCCTGCGCTGCCTCAAGGGCGTCGACACCGCTTCCGCCGCCGACCTCGTGTTCGAGGCCGGCGAGTTCTCCAGGTTCAGGAACGCCCGCTCGTTCGCCGCGTGGGTCGGCCTGACGCCCTCCGAGCACTCCAGCGGGGAGAGCGACCGCAGGGGCGCGATCACCAAGGCCGGCAACAAGCACCTGAGGAAGACGCTGGTCGAGGCCGCGTGGCACTACCTGACGTGCTCGGGGCGGCCGAAGGACCTCGCCAAGGGCCAGGCCCCGGACCGGGGCGCCCGGAGGCATGCCGCCAAGGGCGTGCGGAGGCTGGTCGAGAGGCGCGGGGCCCTGCTCGCGCGCGGGGTCCACAACAACAAAGCGAACGTCGCCACGGCGCGCGAGCTCGCCTGCTGGGTGTGGGCGGTCGGCCTCATGGCCGAGGAGGCGTAGGGGGCGGCCCCCCGCACATAAGCCAGTCACCCCGGAAGCGGTTCGATCCGAAGCCGTTGAGGCGAACCTCAGGTCCCTTTTCTGCGAGCGCCCAGGGCGCCACACGCGTGCACAGACTGTCGGTTCGACGTAGAAGCCTCAGCCGTAGCAACGGATTGCCCAGCGAGAGATCGCCACGGGCGGATATTAAACTGCAAAGACGAGCGTCGGTAAGACACGCCGAGGTCGCCGCGGACGGGTTGATATAGGGAGAGGGCCTGACCCCATATCGTTGGGGCCAGGCCCGATTTTGCCTCTTGACAATGTCCTGCTCATATTAAAAGGAACGTCCCCAAGTGCCAACTACAGCGGCAGCCCTTGACCGAGCATGGCGATGATGCTCATGAGGACCAGCATGCCGGCGGCGTAGGGCAGGATGGCGCCCAGAAGCTCGGCGTCCTTACCGCGTACATGCACGGCGGCAAGACCGATCGCGAGCGTCTGCGGCGAAATCATCTTACCGGCAGCAACGCCAAGCGCATTCAGCGCGACCATCCAGTAGTCGCTCACACCCAGCGCTGTAGCAGCCTGGCTCTGGATGGGGCCAAACAGCATGCCTGAGGACGTGCCCGAACCGGTCACGAACGCACCGACGGCGCCGATCCACGGAGCCAGAATCGGGTACAGGCCGCCAGCGACCGCAATGCAAAACGCGCTGATCGAAGAAATCATGCCCGCATAGCCCATCACCTTGGCGCAACCCAGCACCGAAAGCATGGTAATGACTGTCGGCATCATCTGCTTGACGGTCGCGGCCAGCACCTCACCCATCAAGCGCGGCGAAGCACCCTGAATGGCGCCGCCGACAAACGCCGCCAGGAAAATCCAAACGCCCGGCGTGTTGATCCACGAAAACGTAAGCGTGCCGGGGTTCTCGCCGCAATACACCTGCACGTGACTCGCAAACGGCGCGAGCGCGGCGTGCACGACGGGCACCAGGTTGGAGGTACCCAACAGCAGCACAAAAATCAGGATGAAGCACGACCAGGCAGAAAGCGCCGACTTAGCGGTGAGCTGTTCGCCGGCCTCGATATTCATGTGAAAGCGTGCGTCCAGATGCCCCGACTTCTCGGCACGCATAGCAAGCGCAGCTGTCAGCCCGAGCGAAACGATAGAACCGACGACGACGGCAAGCTCGGGGCCCACAAACCTAGCAACGACCAGAGCCGCACCGGCAAAGGACACGCCGGAGAGCAGCGCGATGTCCGCCACGCCGTGCAGGCGCTCGGCAACGCTTGCAACATTGCCCTGGTCATCGGCAACACGACCCGCAACCAGCACGATGAACAGCGGCAGCATCACAAAGAAAGGCGCGAGCTGCACCAGCTGAACGGTCGCCAAATGCAGCGAGTCCAGGCCCACCAGGTCGGCAACGGACACCGTGGGGATGCCGATGGATCCGTAGGGCGTGGGCACGCCGTTGGCCAGTAGACAGATCAGCACGGCAGGCACGGCCTCAAAACCAAGGCCCGCGAGCATGCCGGCGGGAATGGCAACGGCGGTACCAAAGCCGGCCATGCCCTCCATAAAGCCGCCGAAGCACCACGCCACGAGCAGCGCCAGCAGACGACGGTCGCTACTGATGGAGGTGATCATGCTGCCGATCACGTCCATGGCACCCGTGCGCACGCAC
>DXZP01000036.1:0-8283 GCA_019419605.1 Collinsella sp.
GAGTAGACCTCGGTCTTGGAGGTCGGGATCGTGGTGTTGCGGTCGATCATCTTGGTCATGATGCCGCCCATGGTCTCGACGCCCAGCGACAGCGGGGTAACGTCGAGCAGCAGGATGCCCTCGACGTCGCCGGTGAGCACGCCGCCCTGGACGGCAGCGCCGTCGGCAACGACCTCGTCGGGGTTCACGGACATGTTGGGCTGCTTGCCGGTCATGGTCTTGACGAGCTCCTGGACGGCGGGCATACGGGTGGAGCCGCCGACGAGGATGACCTCGGTCAGATCGGAGAGCTTGAGCTTAGCGTCGCGCAGAGCGTTGGTGACAGGCTGCTTGCAGCGCTCGAGCAGGTCGCGGGTGATCTTCTCGAACTCGGCGCGGGTCAGCGTGTAGTTGAGGTGCAGCGGGCCAGACTGGTTCATGGTGATGAACGGCAGGTTGATGGTGGACTGCTGGGCTGCGGAGAGCTCCTTCTTGGCGTTCTCGGCGGCCTCCTTCAGACGCTGCAGGGCCATGGGGTCCTGACGCAGGTCGACACCGTTCTCCTGCTGGAACTTATCGGCCATCCAGTCGATGACGCGCTGATCCCAGTCGTCGCCGCCCAGGTGGTTGTCGCCCGAGGTGGACAGAACCTCAAACACGCCGTCGGCGAGGTCGAGGATGGAGACGTCGAAGGTGCCGCCGCCCAGGTCGAAGACCAGGATGCGCTGGTCGGTGCCCTGCTTGTCCAGGCCATAGGCAAGAGCAGCAGCAGTCGGCTCGTTGACGATACGCTTGACGTTGAGGCCGGCGATCTTACCGGCGTCCTTGGTGGCCTGACGCTGGGCGTCGTTGAAGTAGGCCGGGACGGTGATGACGGCGTCGGTGACGGTCTCGCCCAGATACTTCTCGGCGTCAGCCTTCATCTTGGCGAGCGTCATGGCGCTCACCTGCTCGGCGGTGTAATCCTTGCCCTCGATATCGACGACGGCACGGCCACCCTGGCCCTCCTTGACCTCATACGGCACGGTCTTGATCTCGGAGGTGCACTCGGAGTACTTGCGGCCCATGAAGCGCTTGATGGAGAACACGGTGTTCTTGGGGTTGGTGACAGCCTGGTTCTTAGCGGCCTTACCCACGACGCGGTCGCCGTCGGCACGGAAGCCCACGACGGACGGGGTGGTGCGGTCGCCCTCGGCGTTCACGATAATGGTCGGAGAACCGCCCTCGAGAACGGCCATTGCGGAGTTAGTAGTACCAAGGTCGATACCAAGAATCTTACTCATTAGAAATTCCCTCTCTCTTTTGCGTTCGCGCCGCCTCGACGATCTGTCGCGCGGCGCTTCGGCTTGTCTTTCAGGATGTAGTGTATCCCCTTATGGGCCGGAATATACAAAATCTAAGTCAATTCATATAAGATTTCTTATTGCTGAGAGTTTAGGTTCTTAAATGCGCAGGTAGATGCGCTGATTGAGTTCTCGGCAAATCTATTGAGATCTATGTAGAGATGGCTGAGGCTTGGGTCCGAAGGTGTCTGGAGCTGCCTTGCGGAAAGCTCGTCCCGTTTTGAGAGCTGATGCCGGCTCGCAGTTTCCGCTAGCGGGCCTAACCGGAAACTGCGACCCGGTTTTCGGCCAAATAACGGGATGCCCTTTCCGCAGGCGCGCTCAATAGCTCAATATTACAAGTCACCTTTAGCTAACATTTGCGCAGCTCAACGGCCCCACCTGCGCGTTTTTTAGTAAACCTTGGCATACTCGGCGAACGGTATGAAGATGCCGGCCAGAGGGTATTGCAAACGGTCGCTCCCGTGGTATGTTTTTGCCCGAATCAAACCGGCGCGCATCGCCTGTAGCGTCGGTCAACAGAGAGGAAACTACCATGGCTCATCCCGTAATTGATGCCGACGAGTGCATCGCTTGTGGCGTTTGCGTCGACTCCTGCCCCGCTGGCGTTCTGGAGCTCCAGGACGTCGCTACCGTCGCCGACGAGGACTCCTGCGTCGCCTGTGGCGCTTGCCAGGACGCTTGCCCCGCTGGCGCGATCACCGAGATCGTCGAGGAGTAACAACTCCCCCACTTGCACACTCAAAAGTACACCGTGCACAAAAAAGGAGGCTTCCGCATCGCCGCGGAGGCCTCCTTTTGTTTGTATAGGCAGCTAATTGGGGACGGGGCTACCTTGGCAGTTGCGGTGGAATAGTTCCTGGCTCATTGCTTAGGTGCCGATTGTAGGAACTATTTCACCGCAACTTATAAATACAGTATCGGGTTAGGACAAATCATCCTCGTAGGGCATTAAATCGGCAAGGTAGCCCTTCTCCTTGAGTATGGCCTCGATCTCGTCGAGGGTCTGCTCGTCCTCCGCCGCGATGCGATGGAAGTGGTAGCCGCTCGTCACCGTTAGTAGTGGAAAGCTCTTGCCGCTCTCGATATCGTGCAGGTAGCGCTCAACATCGCGACGATTGCGGATGTCCAGGTCGGCCGTGATCTTGCCGTACACACGATGGTTGACGATCACGTTGAGCACGGCGCCACCCGCGTCGACGATACTCGTAAGCTCGTCGCCCGCCTGCTCCACGCCGTGGCGCACCTTAACAAGACGCGTGGGCACGGCGGGGCTACTCGCGGCTTCCTGCAGCACGTAGCCGCGGTTGGTCGCCACGATATCGTGCCCATCGGCACGCAACAGGGCAATATCCTGAACCACGACCTGACGGCTCACGCCAACCTCGCGGGCAAGTGCGCTGCCCGAAACGGGCTCCTTGGCTCCTTCGAGCACGGCCATGATGGCACGGCGACGCTCGCGGGCGTTCATTATTTACCGTCCAGCAGACGCAGGTGCTTAAGCGAGAGGTCGAGGATCGGCGCAGAGTGCGTCAGGGCGCCCGAGCTAATATAGTCGACACCCAGATCGGCCAGGGCGCGAATGTTGCTGGCGTCCACGTTGCCCGAGCACTCGGTCTTGGCGCGACCGGCGATAAGCTCGATGGCGGCGGCCATGTCGTCATGGGTCATGTTGTCGAGCATGATAATGTCGGCACCGGCCTCCACGGCTTCGCGCACCATGTCCAGGTTCTCGCACTCAATCTCAACTGTCGTGGTAAACGACGCATGGGCGCGCGCCATCTCGATCGCGCGCGTCACGCCACCGGCGGCATCGATGTGGTTGTCCTTGAGCATGACGGCCGTCGACAGGTTATAGCGGTGGTTGCTGCCACCGCCGATCTCGACTGCGGCCTTCTCGAAGACACGCATGCCCGGCGTGGTCTTGCGCGTGTCGACAAGCACGGTCTTGGTACCTTCGAGCGCCGCTGCCATTCTGTGCGTGTAGGTGGCGATGCCGCTCATGCGCTGCAGGTAGTTGAGCGCCACGCGCTCGCCCGAAAGCAGCACGCGCGCGTCGCCGCGCACCTGGCCCACGTGGTCGCCGGCATGCACCTCGTCGCCATCCGAAACATCGAACAACACGGAGCTCTGCGGATCCAGCAGCTCAAAGGTGCGGGCAAACACATCCAGGCCGGCGATGATGCCATCGGCCTTGGCGATAAGCTCCACCGTGGCGGGACGCGCCGTGGGGCACACGCTCGCCGTGCTCACGTCCTCAAAGGTAATGTCCTCGCGCAGAGCCTGCAGAATCAGATCATCGACGACGAGTTTCATGGTAATGGGATTCATGGTCTACTCCTCCACGGCCTGCGTGCCGGCGGCACGGGCCAAATCATCGATTGCCAGGGTGTCGGCGCTCAGGGCGCGATGACGGCCATCGAGCACGGGATCGCCCGCCTGCTCCACGGCCAGCGACTCGCCGGTACGCATGTACCACGCGGCGCGACGACCCCAGACCAGCGCCTCGAGCAGGCTGTTTGATGCAAGGCGGTTCTTGCCGTGAACGCCGTTGCAAGCCGTCTCGCCCGCGGCGTAGAGCTCGGGCATCGAGGTGCGGCCGTCCTTGTCGACCCACACGCCGCCCATAAAGTAGTGCTGTGTGGGCGTAACGGGGATGGGCTCGTCCAAGATATCGCGGCCGTCCTCCAGGCAGCGTGCGCGAATGTTGGCAAAGTGCCCGGTCACCACATCGCGCTCGACGGGGGCAAAGCTCAGCCACTCGTGCTCGGTGCCGTCCTGCTTCATCTGCTCGCGAATAGCGGCGGCGACCACATCGCGCGGCTGAAGCTCATCGGTAAAGCGCTCGCCGGCGGCGTTGAGCAAAATCGCGCCCTCGCCGCGGCAGCTCTCGCTGATCAGGAAGGTGCGACCCGGCTGCGGCGAGAACAGTCCCGTGGGGTGAATCTGCACGTAGTCCAGGTGCTCCATCTTAATGCCATGCTCCTGAGCGATGTAGCAGGCATCGCCTGTGAGCTGCGGGTAGTTGGTCGAATGGTCGTATACGCCGCCGATACCGCCCGTCGCCCACAGCGTGTGGCGGGCATGGATCTTAAACGGCTCGCCGGCACGCACGCCCTCGGCGGCATTTGCCAGCTCGTCGGCGGGACGAACCGAGTTGTCCTCGTCCACGGGAACGGCGATAACGCCGGTGCACACCGTGGCGCCGCCACCCTCGCCCGTCAGGATGTCGGTCATGGCCACGTACTCCAAAATCTGCACGTTATCCAGTTTGCGAACGGCCTGGAGCAGCTTGGTTGTGATCTCCTTGCCCGTAATATCGGCATGGAAGGCAATGCGGGGGCGGCTGTGCGCGCCCTCGCGGGTAAAGTCGAGGCCGCCATCGGCCTTGCGCTCAAAGTCCACGCCCATGGCCAGCAGGTCATTGATGACCGAGCGGCTCGAGCGGATCATGATGTCGACGCTCTCGCGGCGGTTCTCGTAATGGCCGGCGTGCATGGTGTCCTCAAAGAAGGCATCGTAGTCCGAGCCCTCGGGCAGCACGCAGATGCCGCCCTGCGCGAGCATCGAATCGCACTCGTCGACCGCGCCCTTGGAGAGCATGATCACGCGCGTGCTCGTCGGCAGGTTGAGCGCCGCGTACAGGCCCGCTACGCCGCAGCCGGCAATGACGACGTCGCACTCCATATCGGGGTATTGCTTGGTTTCCACAGGAATCCTCTCCCTTGAATGTGACATAAGAAACCGTCCCTCATGCCACATTGTTCTAGCGTGCTGCGTACTCGAGCATGCGGTCGAGCGTAAGTTTGGCCTGGTCGGCAGCCTCGTCCGACACGCCGATCTGCACCTCGCCCTCACCCGTCTCCAGGCAGCGCACGAGCTTTTCGAGCGTGATGAGATCCATGTTGACGCAGGTGGGCTGCACCGCGGGGAAGTAGAACTTCTTGCCGGTGCCCTGGCAGCGGCGCTCGAGCTCGTAGAGCACACCGCGGACCGTCACGATAATGAACTCGCTCGCGTCGGACTCCTCGGCGTACTTGATGATGCCGGCGGTGGAGCCGATGTAGTCGGCCTCGGCCAGGACGTCGGCCTTGCACTCGGGATGCGCCAGCACGAGCGCGTCGGGGTGGGCCGCCGTCGCGTCGACGATCTGCTCGACGGTGATGATGTGATGGCGCGGGCAGTAGCCGTTGTTGAGGATGACGTGCTTTTGCGGCACCTGCTCGGCTACGAAACGGCCCAGGTTTTGGTCGGGAATGAACAGGATATGCTGCTGCGGCAGCTCGGACACGATCTTAACGGCGTTGGAGCTGGTGACGCACACGTCGCTCCAGCTCTTGATCTCGACCGTGGAGTTGACGTAGCAGACCACGGCCAGGTCGTCGCCGTACTCGGTGCGCGCCGCGTCGACCGTCTCGCGCTTGACCATGTGAGCCATGGGGCAGTCCGCGCCCGGCTCGGGCAGCAGCACGGTCTTGGTGGGGTTGAGCAGCTTGGCGCTCTCGCCCATAAACTCCACGCCGCACAGCACGATAGTCTGCTGCGGTAAGCTCTTGGCAAGCTTTGCCAAGTAGAAGCTGTCGCCGACGTAATCGGCAACGGCTTGGACCTCGGGCGCCACATAGTAGTGCGCCAGAATCACCGCATCACGCTGGGTTTTTAATTGCTGAATGGCCTCGACGAGCTCTGCGGGCACCAGTGCCGCGCGCTCCGTTGCCGTCGTTGCCGATGCTAGGCCGGCCGCGATATCGCGTGCAAGCTCCGACGCATCCATGTTCGCGCTCTGTGCCATCAAGGCCCCTCTCTTTTGGCGAATCTTGGGGCTTTAGTATGACACCTAGGTTTACAGCTGACAAGACAGCTGTAAACCTAGGTGTAAAGTTGAAATAAAGATTCGACCATGCGGCAAGTCCATATTCGAACTGGCAAGCTGAGGATAGCCGAGCTCTCGATAGCGCAGGAGGCATCTTTCGCCACCGCAATTCCGCTCGGCGCGAGTTGCACGCCGTGGGGCGCAAACGGGACACGCCTCCGCGAGCGGTCCGCACCCAATGTGGCAAAATCGAACTACTAAGGGGGCTCAGAATGCTCAAGATTATTGCCTGCGACGATGACGTCGCTTTTCTAGATAGACTGCACCGGATGATCGACCGTTGGTCGATCGAGACGGGCACGGCGGTCGATGTTGCGCTCGTCACGCGCGGCGAGGACCTGCTGGCGCGCCATGCCGCGTCGCGCGCCGACATCATCCTGCTCGACATGATCATGCCGCTCGTCAACGGCATGGACACCGCACGCGAATTGCGCCAGGCCGACACCGCCGTGCGCCTGGTGTTCCTCACCTCGTCGCCCGAGTTTGCACTGGAGTCCTACGAGGTCCGCGCCTTCGACTATCTGCTCAAGCCCGTGACTTACGAACGCCTGGCGCAGTTACTCGACGAACTTTCGAGCATGCGCCCGGCGGCAACCGACGAGCTCGTGATCAAAACGTCCTTTGGCTACCACGCCCTGCGCCTGTCCGACATCGAATATGCCGAGGCGCGCAACAAGCACGTGGTCTTCCACCTGCGCGACGGACGCGATATCGAGGCACTCGAGTCGTTCCGCAGCGTCGAGGACCGTTTGGCGCAAAATGCCACCTTCTTTAAATGCCACCGTAGCTACCAGGTCAACTTGCGCAACATCGACCACTTCGATCGCACAGACATCGTCATGCGCTCGGGCGCGTGCATTCCGCTGTCGCGCAGCAGCAAGCAGGGGTTCCAAGACGCCTACTTTGCGGTGCGCTTTGAGGGCGGGAGGCGCTGATGATCTCCTCGGTCGAAATGGTCCTTTGGGCAATCCACCACGCCACGACGCTGCTCTTTGGCGTCTTTGCCTCGGCGGCGCTGTGCGGTATCGAAATCAATCGACGCCATGCACTCGAGTTGGTGGGGGTCGGAGCGGCGACCGGCGCTGCCTTTTCGATCGCCAATGTCGTTGGCGGAGAGCTTTTTGCCCGTCAGGTCTATCCGCTCGTCGTGCACTTGCCGCTTACCGTCTACCTATGCGCGCGCTACCACTTGAGTCCGCTACTCGCGACGTTGGGCGTCACCAGCGCCTATCTGAGCTGCCAGTTCAGCAATTGGATGGGCATCGCCGCATTTGCCGCAACCGATTCTCAGATCGCGTACTATCTGGCACGCATCGCTACCACGCTCGGCGTCTTTGCCGTCCTGCTGCATTGGGCCGGCGACATTGGACCCCGCTTGGCGATTAAAAGCCCCACCGAGCTGGGCATCCTTTTAATCCTGCCGCTCGTCTATTACATCTTTGACTATGCCACCAACGTCTACACCACGCTGTTCCACTCGGGCTCGGTGGTGACAGTTGAGTTTTTGGCATTTGCGCTCTGTGCCTTCTATCTTATGTTTCTTGCTGTTTACCTGCGCGAATACGAAGAAAAGGAAACCGCCGAGCGAGAGCGTTGGATGCTCGAAACCCGCGACAGCGCCGCCATCAAAGAGCTCGAGGCTTGGCGTCAATCTGGGCGCGAGCTGTCGATTCTTCGCCACGATATGCGCCACTTCCTACGCGGCCTGGCCACTTTAATTGAGGAGGGCCACACCGACGAGGCGCTCAAACGCATCGATGAGCTCTGCGAAGCCGGCGACCGCACCGCCGTACGCCGCTTCTGCGCCAACGAGACCGTAAACATCGCGCTTTCGTCATTCAACTCAGATATCAATAGAAACGGCATTACCGCCAACCTGCGCGCCGCCGTACCCGAAACCGTCCACGTAGGTGACGCCGACCTGTTTAGCGTGCTCTCAAATGCCTTGGAAAACGCTATCACCGCCGCAAGCGCCGCACCCCAAGGAAAGCGATTCGTCGACCTTGACCTGCGACTTGAGGACGGCCAGCTGTTGCTGTTAGTTTCCAACACGTTTGACCGCGCGCCGCGCATGGTCGACGGCATGCC
>DXZP01000036.1:8383-21746 GCA_019419605.1 Collinsella sp.
CACGGCTTTGGAACCAAGAGCATCAAACTTGCCGTGGAGCGCATGAACGGCAACTGCCAGTTCCGCATTAACGGCGATCGGTTTGAGCTGCGCGCTGTGATGTAGAAGTACGGCGCCGATCTCGCGGCGCGCCTCGCCCGCCAGGCAATCGCTCGCCGGTGCCGATCCGCTACAGTGGAGCGACCGCCGGGGTCAGCTGCTTGATGTAGGCCCACATGCGCTGCTTGGCGGCTTTGTCAGTGAGCGCCGCCTCAAAACCGTCGAGCGCGAGCACGCGGCGACCCTGCACATGGGCGACCAAGCCGGGCTTGAGCATGGCGGTGTCGAAGTCATCGATCGCCACGAGCATATCGGCGTAGGTCTCGCGCATGGCGTCAGCCGCGTTGTTGTCGAGCAGTAGCACCGCCTCGGGGTCCAAAGCCTCAAGCGCCTCGCGGAACAGCTCGCACGGCAGAGTCTCGCCCACCGCGACCGCTCCGTCACCCACGCCGGCGACGCTTGCCAGCACGCAAAAATCCTCGGGTGCGTAGCCGATGGCGCCAAGCGCCTTGCGCAACGCCGCGCCATCCGGGCCGGCGGCAAGCTCGCCGCCCGAACGCTCGGCCTCGTCCAAATCGCCTTTGACCAGCACGATCGGCGAGCACGCGTTGCCCGCGATACGCACGCCACGGACCGCAAGCGATGCAAGCTCCTGCTCGGCCGCCTGGGCGATGGCTTCTTTTTTCTGGCTTTGTGACGTGGACATGCGCTCTCCAATCGTTTGCGTGCCCACCATTATATAAAAGAGCCGCCTGCGAGTGGTTGCTTTGCGGGCGGCTGGGTATAAGCACGGTCGTACTGAGTTTTACGCGGCCAAGCCGCGTCACATTATGGAGGTCACCATGGCTGACATTAAGCAGATTACCCCCGAGAACTTCGATTCCGTCGTTAGCGACAGCCTGCCCGTGCTGGTCGATTTTTGGGCACCGTGGTGCGGGCCCTGTCGATCCCTCTCGCCCATCGTTGACGAGGTTGCCGATGAGCTGGCGGGCAAGCTTGCCGTTGCCAAATGCAACGTCGACGACAATCAGGACCTGGCCATGAAGTTTGGCGTCATGAGCATCCCCACGCTGATCGTCTTTAAGAACGGCGAGGAGGTCGACCGCTCGGTCGGCGCCTTGCCCAAGGCGAGGCTGCAGGCGCTGCTGGAAAAGCATCTGTAATATGCTTGTTACATGTTGCCGTCTGCCTTCCGTCCATGAGCGCTTTTACGCCGCTCGCCGGACTTCTGAATGCACCGAGTGCAACCGCGGATAGTATGGTAGTCACAAACAGCCCCCAGTGAACGGGTGCGGGTCGCACAGACTCGTACCCGTTTTCTTATGTAACTGCGCGCAGAGCGGGCGTAGTAAAATCTGAACCACTGAACTGCCCCATACAAAAGGAGATTTCCCATGCATGATGTTGGAATGAACATGAGCCAGCTTGCCATGAGCGTCAAACAGGTCGACGACACCATCGAGCTCGCTCATGAGTGGAGCCATCAGCTGCTGCATGCGACCGAGAATTTTGACATGGAGCGCATCGGCGCCAAGCTCGAAGCAGCCATGGCCGCGCTGCACGAGGCCCATGCCGCACTCGAGGGCTACGAAGAGGCCATCGAGGCCGACCACAACTCCGTCGGCTCCGTGAAGCTGGTGTAACGTGGCCGAACACGAGCACGGCTGCGGGTACGAGCACGAGCATCCGCACGGGGCGGACGGTGACGCGGGCTGCCATTGTAGTGGCTCCGGCTCCGAGCTGGTCCGTTTTTCGGTTACCGCACCCGACGACCTGCTGCGCCGTTTTGACGAGCAGATCGCACGCCGCGGCGACGTGGCCAACCGCTCCGAGGCCGTGCGCGACCTGATTCGCGCCTCGATCGCCAAGGAGCAGATGCGCACGCCCGATGAGCAGGTTATCGGGTCGCTCACTATGATCTACGACCATCACACCGGCGATCTGACGCGCCGCCTGGACGAGGTGCAGCACGACTACACCAACGAGATCGTATCGACCATGCACGTGCATCTGGATCACCACAACTGCTTGGAGATTCTGGCGCTCAAGGGTCGCGGCGAGCGCGTCTACGAACTAGCCGACCGCCTGCTGGGCCTGCGCGGCGTTAAGCACGGCGAGCTCACGTGCGCCGCCACCAAGCAGAGCCTGGGGCTGTAGCGGGATTTCCTGCAGCGCACCTACCAAAAAAGACAGGTTTATTTTGGCAGGTTTAGAAGTTTTACCTACCAAAACAAACCTGTCTTTTTTGGTAGGTTTTGATGAGGGGTGTCGCATGCGGCATGTGCATATTCATGTGACGGGCATTGTACAGGGCGTTGGCATGCGACCGTTTGTGTATCGCGAGGCCATGGTGCATGGCATTTGCGGCTGGGTGCTCAACGCGGGCGACGGCGTGCATATCGAGGCGCACGCTCCGGCCGATGCGCTCAATGCTTTTGTTGCCGCGCTTTCTGAGCATGCGCCTGCGGCAGCCCGCGTAGAGTATGTCGAGGTTGTGGACCTGGCAGCCAACGGTTGGGATACCGCCAATGAACAGGGTTTTCACATCGTAGCATCGCAGGACCAGACCGCGCACACCACGCTCGTCTCGCCCGATATCGCCACCTGTGACGATTGCCTGCGCGAGTTGTTCGATCCCGCCGACCGACGCTATCACTACCCCTTTATCAACTGCACCAACTGCGGCCCACGCTTTACCATCATCCGCTCGCTGCCTTATGACCGAGCGGCCACGTCGATGGATTGTTTTCCCATGTGTCCCAAGTGCGCCGCGGAGTATGCCGACCCGCTCGACCGGCGTTTTCACGCGCAGCCCGATGCCTGCTTTGATTGCGGGCCGCATATTACGTGGCGCGAGGCTGTGAACGGCGATGCGTGCGGGAATTCGTCCGCGACACCAGCCGTCGGCACCACATGCGAGGCCAGCGACGCCATTATCGAGCGCTGCGTTGAGCTGCTGGCCAGCGGTGGCATCGTCGCCATCAAGGGCCTGGGCGGATTCCATCTATCCTGTGACGCTGCCAACGAGCAGACGGTGACCGAGTTACGCCGTCGCAAACGCCGCAGCAACAAACCACTTGCCGTCATGGTGCGCGACCTTGCTGACGTTGAACGCCTATGCCATGTCAGCGATGTTGAGCGCGGCTTGCTGGCCGGCAGCATTCGCCCCATCGTGTTGCTGCGCCGGCGTGCTGTTTGCGGGAACGACGGCGATTCTCCCGACGCCCTCGTACTCGCACCGTCCGTCGCGCACGACCTGCCCGAGCTTGGCGTTATGCTCCCCTACACCCCGCTTCAGCATCTTCTGCTTGCAGCTGCCGCGTCGCACGGTATGCACGCGCTCGTCATGACCAGCGGAAACCTGAGCGAAGGGCCCATCGAGACCGATGACGATCTTGCCTGGGAACACCTCGTTGCCGCCGGCATCGCCGACGCGTTGCTCGGTAACGACCGCGCGATCCTCTCGCGCTACGACGACTCTGTAGTACGCGTGGTCGACGGCGCCGTTATGCCCGTGCGCCGCGCTCGCGGATATGCACCCCAGCCGCTGCCGTTGCCGGCGCTCGACGGCGCTCCGTCCTGCGTGCTCGCCTGCGGGCCACAACAAAAGGCCACGATTGCGCTTACGCGTGAAGGGACGAACGGCGAGGCAACCTGTTTTGTGTCGCAGCATATCGGCGATGTTGAAAACGGCGGGACCTTCGATGCCTGGAACGCCGCGCGCACGCGCTTGGAAGATCTCTTTGACTTGGCGCCCGCCGCCTTGGCCTGCGATTTACACCCCAGCTATCTATCGGGCCAGTGGGCGCGCGAGCAGGCACGGGAGCACAATCTGCCGCTTATCGAAGTCCAACACCATCATGCGCACATCGCGAGCGTCATGGCAGAGGCGATTGCCGCAGGCCGGCTTGCGCCCGATGCACGCGTCCTCGGCATCGCCTTCGACGGCACGGGTGCCGGCACCGACGGCACCATATGGGGCGGTGAGTTTCTTGTCGCCCATCTCGCCGATTTTGAGCGCGTCGCGCATCTGCGCACCTGGGCGCTTCCCGGTGGCGCCGCATCCGTACACGATGCCCGCCGCAACGCCTTTGCCCTGCTCAGCGAGCTCGACCTGCTCGAGCACCCGGGCGCTGCGGGGCTCTTGAACAGCCTTGACGAGCAAACGCGCAGCATAACGGCAACGATGATCGAGCGCGGCATCAACAGTCCGCGCACCAGCAGTATGGGTCGCCTGTTTGATGCCGCAGCCGCGATTTTGGGCATTTGCGGCCAGGCAACCTACGAGGGCGAACCCGCCATCGAGCTCGAAGCCGCCGCCTGGCATGCGCTGGACGACGAAATCGCCCATTTTCCCGACGACAGCGCCGGCTATTTCGCATCTGGCCCATCGTGGTTGGACGGCCCTTATGTTCTGGACCAGAAAGCACTCTTTGAGGCACTTTTGGAGGGAATTGAAGCCGGAGCGCCCGCCGACAGGCTCGCACTCGACTTCCATGTCGCCGTCGCGCGCTCCTCGGCGCGCATCGCCACCGAAATCTGCGCGCGCGAGGGCATTGGCACCGTCGCGCTCTCGGGCGGCGTGTTCATGAACCGACTTCTGCTCCAGCTCCTCACCCGCGAGCTCAAATACGCGGGCCTTGCTGTCTTGGTCCCCCACACCGTACCCGTCAATGACGGCTGCATCGCCTACGGTCAGGCGGCGGTCGCAAGCGCTCGTCTTGCGCAGATTGCATCGCAGTAACTCGCCCTCACACGCCGCTGTGCCCAGCCGTCTCACAGGCGTAACGCGTTTGCCCGCAAACCCCGCGAGCGCTACCATCAACTGATGGATTATTGAGCGCCTATCCAGCGCAAAGCGTCTAAAAGGGGAACAATATGTGCCTTGCCGTTCCCGGTAAAGTAGTCAAACGCGACGACGACCTCAAGGCCACCGTCGACATGATGGGCATCGAGCGCCCCGTGTCGCTACGACTCGTGCCGACGGCGCAGGTTGGCGACTATATTCTCGTACACGCCGGCTTTGGCATCCAGATTGTCGACGAGCAGGAAGCACAGGAAACGCTCGAGCTTGTTAATGCCATGTCCGAGCTGGTCGAAGAAGACCAGCTGACCACCAACCCGGCGGAGGCTTACTAGTGGCGCCCGAGCAGCCGGCGCGCTCCGGTATCGATTTCTCGGCATTCCGCGATCCCAAGCTGGCTCGCGAGCTCATCGAGCGCATTCATGAGCTTGTCGGCGACCGCGCCATCAACCTTATGGAAGTCTGCGGCACGCATACCGTGAGCATCGGGCGCTATGGCTTTCGCTCCATTATGCCGGCCGGGCTCAAGCTGCTGAGCGGCCCGGGCTGCCCCGTCTGCGTCACCGCCAACCGCGACATCGACCACGCAATCGCGCTCGCCAACATAGACGGCGCCATCATCACCACCTTTGGCGACATGATGCGCGTGCCCGGATCGTCCACCTCGCTCGCTGCACAAAAGGCGGCAGGGCGTGACATTCGCATTGTGTACTCCCCGCTCGATGCACTCGACATTGCCGAGCAAAACCCCGATCGCCCGGTTATTTTTATGGGCGTGGGCTTTGAGACCACAACGCCCACCATCGCCGCCGCCATCTTGGAGGCCGAAGCGCGCGGGCTTTTGAACTTCTCGGTCTATTGCGCCCACAAGACCACGCCGCCGGCGTTGCGCGCCATCGCTAACGATCCCGAGACCGCCATCGACGGCTTTATCCTGCCGGGACACGTCGCCACCATCACGGGCTTGGCGCCCTTTAGCTTTTTGGTCGACGAATTCAATACCCCGGGCGTGGTCACGGGATTTGAACCGGTCGATATCCTGCAGGGCATCTGCATGCTGGTCCAGATGGTTGTCGAGGACAGGCCGGCGATTGACAACGCCTACCGCCGTGGCGTCAACGCAGACGGCAACCCCGTGGCGCGCCAGCTGGTCGAGCAGGTGTTTGAGCCATGCGACACCACGTGGCGCGGGCTGGGGCCGATTGCCAACTCGGGCCTTTCCATCCGCCCCGAGTTCTCGCGCTTTGATGCCCGCGTTCGCTTTGACGTGCCCGTTGAGCCGACGGTTGAGCCGCGCGGATGCCGCTGCGGCGACGTGCTGCGCGGAGCCATTACGCCGAGCAGCTGCCCGCTCTTTGGCCGCACCTGCACGCCCGAGCACCCCGTCGGCCCGTGCATGGTGAGTTCCGAAGGCAGCTGCGCGGCGTACTACCGTTACCGAGTCTAGCCCGAACGCCCCCGCGCACTGACACCTCCCACGATTGGAGTTTTGGATATGTCCCATAGCATCACCGATAGCACCGTCCTGTTGGGCCACGGCTCCGGCGGACAGATGATGAAGCGCATCATCGATGAGGTCTTTTTGGATGCCTTTGGGTCGCCCGAGCTGCTCGAAGGCAACGATGCCGGCGTCGCCGCGCTGCCCGCGAGCGGGCGCATCGCCATGTCGACCGACAGCTTTGTAGTCTCGCCGCAGTTCTTCCCCGGTGGCAACATCGGCCGCCTCGCCGTGTGCGGAACCGTCAACGACGTCGCGACCTCGGGCGCCAACGTGCGCTACCTGTCGTGCGGCTTTATCCTCGAAGAGGGCTATCCCATGGATAGGCTCCGCCAGATTGTGCAGACGATGGCCGAGACGGCGCACGAGGCGGGCGTGTCCATAATCACGGGCGACACCAAGGTGGTCGAGCGTGGCGGTGCCGACGGCGTCTACATCAATACCGCTGGCGTAGGCGAGGTGCCCGCAGGCGTGACGCTCAGCGGTGCCAACTGCCGGCCCGGCGACGTCATCCTGGTGTCGGGCACACTCGGCGACCACGGCATCGCCATCATGAGCCAACGCGAGGGCTTGGCGTTTTCGAGCGCCATCGAAAGCGATGCCGCGCCGCTCAACCACCTGATTGCCGATGTGCTTGCCGCAGCACCCGACACACGCTGCTTCCGCGACCCCACGCGCGGTGGCCTGGCCTCGACGCTTAACGAGTTTGCCCAGGCCAGCGGTGTTGCCATGGAGATCGACGAGGATGCCGTGCCCGTGCGCCCCGACGTGCAGGCCGCCTGCGAGATGCTCGGCTACGATGTGCTGCAGGTGGCAAACGAGGGCAAGATGGTTGCCGTGGTGCCGGCCGAGCAAGCCGATGCCGCGCTGAGCGCCATGCGCGCCGCCCGCTACGGCGAGAATGCCGCCATCATCGGCCGCGTGCTGCCACTTGCCGAGGGCGCCCATCCCGCCGTGCGCGTGCGCACCGGCTGGGGCTCGACCCGCATCCTCGACATGCTCGTAGGAGAGCAGCTGCCGAGAATTTGCTAACGACAAAGGCTCAGGGCTATTAAAGATATTCAGATTCCAAACATGCCCGGCACGCATGCCCAGTATCATGGGGTGCGTTTTACAACTCAAGCGGCAGGAGCACCCATGGCAGCAGCTTTTTCCCATGTGATCTTTGACCTGGACGGCACCATTCTCAACACGCTCGAGGACCTGGCGGCCGCCAGCAACCATACCTGCGAGGCGCACGGCTGGCCCACGTTTGCCGTTGACGAGTACCGCTACAAGGTGGGAAACGGCATGCTCAAGCTGGTTGAGCGCTTTATGCCCGCCGAGTACGCAGGCGACGGCCGCATGTTTGAGCAGACGCTTGCCGAGTTTAGGGCTTACTACGGCGAGCACAAGGAAGACCACACCGCTCCCTATGCCGGCACGATCGAGATGCTCGACCGCTTGCGCGCCGCAGGCGTTCAGCTTGCCGTGCTCACTAACAAGGACCACGTCTCGGCGGCTCCGCTTATCGAAAAGTATTTTGGTTCCGAGCGCTTTGCGCTGGTGCAGGGCCGTGTCGATGCGTTTCCGCCCAAGCCCGAAGCACCCGTCACGCTGCATGTGATGGAAGAGCTAGGCGCCGACCCGGCGACCACGCTCTACGTAGGCGATTCCAATGTCGATATCCTGACCGGCCACAACGCCGGCCTTAAGAGTGCGGGCGTCAGCTGGGGTTTCCGCGGCCGCGCAGAGCTGGAAGCCGCCGGCGCCGACTACGTGGTGGACACCCAGGGCGAGCTCGCAGCGCTAATCCTGGGCGAGTAACGAGCGACACTGCTTAACGCAGCTGCGACAATGCTGTTGCGCGGAAAGTAGTCGTTGGGGACGTTCTTAAACGACTAGTCAGACAAGAACGCCCCAACGACTACCCCAACAATGGCAACGCCGCAGGTAGAGGACGGACAGCGAGCGGACACCAGAGCGAACAAATTGGCATGAAAAGAGGACGGCATAGACCTTCTGGTCATACCGTCCTCTTTGAATGACAAGTTGTCGCTCTGGTGCCCGCGCAACGTCGAGCAGTTGCGGCGTTTGGTAAAACGCCGCAACGAACTAGCTCAGCATTGCATCCATCATCTCGGAGTTGACGGAGTCGTCGGCAGACCACTCGCCGTCGTCGTTGCAGGTGTACTTGAAGATAACCGTGGTCTTCCTGGGCTCGGTGGCCTTGGTCACATCGACCATAACCTGACCGGCCATCTTGTACAGCTCGTCATCGGAAGGAACCGTATCAAGCGCGGCGACCTTCTCCTGATACTGGGTAGAGAAGTCCTCGACGATCTTGTTCATAGACTTGCAGGTGATAGAGACCTCGGCGGTCGCGACGCCCTTGTCCTCGTCGACCGTCACGTCGCCGATCTTGTAGTCAAAGCCCTCGAGATAGGTCTTGGCATACTCCTTGGGATCGATACCCAGCTGCTCGAACTCGTCGCCCGAAGCCTCCTCCAGACCAGAGAGGAAGTCGTCGCCACCGTTCTTGACCTCGTCAAACTGCGTCGTAAGATCCTCGGTGATGAGCTCCTCAACCGAAGGACCTCCACAGCCGGAAAGCACGACCACGCATGCAACCAAGACGGCCATGAGGGGCACAAGCAGCAGCTTCTTTTTCATGTTGTTCCTCCCAATGAGCGGCACTGCGCTTCCCAAACGCGGCGCACGTTGTAATAAGTAAGCCCATACTATCCACTTATGAACACCCTCGGCAACGCGAAGGCGCGGTCGGTTCGTTTTAGCGTCCGAACGGTTTGCAAGCCCGCCCAATGTGCAATAAAACGCTTCCCCGCTATGCAATAAAAAAGGTGGCCGGAAAACCCGACCACCCTTGCACATCCTTTGGATGCCGCAGTTTACTTGCGGACGACCTTAACGATGGCGTCACCGGCGGCGACAGCGGAGTCGGCCTCGACGGCGAGTTCGACATCGGCAAACTCGGCGGTGTTGGACACGGCCACGACGACGCAGTCCTTGTAACCGGCAGCAGCGATCTTGGCGCGGTCGATCTTGAGTATGGGCTGGCCAGCCTTCACGACGTCGTCGGCCTTGACGAAGCCCTCGAAGCCATCACCGTTCATGTTGACGGTATCGACGCCAACGTGCACCAGAACCTCGATGCCGCTATCGGACTGCAGGCCCACGGCGTGACCCATGGTAACGGTCACCTTGCCGTCGCAGGGAGCGTAGACCAGGTCGTCCTCGGGCCATACGGCGCAGCCCTTGCCCAGAACCTCGCCACCAAAGACGGGATCGGGCACGTCGGCCATCTTGATGACCTTGCCCTTGACGGGCGAGCACAGCACGTCGGCGCCGGCAGAAGCAGAGATGGAGGCCGGAGCAGCAGCTGCCGCGGGCTCAGCCTTCTTCTTGAACATATCAAACAGACCCATACGTTTTCTCCTCTTGATTAAGCGCAACGTTGTGCGCATGCCTACGGTAATTATAGTGTCATTTGATCTAAAAGCTATGGTGAGGACTCGAATCGCGAACCCCTCCAAAGCCTATGCTCCAGCGGCACTCATTTTGACAATTATCCCTCGATAAGACCCAGGTGCACAAAGGCGTTCCAGATGCCGTCGTCGACGACGTCGGTGGTCACGTAATCGGCCGCCGCCTTGCACTCGTCGCCGCCCGACCCCATGGCCACGCTCGTGGCACACGCCTCGAACATAGGAATGTCGATCTTGGCGTCGCCGAAGGCGATCGTGTCGGCACGGTCGGCGCCCAAGTGCTCGAGCAGCGTGTTGACGGCGTGCGCCTTGGTAATACCGCGCACACCCATGTCGCCAAAGAGCGCCGTCTCGCCCGCGCCACCCCAGGTGTGGCACTCAAGGTCGGGGAACTCCTCGATGCTATCCAGGTGGTCTTGATAGCTCGACAGGATAAAGCTCACCTTGTTGAGGTCGTCGCGGTAGAGTGGCGCGCCGTAGACCATGCCGTGCATGACGTCGTCGGTCTCGAGCTCGTCGGCGCCCTCCACGCCCTTACGACCCATATAGGTCTGCAGCACCGGGCGCGCAGCTTCGCGGAAGTTTTCACTCGCGAACAGGCCGTTGTTGCTCTCGAGGTAGAACTCGAGGCCGCGACCGTGTAGCCAATCGACAATGTGACGGCACTGGTCGGCGGTGATGAGCTGGTGCATGACCACCTCGCCCGCCGACTCGACATAGGAGCCGTTGCCGCCGAGCATGCCGTCAAAGCCGATAGCCTCGAGCTCGGGCGGTACCTCGGCCTTGCTGCGACCCGTACACATATAGGCCAGGTGCCCATTGGCGCGGGCGGCCTGGATGGCAGCCACGCAGGACGCGGGGATATTGTTCTCGTAGTCGGTGATCGTGCCGTCGACATCAAGGAACAAAATCTTACGAGCGGACATGATGGATTCCCTTACTCCAGACCTTCCGTGCCGTTGGACTTGATGATCCTCTGATATGCGTAGAAGCTGTCCTTGCGGCGGCGCTCGTAGGTGCCGGTGCCGTCGTCGTATTTGTCGACGTGAATGAAGCCGTAGCGTTTGCGCATCTCACCGGTGCCGGCAGACACCAGGTCGATGGGACCCCACCAGGTGTAGGCAATCAGGTCGACGCCGTCGGCGACGGCCTCGCCCATGGCCTTGATGTGGCTGCGCAGGTAGGCGATGCGGTACGGATCGTGAATGGAGCCGTCCTCCTCGACCTCGTCGTAGGCGCCCATGCCGTTCTCGACCACCATCAGCGGAATCTCGTAGCGGGCATAGATCTCGTTGAGGGCGATGCGCAGGCCCAGCGGGTCGATCTGCCAACCCCAGTCGGTAGACTCCAGGTAGGGGTTCTTGCCGCCAAAGGTCATGTTGCCCTCGGTCATCTCGTGGTCCTTGTGGGTGCTCACGGTGCCGGACATGTAGTAGCTAAAGGTGTAGAAATCGACCTTGCCGTCGGCGATATCCTGCAGGTCGCCGTCCTCCATCACGAGCTCAACATCGTTCTCGGCCCAGAAGCGCTTGGCGTAGAACGGGTACTTGCCGCGCACCTGCACGTCGGAGCAGTACCAGTTCATGGAATTCATCTCCTGCTGCGTGGCTAACACGTCGGCCGGATCGCACGTAGCGGCGTAGGAGAGGGCGAAGCAATCCATGTTGCCCATCTTAAACTGCGGGTAGTGCTCGTGGGCGTAGCGCACGACGCGACCGCTCGCCACAAACTGGTGATGCAGGGCCTGGTAGCGCTGCTGAGCGGTGGTCTTGATGGCGCTTGCCGGACCCTCGAAGCTCTGGATCAGGCCGGTTTCCATCATGGCACCTATGTCCATGGTGCCGGAGTTGATCTCGTTGAAGGTGAGCCAGAACTTGACCTTGTCCTGATAGCGGTCAAAGACGGTCTGGCAGTACTTCTCAAAGAAGCCGATGAGCTCGCGGCTCGCCCAGCCGTTGTACTTCTCGACCAAGTGATAGGGCATCTCGTAGTGCGAGAGGGTCACGAGCGGCTCGATGTTGTGAGCGCGCAGGCAGTCGAAGACGCGGTCGTAGAAGGCGAGGCCGGCCTCGTTGGGCTCGGCGTCGTCGCCATTGGGGAAGATGCGGCTCCAAGAGATGGACATGCGGAACATGTTGAAGCCCATCTCGGCGAACAGCGCGATGTCCTCCTCGTAGTGATGGTAGAAGTCGATGCCGTCATGGTTGGGATAGAAGCGATCGGGGTCGATGTCGATCGTAATCTGACGCGGCTCCTTGTAGCTGCCGCCCAGGAAGTGGTCGTCGACGGAAGCGCCGCGGCCGTCCACGTTCCAAGCGCCCTCAAACTGGTTGGCGGCGGTGGCGCCACCCCAATAGAAACCCTCGGGGAACTTGATGTTTGCCATGAGCATCTCCTTTGCATTGTGGGTCGATAAGCTGAGTATCGCCCACACGCAAGGCGAGCGGCGGCGCGCGCACCAAACCCGACACTTCTTTTCGCGACAGCGCCCTGCCGCCATCCCGCCCCTGACACTTCCTGATACCTGCCAAAAAGTGTCAAAATAAACCTGTCCCTTTTTGGTCGGTTTAGCGAGCACGGGAGTTCGAATGGATATCAAACGCAAGATTTCCGAGGCACAGGGCCTTACCCCTACCGAGCAGCAGCTCGGCATCTCGGCCCTTGCCATGGGCGAGGACATCCGCGGGCTATCTATTAAGGAACTCGCCGCGCGCGCCAACGTTTCGGTCGCGAGCGTGCACCGCTTCTGCAAAAAGCTCGGCCTCGAGGGCTTTAAGGACCTCAAGGTCGAGCTCATCCGCCTGGCAACCGAGGCGGGCAACCGGCGCGACGTGGACATCAACTTTCCCTTCGACGCCACCTCCACACCCGCGCAGGTCATGGAGCGCATGGAAGGGCTCTACCAGATCACGCTGGCCGAGACGCAGGAGCTGCTCGATCCCGCGCAGCTCGACCACGCCGCCAAGCTCATCATGCGCGCCGATACCGTGGACATCTACACGGGTTCGCACAACCTCTATCCAGCGGGAATGTTCCGCGACCGCCTGCTCTCAGCCGGCAAAAGCGCGACGTGCTACAGCAACATCGAGGCCCAGATGCGGACGGCACTCGCCTCGAGCCCCAGTCATGCAGCGATCGTCATCTCCTACAGCGGCCTTGCGCTCAACCTTAAGGAAATTCTGCCGGTTCTCAGCGGTCGGCATGTTCCGGTCACCGTCATTGGCACGCCATACTGCGCACGCTTGCATCCCGGCTTTGCCGCCTACCTTACGGTGAGTGATCACGAGAGCATGACGCACCGCATCACGCAGTTTGCCAGCCATATCGCCGTGCAATATGTGCTCGATTCGCTCTACAGCAGCTACTTCGCCAAAGACTACGCCCGCTGCTCCGAGTTCCTAGAGCGCTCGTTCCCCTACACCCGCCTGCCAGGGCTTAAGTAGCAACGAGCGAGGATTTTCGGACGTCTATCTAACGAGGGTGGTAGCGCGCAGAGATGTGGTGTAAGAGGCGGGGCATGCCCCGCCTCCGCCCTTT
>DXZP01000037.1:0-16134 GCA_019419605.1 Collinsella sp.
ATGTCATGCGGACTCCAAACCGGACCTGATGGTCCAACTTTTTGTCCGCAGTCCCATTTTCAGAAAGAGGACGGCATAGACCTTCTGGTCATGCCGTCCTCTTCGAAAGACAGGTTGTCACTCTGGCGTTCGCGTAACCTTAAAGCTCCAGCTCGTTCAAGCGCAGGATTGCCACGATATAAATCTTGAGCGCCTGCTTGAGCTGTTCCTCGTTGGCGCACTCGTTGGGGCCGTGCATCTGGCCGCCCCATGCGGGCAGCTCCAGGCCGGTCTCCTCGGGGCCAAACGAGACGGCGCGGGCAAAGTTGCGTGCGTACGTGCCACCGCCCATGGCGAAGGGTTCGGCATGCTTACCCGTAAACTCGTTATAGGTGTCAATCAGCGCCTTCACGGCCGGGTCGTCGGCAGAGACCGAGAACGGCACCTTTGCGCGATCCACGCGATACGTCACGCCAAAGCGGCCCACAAGTGGCTCGAGCTGCTCGCGGATGGTATCGGCGCTCGTGCTGTCGGGGAAACGCACGTCAATGACCTGCTCAATGTGGCCATCCACCACGCGGATGACGCCGGGGTTGCACGTGAGCGGGCCAAACGCCGTGTTCGTCGCATCGATTCCCAGGCCACGACCATAGGCATCCGCGTGCACAAAGGCCAAGAACTTAACGAACTCGTGCTCGGCAGGCGTCAGCAGGCGCTCGTCGCGCGCACCAAACGCATCCTCGGCCTCGCGCAGATACGCCACGATCAGGCCGACGGCATTGACCGTTCCCTCGGGCATCGAGGCATGACCGCCAATGCCGTGGGCGAAAATCTGCGCATGCCCGTTATCGAGCGCCGTGATCTCCAGGCGGTCGGCGTTCTCAACGGGCGCCGGCAGCTCATCGACGGCAATCGCAAGCTCGCAGATAGACTGCGACGGAATGGCGTTGCTCGCCTCGGCACCGCTCCAGGACACAATGCGCCCGCCGTCGATCTTGGAGCTCACAAATGTCGCCCCAAACTGGCCCTTCTCGGCATTGCAGACCGGGAACTCGGCATCGGGCGTAAACAGAAAGTCGGGGTCTGCGTGGTTCTCCAGATAATGGTGAACGTCGGACATGCCCACTTCCTCATCGCAGCCCAGCAGCGCGCGGAAGGTATAGCGCGGCACAATGCCGTGTTTGAGCAGATAAGCGCCAGCGTAGAGCGACAGCACCGCCGGGCCCTTGTCGTCGATCACGCCGCGGCCGAGCAGCCAGCCCTCGCGACGCTCCATCGCAAATGGGTCGGTATTCCAGCCGGGGCCGGCAGGCACCACGTCCACATGGCAGATAGTCGCGAGCTGCTTATCGCCGCGACCCGGAATATCGGCGATGCCCACAAAGCCCTCGTCATCGCTCGTCTGGTAGCCGAGCTTTTGCGCAATGCCGAGCGCGCAATCGAGCGCATCACGGACCGGGCGGCCAAACGGCGCACCGGGCTCCGCATCGGCAGCAACGGCCACAGACGGATAGCTCACCAGCTGCTCGATATCGGCGACGACATCTTCCCAGACCTCGTCGACATATTCGGCAACGCTCTGCTCCACCTGATTCATGGACGACCTCCTTACCAATGAGCGGCGAGCGCGCTCGCCCCTCACATTACGTCATTAGATAGCGAAAAGTTTAGCAAGCTCGGCCACCGAGTGCACCACCGCATCGGCACCCGCCGCCTCGTGCTCGCCCGGCGCCGCCGCGCCCGAATAGATGCCGATGCACGGCACGCCCATTGCGTGCGCGCCCTCCACATCGTTAAAGCGATCGCCGATCATCACGGCATCGTCGGCCGTCGCGCCGAGCGCCGCCAGGGCATCGCGGACCGAATCGGCCTTGGTCTCGCGTCCCTGCGGCGGATTCATGCCAATCACCGCCTCAAACTGAGAGAGCCCGAGCTCACGCACCATGTCGATGCACTTGGCCTCCATGCGCGACGTCGCCACGGCCATACGTTTGCCTTGGGCGACCAACCCATCCAGCAGCTCGGGGACCCCATTGAACACGGGATACTCCTCCGGTCCCAGTTCATCAAAAAAGGCGCGGTACTCATCGGCCACCACAAGCGACTCCTCGCGGGAAAAGCCGTAAAAGTCGTGAAAGCTCTTCCACAGGGGCGGCCCGATCATGCGGCGCAGATCACCCATCTGCGCTTCCGAAAACCCGCGCGCGGAAAGCGTCTTGCGCGTCGAGGTCATCACCGCCCGGCCCGTATCTGCCACCGTGCCGTCAAAATCGAACAGCACAACCGGCCGCTCGCAAAGTTGCAATGCCGCCATCGGCACCCTTCTTCCCCAGTTGATGATTTCCACACCACTGCTTCAAACTGTTGACTATTCAACAATTGAACCTGGCAATGTAGAGCAACTCCACTATACTTGTCGCACTTTGCTTTCAGAAGGCGGCGCTGCCGCGCCCCAACGAAAGGTGCAATTATGTCTTTTGCCATCATAACCGACTCCACGTCGGACATCTCCCCCGCCCGCGCCCAAGAGCTCGGCATTTACGTGATTCCGCTGCATGTGATTATCGAGGGCGAGGACCTGCTCGACCAGGTGCAGATTACCGCCGAGGAGTACGTCGCCCGCATGGCCGGCTCCGAGCAGCTGCCGCACACCTCGCAGCCGAGCGCCGGCGAGTTCAAGGCACTCTTCGACCGCGTACGCGCCGACGGCCACGATAGCGCGATCTTTATCTCGCTATGCAGCGAGTGGTCCGCCTGCTATGCCAACGCATGCCTGACGGCCGAAACCCACGAGCTCGACGTGCGCTGCATCGATTCGCGCACCGGCTCGGGCGCCGAGGGCCTGCTGGTGGAGTACGCGCTGGCCATGCGCGAGGACGGCCGCAGCCTGGACGAGACCGAGGCGCAGATCCGCGCGACCCTGCCCGACGCCCACCTGTTGCTGATTCCGCGCACGCTCGAGAACCTCGTTAAGAACGGCCGCGCGCCCAAGCTCGCCGGCCAGTTGACGCAGATGCTCAACATTCGCCTGGCCGTTTCGCCGGAGTGGAAATCGGGCGAGATCAAGGCCGTCAAAAAGGGCCGCGGCGCCAAGCGCATCGTTGCCAACACCATGACCGATTGCCTCGCATTTTTGGCCGAGCATCCGGGCTCCAGCGTGCGCGTACTCACGACCGGCGCCGCTGAGGAGCAAAAGCTCGTCAGCCAAGCGCTCGCAGGCCGGGACTACGTGGACGCCGGCACCGGCCCCATCGGCTGCACCATCGCCACCCATGTAGGCGTCGACGCCATCGCCATCAGCTACTGCCCTCGTTACCAGCCCATCCACTAGGGGCACCTTTACCACTTGCGGTGGAATAGGAACTGTTTTTGGCTTATCAGCCGCAAATCAATCCCTATTCCACCGCAACTTAGAAATCGGCGATCAGCCCAGCGGACCCTGAAACAGTTCCTGATGAGTGCCCATTCTCACCAGCCTAATCACTGGGTTAGTCTTATGGGGAAGATAAAGAACGACCACATCGACCAAGCCATCGGATAGGTGGAAATCGATGTGGCCGTTGTAGTTTCCGCCCGGGTTTGAGAGCTCGTGGGCGCCATACTCCGCCGGAAGTGACCCATGAGCCACAAGCTCTGCAA
Source organism: Collinsella sp. (assembly GCA_019419605.1). Lineage (GTDB taxonomy): Bacteria > Actinomycetota > Coriobacteriia > Coriobacteriales > Coriobacteriaceae > Collinsella. Next base: position 3,619 of record DXZP01000037.1, read on the forward strand.
CCGCCGCTTTAAACTCACTTTTTAGCTGCGGATGCATGCGCATCGTTCGTTTGTAGTCCACCTTAAATTGAGCCTCGACTTTAATCTCGAACATCGCTATTCCTCATCGAGGAATGACATAAGCTCATCAGCGTTATTGAATGACAGGCTATCGTCCGGCAAAATCCCCAGCTCATGAGCCTCGGCGATCACCATGGCGCGCCTCGTCACCTCGTTGGGCACCTCCGCCCTTCCTACAATCTCAAAAGGAATCTTTCGCTGATTTACCAGCTGCCGAACAGCAAGATTGAGATAGGAATTGAGGCTGAGGCCGACCGAATCCAAGAACTCAGTCGCCTGCTCCTTGAGCCCCTCTTCGATTCGAACCGTCGTAGGCTTAACTGTTGCTGTAGACATTTGCGACCTCCTCGCCCTCGTCTTTTACACCAGTATACCCAATACGCATGGCAATCTGATGTTAGATAACATCAGATTGCCATGCGTATTCATGTCGCGTGGGCACGATTGATCTACATCAGCCCGCTGAGCGCAATGTCAACGGCCTCGTTGAGGTCGTCGGTAATGTGTACCAGATCCGGATCGAGCGGGCTAATCATACCGGTGCTCATCACCGGGCCGTTGAGCCAGTCGAATAGGCCCTGCCAGTACTCGGTGCCCACCAGCACGAGCGGCATGCGCTTGACCTTGTGCGTCTGCACCAGCGTGAGAACCTCGAACATCTCGTCGAGCGTGCCAAAGCCGCCGGGAAATACGATGGCGCCCGAGCTGTACTTAACGAACATGGTTTTGCGCACAAAGAAGTAGCGGAAGTCCATGCCGAGGTTCACGTATTTATTGAGCCCCTGCTCGTGCGGCAATTCAATGCCTAGGCCAACTGACTTGCCGTTGACACTCGCCGCTCCCCTGTTGGCCGCTTCCATGATGCCGGGGCCGCCACCGGTGATGACCGCCACGCCACGTTGCGCGATCTTGCGCCCGACGGTACGCGCCGCCTTGTAGAGCGGATCGGTCTTGGGCGTGCGGGCGCTACCGAAGATGGTCACCGCAGGTCCAAGCTCGGCAAGCGCGCCAAAACCATCGACAAACTCTGCCTGAATGCGCAGCACGCGCCACGGGTCGGCATGCAGCCAGTCGGTCGAGTCCTCGGGCGCCAGCAGGTTGGCGTAGGTGTTGTCCTTAGGAATCATGGGGCCGCGCATGACCACGGGGCCGCGGCGGTACGTCTCGTCGTAGGCAGGCTCGCCCTCGACGTTCTCATTCTTAATCATGGGTACTCCTATCGAGAAAAAGAAAAACGGGCGGGGTCGACGCTGTGCGCCAAACACCCGCCCGAACATCAACTATTCGGTATGGTACCCACGATGCATCAAGTGCTTGCAAGCTATCGGTCATCGGTCGCGCAAGCGGTGTTAGCAAACGTGATGACCGGCCGGCGCTCGCCCCTTGCCGTTGCCCGCGCTCTGCAAGCGCCCGTGCTGCTCTTAGTAATCCACCGCCGCAGGGCTGTTCATCCAGTCGCTCACGAACGCGCCGTAGCGGCCCTCGATAATGGCCTGGCGGGCCCGCTGCATAAGGTTGAGCAGGTAGTAGATGTTGTGCATCGAAAGCAGAATGCCGCCGAGCATCTCCTTCTGCGTGACCATGTGACGGATGAGCGCACGGCTGTAACCGCCCGTGCACACCGGGCAGGTGCAGGTGGGATCGATGGGACCGTCGTCGTGCGCAAAGCGAGCGTTGCGGAAGTTGAGGCGACCCTCGCTGGAGAATGCCGTGCCCATACGGCCGGTGCGCGTCGGCAGCACGCAGTCAAACATGTCGATGCCCACGCCAACGCCGCGCACGAGCGTGGTCGGGTTGCCGACACCCATCAGGTAGCGCGGCTTATGCTTGGGCATGTACTCGCTCACGAGCGGCGCCAGGGTCTCGAACATGGTCTCGTGATCCTCGCCCACCGAATAGCCACCGATACCATAGCCCGGGAAGTCGCCGCACTCCTCCAGATGGCGCAGCGAGCGCAGGCGCAGATCCAGGTGCATGCCGCCCTGAACGATGCCAAAGAGCGCCTGGTCATCGCGGGTATGCGCCTTATAGCAGCGCTCGGCCCACATGCTCGACAGCTCAACGGCGCGCTCAACGTAGGCGCGCGTGGCGGGATAGCCCGGGCACTGGTCGAGCTGCATGCAGATATCGGAGCCGAGTTTCATGGCGATTTCCATGTTGTCCTCGGGCGTCCAAAACACGTGGCGGCCGTCGTAATCGTTGACGATAAAGCGCACGCCCTCATCGGTGAGCTTGACGGCATCGTTGTGGCTGAAGACCTGGAAACCGCCCGAGTCGGTGAGGATGGGGCCGTGCCAGTTCATGAACTTGTGCAGGCCGCCCAGCTCGGCGATGGTATCCTCGCCGGGACGCATGGACAGATGATAGGTATTGGCGAGCACGATCTGGGCGCCGAGCTTCTTGACAGTCTCGGTAGGAATGCCCTTGACGTTTGCCTTGGTGCCCACGGGCATAAAAATCGGCGTCTCGATGTCGCCGTGCGGGGTGTGCAGTACGCCGGCACGCGCGTGCGTCGTCGGATCCTCGGCAATCAGGTCGAATTTAAAAAGGTTCTGGTCCATAAACTGGAACTCCTTGGTTGCGGTTCATACGCAAACCATTATACGGGCAACCCGCAAGAAGCACCGACTCGACAGAAACTAGTGCATTAGGATCAGGTTCCCGCGCTAGTCGTTGGGTAGTCGTTGGGGACAGTCTTAAACGACTAGACGTTGGGGACAGTCTTCAGCGCCATCTTGCAAATGAGCGCCCCAATCTGCCGGCACTCAGGGACTGTCCCCAAGTGCCGGCAAGAGTGTCCCTTTCGACTAGTCATTTAAGAACGTCCCCAACGACTACATCCAACAGTCAAGGTAACGCCGATGCTCTGACAACATCAGCGAGCGGTCACCAGAGCGAACAAATTGGCATGAAAAGAGGACGGCATAGACCTTCTGGTCATGCCGCCCTCTTTGAATGACAAGTTGTCGCTCTGGTGACCGCGCAGCGTCGGCCCGTTACGCGGTTTGGTAAAACCGCGTAACTCCTACGGACGCTGGCCCATGCCACCCTCGAGGGTGACGGTCTCGCCGTTCATGTACTTAAAGTCGGGACCGCAGAGCTGAACGACCACGCGGCCGATTTCCTTCTCGACGTCGCCGTAGTGACCCGCCGGTGGCATGTGGACGTTGGCCTTGAACGCCTCGGGATAAGCATCCTGGAAGTTCTCGAGCGCAGCGGTCCAAGCAAGCGGGCAAACGATATTGACGTTGATGCCGTCCTTGCCCCACTCGTTGGCGGCAACGCGAGTCAAACCGCGGATGCCCTCCTTGGCAGCGGCATAGCTGCACTGGCCGTAGTTGCCAAACAGGCCGGCGCCCGAGGCAAAGTTGACCACGGAGCCCTTGGTCTCCTTCAGGTGCGGGTAGGCCTTCTGCATGTACAGGTAGGTGGCATACAGGCCAGAGTAAATGGCCAGGTTAAACTGATCCATGGTGTGATCGGCAATGGTCACGCCCGAGGCGCTGGCCTGAGCATTGTTGACGACGGCGTCGATGCGGCCGAACTCCTCAATAGCCTTGTCGATGACGTTCTGGACGACAGCCTCGTTGTCCTGACCAGCCGAAACATCGGCCTGAACAGGCAAAACCTTGACACCGTACTCGGCCTCGAGGGATTCCTTGGCGGCCTCGAGCTTGGCAACGTTGCGGCCGGTAATGACGAGGTTTGCGCCCTCCTTGGCAAAAGCGATATCGATACCGTAGCCGATGGAGCCAGCGGAGCCGTCCTTGAGCGTGGCCTTGCCGCCGCCGGTGACGATCACGGTCTTACCAGTGAAAAGTCCCATATAAAGTCCTTTCAAATCGCGACGGGCGCACCCGCCGACTGCGCGCATCCAAATAAACGCGACAAAAGCTGAAATGCAACTTTAACGGGTTCAAGTGAAAAGAAAAGGCCTCGGCAGGCGAACGGCATAACGTCTTTCGGCGAAGGGATTGTCAAGTACAAACTGGATAAAGTGGCCGAGTTTTTGCTATCGACGCGAGCCATCGAACACGTTTTGAAACTTTGCTGCAGCGCGCGGGATGTCGGCGCGAGACTTTATCATAGGGTGACAAACAACGATGAGGAGCACATGCCTATGACAGACGAGCTGGACCCCCAGACTCAACAGCATATTGATGATTCCGCAGACGTCACCGCAGATGCTGACGCTGTGACCTGCGATGATATTGACCTCGACGACCCCATCTTGGACGAAAGCGCTACGGCGGAAACCCCCGGCGCCGAAGATGCAGGCGAGCAAAATGACGATGCGCCCGCTCAGGACGACGCCCCTGTACAGGATGCTGCTCCGCAAGCTGCGGGCCCTATCGAGGTTTCTTCGGAAGAAGAGCTCGACGCCGTCATGGACTCCATGATGGATGCCGTCAAAGCGATGAAAGACGCCGTGGCCGACGCTGACGTTGACGCCGAGGAAGAAGAGGCCGCCGAGGCGGCCTCGACCTTTGTACCCGGCGAGACTCCGGTTGCCGACCAGGGCAGCACCATGCCCTCGTTTCTGCAGCTCGAGCATCCCACGATTGGCGCCGATGCGGTCGACCCGCACGCAGCAGGCTTTTCTGTGATCGAGGGCGGTACCGGCAATATCGCCGTGCCGCAGGCTGCCGATGCGGACGCTGCCGACACCGCTCGCCCGACCGCCCCGCACTCCTCCGCCGCGAGCCGCGATCTGGGGACCGCTGTCTCGAACACTGCGAACGCCGTGGGCACCTTTATCGCCCAGGGCGCCTCGGCCATGCGCGAGATGAACGCCGCGAAAAAGGCACTTGCCGATGCCCGCGCCCACCTGGCCGAACTTGAGCAGCGCATTGCCGATCAGGCCGAGGAACTCGAGACGCGCCAGGATATCGCAGGCCGCTACGACCAGATCGTCGCCGACCAGCGTCAGGCGATCGCCACAGCGCAAAAGACCGCTGCGGCAGCCGAGATTGACCGTGATGCCCACGCCGCCAAAGCGACAGAGCTCAATGGTCAGCTCGAACAAATGAAGACAGAGGATGACGCGACTGAGCTCCGCCTGAAGGCCGCGCTCGACGCCGTGGAGGCCCGCGAGGCGAGCTCTCGCGAGACCGGCAACCGCCTCGTTCGACGTCTTGAGGATTCCAAGCGCATCCGCGACAAGGTGAAGGCCGAGCGAGACGCCGGCATTGCGGCCGCACAACAAACCGTCGACGCCACGCGCGCCCAGCTCGAGACGCTGCGCCATGAGTATGCCGAGCTGCAACGCAATCCCTCGGCAAATCCCGCCAACTATACGGTGCGCACCAGTGAGCTCTCGATGCAGATTTCCGACACGGCAGATGCCCTGCGTAAAGCCGAAGAAGATGTCCCGCGCATCACCGCCGACCTTGAGCACTCGCTTGCCGCAGCCGAGCAGGCCGTCGAGCAGGCTCAAGCCCCTATCGCCGACGCAAAACGCGCGCACCAAGCCGCGACGACCGAAGCCGATGCCGCGCGCGCCGAGCTGCAGACGGCGAAGACAGCCGCCGCGACTCGTCAGCGCGAACTGCGCGAGAAGGTCACTGCCGAGGACAAGGCACGCCGCGACCAGGAGCAGAGCATCGCCAACGCCCAAGCAGATGCCGCACATGCGCAGTCGATCATCGAACAGGCGACCGAGGTGCACGACCACCCAGAGATCACTGAGTCGCTTGCAGGATCCTTGGCCCGAGACAAAGCCGAACACGCCGAAACCGAGCGCGAAGTGGCCCAGCTCGAGGCTACCGAGGATGACGTACGAGAGCGCACCCGCGACTCACGCATCAAATTCACCGGTGCCATCGTCTGCATCGTCGCCGTGATTCTAGCGATCATCCTGGTCTGGCTCTTCGCGAGCAAGTAAACCAGTTGCCAAAAAACGTTCAACGCAGTTGCGGTGAGATAGTTCCTGTTTAGTCCTCAATAAGGCCAATTCAAGAACTATCTCACCGCAACCTATTTAGATCGACGCAAGGCAACCTATCCCTCTTGCACCAATCTCTTGACATAAGGACTGTCCCCAAGTGCCGACACAAAAGGAACGTCCCCAAGTGCCAACAAAGGCGACGCCGATGCCTTGGCAAAGTCAGCGAAAACCCGCCAGAGCGAGCAAGGTGCCTTGAAACGAGGCGGCATTGACCTTCTGGTCATGCCGCCGAAGTTGAAAGGCAGATTGCCGCTCTGGCGGGTTTGCAGCGTCGGCCGGTTACGGCGTTTGTAAAACGCCGTAACCTACAAAATGAGCATCGCGTCGCCAAAGCTGAAGAAGCGGTAGCGCTCTTCGATAGCAGCGGCGTAGGCATCCATGATCTGGTCGCGGGTGGCAAGCGCGCTTACGAGCATCATGAGCGTGGAGCGCGGCACGTGGAAGTTCGTGATCAGCGCGTCGACCACGTGATAGGTCGAGCCGGGCATGAGGTAAAGCTGCGTCGTGGCGTTCTCGCGCGCCACGATGTCGCCGCGGCCGAGCGTGTCGGCACCGTCCTCGCGGCCTTCAAAATAGCGCGCTATCACGGCCGGATCGGACACCGGCGCGTCCGCGTCAAACGCACTCTCGAGCGAGCGCACCGCGGTGGTGCCGACGGCGATCACACGATGACCCTCGGCCTTCGCCTTATGCACGGCGTCGACAACCTCCTGCGACACGTGGTAGCGCTCGGTGTGCATGACGTGCTGCGTAGGGTCGTCCTCCTCCACCAAGCGGAAGGTATCGATGCCCACCTCGAGCTCGACGGCGGCAAACTTCGCGCCCTTGGCCTCGATAGCGGCCATGAGCTCGGGAGTAAAGTGCAGACCCGCCGTAGGAGCGGCAGCCGAGTGCTCCTCCTTCATGGCGTAGACGGTCTGGTACTTCTCGGGGTCGCCCTCGTAATCGGTAATGTAGGGCGGCAGCGGCACGTGGCCGGCCGCATGGATGGCCTCGTCGAGCGTGCGCGGGTCGCCGGCGGCATTGCAACCGACCGGCTCAAAGCGCACCAGACGGCCACCACGGCTATCGGTGACAAAGTCGATGACCTCGGCCGTCAGCACCACGGGAGCCCCCTCGGGCGCATGGGCGCCACCGGCGCGATACTCAATCTGGGCACCGGGCTTCAGGCGCTTGCCCGGCTTGACCAAGCACTCCCAAACGTGACCTAGCGGGTCAACATCCTCGCGGCGCTTGAGCAGCAGCGTCTCGACCACGCCACCCGAGCCGGCTTTGCGACCGATCAGGCGGGCCGGCATCACACGCGTCTTGTTGATGACGAGCACGTCGCCCGGCTCGATATAGTCGATGATGTCGCGGAAGATGCGGTGCTCAACGGTGCCGCCATGCTCCAGCGGCGTTCCCGCCTGGGAGCCCTTGCGATCCACCACCAGCAGGCGGCAGGAGTCGCGCGGCTCGGCGGGAGCCTGGGCGATCAGTTCCTCGGGAAGGTTGTAGTCAAAATCATCGGTACGCATAGACACGTCGGATTCTCCTTATATAGCTAAAGTCCGCCCTACATCCTAGCAGGCTGACGTCCCAAATGAACTACTTTTTGGCAGCCTTGCGCTCGTCGCGAATGCGAGCGCGGTCCATGGCCGCCTCGACGGCAGAAAAGCGGCAGCCGCAGTAGTTCTGTCGATACATGCCCAGTTCGCGCGAACGGCGCGTAGCCTCGGGATAATACGGGCGAAAATCGCGGATCACCGGGGTAAGCCCACGTGCCGCCGCCAGGCGCTCGAGTACGTCATTGCAGGTGTCGAACAGCTGGTACGGCGAGACGGCGAGCGTCGTACCCACATATTCAAACCCGCGCTCCTGGGCAACGCGGCATGCCTCGGCCAAGCGCAAGGCATAGCACACGCGACAGCGACGGGGACGATCGGCACCCAACGGGGCCACGCCGGTCTCCCAGCGTTCGCGGTCCTCCCCGGCCTCGATGAGCTCGATGTCGCCGTCGGCACACCACCGGCGCAGCTCGTCCAGACGCCGCTGCCATTCATCGCGCGGCTGAATATTGGGATTGGTCCAGCAAATCGTGGGCTCAAACCCCTCCTCGCGCAGCAGGCGAACCGGCTCAAGCGAGCATGGCGCGCAACAAGCATGCAGCAACAACGGCTTCATCGACATCTCCTCCCCCGCAATGATTTTTTAATCCCCGTCCCAGAAAAATCATCCCAAAAAGACTACCTTGCGAAAAAGCGCACGCCAAAGGACGTATCCTCGCAGGCGACAATGCGGCGGTCGCGCAAAATGGTCCACACGTAATACCAGTCGCCTACACAGCCCGACAAATGCAAGCCGGCCGCCAGATAGCACAGCAGCGGATAGCCCGAAAACGCAAACCCCAGGGCAAACGCTGTCGTCACAACAACCGTCGGCGCCAGGCAAATGGCCATGTACCGCCGACGCGAATACACGACGCCCTCGGCGCAGGCATAGATCATCGCCGTCTCACGATTCGCGCCAAAGGTCACATGCGCGCCCGCAGGCGCCAGCAGCTTAAAAAACACCGCATGCACCAGCTCGTGCACGGCAAACGACGCTGCAGAAACCGCAGCCACACCGACCATCCAGCCCACGACGGTGGTCCAGCCGCCCGCCTCAGCCGCGTCCAAGTCCGCAGGCCCGCCCAACAGCATAAACACCGGCACCAGGCACACGGCAAACACCGCGATCACGGCCATCCCCCACACGAAGCAAGCGTGCAGAAAAACCTCGTCCTCAAACGCATGTATGTTGGAAATCTCATTCATAGCATCTTAGGATAGCGCCCCTGCCACGCACCCGCCCGCATGTGCGATAATGTCGAACGATATGCACGAATTGACCACCGCGCCGCCGAACCCCGTGCCCGGCCGCGCTCTTACCTATATGCGAAGGAGTCCCATGGCATCCAAATACTCCATGAACGACCGTCCCAGCTGGCCGCGCCGCGCCATCGTTACCGCCGGCGAGCCCTACGGCAACAAGGGTCTGCACTTTGGCCACGTCGGCGGCGTCTTTGTCCCGGCCGACTTCTTCGCCCGCTTCCTGCGCGACCGCCTGGGCCGCGAAAACGTCATCTTCACCTCGGGCACCGACTGCTACGGTTCGCCCATCATGGAGAGCTACCGCAAGCTCAAGGAGAACGAGGGCTACGACAAGTCCATCGGCGAGTATGTCGAGTCCAATCACTCCCGCCAGGCCGCGACCCTCAACAACTACAACATCAGCTGCGACATCTACGGCGGCTCGGGCCTTGAGCCGGCGGCCCAGATCCACAACGAGGTGACTGCCGAGATTATCGAGCGCCTGCACGAGCAGGGCACCATCTCCAAGCGCTCCACGCTGCAGTTCTACGATGCCAAGGCCGGCACGTTCCTCAACGGCCGCCAGGTCATCGGCCGCTGCCCCATCCAGGGCTGCAAGTCCGAGAAGGCTTATGCCGACGAGTGCGATCTGGGCCACCAGTTTGAGCCCGAGGAGCTCATCGCGCCCAAGAGCCAGCTCACCGGCGAGGTGCCCGAGCTGCGCCCGGTCGACAATCTCTACTTTGACCTGCCGGCCTACCTCGACTTTATGAAGACCTATACCGCCAAGCTCGCCCAGAACCCGCAGGTTCGCTCCGTGGTCTCCAAGACCATGGAGGAGTGGCTGCTGCCGGCTCAGCTCTACATCCAGAACAAGTTCCGCGAGGCCTTCGATGCCGTCGAGGACCAGCTCCCCGAGCACACCGTGCTGGAGCCCGAGGGCAACAAGAGCAGCTTTACCGTCACCTTCCCCAGCTGGAAGGAGCGCGACGACGCCCACGCGGTGCTCGCCAACGGCGGCGTGCGCTTCCGCAGCGGCAAGGCACTCGTGCCCTTCCGCATCACCGGCAACATCGACTGGGGCGTTCCGGTGCCCGAGGTCGACGGCGTGACTGACGTCACCTGCTGGTGCTGGCCCGAGAGCCTGTGGGCGCCCATCAGCTATACGCGCACCGTGCTCGCGCGCGATGCCAAGGCAGCCGGCGTGACCGAGGGTGTCGCCGCCCAGGACGCCGCCCTCATGGGCGAGCCCGCCGCCGACTCCACGCAGGTGCCCGCACCCACCTACCAGCACAGCTCGCTCGACTGGCGCGACTGGTGGTGCTCTGACGACGCTCAGATTTACCAGTTCATCGGTCAGGACAACATCTATTTCTACTGCATCGCGCAGACCGCCATGTGGGAGGCCCTGGGCTGGGACCTCACGCAGAGCACCGTCAGCGCCTGCTACCACCTGCTCTACATGGGCAAAAAGGCCAGCTCGTCCTCGCAGACGCCTCCCCCGCCGGCAGACGACCTGCTCAACCACTACACCTGCGAGCAGATGCGCGCGCACTGGCTGTCGCTCGGCCTATCCGAAAAGCCGGTGAGCTTTAGCCCCAAGGCATACGACACGCGTGTGACCGGCAAGGACAAGGACGGCAACGAGGTACGCGCCTGCGACGACAAGCGCGTTATCGACCCGGCCCTTAAGGAGAGCGCGCTGCTGACCGGCGTGTTCAACCGTCTGGCCCGCAGCTGCTTCTACGGCGTCGCCGTCAAGGAAGGCGACGAGAGCCCCTACCGCAACGGCTGCATCCCCGCCGGTGCCGCTTCTGACACCGTGGTCGAAGCCGCCCAGCAGGCAGCCCTCGCCTTTGAGCAGGCCATGTACAAGTTCGAGACGCACCGCGCGCTTGCCGTGTGCGACGACTACCTGCGCGCCGCCAACAAGCGCTGGAGCGACGCCTCCAAGGCCGCCAACAAGCTCGAGGGTAACGAGGCAAACGCCGCAATGACGCAAGCGCTCGTCGACGCCTTTACCGAGCTGCGCGTGGCGACCGTGCTCATGCACGGTATTGTGCCGGCCGGCTGTGAGCTCATCTGCGAGTACTTCGACGTCGACCCGGTCGCCTTCTTTAGCTGGGATAACATCTTTGCCTCCACGGATGAGTTTGTGGAGAGCCTGGGCGAGAAGCCCGGCGAGCACCGCGTGAAGCCGCTGCCCCCGCGCTTCGACTTCTTTAGCAAGCACGAGAGCCAGTACTAGGCAACAGCAACGCGCCCGGGAATGATTATTCTGGGACGGGGATTAAAAAATCATTCCCGGGCGACGCAAAGTAGTCTTTTTGGGACGGGGATCATTAAATGATTTTTTAATCCCCGTCCCAGAATAATCATTTAGGTGGAAGGAAAGACGGATGTCCAAGCCGCGTCGTCGTAAGCAGAAAAAGCAGGTTAAGCCCGAGCTCAAGCTCAGGCAGTTTGCCGCCACCGAGCTTTCCGACCAGCTTGCCGCCCAACACTCCGCCGCCGACCTGCCGCGCTTTATGGTCGACACGGTCGCCGGCGCCTATGCGCCCGCCGAGGCCGAGCTCATGATCAAGGGCTTCGGCGCCGCGGCCACACGCCCGGTCACGCTGCGCGCCAACACGCTCAAGGCAACCGCCGAGGACATCGCTGCGGCGCTCGATGCCGCCGGCATCGCTCACAACCCCGTCACCTGGTACCCAGATGCCTTCATCCTGCCCGACGCCCAGGTTTCCGACCTGTGGGACCTCGACATCTACCGCGACGGCAAGATCTACTTGCAAAGTCTGTCGTCCATGATGCCGCCGTTGGTCTTGGGCGCCCAGGCCGGCGAGGACATCCTGGACATGTGCGCGGCCCCCGGCGGCAAGACGACGCAGATCGCCGCCCTCACGCAGGGGCAGGCGCACCTTACCGCCTGCGAGATGAGCATTCCCCGCGCCGAGAAGCTCGAAGCCAACCTCCACCGCCAAGGCGCAAAAAACGTGCCCGTCATGCGCATCGACGCACGCGAGCTCGACGAGTTCTTCCGCTTTGACCGTATCCTGCTCGACGCTCCCTGCACCGGCACGGGCACCGTCGTCAGCGGCAACGAGAAGAGCCTGCGCGGCCTCACCGAGCAGTTGCTGAGCAAGTGCGCCCGCTCGCAGCGAGCACTTCTGGACCGCGCCATGGGAGCCCTCAAACCGGGCGGCACGCTCGTCTATTCGACTTGTTCGATCTTGCCGCAGGAAAACGAGGACGCCCTGCAAGAGGCCCTCGACAAGCATATGGACTGCGAGCTCATCCCCCTCGACGGCACGCCAAGCGAAAGTGAGGCACGCCGTGCCCAGGAAGCTGGTGAGGAGCCGCGCATCGAGTCCAACGCCCTGACCGAGGCCATTGCCGCGGGTCAGGTATCGGCCATCGCCAACGGCCTGCCCGGCACGCTCACCATTCCGCCCAGCCGCGAATTTGAGGGCTTCTACATTGCCCTGATCCGAAAACGCAGCTAGCGTACGGATCCAAAACTCAACAAGCTATCTCCGTGCGCGTTTGCCCTGCTGGTCGCGATGCTGTTTAAGCATCGCGCGCTCCTTGCGTTCGGCCCTTTTGCCCTTAATGGCCGTGACCACAAAGTAGATGACCGCGGCGGCAACAATTGCGCCCACACACAGGCCAATCGAGCCA
>DXZP01000037.1:16144-21298 GCA_019419605.1 Collinsella sp.
AGCCAAACATTGCTGTCAATTCCATACCGCGTCACCTCTCTTTTAAACGGGACTTTCAAGATAGCACCTCGATCACCGCCACCACAGCTCCTTCACGTTCGCCGGCCCTTCGGTCTAACGGATGGCGCGGCGGGGAAAAATCAACTCGTCAAACGATTTAGCAAGCACAACGCTGCCGGCACCCTGCCGGCCGTCATCACATAGAATCGAGCCCACATGGATACCCTCAACGATCTAAATGAGCGCGTCGACGCCTTCGTCGGCACCAGCTCCTTCGACACGCCCGCCGCGGCAAACGACCAAGCTCCCATCGATGTGCCCGCCGAGGTTCACGAGGACATCGTCGCCTCGGTCGATTTCTCCGAGGTCGAGCTTGCGGACGAATTTACCGAGCCCCAGGTGGCCGTAACTCCCAACGGTCTTTTGCCCATGGAGCCGCTGCCCATCGACGGGCGCCTGCGCAAGGCGGCCCTTCGCATGCCCGATGAGATTGAGGAGGCCAGCGGCTTTACGCTCTTTGGCCGCCGCATCAAATCGCTCATCTACACCACCGACGTGGCGGTCATCCGCAACTCCAATGCCGACGCCGTGTTTGCGGTCTACCCCTTTACGCCGCAACCCGCCATTACGCAGGCGCTGCTGACGGTCGCCGAGTGCCCGGTCTTTGTGGGCGTTGGCGGCGGCACCACCACCGGCAAGCGCTCCGTGCAGATGGCGGCCGTCTCCGAGATGCAGGGCGCGGCGGGCTGCGTGGTCAACTCCCCCGCCACCGCCGAGATGGTCGAGCACATCACCAACATCGCCGACATCCCCGTCATCGCCACGGTCGTTCGTTGCGACGACGATGCTCACGCCAAAGTGCGCGCCGGCGCCAAGATCCTTAACATCGCGGCCGGCAAGAACACGCCACAGGTCCTGCGCGAGCTGCGCGAGCACTATCCCAACCTGCCGCTCATCGCACCGGGCGGCAAGACGCCCGAGAGCATCCGTGAAACCATCGCCGCCGGTGCCAACGCCATCATTTGGACGCCGCCTTCGGCCCAGCAGCTGCAGACCGACATGATGCAGCGCTACCGCAAGATGAAGGAAGACGCCACGCCCGTCATCTCGCACGACGATGTACCCATTATCGACCAGGTTGCCGCCGCCGAGGTCAGTCAGGTCGAGAACATGAATCCCGACGTGCCGATTCCCGACGAAGTCATCGAGCGCGTTGCTTCGATCCACGATCATATCGAGGAGCGTCGCGCCAACCGTGGACTCAAGCCCTCGCTGCACGGCTTCTTCTTCCGCGGAAAGAAACGCTAGCAAAACATCTTGGCCCGCCCCACAAACGTGAGGCGGGCCGTTTTCGTTTGAGCAATCATGCAGCGACGTGATGGGGCAAATTAATCCACGCGCTTGTCGCCCATAAAGAAGAGCGCCACCGTACCGGGTCCGGTATGCGAGCCAATCAGAGTACCGATGTTATTGATCTCAATCTTGCCTTTAAGCTGCGGAACCTGTTCCTCAATCAGCGCCGCAACCGCCTCGGCATCCTCGCGGCACGCCGAGTGCGACATGATGCACTTACCCGAATAATCCGCACCGTCCTGCACGTGTGCCATCATGGTCTTAGCCATCTCGGAAATCGCGCGCTTCTTAGTGCGAATCTTCTCACGTGGCGACAGCCCACCTTCGCAATCGACCGTCATAAGCGGGCAAATCTTAAGCGCCGTGCCGATGATCGCGCTCGCAGCCGAAATGCGACCGCCGCGCAGGTAGCTCGACAGATCGGTCGAAAAGAACCAGTGGTGCAGGTTGAGTTTGTGCTCCTCGATCCAGGCGGCCGTCTCGTCGAGTGAAGCCCCGCTATCGCGCACGTCGGCGGCACATTCCGCCAGCAGGCCAAAGCCCGAAGACGCTGCCAGCGAATCGATGACGCGCACCTTGCCGCCCTGGGGATAGCGATCCGCGAGCATCTGCGCCGCAACGCAGGCCGATCCATACGTGCCCGAAATACCCGACGACAACGTCAGGTGCAGCACGTCTTTACCCTCGGCAACAAACGGCTCCCAAAACTCCTCGTACTCGCCCACGCTCACCTGAGACGTCTTGGGCATGGCGCCCGCGGCAATCTGGGCAAAAAACTCGTCCGGCGTAATCGACTGATACAGATCGTCCGTATAGACAACATCGTCGATCTCGTAATGAAAACACACGACGGGGATATTGCGCGACGCAAAGAACTCACGGGTTCGGTCGGCGGCGGATTCACAGGTCAGGACAAAATCACTCATATGAGGCTCCTTACTCATTGCTGCGCAAATTATCGCACAGTGAGCCTACATACGGTACATATGTCCACTATTTACCAAATCGAACCAAAAATAGCGAACATCTTTACCACCATCGTCTCCACCGGCCCCACGCATAAATATCTGAGAAAACACCCTCTGTCGTCTCCACTCAACCGCCATATCTACCTCAACTAAATCGATTTACCAAACCGTTCAGCCGACAATTCAGCCGCTGGCGCAAAATCGAAACAAAAGCGGCGCATACTGATAAACGTTTGACGCTGTTTATCAGTTTTACCAGCTCCATCGGAAGGTGTTTCATGGTCGCATTCGATCGCAACCCGCAAGACTTTAAGTATCTGCGCCTGCTGTCGAGACAGTTCCCCACCGAGCAATCCGCGTTTACCGAGATCATCAATCTCTCAGCCATCCTCAACCTGCCCAAAGGCACCGAGCATTTTATGAGCGACGTGCATGGCGAGTACGAGGCCTTTATGCACATCCTCAACAACTGCTCGGGCGTCGTGCGCGAGCATGTCGACGAGATTTTTGGCGACACGCTCACCTTTGACGAAAAGGGCGAGCTGTGCACGCTCATCTACTACCCGCACGAGAAGATCGAGCTGGTCCGCAGCCAGCGCGAGGACTCGCCCACCTGGTACAAAACGATGCTTGACCAGCTCATCATGGTCGCTCGTTCGCTTTCAAGCCGCTACACCCGCTCCAAGGTTCGTAAGGCCATCCCACGCGATTACGCCTACATCATCGACGAGCTGCTACACACGCATCCGGATGAGAACAACTATCGTGTGCGCTATCACGAGCGCATCGTGGAGTCCATCCTGGAGACCGCAAGCGCCGACGACTTTATCGAGTCGCTCGCCTCGCTCATCAAGCGCCTGGCCGTCGACCACCTGCACCTGGTGGGCGACATCTTCGACCGCGGCGGCGGCGCGGCCAAGATTATGGACCGTCTGCTCACCTACCATTCACTCGACATCCAGTGGGGCAACCACGACCTGCTGTGGATGGGCGCTGCGGCCGGTGAGCCCGCCTGCATCGCCACGGTGCTGCGCAACAACCTACGCTACGACAACTACGAGATCCTGGAGAACGACTACGGCATCTCGCTGCGTGAGCTTGTCGCCTTTGCCGATGCCACCTACACCGCCGGTGAGTCCATCACCCCGCTGATCAAGGCCATCAACGTCCTACTCTTTAAGCTCGAGGGCCAGATTATCCAGCGCCACCCCGAGTTCGATATGACCGACCGCCTGTTACTCGACAAAATCGATCACGACACCGGCACGGTCACGCTCGCCGACGGCAGCGTGTGGCCGCTCACGACCAATGACTTCCCCACCGTCGACCCGGCGGACCCCTATTCGCTCACGCCCCAAGAGCAGCACATCATCGACAAGCTCGTGTCCGAGTTTGTCACCGCCGATCACCTGCATCGCCATATCGATTTCCTCTATTCCCACGGCTCGATGTACAAGGTCGCCAACGGCAACCTGCTGTTCCATGGCTGCGTGCCGCTCAACGAAGACGGCACCTTTAGCAGCATGAACTGCCTGGGCACCTGGCACGCTGGCCGCGATTATCTCGATTTTTGCGACCACATCGCCCGCCGCGCCTGGCGCGTGGGCGACCGCGACGCTCTCGACTGGATGTGGTACCTGTGGATTGGCTTTAACTCACCCGCCAGCGGACGCCTGGTGCGTACCTTTGAGCGCGCCTATATCGCCGACAAGAGCACCTGGGTCGAGCCGATGGACCCGTACTTTACGCTTACCAAGTCGCCCTCGGTCTGCGACGACATCATGCGCGAGTTTGGCGTCGCGCCCATGGCATGCTCACCGACCGGTCACATCATCAACGGCCACACGCCCGTTAAAACCACCAAGGGCGAGCAGCCCATCCGCGCCGAGGGCAAGCTGCTGGTCATCGATGGCGGATTCTGCCGCGCTTACCATCCCAAGACGGGCATCGCCGGCTACACGCTTATCTCGAGCTCGCGAGGGTGCCGCCTCAAGTCGCACCAGGCCTTTACCACCGTTGCCGAGGCGCTCACCCGCAACATCGATATCGAAAGCGAGACCAACCGCTTTGACGAGGCCGACCGCCGCCGCATGGTGAGCGACACCGATACCGGCGCCAAGATCCGCAGCCAGATCCAGGACCTACGCCAACTGCTCGATGCATATAGAAACGGTGCTATCGAGGAGCGCGCCTAGCTCCACCCGCGGGGATTGGCTAAACTTGCTGGGTTTGTCATCCCCACGGCGCCCCAGCGCCACCCTAAGGCAGGTACCATGCAAAAGCTCCTTGCGCAGATTATGAAGTTTGGCGTCGTCGGCGTCATTGCCACGGTCATCGACTTTGGCATTATGAATCTGCTCCACTACGGTCTGGGCCTCAACATCCTAATCGCCAACACCAGCGGCTTTATCGTCTCACTCATCTTTAATTACGTCGCCAGCATGAAGTACGTGTTTGCGCACAAGGAGGGCATGAGCCGCCGCCGCGAGTTCATTATCTTTGTCGTGCTGTCCATGATTGGTTTGGTGCTCAACGACGGTATCGTGCTGGCGCTCAACGCCGGTCTGGGGCTCGAAGCCAATATCGCCAAGATTTGCGCCACCGCGCTTGTCATGGTCTACAACTTTGTGACCCGAAAGATCTTCCTGGAGGGCGACGAGACCAAATAGCTCGACACCCCTGCAGCATTACGGCGCCCACGGACGACGCGCGCTCAGCGCAGTATCGTCCGTGGGTGCCGCTCGTTTACGGGCAAATTTTCAACGTTTGCGGATTAGCACGGTGGCGCGCGCAGACGTGGTGTAAGAGCGTCCCGAGGTCCGTCGCTGCAAGT
>DXZP01000038.1:0-21151 GCA_019419605.1 Collinsella sp.
AGGGCGGAGGCGGGGCATTCCCCGCCTCTTACACCACATCTCTGCGCGCTACCACACCCGCTTTGATAAACAGCTTTATCAGGGACTTTAGTAGGTAAAAATCGGTCTCTATGTGCCGAATGTAAGTTGACTGTCTATTTTCCGAAACAACTTATTCTAGATAGCATTTTTAGGGTCCCTCCAAGGCAAAATTGAAGCTTTTTTGCGACCAGAACTCTAGCTCGCGCTACCGTTTACCCACCGCGCGACTACATTCCCGCCCAATCGATAAAAATCTCCTCACGAAGCCGCCGTTCGAGCTCCTGCTGTCGCGGCGTCTTGTCTTTCAGCGGCACATCGAGATAGGACATGATGAGCTCCATCACCACGCGGAAGGCATCGAAGTCGGCCAGCTGACCATAGGTCATCAGAACGACGGGATATCCCATGGCTTGCAAGGCCGTCGTTCGATCGGAGTCCGAGATCTTGGATTCAATGGATCCGTGAATGGCTTTACCTTGGCATTCAACCAGACACTCTCGACTGCCGTCCTTATTTGCCAGCAGGATATCGGCATAGCGCCTATCAAGCCCCGAAATCAGGCGGGCGCTGCGCGTCATACGAATCTCAACGTTATTGGTAAGGCTCAGCCCTTCGCCGCCGCGCAACCTCGTAAGGCCAAACAGCATCGAAGCCTGGACCTCGAGCGGCGATGCTGCCACCCCCGTAATGCATTTCGCGGCTCGTATGAACGTTTTAGCGCCGCGGAGCCCCCGGACCTTATCGACGAACTCTGTAAGCTCAGAGAGCTCGATCAAGGGAGGTCGTTTCCACAAGTCCGTTGGATTCCCCGAGACATCCTTTACGTTTTCCCAGCCCGACCGTGCGTCACTCCATCGGCTCCCATATGCCTGCTCAAGTGCCGACTTTACCTGAGGCGCAATCTTGCACACGGCAAAGGTGCCGCACATCTCATACATGCACATGATTAGACGCTCGTTTGAGACCGAGGAAGCCAGAGTCAGCAGGGTAAAGAGTGGGGACGCAACATCGAGGCCAAACTCCGTCTGCCGCACGGAATCAAACGGCCTCTCCCCGTTCCAAACATGCCTGACAATGCGATCGCCCTTACGTCCGCAGCTGCCCTGCGCCAACACGTGTAACGGGGTGCCCAGGAAATGCGTGACGAGCGGATGCTCACATAGGTGCTCCCTGCGCGGATCGTCCGCAGAATCGGGCAGGTCCGGCATTATTGCCAAGACCTGTGGAGGTATCCGGTGATACCGAAAGGCAGATATGTCGCACAGCATGTCGTCCATGAAGGGTACGTACCCGCTGCGTCGCTTGTGAACCCGCTCGGACGGCAAACGCGCTGGCTCGGCCTGCGAACGGTAAATACTGCCACGCCCACGTCGCGGATCTCTCAGGAGGCTTACAATCGGTTTGGAAAGCAAACTGATTGTGAGGTTGCATATGGTTGATGAGGACTTTGCCTGGCGGCTTGCGCAGGAGCTTGTGCGGATCGACAGCTCAGACCCGGGCGCGTATGAGGATGAAATTGAGCGCTTCATTAAGAGGCTCATTGAGCAGCAGCTGGCACAACTTGATAGTTCTGCGCTCGATGCCGTGCAGATTGAGGAGCTCGAAGTGCTGCCCGGGCGCCGCAACCTTAAAGTCACCGTGCCGGGCCAAAGCGACGAGCCGCGGCTGATCTATATCTGCCACATGGATACCGTCACCTTGGGCGATGGCTGGGACGCAGACATCGCACCGCTTGGGGCGGTTGTGCGCGACGATAAACTCTATGGCCGCGGTGCCTGCGATATGAAGGGTGGCCTGGCCTGCGCTATTGCCGCACTGATCCATACGCTCGAGCGCGTGGCGGCGGATGGCGCGTTGCCCCGCCGCGGCTTTTCGCTCATCTGCTCGGTCGACGAGGAAGACTTTATGCGCGGCTCAGAGGCCGCGATCGATGCCGGCTGGGTCGGCTCGCGTGAATGGGTGCTGGACACCGAACCCACCGACGGACAGATCCAGGTGTCGCACAAGGGGCGTACGTGGTTCGAGATCGAGATGGCCGGCGTCACGGCTCATGCAAGCCAGCCTTGGAAGGGCGCCGACGCCGTCGCCGCCATGGCCGAGGTCGTGTGTTCGCTCCGTCGCGTGTTTGTGGCGCTGCCCGCGCACGATGAGCTGGGGTCTTCGACCATCACGTTTGGCCAAATCGAGGGCGGATATCGCCCCTATGTCGTGCCCGACCGCGCCAAAGTCTGGGTCGACATGCGTCTGACCCCGCCGACCGATACGGCCGCCGCGACGCGCATGGTAGAGCAGGCCATCGCCGTCGCCGAAGCCGCCGTTCCCGGTTGCCATGGCAGCTACACCGTGACGGGCGACCGCCCCGCCATCGAGCGCGACCCGAACTCTCCCCTTCTAGCAGCGCTCAAGCGTGCCGCCGATGACGTGACGGACGCGGACACGACCGTCGGCTTCTTTACCGGCTACACCGACACCGCCGTCATTGCCGGCAAGACAGGCAACCGCAATTGCATGAGCTACGGTCCCGGGTCGCTCGCGCTCGCACACAAGCCCAACGAATATGTGCCCCATGCCGATATCGTTCGTTGTCAGCAGGTGCTAATCGCGCTCGCCGATAACGTGCTCTGGGACGCGAGCGGCCAAGTTGGGGCATAATAAGCCGCGAACAAACCGACTCGTGCGTTAGGACCGCCCATGAAAGCACTTCCGTTTCCCTGCATCCGCCCGGCTCAGGACCGCGTACTCGAGGCGCTGCCTGCAATGGGCAGCATCCTGAGCGGCAACGATGCTCTGCGCGGAGCCCTTGCCGATGGCCTGATGCTCAAGGACCCGGGTGCGGCGTATTACGTGTACGAATGCTCGGGCGAGCCGGGACGCGTGACGGGTGTCGTGGCGATCTGCCCGACGAGTGTACTTGCGGACGGCAAGGGCGATGCCAGCGCCGACGTGGCCGCCGCCGCGCGCGCGATCGCCGAGCTCAAGGTGCAGCCGCGCCCCGTGTCGCTCGCCTACGAGGCCTCGCCCGTCATGGATATCATCCTGGGCGCCGCCAAAGAGGGCGCGTCGCTCTACGCCGTCACCGACCCCGCGGGCATTACGCACCGCGCGTGGGAGGTCAAGCGCGAGGACGCCGTCGGGGCCATCCGCGCTATGCTCGACCAAGCACCGGAGCCGGCACTGACCGACGACCCCGCCTACGCCGCCGCTCTGACCGGGGCGTCGCAGCTGCTGGCCGATGAGGCCCGTGCCGCCGGAACGTACACCGGCAAGGAGCCGTTCAACTTTACCGTTGCCGTGCTCTTCCCCGCCGCGCAGGTCAGCGGCGCCGCGCCGCAAGTTCCGACAGGTCTGCTCACGCACCAGGTCGCGCGGTTCTAGCAAGACCAGACCGCCCAGCACAAAAATCGGCAGCTCAACAAACAGGGGGCGGAGATGCAGCAGGTACATGCATCTCCGCCCCTTTTGCGTCGAGAAGTAAGTCGGCGACCCGCACCGCCACGCCCAAACTACCCGCGCTGCGGACCCGCGGCAGCCACGAGCGGCTCAAGCCCCAGCTCGCGCGCGTAGTCTTCCTGCGTAAAGATCTCAACCAGTTCAAACGTATCGGTCGTATCGTCAAACACGAAATGCAGCACCGAGCAGTTGCCCGGCACGCGCTCGCGCTCGTCGGCCTCCGTGCCCTTCACGTGATCCAAAAACTCCTTGATGGCCGACCCGTGGCTCACCGCGAGCACGCACGAATGGTCCGGGCGTCGCATAAGATCGGTCAGCGTCGTCACCATGCGCTCGCGCACCTGCATCTGGCCCTCACCGCCAAACTGGCGATAGAAATCGCGCCACGGGCGCTCGGGCATAAGCATCACGCGCTCGGCCTCAAAGTCGCCAAAGAACCACTCGCGCAGACCGTCCAGGCGCTCGTACGTCATGCCCGACCACAGGTTGGCGATGGTCTGTTCGGTGCGGTGCAGCGTAGAGGTGTAGGCGTGGTCGGGCTCAATGCCGCGCGCACGCAAGAACATGCCGGCACGCGCCGCCTGATCGCAGCCCAGCTGTGTGAGCGGCGAGTCACTCCACCCCTGAATGATACGCTTAAGGTTGAATATCGTCTGTCCATGACGGACCAGATACAGATCTTTATTCATAGGGGTCCTTTCGTTCGTTACCAACCCAAGAGCGAAAACGCCCCATCGCAATAGCCAAAATGAAGCACGGCACCGTTGTCGGGTAGCTCTCCCCCGCCAGTCACATACTCAAGAAACTCCTGGCAGGCTGAGCCGTGGGAAACCGCCAGCACGCAGTCGTGCTGCGGCCTGGCCATGATGCGGGACAGCGCCGCGACCATGCGCGACTGAAGCTGCACTTCCGACTCACCGCCAAAGGCCACCGGATAATCGCCCCAGGGCTGCGGCGGCATCTCGCGATTTGATGTGCCCTCCAGCGAGCCAAAATGCCACTCACGCAGGTCATCGACCAGCTCAATGGAACGGCCCTCGCCAACGATAAGCTCGGCCGTATGCCGCGCCCGGCCCAACGGCGAGGAATACACATGATCAAAGGCCACGCCACGCGCCGCAAACGCCGTACGCGCCGTCAGCGCCTGCTCGCGCCCGCGCGCCGTAAGCGGCGAATCGTGCCAGCCCTGCAAAATGCTCTGCACATTGAGCTCAGTCTGCCCATGCCGCACCAAATACAGATCTGCCACACACCCTCCCCTCGTACCACCACAAAGGGGACAGGAGCCTTTGTGGTGATTTTGCCGCCGGATTGCACCGCAACGACGCACAACTACAGCAGCACGTCGGCAAGCGGACGCTTGGGTACGTGGTGCACCCGCGCCTCGTCGCGCCAATAATTGATGGAGCCGTCGGGGTTGGAATCGATCGCATCGATCACCTGTGTCTCGGCCGGAATGCCAAACGCCATGATCAGCTTGAGCTCATACTTGTCGTTATCGAGCCCCATGGCATCGATCGCGTGGGGCGTAAAGGCCTTGAACATGCAGGCTGCCACCTCGGGCGTGGCGCTGCGGGCGGCGAGCATCATCGTCTGCGCGGTAATGCCCGTGTCGACATCGGTAATGGGAGCGGCGGGCTTGCCCGGAACGGCGCGCTCAGCAAGAATCGCGATGTAGCCGGTCGGGCGCTCGCCCTCAACGGGACCCGGCCAATCCTTGAGCGCACCGGCCCATGCAAGCTCGTCAAATACACGCGCGCAGTCCTCTGCACCGCTCACCACGTGAAAGCGCAGACGCTGAGCATTGGCGCCGCAGGGAGCCAGGTGCGCCAGTTCCGCCAGCTCGAGCAAAAACTCGCGCGGCACGCGCATAGACTCGTCAAAGCGACGGCACGTACGGGCACGACGGACCAGCGCATCAAACGCTTCCAGACCGAGCTTTTCGCAACCTTGCTTTGCCATCGATTCGACACTCGACGGTGCCTCGGGAACTGCTTCGTTCATAGGGACCCCCAATACAAGCCAATTGTCCTTAGGAAAATCTAACCTAAAACGTAGGCAATAACGAACAGGGCTGCAATGTTCTACACCTGTTGAATAGAAAACCGCGACGTGGGGAACAACGGAAACAATTCGGGACCTTTGGGTTACGTTTCGCCCTCCCCGACCCATACGCCAGCGCCTTTAAGCGATACTGGTTGTAACGATCAAGGCTTACGCCGCACGGAAAGGAGACGTTATGGGTATCTTTAGGAACGATGACCAAAAATCGAGCCAGTTTGGATTTGACGAGAAAAGTATGGCGGGCAAAGCCGTCAAGGCCGTGCGCTGGACCTACGCCATCACGGGCGTCGTGGCGCTCATTGCTGGCATCGCGCTGCTTTTTGCACCCGCCAAGTCCCTCGTCTTTTTGACGACCGTCCTGGGTTTTTACTTTGTAATCACCGCTGCCATCAGGCTGTTCACTGCCATTTTTGAGCCGCTGCTGCCCACTGGCTGGCGCGTGACGAGCATCATCTCCAACCTACTCATTATCCTGGGCGGCGTCATAATCCTGCGCAACCAGGCCTTCTCGACCGCGACACTCACCACGATGGTGGTTATCGTGGCCGGCTTTGGCTGGATTGTCGAAGGTGTCATGTCCATTCTGGAGTCCGAGCTTTCGTTCAACCGCGCCCTTGCCATCCTGAGCGGTGCACTCTCCATCATCGCCGGCATGTTCGTGTTTATCTATCCGCTGTGGTCGGCCAAGATGCTTGTCATCTTTAGTGGCGCCGCGCTGCTGGTGTTTGGCGTAACGCTCATTGTTCGCGCCATTCAATTTGGCAAACTGGTGCACTAGATGCCGCGAACGCTCTTTATTGATGCCGACGCCTGCCCGGTCACGCGCGAGTCGATTGACTGCGCGCGGCGGGCGGGCGTCGCCGTTGTTATCGCCGGCAATAGCACGCAAAACCTGGAACGACACATTCGCCGCGACGACCCGCGCGATGCCGAGCACGCGCGACGCGGCTTTTGGGTCACGACGCTCGACGTGAGCGTGGGCGCCGACAGCGCCGACTTTGCCATTGTCGAACGCCTGCAGGCGGGCGACGTGGTCGTGACGCAGGACATTGGCTTGGCGAGCATGGTGCTCGGGCGCGATGCCGCCGCCATCGGTGTGCGCGGGCGCGTGTACGACAAGGCGACTATCGACATGCAGCTGTTTATTCGCCATGAGGAAAAGAAGGTACGCCGCGCCGGCGGACGCACTCGCGGTCCGGCAGCATTTACCAGCGAAGACCGCGCCCGCTTTAAACGCAACCTCACCGAGTTGCTGCACTAACCAAGGTAGATTTTGAGACATGCCTAAAATCTACCTTTTTGTTTTGAGCGGTGTGAGCGCTCGGAATCCATGGCTCAACAAAAAACGGGCTTCAAAATGCCATGCGTCGCCGCATTGCGCAGGCGCTGAGCATGGCTATTTGAAGCCCATTTTTTAGGCCTACTTAGAGGCCAACGGCGGAGAGGATGAGGCCCCAGCCAGCGCCGATGACGTACATCATGATCAGGAACACGGCATTTTCGCGGGCGCTGCGGTTGGTGCGGAACAGCACCAGATAACCCACGCCGGCGGAAATGAGCGTGCCGGCGAGCATCGGCGCCAGTTGCAGCGCGCCTTCCAGATACAGCTGTGTAATGACCACGCTCGCCGAGCAATTGGGAATCAGCCCGACAAGCGCCGAACCCAGGACAGCGAGTGTCTCGTTGCCGCGCAGGAACTGCTCGATCGCGGACTCGCCGAACGTCTCGAGCACGGCGACCAGAATCAGCGTCACCAGAAAAATGAATACCGAGACCTGCACGGTGTGCGAGATCGCACTGCGGATGATCGACAGGACAGGCGTCCCTTCGTGGGAGTGAGAGTGACCGTGACCATCATGGTGTTCATGTTCGCCCTCATGACCGTGATCGTGGCCATGTCCGTGTTCGTGCTCGTCCTCGTCTTCATCACAACCGCAATGGTCGCGCTCGCACAGCTCGTGGATGTGGTCGGCGCTCACGCCTGCCTCGGCCACCTCGTCGATGATGTCACCGCCGCTGTGGTCGTCGTGCGCGCAGTTCACGTGGGCCGGGTTGGCCGCGGTTCCCAGCACGGTACGGCGAATCGCCGCGTGCGCGCGGGCGTTACGGCGCAGGCCGCGAATGGCAGCGTCCACGATAAAACCCGTGACCAGTGCGATCAGCGCTTTCGAAGCCAAAAGCATCGCCATAGTCTGCACAGGAACCTGCTCGGCAAGCAACAGCGGCAGCATCTCATCGGAGGTCGAAAGGAACACCGCCACCAACGTGCCCAAGGTCACGACACGGCCGGCGTACAGCGTTGCTGCCATGGCCGAAAATCCGCACTGCGGCACCATGCCCAGCAGCGAGCCAACCACGGGACCCGCAGCGCCGGCGCGCTTGATAGCGCCGTTGACGCGGTCGCCCGCAACGTGCTCAAGTGTCTCGAGAGCAAGATACGTCACCAACAAAAACGGCACCAGCGACAGCGTGTCCTTGCCGGCGTCGAGCAGAATATCAATCAGTAAATCCATGACGGATGGAACCTTTCGTGTCTTTCGGCAGCATTGTAAAAGTCCTAGCGGTCAACTAGGGTATTGTAGTTGTCCCGGGCGCGGTGCCAATAGTTGCCTATGGTAAACTATCATCTCGCCATAACTCAGTAGCCTCGAGCCGCACAACGCGGCCCGTCCAAGGAGTAGCATATGAACGTATCGCAAGCACTCGAATACGAGCGCCAGCCGTTTATCCCCATGTTTATCTACGGCGACCACGGCGCCATGGAGTCCGAGCGCCAGAAGGGCGAGGAGGCCCTCAAGGTGCTCGAGACCGAGTACTTTACCGCCGAGGGCGACCCCGGCTTCGACTTTGCCACCGTGCGCGACCTGGCCGACCGCAACCGCGACCTGTGCGACCAGATTGGCGAGGCGCGTCTGCGCAACGTGACGCCCGCGACGCTCTCGCGCGGCCTGTCCGATGCCGACACCTGCGCCGCCATCGGCAAGATGCAAAAGCGCACCGCCGCATCCGTTATGCGCGAAATCCGCGGCGACCGCGACGCGCTCGGCGTGGCCTACGCCCGCAAGCCCATCCAGGGCACCGTGCTCGGTATCGACATCGAGACCACCGGCCGTGCACCCGAGCGCGGCTATATCATCAACGTGGGCTGGGAGATTATGGAGCTCACCAGCGACGCCGTCCCGCATGACGCCGAGGCACACTACTGCGGCCTGCCCGACATCTACCGCGGCGAGGGGGTGCCGTTGTCGAATATCCACCACATCACCTGGGACGACATCGACGGCAAAAAGCCGTTCCGCGAGAACAAAGAGCTGCAGAAGCAGCTGCTCAAGCTCATGAAGAAGTACCCGTACATGGCGCATAATGCCGCCTTCGAGGACAGCTGGTTCAAAATTCATCTGGACGGTTACGCCGAGGCACGCCGCACGGGCAAGATCATCGTCATCGACTCGCGCCAGATCTGCCGCAGCCTAGACGCCGACGTCCGCTCGCTCCCCCGCGAGTCCGCGCCCGCTGCGCTCGAAAACTGGGCGCGCCGCCGTGGCACCCTCGCCGCCGACGCCAACGAGCAGCACCTGGGCCTCGACGACACCGACCTCATGCTCCGCACGGTACAGGCCGAGTTCAACCTCAAGAACCTATTCGCGAAATAGCAACGCCTGCGACAAACACTACTTGCTCACGAGCGGCCTCGCAGCGGGAAACACCGCAGCGGGGCCGCCCTACGTTCCACAGATAGATCTGCCATCACAAATTCTGAACCCTCATTTTGAACGATTTCGGCCAATTCCCGACACGTAATTCGTTGTCGGATGGTGATGCATCGATATCAAATGTGCAGCAATTGAGTTTTTATATGCTATAGCTAAGCTGCGATAACATTGATTTTAGGCATGCCAACCCATAATTGCGTCAAGCTTTTGGACAGCATTTGGTTAGGCCCCTAAAACGACTTTCCCACTCAGCGCCATCAGCACGGCATTAGCTGACACGATATATACCATGAGTATCGTATTGTCACATACCACTGCAAAAGCGGTCTACCAGGCCGCGCATTCGGCGTCTACGAAAGACACCGAGCCCTGTAACCCTGCCGCGATTTACGGATCATGTCCCACCGGAACGCTCCTTGACGCAGCCGCAGAATGGCTCACCAAACACGATGTTTCCCTTGACGCAAATGATTGCCTCGAAGTAATGGTGTTTGATCGCAGGAATGCGCGCTATGCAATGAACTGTCAATGCCACGTTTCGTCAAAACGATTCTCGAGCTCACGCTTTATAGAGCTCAAAGATGGCATCTTCATTGTTGGCGTTGAGCTTTGCGCACTTCAGGCCGCCACCTATCTCCCTTTTCGCGAACTGGTGGAGTACTACTTTGAATTGTGCGGCGCTTACTCCCTTGGAACCGGCTCTTCCACCTCGTATAACGAGCGTTTCGCGCTCACCTCGACCGAAAGGTTAAAACAGTTCTTTAATTCCATTACCAGATGCGACGGTCTGGCCCTTGCCCGAAAGGCGATTCAATGTGTGCGCGACGGATGCCGGTCTCCTATGGAAACGGCCTTTGTCATGATGCTAACGCTGCCTAAAAGCGAAGGAGGGCTTGGTATTAAGGGAATTGAGACCGATTGCGAGGTGCAGGTCACCGCTGCCGCAAAGAATCTCACGAGACGCAAAAAGTTCTTTATGGATGCGTATCTAAAGAAATCTCGCACAGACATTGAATACAACGGGTTTTATCATGACGCGGAAGAAGACCGCGCCATCGATGAGGAGCGCAAGAATGCGCTTGCGTCCATGGGATACGGAATCATCACCGTCAGTCGTTATTCCTTTATGCATGCCAGCGCTTTCGTTAGGGTCATGGAGGCGATCCAACGGAAAGAGGGCATACGCCCCTCGCGTCTGCCAAAAGACTTTCAAATCATGCAAGAGGACCTGAGACAGTTTGTGCTCAGAAGGTTTATAGAAGAGAAAAAGAGAATTCAGAAGCAGCTTCGCCAGGATTCCGAAGATCGTCAACGAATCGACCTCGAAAAAGCAACACTCGAAGGCATCACGCTGGATGACCCGACAATAAATGAAGTTCCGGCAATCGATGACATGCAGACTGTCGAATCCGACAGCCCATCATTTGCCCAAATAAGCAGCCTCGCGCCCGAGGGCAGAATCTTCGGGGCCGGAAGCTAGACCGGCTAACAAGGTGGGTACCCTAGCGATGTGCATAATTGCGAGTATTCAGCAGGGTCGGCCCTCCAGCACCCACAAGTTAATCCAAATGAAAAACAAAAACGCTATCGAACGGGAACGTTAGGCAACATTTGAGGAAGACCTTGTCTGTTTACCGCCCTTGGATAACTCTTGAGCGGCTTTATTTGGCCTGGAATAGATTAACGGACCCCCTATAGTTGCAGAATACTCCAATTTTTGCACGGCGCGGGGGCACCCACCCCGGCATCGGCTATCAAAACCGCTCAGTCCGGAATCTCGTCCACTATTCCCCATCATTTTATGCGACGAATTACCTGTACGTCATTGACATATGAACATGCGCTCATATAATCGGAAGTAAATTATATGAGCGCATGTTCATATGAAAGGATATTGCAATGAGCATCCGCGTTGATGAAACGAAACCCGACATCGAGGCCACCGAGCCCGTGATCCCCACCAGCTGCTCGCCCGAGGACCTTCCCGACGAGGAGCTTCTCTACGACCTGGCCGACCTGTTCAAGGTCTTCAGCGACACCACACGCATCAAGATCCTCTATGCCCTCATGGGCCGCGAGCTCTGCGTGGCTGACATCGCCGAAGCGACCGCAACCTCGCAGTCGGCAGTATCGCACCAGCTGCGCACGCTTAAGCAGTCGCACCTGGTCAAGTTCCGCCGCGACGGCCGCAACATTCTCTACTCGCTCGCCGACGATCACGTCTACACCATGCTTAACCAGGGCATGAGCCATATCTGCGAATAGCAATCAACCACGGTATCAGCGCGGCCGGCACCCAGACCGCTAACACAGGGAAAGGAACCCACCATGAAAAAGCAGTTCAAGCTCGACGAGATCGATTGCGCCAACTGCGCGCGCGAGCTTCAGGACGAACTTGCCAAGCTCGAGGGCGTCAAGTCCGTTTCGGTCAACTTTATGACCCAGAAGCTGACGCTCGAGGCCGACGACGCCAAGTTCGACGAGGTCCTGGACCGCGTCGTTGAGTTCACCGCCGACGCCGAGCCGGACTGCGAGATCATTCTCTAACCCGCGCATACGTTGACCTGCGAGGCCGCGCTTGCCGCGGCCTTTGCTCGCGAAATTATATGAGCGAGTGTTCATAAACTCAAATGAGAGGTTTGAATCATGACAGCCGCCGATCCCAAAAAGAAAAAGAAGAAGCGCAAGAAGAAAGAGTCCCTTGAGCATAAGCGCAACCGCATCCTGGTAGCACTGGGCATTTTTGCCGTTGTTTATGCCCTCGACGAGCTCGGCGCCCTCACTATCGCATTTGGGGAGCCCGGCAACATCTACGCCAGCTTTGTGCTGCTCCTCGTGCCGTTTTTGATTGCCGGCTACGACGTACTGCAAAAGGCATTCAATAACATCCGCCGCGGCAAGGCCTTCGACGAGAGCTTCCTCATGGCCGTCGCGACCATCGGCGCGTTTGCCATGGTGCTCTTCCCCGACACCGACCCGCACATGGCCGAAGGCGCCGCTGTCATGCTGTTCTACCAGGTCGGCGAGTTGTTCCAGGCATACGCCGTGGGCAAGAGCCGCAAGTCGATCAGTGCCATGATGAACATCGCGCCCGACTACGCTAACGTCGAGCAAGCCGACGGCACACTCGAACAGGTCTTTCCCGATGACATCGCCGTCGGCACCGTGATCGTGGTCAAGCCCGGCGAGCGCGTGCCTATCGACGGCGTCATCGTCGAGGGCGAAACCCAGCTCGACACCGCCGCACTCACGGGCGAGTCGGTCCCCCGCCCGGCCAAGACCGGCGACGATATCATCAGCGGTTGCATCAACATGACGGGCCTCATCCACGTGCGCACCACCAAGCCCTTTGGCGAGTCAACCGTCGCGCGTGTTCTGGAGCTCGTGGAGAATGCCAGCGAAAAGAAGGCGCGCACCGAGAACTTCATCACGCGCTTTGCCCGCGTCTACACCCCCGCCGTCACTGGCGCTGCCGCGGTGCTCGCGCTTGGCGGCGGCCTGGTGACTGGCGCTTGGTCCGATTGGATCCTGCGCGGCCTGACCTTCCTGGTCGTCAGCTGCCCGTGCGCCCTCGTGATCAGCGTACCGTTGAGTTTCTTTGGCGGCATCGGCGGCGCGTCCAAGCTGGGCGTTCTCATCAAGGGCTCCAACTACCTCGAGACGCTCGCCGACGTGGACACCATCGTCTTCGACAAAACGGGCACCCTCACCAACGGCACGTTCTCAGTCGTCGCGGTGCACCCCGAGGCTGGCTATACCGAGCAGTCGCTACTCGAGGTCGCAGCCCTCGCCGAGTCGTTCTCCGACCATCCCATCGCGCAGTCGGTGCGCACCGCCTTCCAGGGCGAGCTCGATCCCAAGCGCGTAAGCGACTCCACCAACGACGCGGGCCATGGCGTGACGGCGACTATCGACAGCAAACATGTCGTCGTCGGCAACGCCAAGATGCTTGCTGCGGCCGGTATCGACGCTCCCAATTGCGAGGTCGTCGGTACGATCCTCCACGTGCTCGTCGACGGCACCTATGCCGGCCACATCGTAATTGCCGACACCATCAAGGTCGATGCGGAGCAAACGATTCGCGACCTGCACGCCGCCGGCGTCAAGCGCACCGTCATGCTCACGGGCGACCGCGAGGAGGTTGCGGCGTCTGTGGCCAAGCAGCTCGGCCTCGACGAGTTCCACGCGCAGCTGCTGCCGGGCGACAAGGTCGAGCGTGTTGAAGCGCTGCTCGCGGCCGAAAGTGGCAAGGGCAAGCTCGCCTTTGTCGGCGACGGTATCAACGACGCGCCTGTGCTTACGCGCGCTGATGTGGGCATTGCCATGGGCGCCATGGGTTCCGACGCCGCGATCGAGGCCGCCGACGTGGTGCTGATGGACGACAAGCCGTCCGACATTTCCCGCGCTATTCGCGTGGCACGCAAGACCATGTCGATTGTTTGGCAGAACATCATCTTTGCGCTGGGCATTAAGCTGCTGATCCTTGTGCTGGCAGCGCTGGGCATCGCCAATATGTGGCTTGCCGTCTTTGGCGACGTGGGCGTGGCGATCATCGCTATCCTGAACGCCATGCGCGCGATGGGTGTCAAGAACCTGTAGCGCCTGTGGTCCCTCCGGCCGGGACCGGGCTTGGTTTTTGAAAACGTCCTCGACCAATGAAGCGCCCCCGTTCTGCTCCTTCGGAGCTACGAACGGGGGCGCTTCTGGTCTGCGGAGTGTTTTCAAAAACCAAGCCCGGCCCCGGCCTGCGGTGACGTTGCTGGCGGTTCTTGGGCATCGCTTGCTGGCGGGGTTCCTTGTCTGAGTTGGATTTGGTTGGCGGGGCTACTGGTCCCTGTCGCTGCCCCGGCTCAACATCGCCCTCAACTTCTCGAAGCTCTCCTCGCTCAGGCAATGCTCCATGTGGCAACCTTCTTGCGAGGCAACCTCTGCCGAAACGCCTGCGTCCTCTAGCAGACCTACAAAAAAGCAGTGGCGCTCCCACATTTGACGGGCAACCTCAAGACCGCGTTCCGTCAGATGCACGTCGCGTTTGCCCATTTCGACATAGCCGTTGCTTTCCAGCGTCGCCATGGCCTTGGAAACGCTCGCCTTGGTTACGCCGAGGTACTCCGCAACGTCGATCGAGCGCACGGTGCCCTGACGTTCCGACAGAACGTAGATCGATTCGAGATAGTCTTCTCCGGATTCACGCAGGGCCATGGGCCGCCTTTCGCGATGGCTTCTAGTTAGCCTTTGGATACTTTTGCTTGATTTACTTTACCGCAAAAGTTGCCTATGTCTTACTACGTTGTCTAAAAAGTTAACCGTGTTTCACAAAACGCACGGGACGAAAACAAAGCGGGGACACGCCCCGCAAGGAGTGCCCCCGACTGCCGGCGCAAAAGGAACGTCCCCAAGTGCCGAATCCGTAGCTATAGCAGGCCAAAGTGCTCGGCGGCGTTGTAGATGCCGTCGTCGTCTACGGCGGTCGTCACGTAGGTCGCTGCGGCCTTCACGGTATCCTGCGCGTTGCCCATGGCCACACTTGTGCCCACGGCCGAGAACATCGACAGGTCGTTCTCGCCGTCGCCAAAGGCGATCGCCTCGCTCGCGTCGACACCCAGGCGCTCCAGCGTCGCTGCCACACCCAGGTCCTTGCCGCCGTTAGCGGGAATAATGTCGCAGAACAGGTCGCACCAGCGCGTGGTGAGCGAATGCGACACGGCGTCGGTCACGATATGCTCGTCGGCCGGATCCACAAAGGCGCAAAACTGGTAGACCGGCGCGTCAAAGGCGTGCTCAAACGGCTCCTCGTGGTAGACAATTCCCGCGTTGCTGCCGGCCGTCACCACGCGCTCGGACAGGCGGTTCACAAACGAGTTCTCGCCCTGCATGCACAGCGAGTCGTAGCGCCCCTCGGCCACCTGGTCCACAATCACCGCAACGTCGTCCGGATCGATCGGGCAGCTGCGGTAAACGCCCTCGGCATCAAAACAGTGCTGGCCCGAAAGCGTAATGTACGCATCCCAACCAAGATCGAACAGCCAATCGGGCATCTGGTAGGTCGGGCGACCCGTGGCAATGACGCACGCAATCCCCTGCTCGTGAAAGCTGTCGAGCACCTGCTGCGCCGACGCCGGAATCCGGTGCGTCTCAAAGCTCAGCAGCGTGCCGTCGATATCAAAAAACGCGGCCTTGATCATCCTCGCCTACTCCTCGCCCTCGAGCTTCTCGCTCGCCTCGAGCCACGCCATCTCCAGCTCGTCCATGGCGGCGTGGGCCTCGTCGATCTTTGCCTGCTGCTCGCCCAGCGCCGTGTAGTTGGTGGGATCGACCTGGGCCATGGCGGCCTCGGCCTCCTCCACGCGAGCGCGCTGCGTTTCCATCTTGCGCTCGAGCGAGCTCACCTCACGACGGAGCTTTTGGCGCTCGGCATTGGAAAGGCCGTTGGGCTGACCGCTCGACTTGGGCTTTTCGGCCGCAGCCGCCGCGGCACCGGTGTCGAACGTACCGGTCTTGGCGCTCGGTGCACCCACGGGCTCGCCCTCGGCGGTGGCGTTGCACAGGCGCAGGTACTGGTCGACGCCGCCGGGCATATGCGTCAGGTGGCCGTCGAGCAGCGCCCACTGCTGGTCGGTCACGCGCTCCATCAAAAAGCGGTCGTGCGTCACCAGAATCAGCGTGCCGGGCCAGCCGTCCAGCAAGTCCTCGACAATCGCCAGCATGTCGGTATCCAGGTCGTTGCCGGGCTCGTCCAGGATGAGCACGTTGGGCTCGTCCAGGATCGTCAGCAGCAGCGACAGGCGACGGCGCTGGCCGCCCGAAAGATCGCCGATGCGGCTCCAGAGCTGCTGCGTCGTAAAGCTCAGACGCTCGCAGAGCTTCTCGGGTGAAGTCTCCTTGCCGTCAATGACGTAGTACTTCTTATAGTGGCTGAGCACCTCGCGGATCGTGTCGCCCATGTAGGGTTCGAGCTCCTCGAGCTGCTGCGACAGCACGCCAAAGCGCACCGTCTGGCCGATCTTCACGCGGCCGCGCAGGGGCGCGATCTTGCCCTGGATCACGTCGAGCAAAGTCGACTTGCCGGCGCCGTTCTCGCCCAAAAGACCATAGCGGTCGCCCGCACCAATGAGCCAGGTCACGTCGTTGAGCACCTGCTTGGTCGCGCCATCGGTATCCGCATAGCCGGCGTCCACGTCGACCACATCGATAACCTGCTTGCCCAGGCGGCTCACGGCCAGGCGCTTGAGCTCCAGCTCGTCACGCACGGGCGGCACGTCGGCGATCAGCTCGCGAGCGGCATCCACGCGAAACTTGGGCTTGGTGGAGCGCGCCTGGGCACCGCGGCTCAGCCACGCGAGCTCCTTACGTGCCATGTTGCGACGGCGTTCCTCGGTAACCGCGGCCATGCGGTCGCGTTCCACGCGCTGCAGGATATATGCCGAATAGCCGCCCTCGAAGGGATCGACCTGGCCGTCGTGAACCTCCCACATGCTGGTGCAGACCTCGTCCAAGAACCAGCGATCGTGCGTGACCACGAGCATCGCGCCCTGACCGCGCTGCCAGCGGGCCTTTAAGTGACGCGCAAGCCAGTTGATGGTGCGCATGTCCAGATGGTTGGTGGGCTCATCGAGCATGAGCACGTCATAGTCGCCGATCAGCAGGCGCGCGAGGTCCACGCGGCGGCGCTGACCGCCCGAGAGCTCGCCTACCATGCCCTCCCAGGGCACATCGCTAATGAGGCCGGCGAGGATCTGGCGCGTACGGGGGCTCGACGCCCACTCATACTCGGGCGTGTCGCCCACGACGGCATGATGCACGGTGTCGGTATCGACCAGGTTGTCCTTTTGGCCGAGCAATCCGATCGTGGTGTCGCGGCGGTGCGTCACGCGGCCGTCGTCGGGCTCCAGCGCGCCGGCGAGCACGCTCAGCAGCGTCGACTTGCCGTCGCCGTTTTTGCCGACAATACCAATACGGTCGCCCTCGTCCACGCCGAGCGTCACGCTATCGAAAATATGCTTGGTGGGAAACTCTAGGCTGACGGAATCGCATCCCAAAAGAATCGCCATATGCCCTGCTCCTTCGTAGAAATTCAACGTTCTCCATGATAGCGAAAACCACCACAAAGGGGACGGGCGCCTTCGTGGTGGTTTTGGGCAAGCGCACCAGCACACGACACAAAAAGGCGGGCCATCTCCCGCAAGAGATGACCCGCCTCTCCAATCAGTCCCGCGGCAACCGTGGCCGCCGCGGGCCTCAAGCATGTCCCGGACTAGGAGAACATGCCGGTGAGGTAATCATTCAGCCGCTTATCCTTGGGCCGTTGGAAAATCTCGTCGGTCTCGTCGTACTCGACCATATCGCCCATGTAGAAAAACGCCGTGCGGTTGGACACGCGCGACGCCTGCTCCATGTTGTGCGTCACGATGACGATGGCGCGGTCGGCCACGATCGACGACATGAGGTCCTCGATCGCCAGCGTCGAGATGGGGTCGAGCGCCGAGCAGGGCTCGTCAAACAGGATTACGTCGGGGTTGAGCGCCAGCGTGCGCGCAATGCACAGACGCTGCTGCTGACCGCCCGAAAGCGCGTAGGCGCTCTTGTCGAGCTTGTCTTTGACCTCGTCCCACAGCGCGGCGCCACGCAAGCTCTCCTCGACCATGCGGTCGAGCTCGTCACGGTCGGTGATGCCGTGGCGCTTGGGCGCAAAGGTGATGTTGTCGCGAATGGACTTGCGGAAGGGGTTTGGCTGCTGGAACACCATGCCGATGGAGCGACGCAGCTCGTACGTGTTCTCGGTCTTGGTGTTCACGTTGCGCCCGCGGTAGTTGATCTCGCCCTCCACGCGACAGCGGCGAATCTCGCGATTCATCAGGTTGAGGCTACGCAAGAAGGTCGACTTGCCGCAGCCCGAAGGCCCGATGAGCGCCGTGATCTCACCCTTGTGGAAGTCGAGCGACGTATTGTGCAGCGCATGGTGGTCGCCATAGTACACGTTGACGTCCTTGGCGGAGAGCACGACCTCGTCGCTCACGGCCTTGCCGCTCACGCGCACGCGCCTCTCGCTCTCCCCCACGCTCGACAGAAAGTCCTGGGGGGTGTCGGACGTGGCCGCCTCGGTTGCGGGCGTTGCATTCATATCGCTCATTCGGCCGTCATCTTCCTTGCCAGTTGCTTGCCCACGATACGGGCGACTACGTTAAACAGCAGCACGCAAATCATCAGCAGTGCCGCGGTGCCCCAGACGATCTGCTGGGCCTCGGGGCTGCCCTCGCCATAGATCTTGTAGATGTGCACGGCCAGCGACTCGCCGGGACGGAACACGTTCCAGGCGCAGGTGGGGCTCGACAGGTTAAAGCTCAAGAAGTTGAGGCGGACCGGCGAGCTCATGCCCGAGGTAAAGAGCAGCGCCGCGGCCTCGCCAAACACGCGGCCGGCCGAAAGCACGATGCCGGTCACGATGGCGGGCATGGCCTCGGGAATCAGGATGTGCAGTGTGGCCTCCCAGCGAGTGAGGCCCATGGCCAGGCACGCATCGCGCTGGGCTTGCGGCACGTCCTCGAGTGCCTGCTGGATCACGCGCACCAGGATGGGGATGTTGAACATGGTAAGCGCGACGGCGCCGGAGATGATGGAGTACTTCCAGCCCAGCTGCACCGAGAACACCAGAAAGCCGAACATGCCCACGACAATGGAGGGCAGCGAGGACAGCGTCTCGATGGCGGTGGAGGCGATGTCGCGGATGGGCCCATCGGGCGCGTACTCAACCAAAAAGACCGCGCCGCCCAGACTGATGGGCACCGAGATACCTAAGGTGATCAGCAGCAGATAGAACGAGTCGAACAGCTGATAAAGCACGCCGCCCTGGGTTCCGTTGGCGCGCGACGGCTGCGTGAGAAAGCCTGGTTGGAACAGCGTCGAGATGCCCTCGAACAGGATGTAGGCCACCATGGAGACGACGATGAGCATGACGATGGCGACGATTGCCGTCAGCACGCCCGTGGCGATACGGTCTTGCCTTTGGACACGCCCGAGTCTCGCCTCGTCGATATGGATGCGCGTGCTAGCCACGAGCCTTCGCCCCCTTGCGGCCAATGAGATGGATGATCAGGATAAAGATGAGGCTCATGCCCATCAGCAGCAGACCGAGCGCCCACAGAACGTCGTCCTGGGCCGAGCCCTCGGCATAGACCGCCATGGACGTGGTGAGCGTGGTGGTAATGGTCGAGGCGGGCGACAGCAGCGACGTCGGCATGGCCTCGATGCCGCCGATAACCATGCGCACGGCGAGCGTTTCGCCAAAGGCGCGGGTCATGCCAAGGATGACCGCGGTCATGAGCGACGGCATGGCGGACTTGAGCACCACGTGCCAGATGGTCTGCCAGCGGGTGTAGCCCAGTGCGAGCGAGCCCTGACGGTAGCTGTCGGGCACAGCGCGCAGGCCATCGACCGAAAGCGTGGTCATCGTCGGCAGAATCATGACTGCCAGCACGATAGCGCCGGGCAAGATACCCAGACCCGTGCTCACATGGAAAACGCTCTTCATAAGGCCGACGACCACGTGAAAGCTGATCAGGCCAAAGACGACCGAGGGAATACCGGTCAAAAGCTCAATGAGCGGTTGAAAAACCTTGGAGCCAAACTTAGGCTGAATCTCGACCGCAAAGATGGCAGAGCCGATGGCGATGGGCAGTGCGATGAGCGTGGAGAGCACCATGACCGCAAACGAGGTGACGATCAGGGGCAGGGCGCCAGTGTAGGGCAGGCCGTTTTCGGCCGTGTTGGCCAGGTCCCACTTGGTACCGGTAAAAAACTCGACGATCGAGACGCCGTCCTTGAAAAAAGCCGAGAGGCCCTTTTGGGCGACCATAAAGATGAGCGCGGCAACGACAAGCGTCACGAGCGCTACGCACGCACCCGTGACGCCCAGGCCCACGTTCTCAAGCTCGCGCTTTGGCAGCTGTTTTGCCATTGCAAACCTTTCCGGGGGCGATTACTTATTTAGCGGAGACCTTGCCGCTGGCGTCCTTGACGACCTTCATGGCAGAGACGGGGATAAAGCCCTGCTCCTCGACGAGCTTGCCCTGGACGTCGTCGGAAAGCATGAACTCCAG
Organism: Collinsella sp.; assembly: GCA_019419605.1. Lineage (GTDB taxonomy): Bacteria > Actinomycetota > Coriobacteriia > Coriobacteriales > Coriobacteriaceae > Collinsella. The sequence goes on from DXZP01000038.1 coordinate 20,345, forward strand.
GAAGGCCTTGGTGGCCTCGTCGGCGTCCTTCGCGCAGTACATGTGCTCGGTAGCCCAAATCTTAAAGGAGTCGTCGGTGACGTTTGCGCTCTTGGGCTCCACGCCCTCGACCTTGATGGCATTGAACTTGGAGTCATCGAAGTGCGAGAAGTCGAGGTAGGAGATGGCGTTGTCGGTGCTGCCCATCTGAGTCTGGACGTCGCCGGACTTGTCGAGCTCGGCATCGCCCTTAAAGTCGACGGCCTCGTCGCCAAAGACGGCGGCCTCGAAGGTGGCGCGGGTACCGGAGCCGGCCTTGCGGTTGAGAACGACGATCTTGGCGTCATCGCCGCCGACCTCCTTCCAGTTGGTGATCTGGCCGGAGAAGATGCCCTTAAGCTGCTCGAGGGACAGGTCGTCGACCGTGACGTTCTTGGAAACGACGGGGCCCATGCCCACGACGGCGACCTCGTGGTCGACGAGGTTCTTGACCTGATCGGCCTCGAGCTTGGTCTCGGCGAAGACGTCGGAGTTACCGATTGTGACGGTGCCGGCGGCGACAGCGGTCAGGCCCTTGCCCGAACCGTTGCCCGAGCCGGAGATGGAGACGTCCGGGTTGGCGTCCATGAACTTCTCGGCAGCAGCCTCGACGAGAGCCTGGAACGAGGAGGCGCCGTCGTAGGTCACCTCGCCGGAGACGGACTCGGCAGCGGCAGCGGCACTGCCCTTGTCGGCGGCGTCGGATGCGCCTGCGCCGCCGCAACCAACGAGACCGAGTCCGACGATGCTGGCAAGGCCACCAGCGAGGCCGAGGAACTGACGACGAGA
>DXZP01000039.1:0-19429 GCA_019419605.1 Collinsella sp.
GACACCGCCCTATCTTTCGGCCGCCAATCCCGCTTCAATGATTAACCGCCTTTGGGCAAAAAGAAAGCCGGGCAGGTGCGGAAAACCGCAACTGCCCGGCGAAATGCGCGAGGCTAGCTAAAAGCCCCATATCAAATGAGCCACTAGAGGAGGTCGAGGGGGAGCTGGGGGGCGTCACCCCAGAGCTTTTCTAGGCGGTAAAAGTCGCGGGCTTCGGGAGTGAAGACATGGACGACAACCGAGCCGTAGTCCATGAGCATCCAGGTCTTCTGCTCGCGGCCCTCGATGGAGAACGGATGCTCGCCGCAAGCCTCGGCAACCTTCTCCTCGATCTCGTCGACAATCGAATCGACCTGGCGGTTGTTGGTACCGGTGGCAAGCACAAAGTAGTCGCACACGTCGGAAAGCTCGGTCAGGTCGAGCACCTGCACGTCCTCGCCCTTCTTGTCGTAGGCGGCCTGCGCGGCGGCGCGGGCGACATCCTCGGCGGCGACACCGCTCGCGGACAGCGAGGCGGCGGTGCGGTCGGACGTGGCAACGAAACTCTTGTGCTCCACACCTTCAAGAATCTGCTCGTCAGTCATGGTCTCGTCGGCCATGGAATACCTCTTTCTAGACACACCCGAGCTAGCGCAGCTGGGCGTAATGGTTGTAAATCGTAATAGCCGTGGGATAAAGATAGCGCCCGGACTGGATCACAAAGACCAGACCCTGCGCAAAACAGGAGAAGAACAACTCATCGAGCGAGGACTTCCCCACCATCTTGCGCAGCGCATGGGCATAGTCGCCGTGACGGTTGGGCTCGATGGCATCTGCCACAAAGACCACCATATCGAGCGGCGTCATGTCGCAGGCACCCACGGTGTGACGGTCGACAGCCTGGAAAACGGCCGGCGACAGCTCGGGGAAAAGCTGCGGAAGCTCATAGGCGGCAACGGGGCCATGCAAAAGCGGCGTCGCGGCGGAAGGAGAGCCGGCAACCTTGATGCCATAGTGAAGCGCGCGGGCCACGAGCTCATCATCGGAAAGAACCTTGTCCCAGTCGTGAATTAAGCCGGCGGCAGCCGCATCAAAGCGGTCAACGTCGTAGACCTCGGCCAGATGAAGTGCGGTCTCGGCAACACCCAGCGAATGCACATAGCGCTTGCGCTTATCTTTCATGCGAACATCGAGCAGCTCTTGAATGCGCTTGAGCAGCGCGCGCTCATCGCCCTCAAACTGATCCTCTACCGACAACGTAGCCCCCATCACTCAAAATCTTCTTGGCCCAAATCGGCATATAGCCTGCGCTTGCGAATGTAGCCGAGCACGGACTCGCTCGTAAGATAGCGCACGCTCATGCCACGGGCAACTCGCTTACGAATGTTCGTCGAGCTGATCGCCAGCGCCGGAATCTGAATATAGCGCACGTCGAACGGCAGCCCCGACTCTTTGATTCGGGCACGCGCCGTATCGATATCAAAGCCCGGTCGCGTCGCCGCAATAAAGGTAGCAAGCTCAGCGATTCGTTCGGCATCATGCCAGGTCACAATATCGATAATCGCATCGGCGCCCGTAATAAAGTAGAGCTTTACCTGCGGCGGGTAAAAATCGCGAAGGGCATGAAGCGTATCGGCCGTATAGGTTACACCCGGACGGTCAATCTCGAACCGGCTCGCCAAAAAGGCCGGGTTCGCGGCGGTGGCGAGGACCGTCATGGCATAACGGTCCTCGGCAGGCGTAACCGGCTTGTCCAGCTTAAAGGCGGGAGAGCCCGCCGGCATAAAGAGCACAGCGTCCAAGTCGAGCGACTCGCGCGCCTGCTCGGCAGTCACCAGGTGCCCGTAATGAATCGGGTCGAATGTGCCGCCCATAATGCCAAGCCGAAACTCCTTACCCTCTTTTATGGGAAGCTCGGGCAATCCGATTCCACCGCGCAGCGACATGGCTTACTCGCCCTCCGGGGTCTCAACAACGTCGACTTCGGTAGTGCCTTCGGAGCCTTCAATGGCATCAACCACGTCCGCGTCCTCGGCCGCTACGTCAATAACCTCAACGCCAGCGTCCTCGAGCTCCTCGTACTCCGAGAAGTCCTCAGCGCCCTCAAAGTCAAAGGCACGCTGGCAAATGCGGACCTCGTCGCCCGCACGGCAACCGGCCTTCTCGAGCGCGTCGTCAACACCCATACGCGCAAACTTATGCTGCAGGTAAATGACGGCTTCCTCGTTTTCCCAGTCGGTCTGGATGACCATGCGCTCGATGGCACGACCAACCACACGGAAGGCACCGGGCTCCTCCTGGACAATGCGGAACCGCTTCTCGCGCTGCAGACGGCGGCGCTCCCACTCCTCGTCGCGAAGATCGACCGGCTCATCGGAAACCGCCAGCTCGGCGCGAAGCTTAGCCACCTGCTCGCCCACGGCAAGCATCAGCGTATTGAGCCCGGCGCCCGTCACGGCGGACACGGCAAAGAACATATGTCCATCGTCGAGCGCGGCGCGCTTGAGGTCGGCAATCTTGTCGGCCGTGCCCGGCGCATCGCACTTGTTGGCGACAACGATTTGCGGGCGCTCCGAGAGCTCTGCGCCATACTGCTCGAGCTCACGGTTGATGATGCGGTAATCCTCAACCGGGTCGCGATCCTCAAAACCGCCCGTCATGTCGACGACATGCATGATCAGGGCCGTACGCTCAATGTGGCGCAGGAACTGGTGGCCCAGGCCCTTGCCCTCGCTCGCGCCCTCGATCAAACCAGGAACGTCGGCAACGACGTAAGAATACTCACCGGCACGCACCATGCCGAGGTTCGGCACGAGCGTGGTAAACGGATAGTCGGCGATCTTGGGACGGGCGGCACTCATGCGCGCGATGAGCGAAGACTTACCCACCGAGGGAAAGCCCACGAGCGCGGCATCGGCCATAAGCTTCATCTCGAGCTCAATCCAGTGCTCCTCGGCCGGTTCGCCCAGCTGAGCGAACGCGGGCGCGCGACGCACCGACGTCACAAAGTGGGTATTGCCCAGACCGCCGGCGCCACCGGGCGCCACGACAACGCGCTCGCCGTCGTGCACCAGGTCGGCAATCTCGAACATCGGGGTCTGCGTCTCGGGATCGAGCTCGCGCACCACGGTGCCCATGGGAACCTTCAGGATCAGGTCCTCGCCGCTCTTGCCATTGCGACGAGCGCCCTGGCCGTGCGTGCCGCGCTCGGCGCGGAAGTGATGCTTAAAGCGGTAATCGATCAGCGAAGACAGCTGAGCATCGGCTTGGATGACGACATTGCCGCCACGACCGCCGTCGCCGCCATCGGGGCCGCCCTTGGGGACAAATGCCTCGCGCCTAAACGACATGCATCCGGCTCCGCCGTCGCCGCCGCACACGTTAATGCGGCTGATATCGGTGAACTGTGACAACAGAATCGCCTCCTACAAAAAGAGGGAGACCCTTGAATTCTAAAACTCAAGTGCCTCCCACATATGTGCTCTATGAAGGGTGAATTACGCGTTCGCGAGCGGGCGTACGCTGACCCTGTGCTTGATACCCTTGTGGAACTCAACGGTACCGTCGACCAGCGCGAACAGCGTGTCGTCCTTGCCACGACCAACGTTCTCACCCGGGTGGATGTGAGTGCCGTGCTGACGGACGAGAATCGTGCCCGTGGTTACCGTCTGGCCGGCATAGCGCTTCGTGCCAAGGCGCTGACCGCGGGAGTCACGGCCATTACGGGAGGAACCGAGTCCTTTTTTGTGTGCCATTGTGTATACCTACTCTTTCGTTACGAGTGTAATCTACTCGGCGACGGGAGCCTCGGCAACAGCCTCGGCCTCTGCCTTGACAGCCTTCTTGGCGCGGGACGTAGCCTGGACCTTCACGATCTTCAGCTTGGTGAGCTGCTGACGGTGACCCTTCAGACGACGATAGCGCTTGCGCTTGTGGAACTTGAAGACCAGCTGCTTCTCGCCCTTGAACTGCTCAACGATCTGAGCGGTAACCTTGGCCTTAGCCAGCTTGTCGGGATCGGTGACGATCTTCTTACCATCGTTGAGGAAGATGACCGGCAGGGTGACCTTGTCGCCCTCATTGCCCTCGATCTTCTCGACGGTGATGACATCGTCGGTGGCGACCTTGTACTGCTTGCCGCCCGTGTTAACGATTGCGTACATGTTTACTTGCCCTTCATGCATCAGTTAGTGCAACAGCCGAATATAGTAGCAGGCGAAAATACCCCCGTCAACGAGTATGTGGAGCAAATCCACAAGTTCGCACAGGTATGGGGCTGACGAGTCGGCCCTCGTCGTCCTCGCATGCTTGATTCTGACGCTCGACATCGTAGGAGCAGATGGTCACGAGGTCTTGCATACCGGTGGAAACAATAGGTGCATCCACGCCCGGGGTCAAGCCCTGCAACAAAACATCAGCAGCGGAAAGCAAAATTTCCGGACGCATGGAGCCCTCGTTGTCGGCATGGGTGTCGAGCATGAGCACCAAATGGTCAGCGCGCCCCCCCGCCGTGAGCTCATAGCCCACGAGCGTGTGATCCAAATCCAAGCGCTTGCTCTTTTTGCCGCGCGCGTAGTCAATACCATGACCCGCGCGCAGCATGTCAATCGCAGCGCGCACCTCGTCGGCGCTTACGGACGCCTCGGGATCCAAGTGCAGGTCGATGCGATACGACAGACGCGTGAGCTGCGCCGTCAACGCCGGCGTGCGCACGTCGATGTACGCCGCCTCGATGGGCGCCAGATCGGCCGGAGACGCCGCAGCCAGGCGCCCAAACGCCTCGTCGAGCGCCACGAACTCGGTCATAAACAGGTCATACCACTCGCAGGTCGACGACGTACCCACCGGTAACGCCGAAGAGAAGCCCACGCGCATGTGCGGAGAGAAGCCCTGCGTGACGGCATAGGGAAGTCCCGCACGGCGCACGATGCGCTCAATGGTATGGATTACTTCGAGATGGCCCAGGTACTTAAGGCGATCGCGCTTGCCATAGCGAACGCGAAGTCTAAAGAGCGTGGGGTTGTCGGTCAGGCGCTCACTCATGCGCGATCACCCATCAATACATTCTTGGCGTGGAGCGTGGGGCAGATTCCGCAGCCGGTGCACGACGTGCGGGTGCAGTCGGGAGTCGTGACACCCTCGAGCGAGCGACGGTACTCGCGCTCGAGGAAGCCGCGCGTGCAGCCGGGGCTCACGTGCTCCCACGGCAGGCGCCAGTCCAACTCGTAGGGCAGGTGCACGAGCTCATTGAGGTCGATGCCGTTTTTGGCAGCAGCCTCCTTCCAGTTATCGAGCGTGAAATGCTCTACCCAGGCGTCAAAGCGAGAGCCCGCGCGCCAAGCATCGATGATGACGGGCGTCATGTCACGACCGGCGCGGGACAGAGCGGCCTCGATGAGCGAGGTCTCGGCATCGTGGTAATGCACGCGGACGGCACGGTTGCGAACGCTCGTGATAAGCAGCTTCTGGCGACGCTTGACGTCGTCGTAGTCGAGCTGCGGGCACCACTGGAACGGCGTGGCAGCCTTGGGGATAAACACCGAAACCGAGATGGACACCGAGATCGAGCCGCGACGAGCCTTGGGCACCACGGAACGACCGAGCTCCAGCACGTGATCGGCCAGATTGGCGATGGCCACGATGTCCTCGTCGCGCTCGCCGGGAAGGCCCATCATAAAGTAGAGCTTCATGCGGTTCCAGCCGGCCTCGAAGGCCGCCTTGGCCGCACGGTCCAGGTCCTCCTCGGTCACGTTCTTGTTAATGATGTCGCGCATGCGCTGGCTGCCGGCCTCGGGTGCGAACGTCAGGCCGCCCTTCTTTTCGCCGGCGACCGACTCGGCCATATCCACGCCAAACGAATCCAGGCGCTGCGACGGAATAGACACGCGAATACCCGTATCCTCCAGGCGACGGTTGAGCCTGCCGAGCACGTCGCGAATGCAGGAGTGGTCGGTCGTGGAGAGCGAGGTCAGCGACACCTCGTCATAGCCGGTCTTTTCCAGACCCTGAATCACCGACGAGACGATCTGGTCGGCCGAGCGCTCGCGCACCGGGCGATACGTCATGCCGGCCTGGCAAAAACGACAGCCGCGGGCGCAGCCGCGCAGAATCTCGATAGACAGGCGATCGTGAACCAGCTGCGCATAGGGCACGCACGACTGCGACAGCGGATTCGTGGCGCTTAAATCCTCGACGACGCGTTTGTAGACCACGGTCGGCGCATCCTTGCCCTCGCGCGGCACGGTGTAGCCATGCGGCGAGCAGGGCTCGTCGTGACGAACCTCATAGAGCGACGGCACGTAGTTGCCGGCAATGGATGCAAGCTGCTCAACAATCTGCGCGCGCGGGACTCCTTCGTCGCGCAGGCGGCGATGCAGCTGGCAGGTCTCGAGCAGCGATTCCTCGCCCTCGCCGATGAGGATGGCATCGAAGAAGGCCGCGTACGGCTCGGGGTTGTACACCGAGGGGCCGCCGGCGATGATGATGGGGTCGTCTTCACCTCGGTCGGCCGCTAACAGCGGAATGCCAGCGAGGTCGAGTGCCTCGAGGAAGTTCGTCACCGCCATCTCGTGCGGCACATGCAGGCCGACGATATCAAACGAAGCGACCGGCGCTGCACCCTCGAGCGAGAGCAGCGGAATGCCCGCCTCGCGCATAGCGTCACCCATATCGGGCCACGGCACATAGCCACGCTCGCAGGAGATGCCCTCGGCCTGGTTAAGGATGTTGTAGAGGATGGCGATACCCTGGTTGGGCAGACCAACCTCGTACACATCCGGGTAGATCAGGCAGCAACGGTAGTCGGCATCGGCCTTGGAAAGCGTGCCCCACTCGTGATCGATATAGCGACTCGGCTTCTCGACCTTGGCGAGCAGCGGCTCAATTAAATGAAAACAATCTTGGTATGCAACGCGCAACAGAAAACCCCTAAGCAGCGAGATCGGATGCGTCTTGGTAGGACGCCATAGGACGGGTAGCGCCCGCGACCGTGGTCACCAGATCGCGAACGCGGGAGAACGTGGCAGTGACCACCTCGTTGGCACGGCTGTAGTCGACATCGCGCTCGTAGAGCGAAACGAGCGCACGGCCCATGCCATAGGTGCCCGCGGCAGCAGTGAGCGCCTTGACGGCAAACCCAATATGCGGCGTCTGCTTGACGAGCGCACGGGTGACCGCGCGGATCACAAGACCGCCGGCAAGCACGCCCGCGACCTCGTAGCCGCGCTCGGGCTTAATGCCGCGTCCAAAGACGGCAGCGAGCTCAAAGAGCATGCCCACCTGAGCCAGCGCCATAACGGGATAATCGGCGCCCGGCAAAAACACCAGCGCACCGGTCGCCATATTGGTGAGCGCGCACGAGGTAATGATACGATTGGCCGCCGCGATGCGCATGAAGGCAAAGTTCGCCGCAAAAGCCGTTTCCTTTTCGGTGCGATCGAGAATCCAGCGGGCAAGCGTCTCGAGCAGATACGTCTTATCGGTTGCCGCCACCACGCCGAGCATGGGCGTGGACTCCTCGATAAACGGCACCTCCACAGCAGACTCGGCAAGCACGCACACGGGCGCGCCGGCGATCACGAGCTCCTGCACGGCACTCTCCAAGCGGTCGGAACCGCACGAGAGCACCAGCACCACATCGGTATCGGTCTTTGGAGCAATTCGCTCCTCCCCCAGACGTTCGACGCGCACAATGCCCGAGGTCGTCTGTGGCACAAAGGCGTCACGCACCGTCTCGGCCAGAAAGCGCGAGGCGGACGAATCCAGATAGACCGAGACGCGCACCGGCGTATCGGAATCCTTCTTAACGGACGCGCCCATCTTAAAAGCGCGGGTCAGCTTATCTACGGGAATTATCATAGCAAACCCCTCCAGCGGTTACGCGGCGCCCGAACGATGCCGCCATATGGATTGTACGATACCCACCGTCAGCAGCTGAATCATCATCGAAGACGAACCAAAGCTAATAAACGGTAGCGGAATACCGGTAATCGGCATCATGCCGATGCACATGCCGATGTTTTCGAAGGTCTGGAACGCCCACATGCCAACGATGCCCACACACGAAAGACGCAAAAACAGCGACTCACACTTAAAGGCGACGCGAATCGTCGAAAAGATCAGCAGCACGTAGAGGCACAGGAGCAAAAAGGAACCGCAAAAGCCAAAGGTCTCGGACAGGAAGGCGAAGACGAAGTCGGTGTGGAACTCAGGCAGAAAGCCGCCGGCCGACTGCGTCGCATGGCCCAAACCCTTACCAAAGAAGCCGCCTGAGCCAACGGCGATAAGCGACTGCTGCAGGTTGTAGGCATCGTCCGAATCGGCATTATCGGGGTCGATAAAGACCGTCAGACGGTTCATCTGATACTGCTTGATGAGCACATCGTGGCCGAGCAGCGAATCAAAGACCGAATCGAGCGCCAGGACGAGGGCCACCAGGCCCACGAGCAGGGCTAGGGTCGAAAGCACCCATTCGCGGCGCGCACCGCTCATACAAATGACGATGGCGCCCGAAACCAGCACGACCAGGCCCGAGCCCAGGTCGCCCATGGCAACGACGGCCAAAAACGGAATGGACAGCATGCCGCAGAGCTTGACGTAGTCGCGAGCGGTATCGATGCGACCGTTATACTGCGAGCCAAGCGTAGCAATAAAGAAGATGGTGATGAGCTTGGCAAGCTCAACCGGCTGGAATGTCAAGCCGATACCGGGAATCTTGATCCAGCCCGTCATGCCCAGACCGCCTGTATAGGACAGACCCGGAATCTTGGGTGAGAAGATAACGATCAGGTCGATGACGAGCAACGCTGTCGAGAAATTGGAAATACCGCGCAGGTCGGTACGCCAGACCAGCGCCGCCAGCACCGCCCCGATGCCAATCCCCAGAAGATGACGTGAAAACGATGCATCGGCCTTAAACTGCGAAGCCGACCAGATAATGATGGCACCGTAGGCGACGAGCGCCACTGTAGCCACGAGCACACCGATATGCACCTTTTGGCGAAACGTGCCGCGCGAGGCCGAAAGTTGCTTGTTGACGCGGTCCAGGCTGCTGCGAGAGCCGGTCTTGGTTGAACGGAACAGATCCGCCGGAGAAAAATCCATCGCAACCTCCTATCGAACCGAAGAATCGCCCGAGGCCGAAGAGGTATCGGGCTCGTCATAAATCACGCCGAGCACATCGCGCACGACATGCATCGCGGTATCTGAGCCACCGCCGCCCTGCTCCAGAACAGTAGCGATGACATACTTGGGATCATCGGCCGGCGCATAGGCGCAAAACCACGCGTATTCGTCCTCGCCGCTTTTCTCGCCCGTGCCCGACTTGCCGTATACCTGCGGCGTCAGGGTGCCAAAGTGAGCCGCCAGGGACGTCGATGCCGTGTAAATCACGTCGTGCATGCCGTTGCGAACAAGAGCCAAATCCGAATCGCTGTTGATCTTGGCCTCCAGGCGCTTCTTCTTGCCTTTGCCGTTGTACTTATAGGCATCGCCGTCGCCATCGCGCGACACGGCAGACAAAAACACGTGAGGCACGTACTGCTTACCGCCGTTGGCAAGACCCATGTAGGCGCATGCCATCTGCAGAGGCGTCACCAGGATGTCGCCCTGGCCGATGGCAATGTTGGTCATATCGCCGGCATTCCACTTGCGGTCCTCGGCAGAGGCGTCGGTAAAGTACGACTCTTTCCACTCGGCATCGGGAATACGGCCCGCGCCCTCACTCGGCAGATCGATACCGCAGGTCTTGCCTAGGCCCCAGCGACGAAAGACCTCCTGCAGGCCCTCGGAATGTTGCTCGTCATAAAAGAAGGCCTTGCCCATGTCGTAGAAGACGGGGTCGCACGAGTTGGCGATACCCGACTGCAGCGTCATGGTGCCGTGGCCAGACGTCAGCCAGCAGCGCTTGCCCCAAGCCTTGCCCAGACCCGTCCAATAACCCGTGCAGTTGGTTGTCTGCGTTGAAGTGTAGGTTCCAAACTCAAGACCGGCCAGTGCCGAGAGCGGCTTGATGGTCGAGGCCGACATGTACTGTCCGCTAATGGCGCGGTTGAGCAGCGGGTGCGAACCCTTGTCATCATTGAGCTCGGTCCACACGTCATTTGAGACGCCGCCGATAAAGACGGACGGATCGAACTTGGGCTGGCTCGCCATGCCCAGGATCTCGCCATTGTTGGGATCGAGACACACCACAGCGCCGTTGCCGGCATTGCTGTAGCCAGTGGTCTTGGCAAGCTCGATAGCGCTCGCCAGCGCCGTCTCACAGGCCTGTTGGATCTTAAGGTCGAGCGTGAGCTTAATGTCGGAGCCGGCCTTCGCGGGCACGGCGCCGGCCTGACCGGTCACATTGCCCGAGGCATCGACCTTGACGGTCTGCTCGCCACGAATACCCTGCAGCAGGTTTTCGTAGTAGCTCTCAACGCCCGCCTGGCCCACGATATCGCCCGACTGGTACGTAATCTTGCCAGCAGAAGCATCATCATCGCCAGAGGTTTTCTTATTCTGGGCCTCGAGCTGCTCGGAGGTAATGGTGCCGGTATAGCCCAAGATATGGCATGCCGTCTCGCCGTATGGATACTGGCGCTCGGTACGCTCGGCAATCTTGACGCCCGGGAACTCGCCGGCGTGTTCCTTGATATAGGCAACCGTGGAGCGACGGACGTCCGTCGCGATGGTATGCAGGCTCTGAGCGCCCTCTGTATTGTCCTGAATATTGCGAAGGACCGCCACGTAAGGCATTCCAAGCACGTTGGCAAGATGGCGAACCAGGACCTCATCCTCGGCAAGGTCGCGGTAGGCCACGACAGCAAGTGAGGGACGGTTCTGGACAAGCGCCACGCCATTGCGGTCGAGGATGCGGCCGCGCACAGCAGGAGTGGTAACGGTGCGAGTCTGATTACTATTGGCCTGCTTCTCGTAATAGTCCGACGAGACCATCTGCATGCCCCACAGCTTGACGGCGAGCGCCGCAAACATCGCGCCCACACCCGTGGTGAGGATGGAAAAGCGGCCCTTAAAGGCGGTCACCGCGGTATTGCCCTCGCCCTCGGTGGCGCGCGGGGTCGTTCCATGCTGCGTATCGTAGGTAAAACGGGAATCGCCGCGACGCATGATGGCCAGTGCGACCACGATGGCCACAACTAGCACGATACCGGCGATAATAACCGTCAACTGGGAAGACATCTACGGGCCTCCCCTATTTGAGCTTGCGGGTCTTGGGCTTAAAGCGCATACCCGTCTGGCGTCCGCCACGTGCGGAGAATCCATAGCCGGACTGCGGCACGACGCCGGACATCAAAAACGGAATGGCAACCAGACCCGTCAGGATCGAGGACGGCAGCGCATGGCCGAAGATCGCCACGACAAAGCTCGTCTCCAAACCCATAAACAGCAAGATGATGCTGTAAATCACATTAATGACGAGCGCGAAGGCGCCCACAGTGACGCCGCGCGCACTTGGGGTACCGCCCGTCTGACCGACGGCGCTGTGCACCAGGGCAAAAGAACCCACGGTCAGCAGGAGCGACATAATGCCCACCGGCACGGCAGCGGACAGGTCATAAAACAAGCCGCTGCAAAAACCGCACACGACGGCACGGGTCGGGTCGCCCGAGAACACACTCAGGCACACCAAGATAATCATGAAGTTGACGCGACCACCCGCAATGGAGATCTGCGGTGCCAGGCCTGCCTGCAGCAGCACGCACACGATGGCGGCGATCACAAACGTGCGGGAGCTCATCCCCTGCTCGTGTAGATCCATGGACATGCCCCCTATTCGTTCGAGCCAGAATCGGTCGTCTCGGACGTGTCGGAACTGTCATCCGAGCTCTCGTCCTTCGTCTTGGTTGCAGCATCGCGCGACGTTCCCTGCGGCGTGCTGTTGGCCGTGCTCACGTCCTCATCCGAGGCCGACTGTTCATCGGTCAGCGAGGTAATGACCAGCACTTCCTCGTTGTTCTCGGCCGTCGTCTGGGCGCGCACCACAATGGTGTAGTACACGTCGTTTGCGGATTTTTCAACCGACGAGACGGTGCCGAGCGGTAGACCCTTGGGGAACACACCGCCGATGCCCGAGGTCACGATGATGTCGCCAACCTTAACGTCGGAGTCGACGCTCACGTACTCAAGACGCAGCGTGCCGTCAGCCTGACCCTGCAGCATGCCCTGGGCGCGCGTGTCCTGTACCATGGCGGACACACCCGAGTTCTCGTCGCCAATCAGGCGCACGGTGGACGTCTTGGCCGAGACTTCGATGATCTGGCCGATAACACCGGCAGAACTCGTCACGGGCATGTTGATGGTAAGGCCGTCGGCAGAGCCCTTGTCGATGGTAACGGTCGAGGTCCAGGCATCGCCGGAAGCACCAACGATACGAGCAGCGGTCGATTTGAGGTTATAGGTCGACTGCAGGCCGACCAGCCCCTCCAGACGCTCGGCGGTCTTTTGAGACTCGGAGAGCTCGGCAACCTTAGAGGTCAGTTCCTCGTTTTGCTTCTTAAGCTCGTCGAGCGTGTCCTGCGACGCCGTAAGGTTAGAGAACACGTTGCCGATCGCATTGAAGGGAGCCGCCACAGCCGAACCCACAAAGCGCACCGGCGAGGTAATCGTCGTTACGCCCGAACGCACGGCATGAATCGGTCCCGCCTCGCCCTCGCGGATGTAAAACGTGAGCAGCAACACCGAAATCAGGCTGAAAACAATCAACGGGCGCATACCCGTTGATTGTCGCTTGGTATTCAGATTTGTGGAGAAACCCGAAGATCGTGCCAAATGGAATCCACCTTTTGGAAATTAAGCATTGGTCTGGACGAAGCCGCCATCAAACGCATTGGCCTCGAGCACGCGGGCGCAGCCGTTAACGACGTTATCGAGCGCCGTAGGACTGACGTTGACCGAAACACCGGTCTCATCGCGCAGGCGCACGTCGAGACCGCGCAGCAGCGCGCCGCCACCAGTCAGCAAAATGCCGTAGTACATAAGGTCCGAGGCAAGATCGGGCGGCGTAGCGTCGAGTGCGTCCTTGACGGCCTTGGCCATCTCGTCGAGTGGCTTGTTGAGTGCGCGACGAATCTCCTCGCTCTCGATGCGCACGGTCTTGGGCAGACCAGTGATCACGTCGCGGCCGTTGACCTCGACATCGAGCTCGTCCTTGAGCGGCACGGCGGAGCCGACCTTGATCTTGATGTCCTCTGCCGTACGCTCGCCGATGGCCAGGTTGTAGGCATCACGAACGTGCGTGAGGATGGCCTGATCGAACTCGTCGCCGGCAATACGGATGGACTGCGAGACGACGATGCCGCCCATAGCGATAACGGCAACCTCGGTGGTACCGCCACCGATGTCGATGACCATGGAGCCGGTGGGCTCCTCGACGGGCAGGTCGGCGCCGATAGCGGCGGCCATGGGCTCCTCGATCAGGTAGGCCTGGCGAGCGCCGGCCTGGATCGTGGCCTCAAATACGGCACGCTTCTCGACCGACGTGACGCCGGAGGGAACGCAGACGACAACGCGCGGACGCGGGGTCCACGGATAGCGCTTCTCGGAAGCCTTGTCGATAAAGTAGCGAAGCATGGCCTCGGTAACATCGAAGTCGGCGATGACGCCGTCCTTCAGGGGACGAACGGCCACGATGTTGCCGGGCGTACGGCCGAGCATGCGCTTTGCCTCGATACCGACCGCCAGGATGCGCTCGTCGTTCTTGTCGATGGCGACAACAGAGGGCTCGCGGATGACGATGCCCTTGCCGCGCACGGAGACAAGCGTATTTGCGGTGCCGAGGTCGATGGCGAGATCGCCCGCATAGCTACCGAAGAACATATCCATCAAAGAAAACAACGCAACTCCTGATGTGTTGGATGATTGCTGGAAAACTACTAGTTCATGATACTAGCGCAAGCCCGGCACCTCACTTGCGGTGAAGCGCCGGGCAAAGCTAAATCCCATAAGGTCACTACTGGTTGTCAGCAGCCGAGAAATCCATATCGAGCGAGGAAACGGCCCAGCCGATATGGTTGTCAGAGCGCACGAATTTGACGGTGTACTCCTGCTCGCCGCCCTTGGACAGCGATGCCTTAACCTTGGCGGTCGTCTCGGTCATGGACTGATCCATGCCCTCGACGGACACGGTGGCGCCCTGCGGAATCGAGGAGATGATCATCGATTTGGCGTCCTCGGACAGGCTCGAGGCCAGGCAAGACTCGGCCTTTGCGGTGTCACCGTCGCCGGCAGCCTGGAACAGATCGGTGATAACCGACTCCTGCGAGGGGAAGCCAAAGCCGCGCGTGTAGGCAAAGCCCAGACCGCCCGCGGCGATCAAAATGAGCAGAAGCAGCACGATGAAGACTTTGAGACCCGTGTGGCGATGGCGACGACGGACCTTGGCCTGCTTACGATCCTGACGGTCCTGCTGGACCATCTCGGACTCGGACAGCGTAAAGAAGCCGGTGTCCGAGGGATCGGGCATAAACTGACCGGTCGCGCCCGTAGGATCGAGCGGATCGACGGCAGGAGCGTCCATCGCGGGCGCCGGAGCCGTGGCCATAGCCGTCTGGGCAGACAGCGCGGCAAGCGAATCGTGCACGCGGGCAAGCTCATCGGCCTGCTCGGAGGTGAGCTGGTAGATGCCATCGGCAGTAGCGGCGTTAAAGGCGTCGAGTGCGTCGGAGGGGCGGCCGGCGGCAGAAAGTGCCTGACCCATGCCGGCGTTGAGCGCACGCGTGTCGTCGCGGGGGCCGGCAAAGTCGATAGCCGTGCGGTAGGTCTCCACGGCATCCGCCGGACGGCCGAGCTTAATGAAGCAACGACCAAGCTCGCCCAGTGCGGCGGCAGGAGCCGGATTGGCGCCGTCGATGGCAGCCTGACGGAAGGCAGTACCCGCGTTGGCATAATCGCCCGACTGGAACAGCGCATTGCCCAGGCCCAGATAGGCCTTGAACGGCGTGGCATAGGAAGCATCCTGCGTAGCAGCAGAGAACGCCTGGGCGGCCGTCGTGTAGTCGCCCACGGCGGCGAGCGCCTTGCCGCGGTTGGTGAGCAGCGCGCCGCGCTTGCCGTAGGTGCCGTCGTTGAGGGCGGCAGCATAAGCCTCGGCGGCCTCGGCATACATGCCCAGGTGCATCAAGGCGTTGCCACGAAGGTGATCGGCCTCGCCCATAATCTCATCGGGAGTCTTTGCCGCCCCAAGCATCTGGGCTGCAGCGGAAAAATCACCCGCGCGGTAAGCGGCGCGGCCCTGTTGGATCAGCTGGCTATTCAAGGAAGTCCCCTTTACTCGTGAACGATCTCGACATGGACGATCTCGTCGCCGGCACGCAGCTGCGAAATCACATCGAGACCCTCGACCGTGGTACCAAAGACGGTGTAACCGGAATCGAGGTTATGCTGGGCGCCCAGGCAGAAGTAGAACTGCGAACCCGCGGAATCGGGGTCCATGGAGCGTGCCATGGCAAGGGCACCATCGACATGGCTGTTGCGCGGATTGGTGGCAAACTCGCCCTTGATGCAGTAGCCGGGGCCACCGGTACCGGGCATGCCGTCGGGGCCCTCAAGACCAGCGGCGACGTCGGCGCCGGACATATCGCGGGTATTGGGGTCGCCGCCCTGGATGACAAAACCGGGCACATAGCGATGGAACTTAAGGCCATCATAGAAGCCCATCGTGGAAAGCTCGCAGAAGTTCGCGACATGAATGGGAGCGCCCTCGCCGTCAAACTTGACCTTGATGGTACCCTTCGACGTCTCGATAACGGCGCACTCGTCGCCGGCAAGCTGATACTCGGGCGTGTAGAGCTCTTTCTTAAAACCAAACATGTGGTTCCTTCCTCGTGCGTTTAAAGCATATTTGTACGAATTGTAGCAATAAGCATACGCTTACATCAATTGCGCACGTAGGTTATGCCGACTATGGCGAACTAATTTTAGGAACGCTGCTGCGGCTTCCAGGAACCCACATTGGCGTCGTACTGGTTCAGCGCGCTGTTGCCACTCTGCGCGATGGGCGCCAGGATCTCGCTTTGGTGGGAACTCATCGACTCGCCATCGGGAATGGCCAGCGAGATGTCCCAGCTCTGGCAAATCACGTCGACGCGCTCGTACATCCACTCGGCAAGCTGCTTTAAGTGGGCGATGTCGTCCGCATAGACCGTATCGTCCTGATACTTAAGGTTGTTGAGCTCATCTTGCGTCTTTTTGATCTGGTCGCGCAGGGCGTAGGCACTCTGCGACAGCTCCTGACGGGTGGACAGCGGCGTTCGAAGATAGCCGTTGTTAAAAGAATCGATGACCTCGCCGATCTGCTCCTCGTCACCGTAGGACACGATGGTCTGATACAGACCGTCGAGCCTGGTATAGAGCTGATCATCGGTGAGCACGGTTTCTTCCTGGACCACCTCGGCAGAATCGTCCTGCTTGGTATCGTCCTCAGTCGCCTCACCCTTTTGGCGCGTAGGGAAGGTCGTCTGCGCGGCCTGACCAAACTGGTCATAGAAGCCGGGCATAACACCCATGGGATCGGTCGTCACGAACCAATAGGCACCACCGCACACAAAGGCAAGGACCGCGATGATAATGAGCGGCTTGGGGATATGACGCTTGTGCTTGTGATAGGCGTCCTCGTCGGGATGCACCTTGCGCTTGGGTTTTTGAGCATCGTCATGCAGGGAAACGGGCGTGGGAATATCGACCTTGGGGATACCGAAATCCTTATCGAAAGCCGGCAACACGCAGGTCTCGTTGGGGTCGGCGGCGTCCGAAAGAACCGCGGCTGCCGAGGCGGGCGCATGCGGCACCTCGGTATCGATCTGCTCTTGCGTTAGGCGCGGAAAGCCCGCCGTGCGACCCGCAGCCAGATCGGATGCGGCAGCGTCCTCGGAGAGGATACCCGGAGCGGGGCGTCCGCATTTGGGGCACGTACGATCATGCGGAGAAAGACGGGCACCGCAGCCCTCACAGAACACGAATTCGGTGTGCTCGGGACCATCGCCCGGACCCACATAGGCGTTGCAGTAGGGGCAGAACGAGGCGCCGTCCTCGATAGTCTTAAGGCAATGCGGGCAGATCACGGCATCCTCTTTTCGAAGCAATTCAAATAATCGAGGTTAGAGCATAACATCGCCACGGCCCTACAGGAGCAAGGCACCAATTCAACATCGCCAGGGCGCGTAGTTACTTCTTCTTTTTGCTCGGCATCGAGACTTTGATGCCTTGGGCGGACTTGGTTACGCGAGAGCGCTTGGCTCCGCTACCCTTCTTTTTCTTGGGCTGGGCCTGGGCCACGCCCTCGAGTGCGCGGGCCTCGGCCTCGCGAGCGGTGCGATCTTCGCGGCGCTGCGCCATGTCGGCGGCGACGCGCTTGGCAAAACGCTCGGCCGTCGAACCCGTCGAGCTCACCTTGCCGCCACCGCGACCCAGGTGGACGCGCACACCGCGGCCAAAACCAGTTGCGGCATGACGACGACGCGGCTTGAGCGAATCCATCATCGTGGCGAGCTTAAAGAACACCGAGCAGGTAAAGACCACGATGACAGCCAAGATTACCATCTGGCCCATCGACAGGTTGGCAATAGACAGCAGCTCCGGGAATCCGATAACGCCCACCAGGATGCCGGCGACAACAAACACGAAGAGCACCACACGTAAGGGCGTGAGAGGCTGCGAGATGCGCCAGATCAGGCTGACGCTCACCGCGCACGACGAAAGCAGGCACATCGTAGACAGCGTGAGCTGGCTAAAGCCAAACACGCGCGCCACAAAGATATCGAGCGCCGCGGCCAAAATGACCGCAATCGACGCCGGCAGTGCCCGCTTGAGCACGTTCGTCAGGAACGACCCCTTCACGCGAGCATTGTTGGGCTCCAGGCCCAACACAAAGCCCGGCGCGCCGATGCAGAAGAAGTTGATGAGCGTCATCTGAATCGGCTCGAAAGGGTACGGCGGCAGCGCGATGCACAGCGCCGCCAGGCCCATCGAGAACAGCGTCTTAGTCAGGAACAGCGAAGCCGAACGCTGCAGGTTGTTGATGGAGCGACGGCCCTCGGCCACCACGGCGGGCATCGAGGCAAAGTCGTTGTCGACGAGCACGATCTCGGCCACGTTACGCGCGGCATCGGAGCCGGCCGCCATGGCCACGGAGCAGTCGGCCTCCTTGAGCGCCAGCACGTCGTTGACGCCGTCGCCTGTCATGGCCACGGTGTGCTCGCGGCGCTTGAGCGCCTGCACGAGCTCGCGCTTCTGCTGCGGGGTCACACGACCAAAGACATGGTAGCGGTCCACTGCGGCATCGAGCTTGGCCGGCGTATCGAGCGTCGTGGCGTCCACATAAGCGTCCGCCCCCGGCACGCCCACCACGCGCGCGATCGACGACACCGTACGCGGGTCGTCGCCACTGATCACGTTGAGCGTCACGCCCTGCTCGTTAAAGTAGCCGATGGTCTCGGCCGCCGAGGTACGAATCTCGTCGCGGATGGTCACAAAGCCCACGGGCTCGGCCTCGCCCACCATATCGCCATCGGGCGTAAAGCCGTCCACGCGCGCCACCACGAGCACGCGGCAGGTATCGGCAAGCTCGGCGACACGGTTCTCGACCTGGGCAAACGCACGATCAGAGAGCACAAACTGCGCCGCACCCATCACATAGGAGCCCTGTGCAAACGACGCGCCGCTCCACTTTTTGGAAGACGAGAACGGAATGACCGACAGCGGCTCGGACACCTCGACCGGACGGTCGGCGTAATAGTTGAGCAGCGCCTGACAGGTCTCGTTGGCATCGGCCGAGGTCGCACGTGCGACGTTAGCCAGAGCAAAATCGAGCACCGTGGTATCGACGGGAACGGCGGCGTCGCCCTCCCCCGCACCCATACCCTCGACCGGCAGCGGATACGTACCCTCGACCTCCATGCGACCCGACGTGATGGTGCCCGTCTTGTCCAGGCACAGCACGTCGACGCGAGCGAGCGTCTCGATGCAGTAAAGCTGCTGCGCCAGCACCTTGCGGCGGGCCAGGCGCACCGTGGCGATGGCGAGCACCGACGAGGTCAGAAGCACCAGGCCTTGCGGGATCATGCCCAGCAGGGCGCCCACCGTGGACAGCAGCGCCGACGAAGGCACATGACCAGCCAACAGCTCGGAGAAGCACCACGAAAGCGCGCTATCGCCCGGGGTTCCCGCGGCATCCCACAGCTCGCTCACACTCGAGGCAAACAACGCCAAACCGAGCGGGATCATGATGATGCTCGCAAAGCGCACGATGGCGTTAAGCGCGTTCATGATCTCGGAATTGACCTTTTTGACGTACTTGGCCTCGTTATTAATTTTGGCCACGTAGTTGTCGGCGCCGACATGGATCACGCGGGCGCGCAGCAGGCCCGAGTCGATAAAGCTGCCGCTCATGAGCTCGGAACCGGGCTGTTTCTTAATAAGGTCGCTCTCGCCCGTCAGCAGACTCTCGTTCACG
>DXZP01000004.1:0-93182 GCA_019419605.1 Collinsella sp.
GAACCCGAGGACGCCGTGGCAGACGTGCGCGAGTTTGATCGCGTGGTGATTTCGGGCGGCGACGGCACCGTCTCCAACGTGCTCGACCAAATGCGCGGATGCGGCGTCCCCACGCTCGTCTTCCCCTCCGGCACGGCTTGCCTGTTCTTTAACAACATTGGCAATGCCCCCGAGGCCGCGGCGCTCGCCAAGGCCTGCCGCGTCGGCCGTACCGTCAAGGCGGACATGGGCGAGCTCTTTTGGCTCGACGAGAACGGCAACGAAAAGCGCCACGGCTTCATCATCATCGCCGGATCGGGCTACGACGCCGAGATCATGATGAAGGCCGCCCCCACCAAAAACGACATCGGCGAGATCGCCTACTTCCTATCCGCGCTCGCTACGCCCAACCCCACGGTGGCGCACTTTACGATTGAACATGACGGCATTGTCGAGGAGCTCGATGGCATCTGCTGCATGGCCGGCAACACCTCGGTCATCCAAAACGACATCAACCTGTTCCCCGACTGTCGCATGAACGATGGCATGGTCGACATCGCGGTCATCGAGCCCGTAAAAACCGTGCAGCTGCTCCCGACCGTGATCACCGCCGCGCTCGACCCCGCCGGCAAGGTGCTCGGCCGTCCGCAGTTTAAGATCATCCAGACCAAAGAAGCCAAGATCACCTGCACCCCGTCGCTGGGCATGCAGTTCGATGGCGAAATCATCTCCAGCAACTCGGGCGTCTTTGGAGCCCGCGCACTTCCGCAATGCCTCGACCTCATCGTCGACGAATTCTCCCCACTCGGAAAATAGGAGGACCCCATGAACGACAATCCCCTGCTCGGCTTTATCGTCATCGTTTTGGCCATGCTCATCGGCTATGCGATTAACGTTATCCACCGCCGGAAGAAGTAATTCCACATTGGTATGATATTCATCCAATCATCGTCTCCCCCGTTGTTTATGCATTTGCCAAACAGCGGGGGATTTTTCTTTGCGCCCCGTGCAAGGTGCTTTATTCAGGTAGAGTAATTGCAGGGTGCCTTTATTTAAGTAAAGCTACATAATGAGTATTCTTATCCGTTCATCGCATATTTTAGGACGCTCATCGAGTATTTCATCGAAATAGATGAATACTCTTTAGACTTCCTATAGGCTAATAGATGTATTTATTAGCTGAGATTCCACATAGCTTTGCGGGGTCTCAACAGTTGGGAGGGATTATGAGGTTTACTCATCCTGTCAACACGCTCAAGAAGCTCGGCTGCGGCCTTGCGTTTGGAGCAGCGGCTATCATGGCCATGCCGACTTCGGCACTCGCCTGCACCCAGATCTACATGGGCAGCAAGCTGACGGCAGACGGCAACACGTACTACGGCCGTTCCGAGGACTTCGGTCCGCGCTACATCAAGCACTTTGGCATTGAGCCCGCACACAAGGACGGCAACGAGTACACCTCGGTCGAGTCCGGTTTTGAGTACAAGTCCAAGGGCGCAACCTACCGCTACACCTTCGTTCGCGACAACCCCTCGCAGTGGGAAGATCGCTACGACGCATATTCCGAGGCAGGCATCAACGAGAAGGGCGTCTCCTGCTCTGCCACGTTGAGCACCTCCTATAACGAGAAGGCCGAAGAGGCCGACCCCATCACCGAGGAGACTGGCATTGGCGAATACAACTACGCCAGCGTCATTCTGGGCGAGAGTGCCACGGCCCGCGAGGGTGTCGAGCTCCTCGGCAGCCTGATTGACGAGCAGGGCGTCTGCTCCAACGACCAGATCATCATTGCCGACAACAACGAGACCTGGTTGTTTGCAGCGCTTTCCGGCCATCAGTGGATCGCCATGAGGCTCACTGACGATATCGCCTCGCTCAACCCCAACATCGGCAACCTCACCTATGACGTCGACCTCGACGACACCGAGAACTGCCTCCACTCCGAGGGCATCGAGTCTATGCCTAAGGAGAAGGGCTTTGCCGAGTACACCGACGGCAAGTTCGACGTCGCCAAGACCTACGGCGAGGAGATTGGCGAGGCCGGCATGCACCAGTGGTCGCGCTATATCCAGGGCCGCGATTACTTCATGGCTCCGCTTGCTGAGGGCACCGACTACGAGATCGTCAAGGACGAGCGCGAAGACGCTCGCGCGACGACCGGCGCCCTGGTCCACGAAATGCAGCCGCTGTTCTTTACGCCCGGCAAGTCCGACTGGAACACCTTTGAGATGATTCGTTCCTTCGCCGCTCGCGGCGAGAATGTCGCCGGCCTCAACGCCAACACCGACGGCGCGTATGCCATCGGCTCCAACCGCAACACCGAAATCCACACCTTCCAGATCCGTCACGGCATGGACCCCGAGATCGCGACCATCCAGTGGGAGATGCTCTCCAACGCCGAGTTCTCCGTCGCTATCCCCCTCTATTCCGCACTGCTCACCGAGGTCAGCCCCTACTTCAGCGATCAGGATGTCTCCTTCGATCACTGCGAAGAGGAAGACGTCGTGAACAACGAGGAGCCCAAGAACTCCATCAACTACGTCCTCATGGACATCAACACGCTCGCCTATGAGAACCGCGACCACTGCGCCACCGGCGTCCGCGCCTATCTCGACGCCCTGCAGAAGGAGCTCATCGAGCAGAACCTGACCGTCGACGAGGCCATGCAGGCCGAAGAAGGCACCGAAGCCCGCACCGCCCTGGCCAACAAGGCCGGCAAGGCTGCAACCAAGAACACCTATGTTAAGTGCAAGGCCATGCTCGAGGAGATGCGCGACTACCTCCAGGAGGGCGATTTCTCCGAGGAGTTCGTCCCGAGTGACTACGATGCTGACAACGACTGCCTGGTCGAGTCCATCACCTACGCCGACGAGGCCCTTTCCGATGAGGACGTGGCCGAGCCCGAGGCCGAAGAGGAAGAGGTCACCGAGGAGAAGTCCGAGGGCAACAACATGGCCGCCATGGCCGTTGGCGCCGTCGTCGTCATCGGTGTCTGCGCCTACGTGATCTATCGTCGCAAGAAGGCCTAAGACCCTCACGTTCTAAAGGAGGGCGAGACAGCGTGAGCGGCCTTGCCCTCCTAGCCCGTCATCTGACCGGCGGGAAACGCCGCTGAAATCTTTTCAAAAAAGATTTCCCTGCACATATATCGCTGTGCTATAGTGCAGCGCAACAGCAATCAGGTGCTACCGAGCCACGGCATCACGAAAGGAGCCACCAACATGAAGAACTCGATGACGTCTCTCAACAACTGGTGGTGGCGTGATGCGAATACGATCGGTCGACGGTGAGTCCCTCACGCCTGTTTTTGCGCTCTAGGTGATTGGAAGGCCTCCGGTTTCGACCGGGGGCCTTTTTCTATCTCGAGCCCGATCGCATTCGCATCACGCGCCTCCGTTTTTCTTGCACTCCCCTTTTTGAAAGGACTTTCACCATGTCTCAGAACACCACCGCCGCCCAGCCCCGTACCGTCCAGACCGCCGACCGCGGTAAGCTCGATATCCGTGCCCTTGTCCTGCTCGCCATCCTGCTTGCCGCCGGCTTCATCCTCAACTTCACCGTCGGCAAGGCTATCTCCAGCATCTCGGGCGGCATGATTAGCCCCGAGTTCATCATCTCGGCCTTCTGCCTCACCATTCTGGTCATTCGCCCCAACATTGGTCAGGCGCTCGTCATCGGCCTCATCTCGGCCGCCGTGATCCAGATCACCACCACCTCGCCGTTTGTCGATTTTGCCGCCGAGGGCATCGCCGCCATGCTTATGGCCGTCATCGTAACGCCGCCGCCAAGGGCGGCCAGGTTAAGCCTGCCGTCGCCATCATCGCAACGTTCGTGACCACCTTTGTCTCGGGCGTCATCTTTATGGCCATCAAGATGGCCATGCTCGGCGTGGTGGGCGAGCTCGCCGCAGCCATGCTGCCCGTTGTCGCCATGACCGCCGTCTTTAACGCCATCCTGGTCGGCGCCCTCTACCTGCCCATCCAGAAGGCCCTTAGGCTCAACTAACCCGCTCGGCTTTACGAGCCACCCCATCTTGGCGTTCATTCGTCGCTCGCGTACCCAAGTACGCTTCGCTCCCCTTTCGCGCCAACCTGGGGCCCCTCGTAAAGCCGTCTCCGCACTCCACCAACAAAGACTGTCCCAGACAACTAGCTCTTGGGGACGTTCTTAAACGACTAGTCATGTAAGAACGTCCCCAATGACTCTGAAAGGTATCCATGGAAACGATCATCAACGTCGACGATGTCTCGTTCTCCTATGGCACGCAGACCGAGCAGGCGCTCAGCCACATCTCACTCAGCGTGAACAAGGGAGATTTCATCGGCATCATCGGGCCCTCGGGCGCCGGCAAGTCCACGCTTGCTGCCTGCCTGTCGGGCGCCGTGCCCCACCACTACACCGGCACGTTCTTTGGGTCCGTCATGGTTGACGGCCACGACACCTGCGAGGTCTCGTTGACCGACGTGTCGCAAATCGTCGGCAGCGTGCTGCAGGATATCGACACGCAGATGGTCGCCTCGGTCGTCGAGGACGAGATACTCTTTGGCCTCGAGAACTTTGGCGTTCCCCACGACCAGATCGAGCAGCGCGTGAGCGAAACGCTCGAGACCGTCGGCATCAGCGACCTGCGCGACCGCGAGATCGCCACCCTCTCGGGCGGACAGAAGCAAAAGGTAGCCATCGCCGCCATCCTCGCCATGCGTCCGCGCGTTTTGATTCTCGACGAGCCCACCGCGGCACTCGACCCCGCCAGCTCCACGTTGGTCTTCGAGACGCTGCGTGAGGCAAACCGCGCACTTGGAATTACCATCGTCGTCGTTGAGCAAAAGGTCGCCCTGCTCTCGGAGTACTGCAACCGCGTGCTCGTGCTCAACCATGGCGAAATCGCGCTGCAGGGCGAGCCACACGAGGTTTTCGGGCATACCGACGAGCTCCGTGCCATCGGCGTCGACTGCCCTCGCGTCACGCGTATCTTCAATAGCCTCGAGGCCGATGGCCTGGTAAGCGGTACCCCTTGCTTGGATGTCGATGAGGCCGAGCGCCTGATTTCGGGCATTGTCGACCCCGCACACGCGGCCAGCGAAGCCCAGGCGCCCGCCGGCTCCCCGCATGCACCGTCGTTGCGCCCGCACGCCAAGGACGCCGAGCCCGTGCTCACCTTCGATCACGTTGAGTTTGCCTATCCCAATGGCGGCGCCGCCGTACACGACCTCAACCTGACCCTCTATCCCGGCGAGCTCGTGGGCATCGTCGGCCAGAACGGTGCCGGCAAGACCACGCTCACCAAGCTGCTCACAGGCCTGCTTAAGCCCGCCTCGGGCAGCGTGCGCGTTACGGGGCTGGACACCGCAGCCGTTCCCACGAGCCGCATCGCCCGCGAAGTCGCAACCCTCTTCCAAAACCCCGACCGCCAGATCTGCAAGGATACCGTACTCGACGAGGTCGCTTTTGGCCTGGAGCTTGCCGGCATCGACCGTGCCGAGGCTCTGCGTCGCGCTCGACTCGTTATCGACCGCTTTGGCCTGCCTGCCGATGAGGCACCTTTCTCGCTTTCGCGCGGCCAGCGACAAATGGTGGCGCTTGCCTCCGTCGTAGTTGTTGAGCCCAAGATCGTCGTGCTCGACGAGCCCACGAGCGGCCTTGATTACCGCGAGTGCATGACCGTCATGGAAACCGTGCGCACCATGGCCGAGCGCGGCTGCGCCGTCATCATGGTCTGCCACGACATGGAAGTCGTATCCGACTTTGCCGAGCGCATCGTGGTGATGGCCGACGGCCGCATCCTCGAGCGCGGCCGCACGCACGAGCTGTTCTCGAACATCGAGCTCATGCAGCAAGCCTGCGTTGAGCCACCTCAGGTCATAGAGCTTTCTCATCGTCTGGCATCCTCCGTCTCTCCCGTCTTTGCACAGGTGAGCGAGGTCACCGATATCGTTCGCATTACCGAGGAGATGGTCCACCGTGGTTAACGTCATCGACTATATGCCGGGCGACACACTGCTGCACCGCTTGAACCCGGTCGTCAAACTGGGCCTTGCCGCCGCCATCATCATCGGCATCTTCCTGTCCGACACCTACGTGGCGCTGTTGGGCTTTTTGGCACTCACCCTCGCACTGGGCGCCTATGCCGGTGTCGTCGACCGTCTGCTCTCGCTACTCAAGCTGCTGATTCCGCTCGCGCTTATCATGCTGGTGCTCCAGCTGGCCTTTATGCGCGACGGCAACATAGTGTGGGGCTTTATCACCGACACGGGCTTCATTACCGGATCGAAGGCCTGCCTACGCCTGTTGGGCGTGGCGCTGCCACTCATCCTCATGCTTATGGTGACCAAGCTCAACGACCTCGCCAACGCCTGCGTCGAGGTGCTGCACGTGCCGTATCGCTATGCCTTCACCTTTACCACGGCGCTACGCTTTGTGCCGGTGTTTGGTCAGGAGATGAACGCCATCATGGAAGCGCAGACCGCACGCGGCGTCGAGTACGACACCAAGAACCCCATCAAGAAGCTTAAGCTCATGCTGCCACTGTGCGTGCCACTGCTCATCTCGAGCGTAGGCAAGACCGATGCCACAGCCTTGGCGGCAGAACAGCGCGGCTTCTATCTGCGTACACGCGCCAGCTCGTACAAGCGCTACCCCATCAAGGGCCTGGACATCGCCGTGCTCATCGTCAGCATCGCCCTCATCGCCATCGGCTTCCTGTTCTAGTTCGCCACCGACAGCAACCGCCCAACGCAAAAGGCCTCGGCTCGCACCAAACGAGCCGAGGCCTTTATTGTTTCACCAGATAAAACCTACCAAAATTAACCTGTCCCTTTTTGACGGGTCGGAAGCTAGAGGCGGTAGGGGACGCCGCTGCGGATGATGGATTCGCGCACCAGGACATCCATAGCATCGAGGGTGATCTCGGGCATCTCTCGATACTTCTGCAGCACCGATAGCTCGGTGCAGGCCAGAATGACACGGTCGCAGCCGCTACGGGCGAACTCCCACATCACGCGGTCGAACTTATCCATATCGGGCTCACGTCCGGCTTTCACATCATCGTAGATAAGCGACATCACATCGTTCTGACGTTTCTCGCTGGGATAGACGACCTCAACACCCGCAGCCTCGCATTCGCGGCCGTAGACGCCCGCGCCCACGGTTCCGTCGGTGCCCATAATGCCAATCTTGTGCACCGGCTCGGCCGGCATACTCAGGTTGGGGTCGAACTCGCACTCCCCCATCACCGCACCCGCAAGGGCATAGCGCACCGACTCACGCGGCATGTGGATAATCGGCACCTTCGTAAACGACTGGATCTGGTCGTAGAAGTAGTGTGACGTGTTGCAGGGAATGGCAATGTGCGCACAGCCCAGCGACTCGAGTGCCTGGGCACACTCTTTCATGGTCGCCAGCAGCTTGGCGTGCTCGCCAGTCTTAATGGCCAGCGTGCGGTCGGGCATGGTCGACTTGGAGAGCACCACCATGTCGATATGATCCTGATCGCAGGCAGCAGCCGTATGACGCACTACCTGGTCGTAGTAATACGACGTGGCCTCGGCGCCCATGCCGCCGATAACTCCCAGCTTTTCCATCGCCGCCTCCTTGGTGACGCTTGCGCAATTGCGCGTATCATACCCGCGCCCGCCCGATGTAAACCGGACGGGCGCCGCACTCATCTACTTGTAATACGTCTTGAACAGCTTAAAGTGGCGCAGCTTGGTGTGCCACATGCGCAGCCAGCGGTTAAAGACAAAGTCGCCCTTCATAAACGAAGGGTCGGCGCCCTTGCCTTCCTTGTCCAGGCGATGCACCTTAGCGCGCAGCTCGGGATCCTTGACGTACTTGTCGACGACGCCCATGGGGACGACCATCCACAGCGCCTCGTCCTGCGCCGTCACAAACTCCGGCTCAAACGGGCGGTTGAACACATACTCGTCCACCACATACTTGGCAACGTTAAAGCCGCTGTTAGTGACGTAGTAGTTGCTGCGACCTTGGCGCGTGTTGAAATCGAAGAACTTAAACGAGCCGTCGCGCTCGTCGTACTTAACGTCAAAGTTGGAATAGCCCACAAAGTGAAGGTCCTCGAGCAACTTGCGCACGCCGCCCATGAGCTCGTCATTGGGCTCGGTGATGATACAGGCGTGGTTGCCGACACCGTGAGGCTGATGCTCCTCGAGCAGCACGTGACCCAGGCACATCATGCGCACCTTGCCGTTGCGGTCGGAATAACTGGTGAGCACGCGCATGTACTCGTCATTGCCGGGCACGCGATCCTGCAAGATCAGGTCGTCGGTGTAGCCGCTGGCATACGAGTCGCGAATGACCTGTTCCAGCTCGGCACGGTCGGCAATCTCATAGGCCTTTTTCTGGCCCTCGAACTCGTGCTGCCACCACATGATGCCGTCAGAAGGCTTCAGAATCATCGGGTAGGGAAAATCGATCTGGTCGAGCACTTCGGCAGGCGCCTCGCCTTGGGCGTTCAGCATCGCCATGGTGAAGGTAAAGGTATGCGGATAGGGCACGCCATGCTTCTCGCACAGCTCGTAGAAGATCTCCTTCTTCTGACACTGCTCAAGCATGCTATAGGGAGCGTAAGGCGCGACGATGTTATCCGCCAACTCATGGGCATCCTCGGCCTGAGCCACGAGGGCAACATAGTTATCGCCACAGCCCACAAGGACAATCGTCTTATCGGCATGCGCTTGGGCAATGCCGTTGACGGTCCTGAGCATCACGGACATGGTATCGATATCCACGTTGGGCGTGTAGTCGATAATCTGGCTGCGGTACGCGGGACCCGTCTGATACTTGCCAAAGACCAGACTCTTGACCTGGTACTCCTCATAGAAGGCGCGCGCCACCGAATAGGCGTTGATGTCGCCACCGAGCAGCACGGGAATGAACTCGCGCTCTGTAAACTGCAATGCCATGGAAACTTCCTATCATGAACTGCCCACACAACGGGGCGGTCTTTGCGCAACTGATTTATTCTAGCGTGCCAAGCCGCCGGCGCCCAAAGCTCCACCGTATCTATGGCAATCGACGCAATCGTCCAGCACGAAGACGGCGCTCACCGTTGTATGACAATGGGCAATGAACCTACCATTGTTGTAGGATTCAGCGTATTGACATCCTCGAACGAAAGGCGCGCACGTGCCCCAAGACCATCCGACCGATAATCCTATCCTCAATGCCACGAAGCGCGAGCTGGCGGAACGCGCACAAACGGCCGTTCCCCTACGCACGGCAAACGATGCCTACGACAGGCCCGCCCGCATCGTCTCAATCAACACGTCGGCGCACAAGGGCACACGCAAGTCGCCCGTCGCCGATGGACACGACACCGTTATAGAACAATTTGGCCTCGCCTCCGACGCACACGCCGGGCATTGGCACCGTCAGGTTTCCTTTTTGGCCGCAGAGTCCATCCAGACGGCGCAGGCCCGCGGGCTCGATGTGCGCAAGGGTGACTTTGGGGAGAATTTCACCACGCAAGGCATCAATCTACTCTCGCTCCCCATGGGCACGCAGCTCAAGCTTGGCAGCGAGGTGCTTGTCGAAATCAGCCAAATCGGCAAGGTCTGCCACACACGCTGTGCCATCTACTATCTCGCCGGCGACTGCATCTTTCCCCACGAGGGCGTTTTTGGCGTGGTGCTAAAGGGCGGAGAGGTCCATATCGGCGACGACATCCAGGTGGTCAAGCTCGGCGACGGCACCTGCTCGTTCACCCCTGCCGAGGCCCTCGAAGAGATTGAGCGGGCTCGTCAGGAGGGCACGCTGTAGTTGTAAAACCCCACGTTGAGATAGCTTTTACAGCCCAAAACACCTCTCAAATAGGGCTCCGTAACGTTAAAGTTGAACTCTATGGTTTCTCAACAATTCATCATAACTGCAGGTCAAAGCCAAAGCCTCAAGTTCAACTTGACCCTTTGGAACCTTTAAGGTTCAAGTTGAGGTCGAAAGCAGTAGTAGAATACCGTTCGAACCATAACCCACGATTGATTGCAGAGGGACTGGATGCAGCATTCGAATCATCGCGCCGCAGCGCTCATTGCGTCGAAGCCGGCTCGTATCATCACGAGCGCCGCGCTCGCCGTTGCGCTGACGGCCACGCCGATGCTCTCCCCCGTTGCGGCGTATGCCGCCTCTCAGGCAACGCAGGACCAGCTTTCCGCAGCCCAGCAGAAGATCGAAGCCGCCACGAGCGCCTACAACGACGCCCGCACCAAACTCGATGACCTGCAAAAGCAGATTGACTCCAATGAGGCAAGCATCGAGGAAATCGAGGCTAAGCTTCCCGAGCAGCAGGCCAAGGCAAGCTCCGCCATGCGCGAT
This sequence comes from Collinsella sp., assembly GCA_019419605.1. Lineage (GTDB taxonomy): Bacteria > Actinomycetota > Coriobacteriia > Coriobacteriales > Coriobacteriaceae > Collinsella. Next base: position 10,309 of record DXZP01000004.1, read on the forward strand.
CTGTACAAGTATCAGAAGGGCACCAACCCCATCGTGAGCTTCCTGGTCAACGCGCAGAGCCTGGGTGAGTTCATCACGACCTGCAAATACACCAACCAGATCACGAGCTCGAGCGTCGACGAGATCGAACAGCTCAATAACATGCAAACCGAACTCGAGCAGAACAAGGCTGAGCTCCAGCAGGCCAAGTCTCAGCTTGAGGCAGAGCAGAAAAACGCCGAGGATGCGTTGGCTCAGGCCCAGCAGCTCCGCAGCGAGGCACAGGCAAAAGCCGAGCAGGAAAATGCCGCCGAGCTTGCCAAGCTTGAAGCCGATAAGGCCGCTGCCGCCGAGAAGCTCTCGGGCGAGGGTGTAAGCGGCAGCAATTCCAGCAGCCAGGCCACCAACACCAACACCACCATCGACACCACGGTGAACAACGCCGATACCGGTAGCTCCGATTACGATTCGTTCATTAATGAGTGGACGAGCCGCATCGACAATTATCTCGCCGGCTCCCCCATGGCAGGCCAGGGCTATAACTTTGCCGTCGCCGCTTGGAATACCGGTGTCGACCCCCGTTGGTCCCCCGCCATCGCCTGCATCGAGAGCACCAAGGGTGCTTATTGCGCCAATTCTTACAACGCCTGGGGCTGGAGTGCACGTGGCGGCGGTTGGCGCAGCTTTGGCAGCTGGAGCGAGGGCATCTCCGCTCACGTTGCCTATCTGGGCGCCAACTACGGCTCCACCCTTACCCCGGCTGCGGCCAAAAAGTACTGCCCGCCCACGTGGCAGGACTGGTACAACAAAGTCGCCGCTCAGATGAACCGCATCTAAGTGCAACTGCAAAGGGCCCCAATGGGGCCCTTTTCTTTTAGGTAGCGGAAGTATCGACGACGCCGGTCGCATTGGCAACCGCGACTATGACGATCATGCATAGGAGCAGCACGCCCAATGCCTTGAGCCAGAGTTTCGCGAGTTTCTTGCCGCGATAGCTGTCGAGCAGTGCTAATCGCCGACGAAGGCGGCGCTTATCGAGCAGCGCAAAATGCATAAGCACCATAAGGCCATCGACAAAGAAAAAATACTCGATTATGAGAAACCACGTCGGGTAGCTTTGGTTTGCTCCCGTGGGGTGAAAGACGGCAAAGTGACTTCCGGCAAAGAACACAAGTAGGGAGAAGCAGACAAGCGTATTCCAAATGCGCCCCAGAGACTCCGGAACGCGAGAGAGCGGACCGCATGCAGCGGAGGCGGCAGGCCTAGGAAGCCCTGCGGGGTTCTGGAGCCCTTGGAGCGTCAACACCGTCTCCGAGGCCGGAGTACGGACAGGCGCAGGTGTAGGAGGCCGCACGGGGCGGCTCAGATCGTATGCCGAGCGCGTCGCCCGTCCCAACGCTTCCGCACTCGCAAAACGCTTGGCCGGGTCGAGCGCCATCGACATGCAGACGGCATCGGCAAGTAGAGTGGGAATGCCACGCGCCTCGCATTGCTCGCGCATGTCGAGCCCTGGTTTAGGGTCGACTCCCGTCAAGCAGAAGAACAACAGGGCGCCAAGTGCGTAGACGTCGCTGCGCACACTCGTCTGCCCAAACCCATACTGCTCGGGCGGCGCATAGGGTCGCGTGCCAAACTTGACGGTGTCGGCATCGGCGCCATCGCGCCATACGCGCGCGATCCCCAAGTCGATAATCACCAGCGACGAAAACGTCAGGCCCTCATCGAGCGTACAGTTCGCACCCGTCACGATGATATTCGACGGTTTGAGGTCGCGATGGATCACCGGCGCCGACGTCTCCCCCGCCATTGCAAAACCGGCGTGGAGCTCGCCCACGGCATCGCATAGGGCAGGATACAATTCACGCGCATAATCGGGGGTGGCTCCCAGACGGTCCACCAGCACCCCGAGCGTCTCCCCTTCGATGTATTCCATAACCACGTTGAGCTCGTCGCCCACACGACGACAATCGACGATTCTGGGCAGGTGCTCAAAACGCCTGCCTGCCCGCTGGGCGGCAAACAGACGCTCGTATGCCCCGCCGATTTGAGCCGAAGCATCGATGCGTTTACGGACAAAGGGGCCGAGCGAACCACCGCCGGTTCCTTCAAAGTACACGAGCTCGGTTGTTTCAACGGACGAGCGCTTAAGTACACGCTCCACGCGATAGCTGTCGTCGCGATCGAGCGACGCCAGATGTTCGGCAAGCGCTGCGGTCAGCTCGTCATCGGAATATGTTGTGGTCTGAGTATCCATAGCCTCCATCATAGCGCAGGGCGCAGACACCCCATGGCATCCGCGCCCCGTTCGTTTGCATCGTTGTTCGGCAGCTCCGCCGGCTCAGATATCAGCCGCTAACTCACCGTCTCCTCGCCAAAGCGATACAGCTCCTCGTTGACCTTTTGGAGGCTGCACCCGCGATCGATGCAAAAGATGATAATCGCATCACGGCGATCCTTGCAGTTGAGGACGCTTACCCCGGCAGCCGTCAGTGCACGGTTGGCCTCTTTGAGCGTCAGCGCCATCGCAAAGGCAATCTGCAGCACCTTATTGCGACTCGGGTGACGCGCACCGGTAAAGATCTGATAGCCAAAGGTCTCATTGAGATCGGCCATACGAACCACGCGCGAGCGCTCCAAGCCCTTTTCCTGCAGCAGCTGCTTCAGGTAGTCCGAAAGCGACGGGGCAGCAAAGTCGTGCTCCCTGATATAGCCATCGATGTTCGGCGCATCGAGAAGCTCATTGAGCAGCTCCTCGGTCAGCTTTTTATCGGGCATACGACTTCACCTCCCCCAGTGCATGCAACATGCTAGAAACCGCTTACGTCCGAACGCTCCCAGCTAGCAACCTGGTCGGGAGACACCGTACCCAGCGCCTCGAACTTCCAGGAGCCGCCCGCCTTCAGATGATTGGTGTTTGCAAGAGCCGTTCCAACCTGGTTGCCATCGGCATCATACAGAACATACTCAATCTGAATGTAGCTCTTTTCCTTGTCCGTGTTATTGGTAAGCGTGCCCGTGATCTTATAGGCAAACTGACTGGAGGTGTCTTCAGCCTCGTCAGCAATGGTATACGGTTCTTGCGATTCTTTTTGCTCCTCAGCCTGTTGTGTCGCCTCGGCAGGTTTTGCCGAATCGCTCGCAGACGAATCGGTTGAATTGCCACCCATAGAGCCCACGGCACCGACGATAACCAGCACCACGATGACGCCTAGGACAATCTTGCCGATCGGCTTCTTTCCCTCTTTTGCCATTATTCATCCTTCCTACGATCCGGCTACCGTGCCGGCACACAGCACATCGTAGAAAGGATTGAACTTGAATTCATTAGCTGAGAGCTAAGGTTGCGGTAAACGGCCAATGCAGCTATCCAGACGCCGAGCAAACGCACTTTGCGTGACCGTCTGCTGGCAGCGCATCAACCCACCGTGACGGATTTCCCGGTAAAGGCACTAATCATCATTAGGACAAAGAACACCAGGTAGCTGATGCTCAATAGGTACGCAATGATCAGGAAGACGACCCAGCCGACATTGGTCTTACCGTCGGCGCGGCGCTGCTCGCGAGAACGGCACAGCCAGACCGTCACGCCGATGGCGGTGATAAACAGTACGAGTGCCGCCGCAGCCAGCCCAGCAAACACAAACATCACGCCAATGCTCACAGCGATGACCGGAAGCAGCAGCAAACCGCATCCGCATCCACCCGGACTATATACGGCAGACTGTCGGCGTCGTTCCATCGTCACTCCAAGCCAAGCAATCGTTTGTAGACATCGAGGCCTTTGAGAAGGATTTCCTCGTCGAAGAGCATGCTATCGGTATGCAGAGCGCTTGTGGCATAGGCGGGGCAGCCATCCGAATCACTCGGGTTGTCTTGGTCCTCTGGCATACCCGTGCCCAGCAGGAAAAATACGCCCGGCAGATGGCGTTGATAGAACGCGAAATCCTCGGCAATCAGCAGCGGCTCGTCCACGAGCTGTAACTCGGGCAGAGCAGGCGCGATTCGATCAAACAACTCGGGGTCGTTGTCGACCGGCGGATAGCCCTCGGCAAAGTCGAGATCGTACGTGCAGCCCGTTGCAGTGCATGCCTCATCAAGCACGCGGCGCACACCCTCGCGTGCACGGTCGAACATGCCGTCCGTAAACACACGCAAGCTGCCGGCCACATGGGCCTCCCCCGCCACCGCGTTGCAGACGGTACCGGCCTGCAGCAGGCCAAACTTGCCGATACAGGGCTCGTCGGTGCCCAGTTCGTCCATCAGCTCGCGCTCGGTAATCAAAAACTTCGCTGCCGCCAACGCGGCATCGTGTGACTCCTCAACCGGCACACCATAAGTCTTAGCAATATGGATACTCGTACCGTGAATATGGATATGCGTCTCGCTCGAACGCGCCAGCAGCGGACCAGAACAACTCGCCAGCGTGCCGGCAGACAGATCGGGCCACACGTGAAAGCCAAAAATACGGTCGACCCCGTAGCATTCGAACACACCGCTCTCGCATACTGTCTTGGCGCCACCGGTCGTCTCCTCGGCAGGCTGGAACACAAAGAGCACGTTGCGCTTGATGGCGCCTGCCTGCTCACGAATCGTGCAATCGACAAAGGTTGCCGCCGCAAGTGCCATAGCCATGTGTCCGTCATGTCCGCAAGCGTGCATCTTGCCGGGATGGGTCGAGGCAAAGGCCGCTCCCGTCGCCTCCGCGATGGGCAGCGCATCCATATCGGCGCGAATCGCCGTGGCATGCGCGGCGCCCGTGCCAGCATCGAAGAAAGCACAGACGCAGCTGGGGCACGGATGGATCACTTCACAGGCAAGCGAGGCGAGCACGCCCTCGATATAGGCTATGGTTTGAGGAAGATCGAAATCGAGCTCCGGAATGCGATGCAGGTCGCGACGATAGCGACGAAGTTCTTGGAGCTCGGTCATATTGGTTCCCTTCATAGGTGCGCGTCGGTTGCCATCTATTGTGCCGCAAGATTGCCACACCCTTGTTTCCAGCATATCCCTGCATTTTTTAAACGTTATATACGAATACTCTTGTTTGGTAAAGTGCAACGTGATAGGGTCTTTACCACTTGATAGAGGCGCGGGCACGAAGAACCGCGGGCGAGCCGGCAGGCTTTGACCCCGTGGGGAGGCGAAACCCGCCGAACTGGGCTTTTCGGGCACGAACAACCTGGTGGGCCTGTGGGAAACACCCACAGGACTGTCTGCAGCAATGCGGGAGCGCTATCCGGACATTGGGTCCACGCTATGCGGATTCGATGCGCAGATGGCGCCGTCTGGATAGCGAGGTTTACGGGACATGGCATTGACCCCCAACGAGGCATATGCGGCCAAGCAGCCGTTTGCGGACAAGGAGACACTCGAGCATATCGTCGAGCAGTTCCCCACGCCGTTTCATCTATACGACGAGGCGGGCATCCGCCGCAACATGCAAGAAGTGCGCGACGCCTTTGCATGGAACCCGGGCTTTAAGGAATACTTTGCCGTCAAGGCCAACCCCAACCCGGCGCTCATCTCCATTCTCAACGAATACGGCTGCGGCTGCGATTGCTCGAGCTATACCGAGCTCATGATCGCCCGCTCGCTGGGCATCACGGGGCATGACATCATGTTCTCGTCCAACGACACGCCCGCGGCGGACTTTGAGCTCGCCGACAAGCTGGGTGCCATCGTCAACTTTGACGACATCAGCCACATCGAGTTCTTTGAGCGCGTTGCGGGGCCCATCCCCAAGACGGTCAGCTGCCGCTTTAATCCAGGCGGCCTGTTTCAGCTCTCCAACGGCATCATGGACAACCCGGGCGACTCCAAATATGGCATGACCACCGAGCAGCTCTTCGAAGCCTTCCGCACGCTCAAGGCCAAGGGCGCCGAGCGCTTTGGCATCCACGCATTCCTTGCCAGCAACACCATCACCAACGACTACTACCCCAAGCTCGCGCGCATCCTCTTTGAGCTTGCCGTGCGCCTGGAGCGCGAGACCGGCGCACACGTCGCCTTCATCAATCTGTCCGGCGGCGTCGGCATCCCCTATCTGCCCGAGCAGCAGGCCAACGACATTCGCGCCATCGGCGAGGGAGTGCACGCGGCATACGACGAGATTCTGGTTCCCGCCGGCATGGGCGATGTGGCGATCTGCACCGAGATGGGTCGTTTTATGATGGGCCCCTACGGCTGCCTGGTGACCAAGGCCATCCACGAAAAGCAGATCTACAAGAACTATATCGGTGTCGATGCAAGCGCCGTCGATCTGATTCGCCCTGCCATGTATGGCGCCTACCACCACATTACGGTGATGGGTCAGCCGGGCGGCGCCGACAAGACCGCGGCGCCTGTCACAAACACGTACGACATTACGGGCAATCTGTGCGAGAACAACGACAAGTTCGCCATCGACCGCGAGCTACCGCATATCGACATGGGCGACCTGCTTGTGATCCACGATACCGGCGCGCATGGCTACTCCATGGGCTACAACTACAACGGCCGTCTGCGCTCCGCCGAGGTCCTGCTGCGCCCCGATGGCTCGGCCGACCTCATCCGTCGCGCCGAGCGCCCGGGCGACTACTTTGCCACGCTCGACGTGCTGCCGTGCGGCCGTGAGCTGCTGGCCAAATCGCGCGCCGAAAGTGCTCGTCGTCGCGCCCAAGACGAGCGTCTGGCCGTCGCCGCCCAATGGAACAAACGCATCCAGATCGCGGAAGCGAAGGAGAAGAACATGGACATCCGTAATCTCGAGGGCTCAATCGTCGCCCTCGTCACGCCGTTTAAAAAGGACGGCAGCGTCGACTTTGACGCACTCGAGCGCCTTATCGATTTCCACCTGCAAAACGGCACTGACGCCATCCTCACCCTGGGCACCACCGGCGAGAGCGCCACGATGACCGATGACGAGGACAACTCCGTTGTCGCCGCCGTGGTCAAGCAGGTTGCAGGCCGCGTCCCCGTCATTGCCGGCTCGGGCTCTAACTCCACGCAGACCATGCTCACCAAGTCGCTCACCTACCAAGGCCTGGGCGCCGACGGCCTGCTGCTCATTACCCCCTACTACAACAAGTCCAACGAGGAGGGCATCTACCAGCACTTTAAGACCGTAGCGGATGCCGTAGATATCCCCTGCATCCTGTACAACATCCCCGGCCGCTGTGGCTGCGGCATCAGCGAGCGCAACGTAGAGCGCTTGGCCGCTCACCCCAACATCATGGGTATTAAGGAAGCCTCGGGCAACGTCGCCTACGCGGCCAAGATCGCCCACCTGCTGTCCGACGACTTCCGCATGTACTCAGGCGAGGACGCGCTTACCGTGCCGCTCATGAGCCTGGGTGCCTCGGGCACCATCAGCGTGTGGGCCGATGTTCAGCCGCAGCTCGTGCACGACATGTGCCGTGCCTATCTGGACGACGACGTGGAGCGCGCCCGCGATATCCAGATTGCCGGTCAGCCGCTCATCAACGCCCTCTTTAGCGAGGTCAACCCCATCCCCGTCAAGGAAGCGCTCGCCCAGATGGGTATGATCGAGGCAAACTACCGCATGCCGCTGTGCCCCATGGCAAACGACACGCGTACTGCACTTACCGATGCTCTGAAGGGAGCTGGTCTGCTTGATTAAGACCGTCATTATGGGAACGGGCCGCATGGGCTCGCTCATCCGCACTACCGCCGAAGGCATTGTCGACGCCGCCGGTCAACCCGTTTTCGACATCGTCGCCCAGATTGGCTTCGATTTGAGCGAGCTCGAGAACGCACCGGCCGCCGATGTGATTATCGACTTCTCGAACGTCGTGACCTTCGATGCCGTCGTCGCCTATGTCGAGCGCACGGGCGCGGCGTTGGTCTCGGGCACCACAGGCTACACCCCCGAGCAGATGGACCGTCTGCGTGAGCTGGGCCAGAACACCCGCGTTATGCACTCGGGCAATTACTCCATCGGCATCGCAGCCCTGCGTCATCTAGTGGCCCAGGCCACGCGTGAGCTGCCCGGCTTTGACTGCGAGATTGTCGAGACTCACCACAACCAAAAGGTCGACGCCCCCAGCGGCACCGCAAAGCTGCTGCTCGACGCCATAGTCGAGGCCGAGCCCGAGGCAGGCTACCACCCCGTCTACGGACGCGAGGGCATGTGCGGCGCGCGCGACCCCCAGGAAATCGGCATGCACTCGCTGCGCGGCGGCACCGTCGCCGGCGTGCACGAGGTGAGTTTCTTTGGCCAGGACGAGGAGATCACGCTCACCCACCGCGCCACGAGTCGTCAGATCTTTGTCAACGGCGCCTTGGCAGCCGCGCAAAAGCTCGTCACCCGCGAACCCGGCTTCTATACATTCGACCAGGTCATGTTTGCCTAACCAGGTATCAACCGGATCCACCCAAAGGAGAGACAGCATATGAGTAACGCAGCCGAGATGGATGCCCAAGAGATTATCAACTACATCGCCACCGCGCCCAAAAAGACGCCCGTCAAACTGTACGTGCGCGAAAAGCCGGGCATGAAGGTCCAGTGGGGCAATGCACACGTCTACGGCGGTCGTCGTGGCAAGACCGTCTTTGGTGACTGGGATGAGCTCAAGGCCATCCTGGATGCCAATGCCGACTCCATCGACTACTACGATGTGGAGAACGACTGCCGCAACTCCGCCGTCCCCATGCTCGACCTTAAGGGCATCAACGCCCGCATCGAGCCGGGCGCGATCATCCGCGACCGCGTCGAGATCGGCGACCGCGCCGTCATCATGATGGGTGCCATTATCAACATCGGCTCCGTCATTGGCGAAGGCTCCATGATCGACATGGGCGCCGTGCTGGGCGGCCGCGCCACCGTGGGCAAGAACTGCCACATCGGCGCCGGCACCGTGCTGGCAGGCGTTGTGGAGCCCGCCAGCGCCACGCCCGTCATCATCGAGGACGATGTCATGATCGGCGCCAACGCCGTGGTCCTGGAGGGCGTGCACGTAGGCAAGGGCGCTGTCGTCGCCGCCGGCGCCGTGTGCGTCGAGGACGTCCCCGCCGGTGCCGTCGTGGCCGGTGTCCCCGCCCGCGTCATCAAAATGCGCGACGCCCAGACCGACAGCAAGACTGGCCTCGAGGAAGGCCTGCGCAAGCTGTAGGGTTACGCGGTTTTCACCAAACCGCGTAACTAGTCGACGCTGCACCTTTGGTTCCGCCGTTCTAACGAACGACGGACCTCTCGACGCTGCAAACGCCCCTAAGCGGCAATCTGACGTTCAATCGTCGGTCGCGTACCGAAGTACGCTTCCCTCCTCTTTCACGTCACCTTGCTCGCCTAGGGGCGTTTTCGCTGACGCATGCTCAGTCTGCAACTCAATTCAGCTCCAAGCAAAAAGGCCGAAGTCCCGAAGGATTTCGGCCTTTGTTTTGTCTGCAGCTTACAAGCGCAGTTTATCGATTCTCAATTGACCCGATGTTTTTGAGCTCGATGGAGATGAGGCCGTTGGGCTCGTTGACGAACTCGATGTACTCGGAGTTCGAACCCATCTCGGCCGGGAAGCTGATCTCGATACCCGTGTCGGTACGAATCTTGTGATTGCGTACGGCCGCGCGTTCGACCTGCTTGCGCTCCACGGGCACACGCTCAGGCACCTTCTCCTCGGTCAGTGCCGCGCGCACGCTCTCCTTGATAACCGGTTCATCCTCAAAGACCTCATCGACGATATCCCAAGGCGGCAGCTCCTCGTCATCCTCAACCTTCTCGGCAACGGCAGCCTTAACCTTAGCGAGCGCTACGGCCGTATTGGCACCGTGCTCCTCGGCGACTTCCTCGACCACACGCGTCACGGTGTCGATGACCTCCTTGCCCGATACGCCCGTGTCGCACTGCAGCAGGCCATCGGGGATAAGCATACGGTCCTCGCCGGCAATCTTGCGCTTCTTGTCCACGTAGCCGATCTCCATGGTGCTTGCGCGCACGATGGCATAGCTCGGCACCTTTTGCGAGGGGTTCGGCAGAATGGCGTAGTGGCGCGCGATGTCGTTGCGTACCTCCCCTTCCTCGCGGCCCACTTCGTGCATGAATGCCTGCTTGGAGCCCAGCAGCATCACGGCAAACCAGCGGACATCCTCATCGTCGTCAAAATCGGCCACGAGCACGTCGGTGGACTCGGCTTTCTCGGCTTTGGTGAGCTCGGAAGAGATGAACTCCGCAATCTGCTGCGACAGGTCCACGAACTCGCGCTCGCCAAAGAAATAGCCCTTGAGCTCGCCGCCAAACGCAGAGTTCTCGGCAAACGTGGCGCGTTTATTGTCGGCCGAGGTGCGCGCGCGGCGCAGATGCGTGGTCACGAAGTTGCGCACGGTACGGCTCTCGATATCGAGCTCGCGCTGGCTCATAACGTTGACGGCAGAGTCAAAGTCCAGGATATGCAGAATCGCGTGATTGATTTTCATATACGGCATTCCGTTCTAGATTGATTTCGGCACGAACCAGTATAGCGGTCGAGCCCTCCCCGAGCGCATCGAAGATTGGTACATCGGGGACAGGTTGCTTTGCACCAATGGCTAGCGCAGGAGCTCGGACTGCCAAGCCTCGAGCTGTTCTGCCAAACTCTTGCCGGCAGCGGGCATGTCGATCTGGGGTCGTTTGGGCAGCAGTGCGCATTTAAGGATTGCCACGATGGTCTGCGAGACAAAGCGTCGCGTATCCTTGTCAAAGCCTTGTGCAGCCTGGAGCATCACGGGCAGGCTCTCGCGCAGATTCCCAGCGATATCCGCAAACCGCTCAGCACCCGTAGCCTCAAACACGGAGAATAACGCATCTACAAAACGCTCGCGCTCGCTAGGCCCCACTGCAAGCAGCATCTCGCGAATGGAGCCATCAACGTATCGAGCACCGGCGGACAGGCACTCACAGTACACGAAGTCGCGACCATCAACCACCCAGCTAAAGGGATTGTGCTGCAGCAGGCTGAACTCGGTGCTCTCAACGATGGCATAGTCCTCCTGCGTCTCGAACATCATGCCAAAGATCGACGACCGAGGTAGCGTCTTGTCGATTCGACCGGAAAGATCGGCAAAGGCGTTGCCGTTCAGAAACTCCTCGACGAAGCCCGGACCATCATGGGAATACACCCGTTCGATTCGCCCACGGGCGACATCGGAGCACATCGCCGCACCGTACACCGCAAGGTTTCCGCCCTTGGAATGACCTCCGCACAAAAGCGGCCCGTCAATCGCATCCGCTGCCTCGTCCACATAACGTACCGCGGATTCCTGGGCCGGCACAGGACACCGGAACGCCATGTTAAAGTCCTCTTTCCAGCCCACAATCGTGCTGTCGGTCCCCCGGAAGGAAAGATAACTAAACCCCGCCGGAAACCGGAACGCCATGGCTGCAAACTGCTCTGTCGCTACCACATCGCTCACGGCACGATAGCCGCAAACGTGCACGCCACGGTAACGAGGGTTTGCTGCCACGGCCTCCAACAAGGCCCTGCTCCCCTCTGGATCCCACAAGTCGTCAATCATGTCCCGGTAGCACTCGGCACGCAGCAGTTCGCGTACGTCTAGGCCCTGCCAGTTCGTCAGCTCCGCCATATCACCCGGCAAACGCAAATAGGACAACCACGCAAAGACCAGGCTATCCACCGCGCAGAACGACCGCTCCTCAAACGGATCAAACACCGTCTGGGCATATGTCAAAAAATTAGGCGAATCCGACATGGCCCTCCCATCAACTATGGTGCATTGGGGTCAGGTTTCTTTGCACCAAAAAGGCGCCCGGGCCGTGTGGACCCGGACGCCTTCATTGTAGCTTTTCGCTCTAGCGAGCTTGATTTAGCAGGAGAAGTCGACGCTGTCGATGATGTCCTTGAGGGCCTTGGCGGAGGCGGTGAGCTCATGCTGCTCGTCATCGTTCAGCGGCACGGGGACGCGACAGACGACGCCATCGCGGCCAACGACCGTCGGCATGGAGATGGCAAGATCGGACAGGCCATACTCGCCCACCATGAGCGAGGAGACGGGCAGAACGGTCTGCTCATCGCGCATGACGGCGGTGCAGATGCGCTTGACGGCCATGGCGACGCCATAGTAGGTGGCGTGCTTCTTCTCGATGATGGTGTAGGCGGAGTTCTTGACGTCCTCGGCGATGCGCTTCTCGGCAGCCTCATGCTCCAGATGACCGTGAAGCTCGCAGAAAGTGTTCAGCGGCACGCCGGCAACCTGGGCGCTGGACCAAGCGACAAACTCAGAGTCGCCGTGCTCACCCATGACATAGGCCTGGACATCGCGCGGGTCAACCTCGACGTGGGCACCAAGCATCTGCTGCAGACGGCCAGTGTCGAGCACGGTGCCGGAGCCGATGACGTGGCCCTCGGGCAGGCCGGACATCTTGATGGCGGCATAGGTCAGAACATCGACCGGGTTGGAGACAATGAGCAGAATGCCGTCGAAGCCAGACTTCTTAATTTCGGGAATGATGGACTTAAAGATGTTGACGTTCTTGTTGACCAGGTCCAGGCGAGTCTCACCGGGCTTCTGGGCAGCGCCAGCGGTGACGACGATCATGGCGGCGTCGGCGACATCGGAATAATCGCCGGCGTAGATCTTCATCGGCTCGGCAAACGTCATGCCGTGCGCGATATCCAGGGCCTCACCCTCGGCGCGGTTCTTGTCCACGTCGATGAGGACCATCTCGGAGAACAGACCACTCTGCATCAGCGCGAACGCCGAAGACGAACCAACGAAACCGCAGCCGACAATAGCGACCTTCTTCTCGTTAACCATTAGAAACTCCCATCTCTCTCCACAAACAAGCCGCCCGGGAACGACCCGAGCGGCTTGCCGTAATCCCAATACATCCAATCGGGACTTTGATTATGCTCCTATTCGCAGCCAAAAATCGACCGTTTGCCGAAATTGTTTGCAGGATTCGTAAAATAACTGCACGAAATCGGTTTCGAGCTATTGACGAGCGGAATAGCTTTCTAATACAGGCCCGCCTCGCGAATGGCCTCGACAGCCAAAGCGATCTGATCGGGCGGCAGGACCAGCGCCATGCGCACATGCCCCTCACCCGAAGGACCAAAGCTCGCGCCCGGCGTCACCACAACGCCGGCCTTCTCCATAAGCTCCTCGCAAAACGCCATGGAATCGGTGCGACCACCGGGAAGCTTGGCCCACACAAACATAGAGCCATGCGCGTTGGGACGCTCCCAGCCCAAGCCCTCAAGACCGTCGCACAGGGCATCGCGGCGCTCCTGGTACTTCAGACGCTGCGCCTCGACCTCATCGCGCGGACCGTTCAGGCAGGCGATAGCAGCCTTCTGGATCGGGAAGAACATACCAAAGTCGATCTGGCCGCGCAGCTTGGCAAAGGCAGAGACCACGTCCTCGCGGCCGACCAAAAAGCCGATACGCGCACCGGTAACGTTAAACGACTTGGAAAGCGAGAAGAACTCCACGCCCACCTCAAGCGCACCAGGATACTGCAAGAAGCTTCCGCCCGGCTCGCCGTCGAACACGATGTCGGAGTACGCGTTGTCATGGACGATGAGCAGGTCGTGCTCGCGGGCGAAGGCGATAATCTCCTCGTAGACCTCGGGCGTACCCACCGAGCCGACCGGGTTCGCGGGCAACGAAACGATCATGTACTTGGCGCGATCGGCCACCTCGGGATCGATGCCCGCCACATAGGGCAGGTAATTGTGCTCGGCAACCAGCGGATAGTACTCGAGCTTGGCATCGGCGATCTTCGCACCCGCCTCAAAGACCGGGTAGCACGGATCGGGAACTAGAATGGTGTCACCCGGATCGAGCAGGGCCAGGCCCAAATGACCCACGCCCTCCTGCGTGCCGTTGCACGACTGCACCATGGACGGCGTAATGCCCGAAACGCCAAAGCGACGCTCGTAGTAATCGCACACGGCTTGCTTAAGCTCAGGCAGGTCGCGCAGGGCATACTTCCACATCTCGGGGTCCTGGGCCGCTTGCGTGAGCGCCTCGACCACGTGGTCGTACGGCTTAAAGTCGGGCGTGCCCACGCTCATGTTGTAAATGGTCTTGCCCTGAGCCTTCAGCGCAAGCAGTTTGTTGTTGAGCGAGGCGAAGACCTCCGCGCCAAAGCGGTCGAGACGGTGCGATGCCTGCATGGTGCCACCTTTCGATATGAAAAACGCGGCGCTCCGACAAGAGCGCCGCGCGATACGGGCCATCAGATTGCAAAAGTGTAACGCTTGCAACCCCCGCATTGGTTCAATTTAGCCAACCTTAGTCAATTGGATTGAGCGCGTCGATCTGCGCAAGCCACAGTCGCGAGCTGGCGTCACTCGGCATACGCCAATCGCCGCGCGGGCTGAGCGTCACCGAGCCCACCTTGGGACCATCGGGCAGGCAGCTGCGCTTAAACTGCTGGGCAAAGAAGCGACGGTAGAACGTACGCAACCACGTGTGGACAGTCTTGACGTCGTAGGCGCCCTCGAAGCTCTTGAGCGCCATGCGGTAGATCTTGCCCGGCTCAAAGCCAAAACGCAGCAGGTAGTAGAGGAAGTAGTCGTGCAGCTCGTACGGGCCCACCAAATCCTCAGTCTTCTGCGCAATCTCGCCGTCGCCCGTGGGCGGCAGAAGCTCGGGGGACACCGGCGTATCGAGGATATCGAGCAAGACCTCGGCAATACGCCCGCCAAAAACATCAGCGGCATAGCGCACCAGATGGCGCACAAGCGTCTTGGGCACGCTCGCGTTGACGGCGTACATGCTCATGTGGTCGCCGTTGTAGGTAGCCCAGCCGAGCGCCAGCTCCGACAGGTCGCCCGTGCCGATGACAAAACCGCCGGCCTGATTGGCCAGATCCATCAGAATCTGCGTACGCTCGCGGGCCTGGCTGTTCTCGTAGGTCACGTCCTGCACGGCCGGATCGTGCTCAATGTCCTTGAAGTGCTGCTCCACGGCCGCGTGGATCGAAACCTCGCGGAAGCTCACGCCAAGGTCGCGAGCGAGCGACTCGGCGTTGGACTTAGTGCGATGCGTCGTGCCAAAGCCGGGCATGGAGACCGCCGTGATACCCGTGCGCGGCAGCCCCAGTGCATCGAAGGCACGCACCGTCACGAGCAGTGCCAGTGTAGAATCAAGGCCGCCCGAAAGACCGATGACGGCCGCCTTGGTGCCCGTATGGGCCAGGCGGGTCTTGAGGCCGGCGGTCTGCAGGTCGAGGATGGTCTCGCAGCGCTCGGCCAGGTCACCATGGTCGGCCGGTACAAAGGGCGCGCGCGGGAAAACGCGGTCGATATCGCAGGCATCGCGCAGGACAGGCTCTTCGGCCAACACGCCCTCAAACGAAAACTCAACGGCCGTGGCCTCCGGCGCATCGTCCGCGCGCGTCCACGTCGTCGAACGACGGCGCTCGGCAACTAGGCGGTCAAGATCGACGTCGGCGATGGCCATGTCGCAGGTAAGCAGCTTGGTCGCGGCGAGCTTGGAGCCGTTTTCGTAGACGAGGTTCTCGCCCGCAAAGACCATATCGGTCGTGGACTCGCCCTCGCTCGCGTCTGCATACGCATAGGCACAGTACAGGCGCGCACTCTGATTGGAGATGAGGCTGCGGCGATAGTCTGCCTTACCGATAATCTCGTCCGAAGCCGACGGGTTGAGAATCACCGTCGCACCGGCAAGCGCCATCTCGGTCGAAGGGGGCGCCGGCACCCACAGGTCCTCACAGACCTCAACGCCCAGCACCAGGTCCTCGGCGCCCTCATCACAGCAGCGGTAGACAAGCCCCGAGCCAAGCGGCACCGGACCCTGACCGGCAAATTCAACCCACACGGGATCGGCAGGCGCCGGGGCAAACCAGCGGCGCTCGTAGAACTCGCCATAGTTGGGCAGATACTTCTTAGCCGTAAGGCCCAAAAGCTCGCCCGCACAGCACACGGCCGCGCAGTTGTAGATGTTTTCGGCCACCGCAACGGGAAGGCCGACGGTAAAGACAATCGGCAGCTCGCGGGTTTCATCGAGGATATGCACCAGAGCAGCCTCGCAGGCATGCAGCAATGTACGGTTATGGAACAGATCGGCTGCGGTATAGCCAGTCAGATTAAGCTCGGGCAACACCAACGCACGAACGCCGCGCTCGGCAGCCTCCCGAACAGCCCCCAGCGCAACCTCGGCATTGCCCTCGACATCGGCCACGCGAATCCGCGGCGACGCCGCCGCGACCCGCAGAAAGCCATCGTTCTTATTAGCCGAAACGCAGCATTGCCTTGTTGATCTGGACACTGGAGGCCCCTTCTACCCTGAGATTCAGTCTAACGGACGTTCACATATCTCTAACTAGCCAAAGCAACCTCCCAGTTTACTGAGACGCCAACCTGTGCTAAGAGCATGAATTCCAAAAATATCTTTAATTAAAAAAGGAGAAATCGATAATCGACTTCTCCTTTAAGCGAGGCAAGTTAATTCCGAAACTAATGGCAGAATTTATCCATGTAGTCCTCAAAGTCGAACACTTCTACCACGACGCCCTCTTCCTGAGACTCTTTCAGTTGCTCCAAGAGATCTTTGTTAATAACGTCCATGCAGAAACCTCCTCTATCTAATCAATTGTAGTATATCTGCTTTCATGCAATTATCAACCAACTTGTTTAATTGCTCCTCGTTTGTCGATAGTCCCTCTTTTTTCAAAATGTCGCGCACCTCGTTCTTAGTAATCGGCTTTTCAAACAACGAGAGCAAAGCGAACGAAAAATCATTAACCGCACACATTCTATGGGTGGCACAACTCAGCAGTACTCTTAACCCCTCTTTTGAGCGTCCGACTTCTTTAACAAACGAACTTTTAACCAATTGAAAACCATTATCGTGCATTACATAATCGGCATCGATATTTGTATTCAGCAATCCATAATGCAACAGTTCTTCTATCGCCCTTGTCAGCTCGAGGTCGCCCTGATCAAGAATAAGAGAAATGCTACAATCGGCCTCCAATAAACGGGCCAACTTAAGGTATACCAACTGGGAAACAGCATAGACATGATGGTATTCAGAATTATAGAAGTAGGCAAATGGCTCAACGAGCACGACAGAGGTCTTGGAATCCAGCCAGATTCGATCAGCTGGATTTAGACTAGTTAGCCGTCGCTTTACTTTGGTCAAATGTCCCTTATACCTAACAGCGTGAATAGAATCTAGGATCCAGGTCACCTCTGAAATATGAAGCCGCTGGGGCAAGTCAATTGTGTCGCTACCGTTTATGACCTCTTGCATATAAAAATCAATATGATGCTCATCAGATAAGGATTTTGCTTCATTTAAAGTTAAACCAGTGCCTGAAACATAATCCACTTCGAGGCGCAAATCCTCATATTGGGACTTCGGCATTACAGAGACACCATACTTATCGGGATGATTCCAAACATCCGACCCCATAACGAGACCAAAATTCGTAAATCCTCTCGTGGAATATGGAACACCACATACCTGTTTTGAATAATTCAAAACATTCTCTGTATAAGCTAAGGTGTTCAGAGCCTCTTCTTTAGTTTCGGTCGGAAAGCCAATCATAAAAAATAGATGAACAGGAATACCGGCATTGAGACAATCATGGATATTGCGATCAATCCAATCAACTCTCGTGTTCTTCTTCATTAGATCAAGAACTCTTTGGTTGTATGACTCGAGGCCAAACTGAATCTGCCTACATCCACTTTGGTATATCTTGTTAAAAACGTCTGTACTTAGGGTTGGAGAGAACCTCGTTTCTCCATGCCAGAAAAACGTTTTTCCCGATGCGTTTATTTCATCCGCGAGTTGCTCCATTCTTTTGCCTTCGAATGTTTCATCCACAAAAGAGAAAACTCTCGTGCCGTATTTTTCATTTAACCGACACATTATTTCAAATACTCTCGATATAGGCATCTTTCGGTAACAACCACCGGTAGCACCGGGAATGGTGCAGAAGGCGCAATGATTAAAACACTGCCTAGAGGAATAAACCGGCAATATTAGCTCAGGCATGAAGTATTTAGAAAGGGCGAAGCCATCGAAATCGGGAACTGTATCGTTGATAAATGTTTGCTCAATCCGATGGTTTTTATATATCTTTCCACCTTTAGCATGGCAAAGGTTTGGAACACAGTCGAGATTGTCATCACCAGAGTCAAGGGCCTCAAGAAGACGTGCAAGCGGCTCTTCGCCGTCATACATCATTATCGAATCAATGTATTCAAAAAAGGGATGCCATTCTTTCATGCAGTCATCTGCTAAACGAGTAATGTAATTGCCGCCCAATGAGACGTGTTTAACAGATGGACATTCTTCTTTAATCAGTTTCGCTAACGTAACTGCAGAAATCAATTGGAAACAGCCGCTCACCGAAATCCCAATAAACTCGATTTTTTCCCTCTGAATACGCTTAAGGAAGGCAGTCTCATAGAAGGAAATAAACGGATTATGCAAGGTATCCGCAAGCGATTTCATTATTTCTGGTGTCGAATAATAATCATAGGGCAGATCTATGGAGTTGAACGTGTATTTAACTCCATATGAGACGTGATTTATGATATAGAGTGCATTTCTAAAAATGTTTTCAGCATATTGTCTTTCTTTTAGATTAAAGTATCTCTTCGATCTGAAAATATCTTTTGCCTCGTCAACATTAAGTGCCGACTTTTGTATCAACTCGATTGTTAATTGAACATTCGAACTAAACGAATCCTTTGATTCCCGATA
Source organism: Collinsella sp. (assembly GCA_019419605.1). Taxonomy (GTDB): domain Bacteria; phylum Actinomycetota; class Coriobacteriia; order Coriobacteriales; family Coriobacteriaceae; genus Collinsella. The sequence goes on from DXZP01000004.1 coordinate 28,966, forward strand.
CCTTTTACAGCACTCTTCGACATGTCTAAAAGATAGGAGGTCATCGTAAAATTCCACGTTTAAGTCAACAATGTCAACTTTGTATTGTTCAACCTCTTGAAGATATGACTTCAAAACAGGCAAGGCAAGATACGGCCCCACTGGACTCCATCCTGGGGGAAATACTAAAAGCGTTTTAGGCATATCAACGTCACATCTTTCGCAAATAATTCAATTGAAACACAACTACCATCATAATTGAAAATACACCAAGTCCTGTAACGAGAATTGAGAACATCGCGATGCTCGTGAACAGCGAAACAAGAAGTGTTGAAATAACAACAGCAACCGATTGCAAAGACTCCCTAATTGAAAACAGGCTTATCGATTCAGATCCGTCTCTCGCCAAATCCTGCAGCGATGTTATGAGAAGCACATCTTGAATGGCGTTTCCGGCACCGACGATAAAAAGGAAAATAAACGATATCCCAGACGCATAGCGATAGCCAAATGCCAGATACGCACCGAGCGCAAGATACGTCACAAAACAATATGATTTAACGCAATCGGAACCACTGATTAAACGACCATATATTGTATTTCCGAACAACAGTCCGATTGTAAGACTACTCTGAAGGAATCCGTATTGTATCGATGACGAGTCAAATTGCAATTGCGCTATAGCTGGCAAAAGAGAATTCAGAGAGCCGAATGCCACGCCACTAGAAATATCGATTAATAGGAAACCAATTGCCAAGTGCTTCGTGCTAAGATCACTAAATGCAGTCCTGTTTTTTTCATTTTTGCTTATTCCCTCTTTATCATTAACCTCGATAACCGACGGAACATCTCGCAGCAACCAGAACGACGCGGCAAAAGAAAGCGCGTCTAATGCAAGAACAGCCTCCGCCCCAAATTGAGCGACAACAAAACCGCCGGCAACTGGCCCCAGAACCATCATCAAATTCTGCAGGAACCCAAACGAATTATTAATTACGTCGCGATTGATACTATTCGTATTGGCTCTTAACAACGAGTAAAAGCAGGGCATTTCTACCGTTCGGCAAAGCGATACCGCGCACGTAATAGCAAACATACTCCATTTACTATCAACAAAAATATAGCAAACGAATAATCCCGCGCGAATTAAGTCTGCCAATCTCATGGCCTGCAGTGTCCCGATACCCATCTTCTGAGGCAGCTGCGCGAGCGCAACTGAAAACAGAGAGGGGGCAAATCTGCAGCAAACCATCAAAGCAGTTGCAGAAACATCGTGAGTTACCTCGTAAATCAGCATTGGCAAAGCAATATTCGCACACCAATTGCCTATTTCGCTTATCCCTCTAGCAATATATAGGACCCGAACCGGACGGCTAGCTCTCAATACCGTGAACATCACGATTAACCTCGTATTTCAGGCCTCGTTCATCCCTTAATAGGAATCCATAATCAACCAAGTACCGCCTCAACACGGCATAATCAGGATAGAGCTGTGACAGCACACGATTAACCTGAAGCTCCGTATAACTTGTATTTAATTCAAAGAAAGAGACGGCCCATAGCAGCATGATTCTTTTATAGCTTTCCTTTTTTGGAATTGAAACCAGCTCGCCATTCTTGAGAAATCGTTTTTTAAAGTCTATTAGCTCATCCATTCACATCCTCCATTTCATACGCATCTAATACTAAAAATGCATACGCTTTAGCTCATCGCATTCAGCTTCTTTATTCGAACTAAACTCGAACTAATCAGAATTATTTGCTCAGACACTCTTCGAAAGCTCGTTTTTCACTCTGAGTAAAATGCCCTTCCCAGTCAGTCCACGAACAGGAAGGCAACTCACAACGAGCGGAGTCGAAGCCCTCTGCCGTCGGTCGCTCAAAATGCACGATAACCTTTTCGATATCGCCATCTGTAATCAGGTCAGAATGAATGACCTCGGTTCCATCTTCGAATGTCATATACGGGTACATCACGTAAACCACCTCGCAAACATAAATCCAGTTTAGCATCAAGCTATTGCACCAAAGACAGCAGGCCCCCTTGATGAGTTGATGGTATCTGTTAAATGACACGTACGATTCACATCTGGTGGGTACCCTGATGGCTACACGAAACGAAGCAGATTTGCATCGGGAGGACCCCGTATGACAACCAAGTACACCGACGCGCCGCGCACGCGTGTCATGACGCCGGCCGCACTCAACAACGGCGTTCACGAGAACCATTCCATCGGCCAGACCATGGCCATTGCGCCCAAGAAAAAACTCTTTGATGACATTTCCATTCCCCAAATCATCGCCGGTGCCGCGGCAGCCGCCACGAGTGTCGCGCTCGCTTCAAAGATTGGCATTGCCGGCTCGGTGATTGGTGCCGCTGTGAGCTCAGTCATCACTGTTGTGTCCTCGCAGGTCTATCGCCACTTTATCTCCGCCAGCGCCGAAGCAATCAAGGGCACGCATGCCGCTGTCGACTACCCTACCGGCGCCTACGAGCCCGTTGAGCCCAATGTCGAGGAGCACCTAGGTGGCGCCGCAACCACGCAGGAGATGCGCCGGGTTGCGGGACGCGCGACCACGGCGCGCGTCGCTCCCAACAGCCTGCGCGCCAAGGCGGCGGCTGAGCGCAGCCAGACGCAAAAGAAGGTCATCGTCTTCTCGATCGCTATCGCCATCGTCGCGGTCATCGCCTGCGCCGGCGCCATCCTTATCACCACTGCCGGTGAGGGTCTGGGCGAGCGTCCCGAGCCAATCCTGTCGTCGCGCACGACCGAGAGCGATGCAAATGGCACCACCCAGTCGCAGGGTCAGCAGGCACAGACGGACGATACGCAAGACAGTTCTACCTCTGCCAATTCGTCCTCGAACACCCAAAACCAATCGCAGGGCGTCGATTCCTCTGCGAACAACAGCGGCTCGCAATCCGGCACGACTGACTCAAGCCAAACGACTGACGGCTCTCAACCGAGCACGGGCGACCAGGCGAATGGCAATACACCGAGTACGGGATCTACCGACAACAGCAACACCAACAGCTCGAGCGGAACCGCGTCCGGCACGGCATCTGACAGTTCAAGCCAAGGCACGACATCGGGCAACTAGGCACTGCATCCCCAGATAGGCAACCTGTACAACGGGCGCGAATCGACAGCGGTTCGCGCCCGTTTGCCTTGGGCGCCGTCATGGCGAGCGCCATGCGATGGTAAGATGCTTTACATGTGTAAAGAGGAGATTTGCCATGAGCAAGACAATAGTTAGGCCCATGCTTTCGCTGGGCAACCACATCTATCTGTATCGCCTGCTGCGCGATGCGATTGGGTGTGGCAAGCAAACGTTTATGACGCAGGTCGAAGAGGCTCTCGCCGTTGGCGACATGACTGCTTATGACCTGGGCTTCGAGTCCACGCGCGAGTTGCTCGAGGAACTCGACGACTGCATTAAGCTGACTGTCTTTAAGGGCGGTCGCCTGTATGCCACGGTCATCGCCAACGAGGCATGGGATGCCGCACTTGCCAAGGGCGAGGACAAGCCCAAGGCTGCCAAGGGAGCCAAGCAGTCCTATAAAAAGAAAAAGCGCGGCGAGAAGGACCTCAAGGCTGTACGCCCCAAGCACGTTAAGCGTCCCGAACCAGAAGCCGCGGTTGAAGCTGTGCCGGAGCCCGAGCCCGAGACAGAGATCGAAGTCGCTATTGAGGTGGCAGCAGAAGCCGAAACCGAAATCGCCGCCATGACCGATCCCGAAGTCATGTCAGAACAGGAAGCCGCTGCGGAGCTCAACGAGGCTCCCAAGTCGACAACCGAAGAAGCCGCTGACCAATCCGAGACGCCTGCGTTCCAAAACAGCGATGTCTTTGGCGACGAGGCCGAGGACAATCAACCCGACGAGTCCGCCGATCAAGACGCTACCGAGTCGACGCCGGAACCCGAGACGCCGCAGCCTGCCATCTCGCTTACGGTCGTCTATGACCCCGAGAACGCCAACGCTGGCATCACCACCATGGCATCCACGCCCATCGAGGCAAAGTCGAGCGTCGAGAATGAGAACGCGACGCAGGTTGAGGTTGAAACCGCAGTTGCAGACGCACCCGTCACCGTGAAGCCCGCAGATTCCGAGATCAAGCCGAAAGTAACGCCGGAGCCCGCACCCGTCATCGAATCCATGCCCGCCGCCGCTTGCGACCAAATACCCGCATCCGCACCGGCTTCGGTACCCGCAGCGGCCCCAGCCCCCGCACCTGCAGCGCCCGCCATCCCCAAGGACTTCCCCGTCGATTTCGCAACCGAGGTCTTCTGCCCCGGCCCGCTTCTGCACCAGTTGTCGACCTATCTCCCCTACGGCGCCGACACGCTCGGCATCGTCGGCGAGTACTACTGGATCGCCCGCGAGCGCGGTACCATCGAGGCCGCGCGAAACCGCGCAAGCTTCCCCCTGCGCTACACGCAGGCCGGCGAGCGCCACGAAGTCACCGTGCGCATCCGCCGCAACACCACCGGCGGTCTCGGAGCCACCTGGGCCATCGATAAAGTCGAACCTTCTACCAAGTAACAAAAAGGGACGATAACCCTCAAGGTTATCGTCCCTTTCTCATTAGGTCACCTGAGCTCGACTAATCGCGCGTCAGCTTGCGGTGAATACGATGCGGCTGGGCTGCGTCCTCGCCCAGGCGCTCGATGCGGTTGGCCTGATAGGCCTCGAAGTTGCCCTCGAACCAATACCAGTTGCCCGGGTTCTCGTCGGTGCCTTCCCACGCCAGGATGTGCGTGGCGACGCGGTCCAGGAACATGCGGTCGTGGCTAATGACCACCGAGCAGCCCGGGAACTCGAGCAGCGCCGCCTCGAGCGAGGACAGCGTCTCGACGTCAAGATCGTTCGTGGGCTCGTCGAGGAGCAGCAGGTTGCCGCCCTGCTTGAGCGTAAGTGCCAAGTTCAGACGGTTGCGCTCGCCACCGGAGAGTACGCCAGCGCGCTTCTGCTGGTCCTGGCCTTTAAAGCCAAAGCTCGCCACGTACGCGCGGCTCGGAACCTCGGTCTCGCCGACCATCATGTGGTCCAGGCCGTCCGAGACGACCTCCCACAGGTTCTTATCGGGGTCGATGCCGGAACGGTTCTGGTCGACGTAAGAAATCTTGACGGTCCCGCCCACCTCGAGCTCGCCCGAAGTCAGCGGCTCCAGACCCACGATGGTCTTGAAAAGCGTAGTCTTGCCCACGCCGTTGGGGCCGATGACGCCCACGATGCCGTTGCGCGGCAGGGTGAACGAAAGGTCATCGATGAGCACGCGGCCATCGAACTCCTTGTGCAGATGATGGGCCTCGAGCACCTTGTTGCCCAGACGCGGGCCCACAGGGATGCGGATGTCGGTCCAGTCGAGCTTCTGGCTTGCGCGGGCCTCGGCCTCCATCTCCTCGTAGCGAGCCAGACGGGCCTTGTTCTTGGCCTGACGGGCCTTGGGCGAGCTGCGCACCCACTCGAGCTCGGCCTCCATGCGCTTGGCGAGCTTGGCGTCGCGGTTGCCCTGTGCCTCGATACGCGCGGCCTTGGTCTCCAGATACGTGGAGTAGTTGCCCTTGTAGGGATAGAGGTGACCGCGGTCGACCTCGCAGATCCACTCGGCAACGTTATCCAGGAAGTAGCGATCGTGCGTGACGGCCAGAACGGCGCCCTGGTAGTTGTGCAGGAAGTGCTCGAGCCACAGGATCGATTCGGCGTCCAGGTGGTTCGTGGGCTCGTCGAGCAGCAGCAGGTCGGGAGCCTCGAGCAGCAGCTTGCACAGGGCCACGCGGCGGCGCTCGCCGCCGGAAAGCACGTTGACCGGCATGTCGGAATCGGGCAGTTGCAGGGCGTCCATGGCCTGGCCGAGCTTGGAATCGATATCCCAGCCGTCGGCGGCGTCGATCTCGTCCTGGAGCTTTCCCATCTCGGCCATGAGGGCGTCCATGTCGCAATCCGGGTCGCACATCTCCTCGCCGATCTTGTTGAAGCGATCGACCTTGGCAATCATGTCGCCAAATGCCATGCGCACGTTCTCGATGACGGTCTTGTCGTCGTCGAGCGGCGGCTCCTGCTGCAGGATACCCACGGTGTAGCCGGGGGTAAGCCTGGCATCGCCGTTGGAGACCTCCTCGATACCGGCCATGATCTTGAGCAGGGTCGACTTACCCATGCCGTTAGGACCCACGACGCCGATCTTGGCACCGGGATAGAAGCTCAGGGTCACGTCGTCAAGAATCACCTTGTCGCCATGGGCCTTGCGAGCCTGATACATCTGGTAGATAAACTCCGCCATTTGCCTGTTTTATCCTTTCTACCTGCTGTTTCCCTATTCTTGATTCGCTTTAGTGGAAACGAAATGAGGAAACCAGCTCTGAAACTTAACGAAAAAGGGGCATGGTTGCCCACACCCCCTAATACTACCTGGGAAAAGTCCCCCGGAACATACTATGAACTGCGTACGCTAGTTTTCCGCAACCTTAACGAGCGGCTCGCTGCGATTTGCGCCACAGCAGATACGAATAGACGTAGGCAGCTCCGGCTGAACCAAACGCCAGAACCGCAATCACCGCGGCGACGACTTCGCTCGACAGCACGCTGCCCGCCACGCCCATCACAATCAGGCCAACGCCCAGCACCATAAAGCAGGCGCCGCCAAAACACTGCGTACGGCGCCAGTTCTCGGGATCGGCAAGCGCCCAAGGCGTCTTGATACCGAGCGTATAGTTCTGCTTCACACGCGGCAAGTAGTTGCCTACGCCGATGAACAGCAAACCGATAGCACCGGAAATCAGCACGTTGACCGAACCGACCGCCGGCACCACGCCCCAGACCGTAAGCTCACCCAACCAGCTTATGGCACACATGAACAAGGTGAAGGCGATTACGAAGCCCTGATAGAACTTGCCCGAGGTTCGATATGCCTCACCTTTGGGATCGATGCGCGGCACCACGCAGAACATTGCGAGAAGCGCCAGAGGCAGCACGCCGAGCGCGGAGGCCATCCAGCTAGGACCCCAACCATCGACGGCGCCGTTCGCGCCCCAGTGCGTGGGAATCTGTGCAGGCAAGCTCGGCATCACCATGAGGTGCGCTACGACATTGGCAACGCACAGAACGACCAGCGCAATCCACACGCGCGACGATACCCCCGTGGGGTGAATGCCCTTGTTTTCGTTATTCATCCTTATCACCTTCCGTGTCTGTAAAGCCCATAAACCAGCCAATCAAGTCCTGCATGACGGTGGTGTTTAAGCTGTAAACGATGTTTTGGCCATGGTGCTCGTCGGTCACCAGCCCGGCGTTTTTGAGCGTCGCCAAATGATGGCTCAATGACGGCTTGCTGATGTCAAAATGCTCGGCAAGCTCCCCGGCCGTACAATTGCCCTCGCGCAGCAACTCCAAAATGCGCCGTCGCGTTGGATCGGCAAGCGCCTTAAAACCCTCTCCCGGCATAGAACCTCCTCTCGCTATCTCTCGCGACGTGCACGCTATACTCATTATTTAGATGTTTGTCTAATTATCTAATAGCAATGTTATGTATAGAACATTCGTTCGTTTTTAGATACAATGGGTCCAGAAGCAGATGGGCCAGCTCCCTCTTCCCAAGAAGGAGATGGACTATGAGTATTGATAATGTCCTGACGTTGTTATTGCTTGTAATCGCGGCTGTGGAACTCGGCATCCACATAGGAGGTCGAATGAAATAGCCGCCCCCGCGTAATGCGAAGACGGCCACTTCTCACGCTACAAACGTGTTTGGGAGTTGGCCAACCCGCTGCAACGGGTGCCATCTGCTTCATCTTATGCGAATCCTTGCCTCATTTCAACAAGCCCCTAGGGCTCAAATGGAATCGCGATAATACCTATAATGGTGATAGCTAAAACACGATTCGCTTCCCCATCGGAGGATGTCTATGACCGAAACCGCTGCTCTCGTCGAGACACGCGACACCAAACTCGAGATCATCATGGGCCGTGAGGCACTCGATAGACTCGCCAACGCCACGGTGCTGGTGCTCGGCTGCGGAGGCGTGGGCTCTAACTGCTGCGAGGCACTTGTCCGCGGCGGCATCGGTCATTTTGTGATTCTGGACAAGGATATCGTCGCGCCCAGCAACATCAATCGACAGGCCATCGCCTTTCACAGCACCGTCGGCAAGCGCAAGGTTGACGTGATGGAAGCCATGATCCACGACATCAATCCCGCCGCCAGCGTTATCAAGCGCACCGAATACCTGCTGAGCGACAACATCGACGAGTTCTTCGCGGGCGTTTTGGAGCAGACGGGTGGCAAGCTCGACTACGTCGTCGACGCCATCGACACCATCTCGGCCAAGCTCACCATTGCCAAATATGCTCAGGACCATGACATCCGTTTGGTTAGCTCCATGGGCGGGGCCAACAAACTCCATCCCGAGTGCCTCCGCTTTGCCGACATCTTCGATACGGTACGTGACCCCATGAGCCGCATTATGCGCAAAGAATGTAAGAAGCGCGGAATCAAGAGCCTACACGTACTGTTTAGCTGCGAGGAATCGGTTAAGACACAGCCCCGCGATCCTTCCAACATCCACGAGCGCACCGAGCTGGGAACCGCCAGCTTTATGCCGCCCATCATGGGCCAGATGATCGCCGGCGAGGTTATCCGTCAGATCAGTGGCCGCGGCACCGAGCGCGTGCGCGCCGATGGCCAGCGCCTAGACTAGCGGAGCGCGCCGAGATGGGGCCCCGGTTATTTGATGCGCACTGCCATCTTGATCTAATGGCTCACCCGGACGCCGTTGCCGATGAGGCAACGGCGCTGGGCCTGATTCTATTTGACTGCGGCGTCGATCCGCACGACTTTGCACGCGCCAAGAAGCGCGTCTGCGGCCGTTCAAATATCTTTGCCGGCATCGGCCTCCATCCCTGGTGGCTCGCCGACGGACGATGTGGCAACGCTGAAATCAATCTGCTTTGCGAAGTCGCTGCACAAGAACGCTTGATCGGCGAGGTCGGGCTCGACTTTTCCGCTCGTTTTGCCGGAAGCGAGCCGCTACAAGTACAGGCATTTGACCGGCTCTGCGATGCACTCGTGCAGCACCCTCTTGCTGGGCGCGTGATATCAATTCACGCTGTTCGTTCGGCAGGAACCGTACTGGACGCCCTTGAGTCATATGGATTGCTCACCCCAAGCCCCAACTCCCCCGCCGTCATCTTTCACTGGTTTAGCGGTACCTCGAACGAGTTCGTCCGTGCGCGAAACGCAGGCTGCTATTTTTCCGTGAACGAGCGCATGCTTGCCACCAAGCGCGGTCGCGAATATGCCCGACAGATTCCACTCGACCGTCTACTGCTCGAGACCGATGCGCCGACCGAGCCAAACACAGAAACAAGCGTGCAATCGCTCATCAGATCGCTCGCAAGGACCTCGATGCGCATTGCCTCACTCAAAAACTGTGACGCAAAGCGCATCGAGTCGGTAGTTTTAGCAAATGCGCACTCTGTTTTTGACCTTCGCTAACCCCTGTGGGCAAAAATGCCAAGGGACATGCGAATCGTACAATGCAGTCCCTATTGGCAGGCAGTACAATTCGGCAGCATTACACCAATTCGTGCATAAGATCACGGTTGCGTGCATACAATTCGTCGAAGATATGACGGCGCGACGCATATAGCTCGTGGGCAGCCATATCGGGCACGATTGTTTGTGCAACGCCAAGGACTTGGGCGAGTTCATCCCATGATGCATAGGCGCCACCTGCGAGAGATGCCATGATGGCATCACCGAAGCATGCGCCCACCGTAACCTTGGCAACCGAGACCTCGCGCCCGCATACGTCGGCGATAGCCTGCATCCAAACTGGATTCTTGGTTCCACCTCCGACAAGCATAATGCGCCCAATTGGCAGTCCATGCTCTCGCTCGATAATGTCGACATGGGATGCAACGGTATACGCGACGCCTTCCAAGGCGGCGCGAACCATATGGGCTCGTGTATGCCTTCCGGTCAGGCCAAAGAAAACGCCACGCGCCTCGGGATCGTTGAGCGGAGTACGCTCCCCCGCAAAGTACGGCAGACACAGGAGCCCATCGGCACCCGGCGCCACATCGGCGGCATCATGCGCCATAACCGAATACGCATCGGGGCCACCGTGGCCCTCGGCCTCTACGGCGTCGCGATACAGCTCTTGGCGCAACCACGATGTGAGTGCACCCGCTGTATTGGTCCCCGCGCAGATCCCGTAAGTTCCGGGAATGATAAACGTCCCTGGCCACAGGCGAGCATCATCGACCATATGATCAGCTAAGTAGATGAAATACGCCGTGCTCCCCAACTGAACCATCATATCGCCGGGACGAAATACACCCGTCGAAATGGCCTCGGCACCAGAGTCGCCCGTTCCCACCAAGACAGGTGTCCCTGCCGCGAGCCCCGTCGCCTCAGCCGCACGCTGCGTAATCACCCCGGCAATATCGGTAGCCGACATTACCTCCGCCATCTGGTCAGGCCGGCAGAAACGAGCACATTCCCGAGCATCAACCTTCCAAGTGTAGCGATCGTATAGGGGAAGAAAATCCTCCGCCAAATAACGGTCCACCGTAAAACGCCCCGTCAACTTCGCGCACAGAAACGATGACGCCGTCAGGAACTTCGCGGCACGTTCGTGCACCTCGGGCATATTCTCCTTAAACCACAAGATCTTTGGAGCAATATCTGACGAACAGGGATCGTGCCCGAAAAGCTCGCGTGCGCGATCTGACCCATATTCGGAAAGAAGCTCGTCAATCTGCGGCTTCGAGCGTGCATCGACTCCATATAAAATCGCGGGCGCCAGCGCGTTGCACTCGGTATCGACCGGTACGCAGTCGCAACCCAATGCGGAAAGGCCCACGCATCCGATCTGCGCCGCATTAACCCCCGATCGCACCACCAGCTCGCGCGACAAGCGGCAAAAATCGCCCCACCAAACTGCCTCCGCATCATGCTGGTACCATCCATCACGCGGGTTGTCCGTCTCATGTCCACAAGAGGCTTGGCAAACGATGTTGCATCGATCATCGATTAAAACGCCTTTAGAGGCGCTTGTCCCAATATCAATACCCAGATAGAACGCCATAGGTGCCTACTCCCCTCGCGCCGCACGAGCGGCAGCCATAAAACGAACTACCCGCTCAACATCAACCGGGGCATCCAGCTTTCCGTCGCGCTTTAAGCACGTGCCGACAAACGCGCCATCGTAGTGAGCAAATACGTCAGCCACGGTATTTTCGCGACAACCGGTGCCACATACCACAGGCACTTCGCCAACACGCTCGCGGACCTCATCGGCAAGCTCGCCCGAAGCGCCACGACCGGCAGCCGAACCGCCGATGACCATCGCATCCGGTAGGCAATTAAAGAGAAGTGAATCGGCAATGTCCGCAGTCGTGCGGTCGTTGAGATAAACCTCTCCCTCGCTCGTGATGAAGTGAAAAAGCTTGAGGTCGTCCAGGCGCAGCGCCGCCTTACGACGCATGGTGTGAGCGAAATCTCGGTTAATCAGCCCGAGATCACCGGCCCAGGCACCGCAAAAATTGCAGCGCGTGAACTGCGCATCGACGGCAGCGCACAGCTCGATTGTGGCGTCACCATCGTAAATAGCCTCAGCTCCCCAAGGGGTCGACAAATCATGGGACAGAGTCCCGATTACATAGCCCATCGATGCAAGGGTTGAGGGAGAAACGTGCTGCTCATAGGGCATCGAGAGCTCATTGGTAATCAAAATGCCATCGACACCGCCCTGCTGCAACGCTTCGAGATCGCGCTTGGCGGCTTCCACGACCTGCGACACGCTTCCGCCCGGGTAATACAGTGGATCGCCCGGCAGAGGACGCAGGTGCAGCATTCCGATAACCGGCTTTTCGGTCTTGAACATCGAGGTCAGAAACGACATAACGTGCTCCTTCATAGGGTTATTGCAGGGACGTTACTCCCCCAGCACCTCGACGTACACTTTTCGCTTCTGCGGGCCGTCAAACTCCGCAAGATAGATGTTCTGGGCACCTCCGCACACGATGTGGCCATCTTGGACGGGAAAGAAGCAACTGTTTCCACAAATCATGCTCTTGATATGTCCACAGGAGTTGTTGCCGGTAGCTCCATAGCTCGGCAGGAAGTGTGCATGTGCATAGGGGGCATCGAGTGGGGCGATGCGATCAAGCGTCTCCATAAGATCCGTCTCCACGCAGGGCAGCCCCTCGTTTACCACGATTCCGCAGGTCGTATGCGACAAAATAATCGCTGCCAAGCCATTGGTCACCGAGCTGCGCTCGATGGCAGCGTGCACGTCTTCGGTAATATCGATGAACTGGTCCGGAGCAGTCGATAGATAGCTCAATGTCTCGAGCGTCACCATGTTCACTCATCCCCTTCAAGAAAACGCAGGGCATTACCCCAGTAGAGCCTTTCTCGCGCATCATCGCGCATGGACACGGTATCGAGCGCCCGCTTGAGTTTGAACGCACGGAAGCGCGGCGTATTGCTGGCGAACATCACTTGATGCGATAGCGCGCGCTCATACCACAGCGGCCCCATATCGACCGTGAAAAGACGCTGCATCATCTCCTCGGGCGAATCGATGTAAGTGATAGAGGTGTCCGTGTAGCAGTTGGGATACTTGAGCAGCATCGCCACGGTCTCGCGCACCCAGGGCCAGCCAAAGTGGGTCAAACTAAAACGCACATTTGGATGCGTTGCGATTGTGTGCTCAAATGCAAGCGGGTTACTGCGCGAGAGCTCTGCACCCGGCTCCCAAGACATACCGGCATGGAAAACCACCGACTTGTTATAGCGCTCGCACAGCTCGTAAAGCGGCTCGGCCACGGCATCATCGGGGGCAAAACCCTGCTTTGCCGGATGCAGGCAAAGCCCCTTTGCCCCCAACTCGGTAAAGGCGCGCTCCAATTCGCCTGCGGCGCCGCTCACCTGCGGATCTACGCTCGCAAATCCCCACAGACGATCGGGATGCGCGGCAACCAGCATGGCGATCTGGTCATTGGTGCCAAAATGCCCTCCGCATGCCGTGGTTACATCGAGTGGCATGAGCACACTCTTCTGCACATCGCAGACGTCCATCTCGACTTGAAGCTCATCCCAATCCATGGGGCCCATATGCCCCATACCAAATTCTCGTGACCAAAAACCGAATCCATCAGGCTCATCACCCGGCGTACAGATCTCGCTGTAGAGCATGGGCTGAACCAACATGTCGATAACCATTTCGTACTCCTTTCCAGGCGTTTGACCCTAGTACGGCTCAAACGAACCAATCACTCGGGACGACAGCTCAGCGCCCGCCTTCATGCACGCCGGAATATCAAGGCCATCGATCACGCCCTTGGTAAACCCGGCAATATACGAGTCGCCGGCACCCACGGTATTAACGACCTTCTCCGCCGGTACGATCCCGCACTCATAGAAGCGCTCACCGTCATAGGCAATGCTCCCCTTCTCGCCAAGCGTGGCAACCGCAACGCGCGGTCCCAACTTCTGTACGTGACGTACCCAATCACGTAGCTCCGGAGTGTCCTCTTCAAACGACATGAACGCATAGTCTACGTAAGGAAAATGAGCTTCACATGCATATTCGGGATCCTGGCTGAACACTGAGAAGTCCATAACCACCGTCTTGCCCGCATCATGCCACTCGGGCAGGAGGTCCAAACAATTGCCAAACAGGTCGGTATGAATGATGTCATGCTCTAGGATAAACGCCCGGTCGTCTTCATTCGGTCGATATGTCTCCATTACGCCATCGATTGCCTCGAGATGCATGCGATCGACGCCGTCTTTCAACGCCATGAGCATCACCGAGGTGTCGCCATCCTCCACCCGCAGATGCGAGATATCGAACCCCTCGGTGGCCAGCGCCTCCCTCATCTTGTCTCCGTACTCGTCCTTGCCGACAACCGACACGGCGGATACCGAAACGCCCATTCGTGCAAGATGGATACCCCAGTCAATGCCATTACCAGTCGGATAGAACACGCCGATGTTTTGATAGACGTCCGCACAGCAAAAACCAGCCGCGCACGCTTTAATACCCATGGTCTTCTCCAATGTTCAAAAGGGGACCCACCACATGGCGAGCCCCCTTTTCGCGTTTCGCTTATTGTTTTGCATCGGCTGTCCAAGGCCTCATAGCCAGACCGCCGTACGCTTTCTTAAGCTATTCGACGATTGGTGCTCCGTGGCCCCAAGAACCTTCCATGCCGCACACGGTCGAGGCAAACCCGGCAGCAAAGTCGAGCGCGCGCTCGATGGCCTCGGCGCCATCCTCACCACGCTTGGCGGAATCGAGATAGCACATCAAAAACGAGGTGAGGAACGAGTCGCCCGCTCCCATGGTGTCCTTCATGTCCGTTACCGGTTTAGCCAGCTGGCGGTAATAACGCTCGCCGTCGTAAGCAATGCAGCCCTCGGCGCCCGCCGTAGCCGACACAAAACGCGGACCCAGGCCCTTCACCCATGCCAGACGCTCGCGGATCTCGTCCTCACTCGCGGCATCCGCCGCACTAAAGAAAGCAAAATCGACGTAGGGTGCAATCTGCTCGTAGTACTCGTCGGTGGAGTCGTCCGAAAAGTCAAAAGAGACCGTGACGCCCGCAGCCTTCAACTTGGGCAGCTCGCGCTCGGTAAAGCAATAGTTGCCCGAATGAACCACATCGAACTGCTTCATGTACGCAAGGTCAAAGCGATCGAGGACATAGCGCGCATCGCCACGGATACCGCCCTCGTTGGAGCCAAGGAAGACACGGTCACCGTCAACGACGGTCACGCGAGCCGCTCCGTTCTCGCCAATCATCTGCTCGCACTTGTCAAGCTCAATACCCTCATCCTCGAGACTTGCAATGACATGCTCGGCAGCGGCGTCATTGCCAAAAATGCCCATGTATGCAGAGCGTGCGGCACCGCATTTCTTGGCATAAACGGCGAAGTTCACCGCATTGCCACCGGGATACATGGTGTGGATATGCTCGTAGCGATCGACGACGTTGTCGCCAAATCCGAGTGCGTTAACGTTAAATGCCATGGCCTTTGCCCCTTCTAGTACTCGACAACACCCATATAGCGACGGAAATCGGGATCGTGATCAAACACCTTGCCGCGTGCAGCACGCAGCTCGCAGTTCATGGCGTAGAACAGCACCGGGTCCAGATAGGCACGGACGCTCGCCGGCACGGCTTCCATACCGTACTCCTTGGCATCGAGCACCATCAGCGTATCGGTATGCGTCTTAAGGAACGCCAGGGCGCGCTCGTCCATAGCACGGCACTCGCTGGAGCCCATCTGCAGGAAGTAAAAAACGCCGTCCTGAGTAGCCTCGAAGGGGCCGTGGAAGTACTCGGCAGAGTGGATGTAGCTGCAGTGCTGCCACTGCATCTCCATAAGAGAGCAGATAGCGAAACCGTAGGTCTGGCTAAAGTTGGGACCGCTGCCCAGAATATAGAAGAACTCGTGCTCCTGGCAAAGCTTGGCAAAGCGATCGCCCAGCTCGGCATTTACCTTCTCGCGTGCCGGGGGAAGAATCTTATCCATCTCGGCGATGCCGGCATACATATCGGCAAGATCGGCGTAGCCCTGCTGCTGATCGAGCAGCTCTGCCGCAAGCGACAGCGAAATACCAGCGGGGACCTCGGCCTGCGGCACGCCCTCGCCCCACGGGTAGACCCATGTGGTCCATTTGCCGGAGTCGATCTTGGATCCAGCGTTGTCGGTCTGGGCGATCACCGTAGCACCGGCAGCAAGGGCAATCTCGCAGCCCTCGACGACCTCGGGGGTGTTGCCACTGTGGCTGCAGGCGATGACCAGGGACTTCTCGCCCAGACGACGCGGACGCATAATGTCGAATTCACGCGCGGTATAGATATACGAAGTGAAGGTGGTTGCCTCACGCTGCAGAAGCTCATGAGCCGGGATCAAATCGATCATGGAGCCACCGCAAGCAATCCAGTAGACGCTGTCGAACTTGCCCTTCTCGGCAATTGCCTCTTTGATCAGATCGTGTGCGTTCATATCCAGTTCCTTTCTTGTTTGGTCCGCAATCAATGACGTTGGTTGCGTGGCCGATAGTTGTTTTAGTCAATCAGATATTTCTCGAATGCGGCCATGTTCTTGGCATCTGCCGCCGCCGGGTCATCGTAGTAACGGCCGTCCGTGATTTCCTGGCCCAGCATGCCGTCGAAACCATGGGCGTTGAGTGTGGCGACGAAGGCGTCCATATCGTGCTTGCCATCGCCCCACACCAGATGGCCATACGGGTCGCCGTCGATAAAGTGCATCTCGTGAATTGCTCCATCACCAAAGGCGGCAAACCAGTCCTCGAGCGTCTCGCCTGCAACGCCCATCGCGGTTGTATCAACCATGGGCTGCAAGTACGGGCTCGCAACCTCGTCAATCATGCGCTTCGCATCGGAAACCGTCGTCACAAGGTTGCTCTCCTCGGGACGCAGGCTTTCCATCGTAAGCACCAAACCGTGCTCGCCGGCATACTCCGCCAGAATGGACAAGTGCTCGCGGCTGCGCTTCCAGGCTTCCTCGCGGTCCTCGTCCCAGTCGCCCCAGCCCGAGTTAACGGACATACGGTCGCACCCAAGTACCTCGGCAAGCTCAATGCCGTGCTTAAAGTACGCCAGGCTGCGCTGTTCATGCAGCGGTTTGCGTGCGCAGTACTGCCAAGGATAGACAACATTCTCGGGGCACAGAGTACGATACCTAAGCCCACGGTCTGCAGCCTTTTTCGCCAGAACCTCAGCCTCAAAGTAGCCCGTGTGGTCGAGCGTCACATGCGGCTCCGCACACCACAGCTCAATGGACTCAAAGCCCAAACGCTGCTGCACATCAAGGAAGTAATCGAGCGACCACATGATGTAGTGGATATTCATGCCCGCAATCTGCTCGCGGCGCAGCGTCGGCTTGGATTCAGACATCTTATGCCTCCTTGTTTCGATCGAACACGATTTGTCCGTCCGACATCGTCATATCAACCGCAAGATCGCGTGCATCGCGATAATCGAGGTCGAACACATCCCGATCGAGCACGCAGATATCGGCAAGCTTGCCGACCTCAAGCGTACCCAGCTCGTCTTCGCGCATCAGATCGTACGCGCCCCCGGCAGTCCAAGCACGCAAGAGCTCGACAAGCGTCAGCGCGTTGGCCTCATTCACGGGCAACCCATCGTCGAAGTATCCGCCGCACGCGCTGTAGATTGACTCGCCCAGGCTCGGAATCAGCAGCGGCAAATCCGTACCACAGCACACCGTGCATCCGGAATCTTCCATGCCGCGGCGATTCCAGCTGTGCAAAAGTCGCGTCTCGCCAATTTGTCGACGCATCATCGACAGGCAATCCTCGCGCCGGTCCAGCGTCAGAATCTGCGGATAGACCTCACAAATTCCACCTAACTTGCCAAACTCGACAAGGTCGGTCGGGTCAGAGTTCTCGAGATCGGTAATCGCATGGCGGCGAAGCAACCGTCCATGCTCGTCTCGAGGCAGCGAGGCATAGAGCGCCACGGTGCGACGAACGGCGCCATCGCCCTGGCAATGCAAGGAATATCGGAAGCCGTCAGCATCAATTGCGCGCAGCTCGTTCTCAATCAGAGCCCACTCGGGCTCCTCGACAACCGTCTTGCCGGCAGCTCCCGCATCGGCCGTGTCCTCATAGGGGTCAATCATCTCGGCAAGCCCCGCCCATACGCCGCGATCGGTCATACGGTTGAAGCCAGAAAAACGAACGAACGGTCCCCGAAAGCGCTCTCGTGCCTCGCGGGCATATGCCAGATTTGCACCGGCGCCCACCGGCTGTGACATCATAGAGACGCGAACCGTCAGCTCACCAGATTCCTCACGGCGAGCCATTTCGTCGGCAAAACCGTAGTAGTCATCAAACGCCATCTCCTTGATGGCGGTAACGCCGCGCTCGTTAAGCATGCTCATGTAGTCCGAATACCCCGCACGTACCTCGGGCAGCACGAGGAAATCGCTCATCATGCGCCAGATCTTCTCGGCATAGCACGCCTGGGGTGTAAAGCCGTATCGCGCACTGGCGGCAGCATTGAGAACGCAGGTCTCCGCACCCGGTGTAAAGCAGACGACAGGGATATCGCCAAAACAATCGTCAAACACAGCTGCCGTATTTGCGTTCTCGGCATCCGATGCCAACGTTTCGGGTAGGTTGTGGCCAAAAGCCGCCGGGCAATCCGGATGACCTTCTTTCCATGCACGCAAGAGCGACACGGCCTCTTTGGCATCAGCGATGCCGGACAGATCAGACCCCAACGTCCGCAGCGCCCAACCCGTATAGAAGGTATGCACATCGATCAGGCCAGGCATGACGGTGCGGTCCCCAAGGTCAACTACCTCGTCCGCCTGGGTCAAATACGAAGTTACTTCACACTTGGTGCCAACCGCCTCAATTCGATTGCCATGGACCGCTACGAAACCTTCAAACGGCAGGTCCCCCGTACCGGTAAAGACGCTCTTAGACGTCAGGACCGTTAAACGATCAGACATCACAACCACCTACACCGGAAGCATGCCAGAGATTGCCGTTACGATCAGGCCAAAGACGACCATGAAAATGAAGAACTTCCAAATGGTCTTCCACCATTGACCAAACGAAATCCTAGCCACGGCAAGACCGGCGACCGTCATGCCCGCCACGGGACTGATGGTGTTGATGGTCTGATTGGCAAACTGGAGCGCGGTAACGGCGGCTTCGGGATTGAGGCCCATAAGCTCGGTCAGCGGACCCATGACGGGCATGGTGAGCGCCGCCAGGCCAGAGCTCGAGGGAACCAGCAAAGAGAGCAAGCCAAGGACGATATACATAAACGTGGTGTAGACGGCGGCGGGTGCACCGGCGAGCGCAGTAGCGAGCGCCTGGAGGATGGTGTCGATGATCATGCCGCCCTCGGCGATGACCAGAATACCGCGAGCGATACCGATAACGATAGCGGCGTACGCAAAGTCGGCGAGACCCTTAACGAACTCCTCAGCAATCGTCTGCTGGTCAAGACCGCCCAGGATACCGGCAAGCAAGCCCATGCCAAGGAACACGGCGGAAATCTCATTCATGTACCAACCCTGGGTAACAAGACCCCAGACGATAATGCCCATACCGCAGGCAAAATCGATAAGCACGAGCTTCTGACGGATAGTGAACTCTTCCTCGATGGAGGCATCGGTCACGGAAAACTCGATACGCTTGAGTTTATCGTCCTCGTACGTAATGGACGACTCGGGGTTTTTCTTGACGCGCATAGCGTAGCGCATGGCCCATGCGATACCGACGGCAGTGAAGATGACCCAAGAAACGGCGCGCAGCCACAGCTGAGGATTGCCCTCGATGCCGATAATGCCCTGTGCGATCAAGACGTTAAACGGATCGATGGTCGAGGCACAATATCCCAGGTTAGGACCAAGGAAGCAGATGATGAATGCCGTCATCGAGTCATAACCGATACCCATCATGATGGGAATGAAGATGGCATAGAACGGCAGGGCTTCCTCAGACATACCAAACGTAGTGCCGCAAATGGACAGCAACGTCATCGTGATGGGAATGATGAGGATGTCCTTGTTCTTGAGCTTTTTAATCACACGGCTCATGCCGGCATTCAAAGCGTTGGTCTTGGTGATGATTGCGAACGATCCGCCAATCAATAAGACGAACGCAACGACGTCGGCAGCCTCCTGGATGCCCTTAGTAGGCGCTTGCAGGACCGCAAAGATATCCTGGCCCAGATTGATGGTCTCGCCGGTCTCGGAATCTGTGTAGTTCTTATCGACCTGCTCATAGGTTCCAGCAACGGCGACTTCACGCTCACCCGCCGCTGTCGAAATCGTCTTGCGCTGATACTGACCAGAAGGAACGATCCAAGTCAGGACCGCAAAGACAACGATCAGCAAGAACATGATCGTATAGACATGCGGTAATTTGAACTTAAAACGTCTGTTTGTCTTCTTCGCCTTCGTATCTGACATAGATACCTCCAAAGAACTCGAGACTGCATCGCATCTCGCTTCAACGTTTACGCAAGGCAAACGTTCTATGACGTCCCATAGATTACCAGCAGCTTTTCCCGTCATCAAGATAATTTCAAACTGATTGCCGCGACGCGGTTGAACGGTTGCGTTCGCGCCGTGAACGGTATGGAAACGCCCGATGAGATGATCCACCGGGCGTTTCCATTTGCAATGTCCTAGATGTCAAAACTGTAACGAGATCCAACGATCCGCTGACGACCGATGATAAACGGCCGCCGCTGCTCATCAAAGAAAAAGGCTTCCATATAAAACAAGGGTTCGCCAACGGGAACCGCCAGCAACCGAGCGACCTCGGGCGATGCGCACGCGATCTCGAGCGTGCACGGGTCGGTAAACGCAGGCGTCCGCCCCGTCCGGTTGCGCACGAACTCAAAAATGGATTGGTTAGATAGAGGTGCTGTTGATAGATAGGCGTTGTCCTCGTAAACGTATATGTTGTTCTCGAGCATGACGGGGACTCCATCGGCAGTACGCACACGCTCAACGCAAATCAAATCAGTTCCAACGGGAACACCAAAGAACTGCGCTTCGGTGGAATCCGCCGGCAGTATCTTTCTCGAAATGACGCGCGCCCCCGGTTCCATTCCATTAACGCGGCATGCGTCCGAAAAACTCTGGACATCATCCTTCTGGCGAATCTTGCGCTTGAGCTTGGGGGCATTGACAAACGTGCCTTTCCCCTGTCGCTTCGTTAGATAGCCCTGCTGGACGAGCTCCTCAATAGCGCGTCGCACGGTAACGCGGCCAACTTTATAGCTCTCAGCCAATTCAAATTCGTTGGGTATCCGCGCGCCCGCCTTGTAGGCACCGGAGTTGATTTCGTTTTTGATGATATCGATAACCTGTTGGTACAGCGGTATCGCTGCTTTACCGTCAGTTAGCCCTTCAGTCGGTGGCATATACCCTCTCCAAGCACAATTAAGTCTAAAACGGACTTAGGGGCATTCAACAAGTCCTTAAGCCCGCATTAGCTTAAAGTATGCTAGGTGTCGCACCAAAATGTCGGCCATTTACTCATCAGACCCGAAAAACGCGCAACTACCGCGCTCCTAAGAAAGCTCAAGCAGTTCCGGCAGCTGGTCGATGATCTTGTCCGCGGCATCCTGACTAAAGCCAAACCGCTCTTCGCGCTTGGCAATCACCGTTAACCCCGCGCGTTTGCCGGCAGTGATACCAGGCACCGAATCCTCAACGCAGCAGCAACGGTCCGCAGGCAGCCCCAACAGATCCAGCGCATGCAGGTAGATGTCGGGCTCGGGCTTACTCTCCTTAAACTGTTCGCCGCTCACCACGTACTCAAAGGCGTCCGACAGTCCGCATGTATGGAGCACCTCTTCGATGCTGACCATGGGAGACGAACTCGCCAGCGCCACACGGACGCCGCGGCGCGGCAGCTCTCGAATCGTATCAACGGCACCCGGGTTGATCAAAGCCTGGTAGTCGCGCGGGCGCTTATGCGCCCACTCTTCCCAACGGGCCAACGCTTCCTCGCCAGTGAAATGCCCCCTACCGGCGCGCTCAAACCAATCGACCAGCATATGCAGGAAGAACTGATGTGAGGTGCCAACCTGCCCGTTTAGCTCCTCTTGGGTTAGATTCAGCCCAAGCTCCTTGGCAAACGCGGCGGTCTCCCCCAGGTAGTAATACTCGGTATCGACGATGACGCCATCCATGTCAAAGATAACGGCGTCGAACGGAAATGCAGACACGGCACCCTCCCCAACAAAAGGGCGCCCGCAAGCGGACGCCCGAACCATACACTATCGGCGATTCTAACCCAGCAGTTGGTCAAGTGCTACCGCGATACCGTCTTCGTTGTTGTTGGCGGTCACCATCTGGGCCACGGCCTTAACCTCATCGACGGCGTTGCCCATGGCAACACCGGTGCCGGCCCACTCAATCATGGACTTGTCGTTCTGGCCGTCGCCAAACGATACGACCTCACTGGCATCGATGCCGAGCTTGGGCAGGGCACCCTCGAGCGCACGGGCCTTATCGATACCGGGCGCCGTGTACTCAAAGTACCAGTCGGCCGTAAACATGCCCGAAAGCGTCTGGGTAAAGGGCGCATACATTTCCTCGTAATGCGCCTGCAGGTAGGTCGGATCGCCCGCCGTCAGCAGCTTGTCCACGGGATAAGTATCCACGACCTCATGCAAGCTCTCGACCTCACGGATCTTAAGGTCGCACGCATCGCGCTCGTATTTGACGATGTTTTTCTGCGAGCCATCCGGCAGCGTGATCATGCAGCGGTACGAATCCTCGACATGCAAATCGCGACCGAGCGAAATCATAGGGATCACGTCAAAATTACGCAGGTGATCAATCAGACGGTGCAGTTCGTCAGCCGGCATGGCCTGGTCAAAAAGGACCTCATCGGTCTGAGCGTCGACCACATGCGCGCCATTAAAGGCAACTAGCAGACCGTCATGGTTTTGAAGGTCGAGCTCCTGCGCCAAGGCGTGCAGCCCCCATGCGGGACGGCCCGAAGCCAAGATGAGCTTAATGCCCGACTCCTGCGCCGCGAGCAGCTTCTCGCGCGTACGCGGGCTGATGACCTTTTGGTCGTTGGTGAGCGTACCGTCGATATCCATTGCGATGGCTTTGATTGCCATATGTGCCTCCCTGTCATTGAGCAACCTTGTCTGAGCCATCATACAGAACACCCACGGCGGCGCTGTTTGCAACGGGAAAAATGTCACATTGTCCCAAACATGAACGGCGTGCCTTCGACGATTGCGATGCCCGTCGAGGCGCCTCCCGATACATTCCATTCTATCCAGATAGCAAAGGGCCCGCATCCCAACGGATACGGGCCCTTGTCGGCTATGCGTTAGTTTTCGCAGCGAATCCTACTTGCGGTGCGCGCGATAGAACTCGATGAGCGCCTGGGTCGAAGCGTCCTGCTCGGCCTTGGCGGCGTCGTCGTGGAAGGCGGGAGTGATCTGCTTGGCAAGCTGCTTGCCCAGCTCGACGCCCCACTGGTCGTAGGAGTCGATGCCCCAGACCGTGCCCTCGACAAACGTGATGTGCTCGTACAGGGCGATGAGCTCGCCGAGCGCGAACGGGGTCAGCGTGTCGCCAAAGATCGAGGTCGTCGGACGGTTGCCCTCAAAGCAGCGAGCCGGGACGATCTGCTCGGGCGTGCCCTCGGCACGAACCTCGTCGGCCGTCTTGCCAAAGGCGAGTGCCTTGGTCTGGGCCAGGAAGTTGCCCAGGAACAGCTCGTGCACGTCCTGACCGCTATCGGTCGCAGGGTTGGCGGTATTGGCGAAGGCGATGAAATCGGCCGGGACCACCACGGTGCCCTGGTGCAGCAACTGGTAGAAGGCGTGCTGGCCGTTGGTGCCGGGCTCGCCCCAGAAGATCTCGCCGGTGTCGGAGGTCACGGCGCTGCCGTCCCAGCGGACATGCTTGCCGTTGGACTCCATGGTGAGCTGCTGCAGGTAGGCCGGGAAACGGTGCAGGTACTGGCAGTACGGCAGCACGGCGTGGCTCTTGGAACCGAAGAAGTTGACGTACCAGACGTTGAACAAACCCATCAGCGCGACGGCGTTGTTCTCGAGCGGGGTGTTGCAGAAGTACTCGTCGATGGCGTGGAAGCCCTCGAGGAACTGCTGGAAGCGCTCGGGGCCGAGCACAACGATCAGCGACAGGCCCACGGCGGAGTCGACGGAGTAGCGGCCGCCGACCCAGTTCCAGAAACCGAAGGCGTTGGCCGGATCGATACCGAAGGCCTCGACCTTGTCGAGTGCAGTGGAGACGGCAACGAAGTGCTTGGCCACGGCCTCGGCGTTCTGTTCATCGGAGCCGTCGATGGCGCCCTGGGCCTTGAGCTGCTCGAGCATCCAGGTCTTGACCTCGCGGGCGTTGGTGAGGGTCTCGAGCGTGGTGAAGGTCTTGGAGACGATAATCACGAGCGTGGTCTCGGGATCCAAACCCTTGAGCTTCTCGGCCTGGTCGTTGGGGTCGATGTTGGAGATGTAGCGGCAATCGATACCGGCGTCGGCATAGGGGCGCAGAGCCTCGTAAGCCATGACCGGGCCCAGATCGGAGCCGCCGATGCCGATGGACACCAGGTGCTCGATCTTCTTGCCGGTAACGCCCTTCCACTCACCGGAGCGCACACGCTCGGCAAAAGCATACATGCGATCGAGGACCTCGTGCACGTCGGCGACGACGTCCTGGCCGTCAACGATGAGCTGGCCTTTCTCGCTCGCCGGACGGCGCAGCGCGGTGTGCAGGACGGCGCGGTCCTCGGTGGTGTTGATGTGCTCGCCGGAGAACATGGCGTCGCGGCGCTCCTCGAGCTTCACCTCGCGGGCAAGATCGCACAGGAGCTTGACGGTCTCGTCGGTCACCAAGTTCTTGGACAGGTCGAAGTGCAGGTCACCGGCGTCAAAGCTCAGCTTGTTCACACGCTCGGGATCGGCGGCGAACCAGACCTTGAGGTCGATACCTTCGGCCTCGAGCTTCTCCTGATGAGCCTCGAGCGCCTTCCAAGCGTCAGTCGACGTAGCATCGATAGGTGCGGCAACAGTTGCCATAAAGTCCTCCTCGGCATACGGGCGCACGCCTCTATGCGCCCGGACATTCAGATGCCACTATTCTAGCGCAGGTCAAGACTACAATCAGCGAGCGTTGCCAATTGGCCCCCAAACGGCAACCAACCAAAAAGGGACAGGTTTATTTTGGCAGGTCAAACGCTTTACCAACCAAAAATAACCTGTCCCTTCCTGGCAGGTATTATGCCGCGGCGCACACGCTACCGAGCAGCTCGCGCAAGGGAGACCCAATGCCCTCCAGCAGTTCGGGAGCGATGATGGCAAAAACGGGAACCTCGCCGGCGCCCACCGTAGCGGGCACCTTGCCCTCCGAGACAATGCATCCATAGGGGACAAAGCCGTCCCCGCCGGCATCAAGCATCGCCATGCGGCGGGCGAGCTCGCGCGCAAAGCCGGCTGTATCGGCATCACCGATCGCCAGGACAAAGTCCACGCCCTCGTCGGTCGCCAGGGCCACGGCCTCGTCGACCAGCCCATCTCCCCCATCGCCTCCAACCGAGCCACAGCGAAAGAGCACGCGTTCGAGCAGGGCCCGGTCGAGCGAGCCGAGCGCCAAAGCGACAAGCTCGTCGCGCGTATGCTTGTCTCCACCCAGCACAACCAGCGCCTTGGTGCCACCGTAGTGAGCGACCAATCGTCCGCACCAGCGAGCCACGTCTCCATCCGCAACAAGGCGCGTCGGCATACCAAACCCATAATTGACCATCTTTTCCACAACCTTCCGTGCGTATAGGCGGTATCAATCGTTAGGCCCATGCTACGAAGCGAGGTTTTCCGAGCTGTTTCGCACTCTTTAGAGCTGCGTTAAAACCCGATACAGCCGCACGGCCATACCTACCAAAACAAACCAGTCCCTTTTTGGCAGGTTTTGACGATGTCCGGATGAGCGGGTATTATCGAACATGTATTCGATAAGAACATGTGTTTGATGGGAGGACGCGTGGGGCACGAGCGTCGCACCTATATCTGCATCGACCTTAAGACGTTTTACGCCAGCGTCGAGTGCGTCGACCGCGGACTCGACCCACTCACCACGTGCCTGGTCGTTGCCGACGAATCGCGCGGACGCACGACCATCTGCCTTGCCATCACGCAGGCCATGAAGGACCTCGGAATACACAACCGCTGCCGTCTGTTCGAGATTCCCGACGGCATCGACTACATCAAGGCCGTACCGCGCATGCAGCACTACATGGAGGTGTCGGCGAAAATCTACGGCATCTATCTGGAATACGTAAGCCCGCAAGACATTCACGTCTATTCAATCGACGAGTGCTTTATCGACGTGACGCCCTATCTAGACCTCTACCACACCGATGCCGAAGGGTTCGCCTGCATGCTGCGCGACGAGGTCCTCGCGCGCACCGGCATCACGGCCACCGTCGGTATCGGCCCCAACCTATTCCAGGCTAAGGTAGCGCTCGATATTACCGCAAAGCACGTACCCAGCCGCATCGGCATACTCGATAACGAAACCTTTCGCAAGGAGATCTGGCCGCATCGACCCATCACCGATATCTGGGGTATCGGCCCCGGCGTGGCGGCCCGTCTCGAGAAATACGGTGTCTACGATCTGATGGGCGTCGCCGCACTCGACGAAAACCTGCTCTACGACGAACTCGGCGTCAATGCCGAATATCTCATCGACCACGCCTTCGGGCGCGAGCCGACAACCATCGCCGATATCCAAGCCTATCGCCCGCAAGCAACCTCAACCACCACAGGACAGGTGCTCTCGAAGGGCTATGCCTACGAGCAGGCCTACACCGTCTTGCGCGAGATGGTCGACAACGCCGTGCTGGACTTGGTCGATAAGCACTTGGTATGTGACAGCATCTCACTCTTTGTGGGCTACGCGAGCGAGCGAGCCGACATACGCCGACTCGATGCCAGCGGCACGGCGCAATATGTAGACGGATGCGGACATCTGCGCTCGAGCACCTCGGGCATCGAGCCCGCAGCGACCGCCGGCCCCGAGCTCGCGCCCCGTGCGCCCAAGCCCGTCCAGCACGATGACGAACGGCGTCGTCTAGTGCGCGAGGCGCAGGCAATCAATGGCATCTTTGTGGGGGAACACGGCGGCAAACCGCGTGGTGGCTATGCCGCACTCTTCGCGCACTCCAACGCCTCGCGAAAACTGCCCGAGCGCACCAATTCGTTTAAGAAGATCATGGGCTATTTCGATGAGCTCTGGGCGCAGACTGTCGATCCCAAACGACCGGTCAAGCGCATCAACTTGGGATTTGGCAACCTCATGCCCGAGGAATTTGCCACCATCGATCTGTTCAGCGATATCGAGGCCGATGAGCGCGAGCGCGACCTGGCGCGCGCCGTCCTGGCCGTGAAAGGCAAGTACGGCAAGAACGCGCTCGTCAAGGGATTAAGCTTTACCGCCGGCGCCACCGCGCGCGAACGCAATGAACAAGTTGGAGGACACCGTGCCTAAACCCAAACAACAGCCCGTGCGCCCGCCGACCGCCTTCGAGCGCCTGGCGGACCCCGAGGGCAGACGCCGCGCTGCCGACCCCAACCTCACTGCCAACGGTGCCGTGCGCGCCAACCGCGCCGCACAGTTTATGCCCTTTGCCGCCCTCACGGGATACTACGAGCTCGTGCGCAAACAAGAGATCACTGTTGAGCCCAAATGCGAACTCACAGAAGAAAAAGCCCTCGAGCTTTCGAAAAAGCTCGAGGGTCTCAAACGTGGCGACTTGGTTCGTGTCACCTATTACGATACATACGGCTATCGCAGCCGCACCGGCATCCTCGACGAGGCGCTCCCCGCCTTCAAGCTCCTCAAGCTCCGAGACATCGCCATCGACTTCGACGACATCCAAGACATCGAACTGCGCGGACGAGCCTAGCCAAGGAAGCGCATCCAGAGCGACGCTTACAGCGTCATGATGTAGTAGCCCGCGTCTTTCACGGCCGTCTCGAGGACATCACGATCAACCGGCTGCTTAGAGCGCACGCGTGCCGTGTGGTCCGCATACGTCACCGTTGCCCACACGCCATCCAGTGCATTGAGGGCATTGGCCACATTCTGAGCGCAGCCGTCACAGCTCATGCCGCCGATGAGCAGCTCATCGCTATAGGGATAGTGTGACACATCGGTATCCACCACAACAACCTTTTTGGCCTTCTTGCCGCTCGCACCATCGCTGCAGCAACTCTTCCCGTGTGTCGAAGCGGCAATGCGACGCAGTCCAAAAAACATGCCGACGGCAATGACGGCCAGCACGATGAGATTCGCAGGGTTGAGCAAGTCACTCATGCGCTCCCCTTTCAAGTAGCACTATCTAAATACCCCCATGGGGTGTCCCCATCTTAACCCAAAATCATGTCTGTTCGGTCAATTAGTTTCCCTCTTCAAACTTTTTTGTTGACCATGGCTTACTTTCGTGTATAAGTTTTCCTAGGCTAACAGTTTAGATCCGTAAGGAGCCCCGTGACTCGAACCATAGACATCCCAACGTTTCAGGCAGCAGTCGTGCGCAACTGCTCCCCCACGCTCGCGGGAATCAAGCCGGCATCGCTCTTTACCTATCCAGGCACCTACGCCCACGGGGACGGCTCGACCACAACAGAAACCATCGCAGAACGCCGAGCACGCCTGCTCAACGTTATCGCCCAGTGCAACCGCGAGCTTGACCCGCTTGGCATCCACCTGAGTGTTTTGGTCTGGCGGCCCTGCGGAGCGCTCGTGTACGTGTACCGAGCCAAAAGCCTCACCACCTATTTCGCGGACCCTCGCGTCAAAACGGCGCTCGCCTCGGAAGGCTACGACACGAGAGACCTTTCGACATGTCTTGTGCATTTGGCATCACGCATCACGCTCGCGAGCAATAACGTCGCGGAATGCGCCTGTAGCCAGACTCGATGCGCACTACCCCAGCAAGCTAGCTGCAGCAAAGACTGCACCTGCGAGTTTCCGCACGAAATAGGCTACTTCCTTGGATATCCCTACGACGACGTGCACGAGTTTATCGTCCAGCGCGGCGAGAACTACAAGGTCTTTGGGGCCTGGAAGGTCTACACAAATGTCGAGCAGGCACTTGCGACGTTTGATGCCTACCGTGCCTGCACCCAATACTTCACCTTTGTCTATCAGCAGGGCTGCAGCCTGGCGCAACTTGCCCAGACGACCCGATAGAACATAGAAGCCGCGGCAACCTGCCGCACAACTGAAAGGACTCAACATGAGCAAGATCGCCGTCGTCTACTGGAGCGGCACGGGCAACACCGAGGCCATGGCAAACCTCGTCGCCGAAGGCGCCACATCCGCGGGCGCCGAGACCGAGGTCATCCCCTGCGCCGACTTCTCTGCCGACAAGGCCGCCGAATATGATGCCTTCGCCTTCGGCTGCCCCGCCATGGGCTCCGAGGAACTCGAGTACGATGAGTTTCAGCCGATGTGGGACGAGGTCAAGGAGACTCTCGGCGACAAGAAGGTCGTCCTCTTTGGCTCTTATTCGTGGGCCGAGGGCGAATGGATGGACAACTGGAAGGCGGACGCCGACGAGGCGGGCGTCAACGTCGTCGATTCCGTCATCTGCTACGATGCACCCGACAATGAGGCAGAGACCGCCTGTCGCGCACTTGGAGCCGAGTTGGCATAGCAACGGCTCGGGTCCCGACAAAGCCGACCCTCGACAATGCACATTCGCGCCCCAACAAAAGCGGGGGCTGGATCCAATCCAGTCCCCGCTTTCTACAACGATTCTTTTACAAAGCAGCTATGAGATATTGCCCAAGAACGCCTTGGTGCGCTCGCTCTTGGGGTGGTCGAAGACCTCGCTCGGCGTACCCTCCTCCACGATAACGCCACCGTCCATAAAGACGACGCGGTCGGCGACGTCGCGGGCAAAGCCCATCTCGTGCGTCACGACGATCATGGTCATGCCGTCGCGGGCCAGGTCGCGCATAACGCCCAATACATCGCGGACAAGCTCGGGGTCAAGCGCCGACGTGGCCTCGTCAAAGAGCATCACGTGCGGGTTCATCGACAGAGCGCGGGCGATGGCCACGCGCTGCTGCTGACCGCCCGAAAGCTGACTCGGCATAAAGTCGATACGCTCGGCAAGACCGACCTTGGTCAGCTCCTCGACGGCAATCTTCTCGGCCTCTTCCTTGCTGCGCTTGAGCACCTTTTGCTGCGCGAGCATGACGTTCTTTTTGACCGACAGGTGCGGGAACAAATTGAACTGCTGGAACACCATACCCAGATGCGTACGTACCTTGTTAAGGTCAACGCCCTTGGCGCACACGTCCACGCCCTCAACGACAATCGAGCCGCTCGTGGGATGCTCTAGACGATTGATGCAGCGAAGCATCGTCGACTTGCCCGAGCCCGAGGGGCCCAGGACTACGACGACCTCGCCCTTGTGCACATCCAGATCGATATCGCGCAGGACCACGTTGTCGCCAAAGGCCTTCTGGAGATTCTTGATGCTGACGACGACCTCGTTCGAGTTATTGGTTTCGCTCATAATAGAACCTCCTTACAGACCGGCGATATGATCGGCGGGCGTCGCGACAACCTGTCCGGCGCTCTTGGTGGGACGCTTCTTTTTGGTTTCGGCCGTCCCCAGAAGTCTCGCCTCAAGACCGCTCACCAAGCGCGCAAGCGGCAGGGTAATGACCAGATAGAACAGGGCGGCGACCACATACGGCGTAATGGAGCCCGTCGTGGCCACGATGGTGCGGGCGTTCATGACGATCTCGACCACGCCCACGGCCGCGAGCAGCGACGTATCCTTGTAAAGCAGGATGAATTCGCTGGTCAACGTAGGCAGGACATTGCGGAACGTCTGCGGAATCATGACGTAGAGCAGCGTCTGGAAGGCGTTCATGCCCAGCGAGCGCGCGGCCTCGTTCTGGCCCTTGGGGATCGACTGAATACCGGCGCGGAAGATCTCGCACAGGTACGCAGACGAGTTCATGGCCATGACGATAACGCCCAAGACGTAGTCGTCAACCTTGACACCGGCAAGCGGCAGGCCAAAGAACGCGATATAGATCTGCAGGAATGCCGGCGTGCCGCGGATGATATTCACGTAGATGCCGGCAAGACAACGCAGGATGCGCGACTTGGAGATACGCATGAGCGACAGGGCAAAGCCAAAGGGGATCGCCAGCGGAAACGCCACAAGCACAATCGAGAGCGACATAAGGAAGCCCTTAAAGACGATCGGCAGGCTTTGGACCAAAATGACCGGGTTCAAGAACAGGCGCAGGAACATATTGGAGTTCCAGGCCTCGACCCACGGCTGCCCCTTAAGATCGGCCAGGAAGTTATCGAAGGCCGTCACGCCCTTGATCTCCACCGACGGAATCTTGGAGATCTTCTTGGTCGAACCATCGGCCAAAGTGTAGGTGCCGCTAAAGGCCTCGTCGCCGCCCTCGACGGGGAAGGTCACGCCGTAAACCTCGACACGGAAAAAGCCGCCGGCAGGCGCCGTCTCGCCAAAGTCAATCTTGAGCGTCTGGCCGTCAGCCTTGCACGTGGGTTTCATGGGCGTACGATCCATGAGGTCCTCGCCCGAGAGCATCGTCAATCGCGTGTCATCGGTACCAAACGTCGTGCCGTCGACAAACGTCAAAGAAAGACCGCTCAGCTCCTCGTCGGCATCGGCCTGAACTTCCCAGGTAATGCGTGTCTCGGTGCCGCCGACCACATCGCTGCCCGAACCGGTGTTGGGTCGGGCGGTAATCTTTGCGGTCTCAAGCGCCTGGGCGGTCGTGGGCGCATATGCCCCCGCGCACACCAGCGCGAGCGCCACGGCCATGACGCAGGCTAGCTTTTGGAGCAAGACGGGCAGTGGAAAACGCTGCTCAGCAGCCCCTTTGTTCAGTCGAGACAAGGTGGCTCCTATCGTAGAAGTTGCCGGCAAAACGAGACGGAAACGCTCTCCGTCAAGAGAAGCGCAAAGGCCCTCTCCGCAAAACGGAAAGGGCCCGCGCGCAATCAAGTAGTTATTTTACTTGATGTTGTACTTAGCCATGAGGGCGTCGACGGTACCGTCGTCGGTCAGGTCCTTGATGGCCTGGTTGATGTCATCCTTGAGCTTGGTGTTGCCCTGGTTGATGGCAATGGCGTACTCCTCGCCGGTGCTGATCTGCTTGATGGTCTGGCAGGTGTTGAACTGCTCGGCGGTCAGCTGGCTGGCAACGGAGCGGTTGGTGACTACGGCATCGCCCTTATCGGACTGCAGGGCGCTGAAGCACTCGGTAGCGTCCTTGTAGGGGACGATCTTGGCCTTCGGGAAGTTCTCCTGGGCAAAGGCCTCGGCGGTCGAGCCAGACTGGACGATGATGGTAGCGTCGGCGTTGTTGAGCTTCTCGCTGTAGTTGTCGGCCGTGATGTCGGTGTTATCAACCTTGGTCACGATAGCCTGATCGTCCATGTAGTAGGAATCGGAGAAAGTGACTTCCTTCTCACGCTCGGGCGTGTCGGTGATAGCCGCGATGGCGACGTCGTACTTGGCGCCCGAAGCAACCCCCGGAACCAGCGTGTCAAAGTCATTATTGACGTACTCGACATCTAGGCCCAGCTTGTCGGCGATGGCCTTGATGAGCTCAAGGTCAAAGCCCTGATAATCACCGTTGTCGTCCTTATACTCAAACGGAGCATACTCGGCAGAGGTGCCGACGGTCAGCGTGCCGTCCTTGACGAGCGCGTACTCCTTGGAGCCGTCGACCTTCTCGACCTTTACGTCGTCAGAGCCGTTGGAACCGGCATCGGAACCAGAGGTGGCGTTGGACGAGCCGCAGCCCGTCAGAGCAAGGGCGAGCGCCATGGCACCCGTGGCGGCAAATGCGCCAAGCTTCTTGAGCTTCATGATCAGTCTCCTTCCAATGACCCCGCGTGATTCAGGGGTCTGCAAAAACCGAGGGTTATTATGCACCCGCTTGTAGGAATCTGCAATGAGAAAACTAATTGAAACAAGCCCATAACGTGAATGAAACACCCACTTTGTGGCTGTTTATTACTGCCGCAAAGACCTTAAGAGTTTAATTTCAGCCGCATAACCTGCAAGTTCGTTCGGTGTCTCCAAAATGAAAGGCAACGCACGCAGACGGTCATTCGATACAATATTCTGCATAACCTGCATACCGCCACCAAACTCTTCACTACCCAGGTAGCCCTTGCCAATGCACTCGTGGCGATCCTTATGGGCGCCGCAGGGGTTCTTGGAGTCATTGATATGCACGGCGCGCAAGCGCTCGATACCCACCACGCGGTCGAACTCGTCGAGTACGCCGTCCAGGTCATGGATGATGTCGTAGCCAGCATCGCTCACATGGCAGGTGTCCAAACAAACGCCCAGCTTATCGGACAGCTCCGGGCACTTGGCGGCAACGCCCTCGATAATGCGCGCCAGCTCTTCAAAGCTACGGCCCACCTCGGTGCCCTTGCCCGCCATGGTCTCAAGCAATACCGTCGTCTGCTGTCCCTCAAACATCACCTGGCACAGCGTGTCGACAATCATCTGAATGCCGGCGTCTGCCCCCTGTCCCACATGCGCACCGGGATGGAAGTTGTAGTAGTTGCCGGGCAGTGCTTCCAGACGCTGCAAATCTTCCGCCATAGCCTCCAAGGCAAACTCGCGCGCTCGCTCCTTAGCGGAGCAGGGGTTATAGGTATACGGGGCATGCGCCACCAGCGGTCCAAAGTCGTTTTGCGCCATAAGCTCGCGCAGAGCCGCCACGTCATCCATGTCAAGGTCTTTTGCCTTGCCACCGCGCGGGTTGCGCGTAAAGAACGCAAAGGTATTGGCGCCAATGGACAACGCCGTCTCCCCCATCGCCCGATAGCCCTTCGTCGTCGAAAGATGACACCCGATCGTCAGCATCTCCAACTCCCCCTCATCAGTTGCGGTGAAATACGGTCTATTGGTGCCCTATTTTGGCGCAAACAGACCGTATTCCACCGCACGTTATAAAAGGGTCATGAGGAGCGCGTTTTGCTGAAGACTTTAAGCATGACCGTTACGGGGCCAGGCTGGAAACGTCGGCGCACGTCATCGAGACGCTCGGGGATATCGATATGCTGTGGGCAGTGGCGCGCGCATTTGCCGCACTTGACGCAATTGCTCACCAGCTTGGCCTCGCTTGTGCGCACCGCGCTCGCTGTAAAGTATTGCGACAGCCCCGTAAACCAGCTGTGCGCATAGCTCGCGTTGTAAGCGGCAAAGCAGCCGGGAATGTTAATACCCTTGGGACATGGCATGCAGTAGCCGCATCCCGTGCAGGGCACGCGATTCGATTTTTCAAACTCCGCCAGCACGCGTGCGATGGTATCGAGCTGAGCGGCTGTCATCGAATCCGGCAGGGCCCGATCGGCCAGCACCGCGTTCTCGTCCACCTGCGCGGTATCGGTCATGCCCGAAAGCAGCATCGTGACTTGAGGATGGTTCCACACCCACGAAAGGCCCCAAGCAGCCGGCGTCTTCAGGTACGGATCGCGTACGTCATCGAGCACGGCGCGGGCCCGCGGAGGCAGCTTGCCCGCCAGGCGTCCGCCCAAAAGCGGTTCCATCACAAACACCGCGAGCCCGCGCTCGGCGGCTGCTATAAGTCCCGCCGTTCCCGCTTGGTAGCGCTCTCCAGCGTAGTTGTACTGAATCTGGCAAAAATCCCAGTCATACGCGTCGAGCATCGTCAGGAAGTCCGCCGCACTGCCGTGATACGAAAAACCTATCTGGCGAATACGCCCCGCAGCCTTTTGGTGCGCAATCCAGTCTTCGATGCCCAACGCCACCACGCGCTCCCACTGGGCGGGCGAAGTGATGTTGTGCATAAGGTAATAGTCGATATGGTCGGTCCGCAGGCGGCGCAGTTGCTCGTCGAAGAACCGGTCGAAATCCTCCGCGCACTTGCACGAAGCGTGCGGCAACTTAGTCGCGAGCAACACGCGGTCGCGCAGACCCAGGCGCTCAAGTGAGGCGCCCACGCACACCTCGTTACCGGGATAGAGATACGCGGTATCCAGATAATTAATCCCCTGCTCCACCGCACGGGAAATGATGGCATCGGCTGTCTTCGCATCGGGGTGTCCCGGCGCACCGGGAAATCTCATGCAGCCCAGACCCAGAGCGGATATTCGGTTACCACTTTTGGGGTCAACGCGATATTGCACGGCCCCTCCCTTCGCCATCAGCGCCCCGGCAAGGCGAAACACAATGGTCACGCGGCCGAAACATCGTGGAATCGCAATCGAGAACGTATCGTAACGCAGCAGAAATCGAGCTGTCACGGCACCGCTTTAACATCAGCAAAAAGCCCGATGAAAGGAGTCACCCATGCCCGCGCTCGACCTTTGGAATCTCGCATCCCAGCTCAAAAGCACCGATTATCGCTGGGTCGACCTCACCCACACGCTCTCATGCGACACCCCGCACTGGTTTGGCTTTAAGCCGTTTGAGTCCACCAAGCTCTTCGACTACCTGCCCGGCACGCCCGAGGACATGCTCGCCCCCATGCGTTGCTTCCAGTATTCGGTCGCCTCGCAGTACGGCACGCATGTCGACGCACCGCGCCACTTCCATGTTGACGGCCGTTCCCTTGGAGAGATTGAACCCATCGAGTTTATGCATCCGCTCTGCGTGATCGACAAGCACGAGGAGTGCGCCGCGAATCCCGACTTTATCCTGACCATCGAGGACCTCAAAGCCTGGGAGGATGAGCACGGTCGCATTCCCGAGGACGCTTTCGTCGCCTTCCGCTCCGACTGGTCCAAGCTCGCCGACCTCGAGAACAAGGACGAGGACGGCCAGCCCCACTACCCCGGCTGGGACCTCGGCGCCATCAAGTGGCTCGTTGAAGAGCGCGACATCGGCGCCATCGGCCACGAGCCGGCTGACACCGACCCGGCGAGCGTGACCACGCGTGAGGACGCCTACCCCTACCCCGGCGAACAGTACATCCTCTCGGTCGACCGCTATCAGATCGAGGTCATGGACCATCTAGACGAGCTTCCCGCCACGGGCGCCGTCATCTTCTGCACCTTCCCCAAGGTGCGTGATGGCGTCGGATATCCCGCACGTGTCTTTGCGGTCTGCCCTGCAGCGTAGAGCCCAGGCAAACGTTTCTTTTTCATAACAGCCGCCCCGCGCACCCAGCAATCACCCTGGCAGCATACAATCCATCAGGCGCCCCTTACGCGGGCGCCTTTTATATGGGGAGATGATTCACATGCAGATCAACAAGGTTGCCTTTATCGGCAAGGGCGGCGTCGGCCTGCTCTACGGCAGCATGATTGCCAAGGCCCTCGGCAATGACGCCGTCGAATACGTCATGGACGATGCACGCTTCGAGCGTCACGCAAACGATGCGCTTACCATCAACGGCAAGCCCTGTGCACTCAAGTCCGTCCGCGCCAGCGAGGCAGCGCCCGCCGATCTGGTCATCCTGACGGTCAAGACAACCGGACTCGACCAGGCGCTCAAGACTATGGAACGCATCGTAGGGCCCGACACGCTCATCGCATCCCTATGCAACGGCATCACCAGCGAGCAAAAGATTGCCGAGCGCTTTGGCTGGGAGCACACCGTCCTCGGAATCTGCCAAGGCATGGACGCTGTGTTTCTCAACGGCGCGCTCACCTTTACCAATGCGGGCGAGATCCGCTTTGGTGCGGCCGCCGGCACCGACCCCGCGACCGTCACCGCTATCGACGGGCTCTACACGCGCTGCGGCATCGCCCATACCGTCGAGCACGACATCGCACATCGCATGTGGGCCAAACTCATGCTCAACGACGGCATCAACC
Source organism: Collinsella sp. (assembly GCA_019419605.1). Lineage (GTDB taxonomy): Bacteria > Actinomycetota > Coriobacteriia > Coriobacteriales > Coriobacteriaceae > Collinsella. The sequence goes on from DXZP01000004.1 coordinate 65,349, forward strand.
AGACCTGCATGGCCTACGGCGGGACCTACGGAAGCGCCACGGAGCCGGGCTCCGAGCAGCGCCGCTGCTTTGTTTCCGCCATGCGCGAAACGCTTGCGGTCGCCAACGCCGAGGGCATTGAGCTGACCGAGGCAGACCTAACGCAGATGGTGCACCTCATAAAAGGGCTCGATCCCGCCGGCATGCCCTCGATGGCGCAAGACCGCATCGCTCAACGCAAAACCGAGGTTGATGAGTTTGCGGGCACCATCTGCCGCCTCGCGGCCAAGCACGGTATCCAAGTGCCGCAAAACGAATGGCTCTATTCGCGCATCCGCGAAATCGAGGCCAGCTGGTAGCGCTCGACGCACCGCAGCCAACAGCCTCAAGAGCAAAGCCGCCGCAAGGGGCACTCCCCTTGCGGCGGCTTCTTTCTTCATCTATGACCAAAACCAGTTTCGCAACCGCTAGCGCCGCGCCTGCGGCATCTCGTCCTCGTCATCGCGGCAAAGGGTCACGCCCGCACTTCCCAGCAGCGCTGCTGCGATGAGCGCGCCGACCACAATAGGAGCAGCCCCGCACGAGCCCTGCATGCCTGCGACAAACGCAGCTGTAGGGCCAAGACAGCCAAGTACCAATGCGACGGCGGCGATAGCGATATCTCGAGCGTTCATGAGACCACTTCCTCCACGAGAAAGACCTTATTTCTCATGAACCAGTGTGCCCCGCATGCATACGCCCAGCGTACCGCCACGGTAAGGGCTCTGTTAACTCAAACGCACATAAAGAAAGGGCGGCTTTACGTTGCCTAAAAGCTCAGTAAAGACGCCCGCCCATCATGTGCCTATTTTGCTCTGATGGCAGATTACCAACCGGTATAGTAGTCGGTAGTTCCGGCAGCACAGCCGGAGTCATAGACCTTGCACTCGCCCTTGGAACCGGTAAACGTGGAGCCTTGGGCCTTATCGCCCGCGGCAACGACGTAGTAGCCATCGGAATCGCGCCAAAAGCCCTCGGAATCCTGCGTCCATTCGCCCGTGCGGTGGTGATACAACACGTTGCTGCTGTAATAAGTCTCGCGGCGGCCGTTATAGTTATTGACGCCGCTCGAGCGCGTCAGACCCGAGCCGTTCGCGTAATACGCAGCAGACGTGTAAGACAAGCCGGAGCCGGCGTTGTAATACGAAGCCTGAACGGCCTCGGCGGCCTCGGCCTCGGCTGCGGCGGCCTCGAGCGCTTCGCGCTTGGCATTCTCAAGCGCAGTGCGAAGCTCGTCGAGCTCGGTCGACTTGGCGTCGACCTCCCCCATCGTCAACAGGCTACCTGCACCGTCGATGCAACCCTGCAGCACAGCGCGCTCGTCATCGGTGGCATAGTCACCGTACATGTTCATGATGATCTGAGCGCGCATCTCCAGGGAATCGCGCTTAGCCTCCATCGAGGCGTTCCACTCCTGCATGGAACCATAACCATCGCCGCGATAGTCAACGGGCTGTACCAGCGTCGTCTCGGACGGTGTAGATCCAACCGTATCGGACAGTGTTGCGGCGTGGGCATCAGTTGCGCCGGCGCCCGCCAAAAGTGCCACGGTCAGAGCGGCGGAAAGGGCGGCGGCTTTCGGTTTTCGTGAATCGATCCTCATGTAGCTGGAAACCTCCGTAGTGCGTTTTTGCTGCGTTTGAGCTGCGTGTGATTCAATCGCGCTGCATAGTACCCCGAGCAAATCGCGACCTGCGGCTTTACTCAAAAGGCGCACGTCAATTGCGTAAAACTCACATCCTCTCAACAGGAGTTTTCCACAACTCGAATGCATAAAGCGTGTCAAAAACCCTGTTTTTGCACCCGCTCTATGCAAAAAAGGCGCCTGTGCAACCATTGTTCGCACAGGCGCCTTGAGCAGGCATTTTATGCAGTTATACCTATCGGGTCGCAAGGGGTCCTTGCACAAGTCGTCTTACTCGTCCAGCGCGGCGAAGGCCTGCTTCAGATCCCAAATGATATCCTCGGCGTTCTCGGTACCGATGGAAAGACGGATCGTGGAGGGCGTGATGTTCTGCTCGGCGAGCTCCTCGGCAGAGAGCTGGGAATGCGTGGTGGTAGCCGGGTGCACGACGAGCGACTTGACGTCGGCCACGTTGGCGAGCAGCGAGAACACCTGCAGATGATCGATGAACTTCCAGGCCGCCTCCTGGCCACCCTTAATCTCAAAGGTAAAGATCGAGGCACCGCCGTTGGGGAAGTACTTCTGATAGAGCTCGTGATCGGGGTGCTCAGGCAGGCTCGGGTGGTTCACCTTGGCGACGTGGCTGTCACCAGCCAGGAACTCAACGACCTTCTTGGTGTTCTCAACATGACGGTCAACGCGCAGCGACAGAGTCTCGGTGCCCTGGAGCAGGACCCAGGCGTTGAACGGGCTGATGCAGGCGCCCTCGTCACGCAGCAGAATAGCGCGGACATAGGTTGCGAAGGCGGCGGGACCGGCAGCCTCGGCAAACGAAACGCCGTGGTAGGAGGGGTTGGACTCGGCGATCTGGGCGTACTTTCCGCTCGCCTTCCAATCGAAGTTACCGCCGTCGACGATCACACCGCCCAGCGAGGTGCCGTGGCCGCCGATGAACTTGGTTGCGGAGTGGACGACGATGTTGGCACCATGCTCCAGCGGACGGAACAGATACGGGGTGCCGAAGGTGTTGTCGACGACAACCGGCAGACCGTGCTTCTTGGCGATCTCGGAGATGGCGTCGATGTTGGGGATGTCGGAGTTGGGGTTGCCGAGCGTCTCGAGGTAGATGACCGTGGTGTTGTCCTTGATGGCCCCCTCGACCTCTTCCAGGTTATGGGCATCGACGAAGGTGGTCTCGACGCCAAACTGGGAGAGCGTATGCTCCAGCAGGTTGTAGGAGCCACCGTAGATGGTCTTCTGAGCCACCACGTGGTCACCGGCCTGGGCAAGAGCCTGCAGGGTATAGGTGATGGCAGCAGCACCGGAGGCGACGGCGAGACCCGCCACGCCACCCTCGAGTGCGGCGATACGGTCCTCGAAGACGCCCTGGGTGGAGTTGGTCAGACGGCCGTAGATGTTACCAGCATCGGCAAGACCAAAGCGGTCGGCGGCGTGCTGGGAGTTGCGGAACACATAGCTCGTGGTCTGGTAGATAGGCACGGCGCGGGAGTCGGATGCGGGATCGGCGCTCTCCTGGCCAACGTGAAGCTGCAGGGTATCGAAACCAAAGGCGTGCTCGGGGTTGTTGATGAACTGGCTCATGATGATCTCCTTGATCGAACAAAAGTAAATAAAAAGAGAGAAGTAAGTCGCTGTCTCCTGATCACGCCGACGGGCGCAAACAGGAGCCCGGCATTCGTCTTGGTAAGCAATTCATATGCGGGCCTCCTTTCGCATCCCGGTTCCGTGGTTGGCTTAATTACCTACCGCCTTTGTGTGTTTTGAATAGTACGAGCATTGTTTCCCTCGGTCAATCACTTAAAAGCGCTAACCTGTTATCGTTTTTATAGATAACAATCGGAAGGATTGCGTCGATGACCCTCCAGCAGCTTCGTTTTCTGATCGCCGTGGCAGAGTCCGGCTCAATCAACGCCGCAGCTCAGCGCCTCTATACCGCTCAGTCCAACATCTCAAACGCCGTCAAAAGCCTGGAACAGGAGCTCCATCTGGAGATCTTTACGCGCTCCAGCCGCGGCGTCACGCTCACCAACGACGGCACCGAGCTTTTGGGCTATGCGCGCCAGGTCGTAGAGCAGGCAGATATGCTCGAGGCCCGCTACGAGGACGGCGGTACACCCCAGGCGCGCCTTGCCATCTCGGCCCAACACTACGCGTTTTCGGTCGAGGCCTTTGTCAACGTCGTCGAGCGCTGCCGCGACAGCAAGTTCGAGTTCATCATGCGTGAGACCACCACATCGCAGATCATCGATGACGTCCGCGCGTTTCGCAGCGACATCGGCATCCTCTATCTGGACGACTTTAACACCCGCGTTCTGCAGAAGGCTTTTGCCGATGCGCGCGCGAGCTTCCATCCCCTCTTCGACGCGACGGTCCACGTCTTCGTAAGCGAGCGCCACCCGCTCGCACGTCGCCCCCAGCTCTCCCTTGCCGACCTCACGCCCTATACGCGCTACAGCTTTGAGCAGGGAACCTCAAACTCCTTCTATTACGCCGAGGAACCTTTTAGCTATATCCCTTGCGACAGCAACATACGAATCTCGGACCGCGGAACACTTACTAACTTACTTATCACGTCGAACGGTTACACCCTGTCGACCGGTGTCCTTTCCAATGAAATGCAGTGGGGTATGGCATCGATCCCGTTAGCAGACGCCCCAACGATGCACGTAGGATATATCATGCACGACGAGCGCAAGCCCTCTCCTCTCTTGCGGCAATACCTCGACGAGCTCAACCGCATCATCCATGCCGACCAGCTGTCGGAAGACGGGGTAGAAATCGTAGATTGCTAGCCCGCGGCGGGCATGGCGCTACAATGGTCACTCACACGAAACGTACCCAACGAAAGGAAGCCCGTGAAGGTCATCATCTATACCGACGGCTCTGCCCGATCAAATCCGGGACGCGGCGGCTACGGCGCCGTGCTCAAGTACACCAACCCCGCCGGCAAGACCTTCACCTCCGAGCTTTCGCGTGGCTACGCCAAGACCACTAACAACCGCATGGAGCTCATGGCGGTCATCGTGGCGCTCGAGGCACTTAACCGCCCCTGCGAGGTCGAGGTCCATTCCGATTCGCAATACGTCGTCAACGCCTTCAACAAACACTGGATCGACGGCTGGAAAAAGCGCGGGTGGAAAACTGCCAACAAGCAGCCCGTCAAGAACCGCGACCTGTGGGAGCGCCTGCTTGCCGCAAAGAGCAAGCATAAGGTGGAGTTCATCTGGGTTAAGGGGCATGCCGGCCACGAGCTCAATGAGCGCTGCGACGAGCTCGCCACCACCGCGGCCGACGGAGCCAACCTCGATATCGACACCGGCTTTAGCGAGAGCGACCTGTAACGGCGTTTTCGCACGCTATTTCCTGCCCCCTCGCGCTACACTCATCCTGTAAACCGAACGGCACGAGGGGGACACATGCTGCGTATAGCGACCATCGGCACATCCATGATTACCGACGACTTTATCCAGGTCGTCAACGCCAACGACCAGACTACATTCGTAGGCACGCTCTCGCGCGATGCAGATCGCGGCGCCGCCTTTACCGCCGAACACGGCGGCGAACGCAACTTCACCGCACTTGACGAGCTTGCGTCCGCCGACGACGTCGACGCCGTCTACATCGGCAGCCCCAACGCGCTCCATCACGAGCAGGCGCTCGCCTGCATCGCCGGTGGCAAGCACGTCATCGTCGAGAAGCCCTTCTGCGCCACCGAAGCGCAGGCACTGGAAGTCTTCCGCGCTGCCGAGGCAGCAGGCGTCGTGGCCCTCGAGGCCATGCGCCCGCTTCACGACCCCGCCTTCCACGCCATTGAGGACGCTCTGGGCGAGATTGCGCCCATTCGCCGCGCCTCACTGCGCTTTGGCAAGTATTCCTCACGCTACAACGAAATCCTCGCTGGACGCGCCACCAATATCTTCGACTGCAATATGGCATCGGGTTCCCTCATGGACATTGGCGTCTACGCCGTCGAGCCCATGGTCGAGATTTTCGGCATGCCCTCCGGTCTCACCAGCATGACCACGCTGCTCGACCCCTCAACGCAAGAGCTCACCCATGGCCCCATCGACGGTTGCGGTTCCATTCTCGCCAGCTATGGCGGTGGCCGTATCTCCGTCGAGCTCGCGCACTCCAAAATTACGAATGACCTGCTGCCCTCGCAGATCGAAGGCGAGCGTGGCACTATCCAGATCGACCATCTGTCCACGCCCCGCAACGTCCGCATCGACTATCGCGGCGACGTCGTACGCGGCTCGGCGACCGAGGCACCGCGCGAACAGGACGACAACGGCCGCGCGCTCGATCTGCCCAAATCGAGCAACACTATGGAATACGAACTCATAGACTTTATCACCGCCATCGGTAACATCGATAACGTTGAGGAAGAGATCTGGGAGACCCCGGCGGGACGCCACGAGCTCGGCCACTACCGCGATGTCACGCTCGTCTCGCTGCGCATCATGGATGCCGTGCGTCAGCAGGCCGGCATTACCTTCCCCGCCGATTCAGTCAAGCAGGCCTAGCGATGGGCCTCTTCGATACGTTCTTCTCCAGCGTCACCGGCAGCAGTCGAGAGCCTCAAAAACCGTCTGGCGTTGAGCTCGAGCTGCGCCGCAGGCTTACTGTGCTCGCAAGCGACGAGGCCACTCAAGACACTCCCCTGCGCTACTTCCTGCACTGGACGGGGCAAGTCCAAGGCGTTGGTTTTCGCTTTACCAACACCAACCTCGCGCAGGCACGCGCACTCACCGGCTGGGTGCGTAACATGGAAGACGGCTCCGTCGAGATGGAGATACAGGGGGCTCCGGCAAACATCCTATCTCATCTCGAGGCGCTTCATGCCTCCTACGAGCGCATGGGAACGCGTTTTCGCCTCGCAGACGCCCAGACCCGAGCCCCACTTACCAATGAAGACGGTTTCAGTCCTCGTTATTAGTATTGTGTGCTAAATACGGTATCATTTACCTACGACCGTTGACAGAAAAGAGGCGAGGCGCATGGCGGTGCAAAGAAGAAACACCAAGCAGCGGAAGCTGGTTCTTGACGCCGTGCGCCAAAGCTATAACCACCCCACCGCTGACGAAATCTACAACGTCGTGCGCGCGCAGGATGACAAAATCAGCCGCGGTACGGTCTACCGCAATCTCAATCTCTTAGCCGACGCCGGCGAGATCCTCTCCATCAAGACGCCGGGCGGCAGCCGCTTCGATCGCACGATCGAGCCGCATGCGCATATCATCTGCACCTCGTGCAGCCGCGTCATCGACGTACCGCTCCCCTTCGATGCCCAACTCGACGCCAAGGCGTCCGAGCAAATCGGCTGGAACGTCACCTCGCACTACACCATCTTCGAGGGCCTCTGCCCCAACTGTAGGTAGATTTTGGGACATGCCTACTCAGCAAGTAGACGACGCAGCTCTTCTTCAACCGCGCGCACGTAGCGGACACGGTCATTGACACCGCGCATGCTGGGATTGCAGTCCTCCATCAGATAGGGATGGCCCACCACGTTGAGCATGTCGCGATCGTTTTCGTTATCGCCAAACGCCATCATTTCGTTAGGTGAGATCCCCAGCGCGCAACCATAATCGGCAAGCGCGGACCCTTTGCCCGAATCAAAGCCGATAAAATCGGTCCATTCGGTTCCCGACGTCATCACGTCGACACGGTCGCTAAAGAGGCGCTCGAAATACTCCAGCGCCGCCGGCTGCTCTGTCTCGGGCGTCTGGAAGGCAATCTTAATGACGTCCTCGTCAATGTCCTCGGGACGGTCGACCACCGCCACATCGCAGTGGACCTCGTAACGCAAATGGTCGACGAACGCATCGTTGCCGCTCATGGTATAGAGGTGCCCCTCACACGAAAGGGTCACGTCGGCATGGGGAAAGGCGACCACGGCATTCGCGATATCCATAGCAAGGCTACGCTCCATGGAACGCTTGACAACGGCATGCCCCTCGCTCATCACCAGGGCTCCGTTTTCGCATACATAGGCGAGCTCATCGGCCACCGGGGCAAACAGGTAGCGCAAGCTCGCATATTGACGGCCGCTCGCCGGCATAAACACGATACCGCGACGATGCAGCTCATCGATGAGTTCAAAGGCCTCGGAACGCGGCTCGCGCTCCCCCGGATGCAGCAACGTGCCGTCCAAATCGCATGCAATCAGCTTGATTCCCTCAAGACCCATATGCTTCCCCAAAGCCTCCTATCAGCAGCAAGACGGACCTTGATTGGTCGCCCCTCAAAGCCCGCCTTGCGTATATACGCGCTTAGCCGCGCGTCTTTTTTACGATGGTAAAGTCGGGAGCCATGCTCACGACGGCCTCCGCCGCACTCGATGCAAAGCGCCGGTCCGCATCGAGTTCACAGGTAACCACCGAGAGCCGAACACCCTCGACGCCCCGGAGCATGCGGCCCAAAACAGGCTGCACCGGCGTATACATGCGCACGGTATGCTCGTCCGAATCGCCTCGGAAAAGCGGCGCGTGCATATTGCCGATCTCCCAGCACGCATGCGCGAGCGCAATCGGATCCATGCGGTCGACTTCGACCAAATAGACCTCGGCGCTGCGCAGGCGCACGACAACCACCACAGGCACCATGCCCGAACGGTCAATGGTGAGCACGTCGCCATCGGCAAGACGACCGCCGTCGGCAGTATCCAACCGAACATCGATCGTGTGCCCCAGTTCCGTCACGCCCACAAACGCGCATGCATCAGCCTGGTCCCAATCGAGCAGTAGCTCGTCAACTTCAAAGACGCCGCCCAACTTCCGGCGAAGCAGGAGTTCATAGGACGGATCGTTGAGATTTCCCAAGCATGTCGTCGAAACCAAGCGTTCAGGCATACTCTAGTCCTCGACCTCGACGAGCTCGATATCAAAGTTGAGATCCTTGCCGGCGAGCTCGTGGTTGGCGTCGAGCGTCACGGCCTCGGGCGTCACATCGATGACGACGGCGGGGACGGGCATGCCGCTCGGCGTGGACAGGAAGAGCTTCATGCCCTTCTCGATCTGCTCGATATTGGGGACCTGCTCAGCCGGGAAGGTCAGGACCATCTCGGGGTTGTGCTCGCCGTAGGCATCGGCAGCGGGAATGTGCACGGTCTTCTTCTCGCCCACCTGCATGTCGACAACAGCGGCATCGAAGCCCTTGATCATCTGACCGGCGCCGCAGGTGAACTCCAGCGGCTCGCCGCGATCGTAGGAGCTATCGAACTGCGTGCCGTCGTCGAGCGTGCCGCGATAATGAGTCTTGACCTTCTTGCCCTGGTTGGACATGGAAACCTCCGTGATAAGGGCGGCGCACAACGCGGGCCGCCATGAACATATGGCGCTAACTATACCCTAGTCATACAATTCAAAGACAGTTTGCAAAGAAACGCTGCAACCGGAGGAACCATGGCATATCCCGTATTTGACCTACACTGCGACACCGCCGACCGCATCGGCTGGGCCACGCTCGATCTCGACCTGCGCTTTACCGCCGGCACCGACGGTTATTTCCCCGGCGACGAAACGCATCCGCAAGATTTCGACCTCATCGAGGGCAACGCCTGCGCCATCTCGCTCGCAAAGATCGGCAACACGCCGTGGACACAGTGCTTCGCCACGTTTGTCCCCGACGAGATTCCCACCGCCCACGCCGCGCGCTTCCAGGCGCAGATCATGGCGCATATGAGCGGCCAGGCAATGCTCAACCACGACCGCATGGTCAACGTACGCAGCGCCGCTGACATTCGCCCTGCGCTCAAGGACGGCAAGGTCGCCTGCATCCACACCATCGAAAACGCCACGTTCTTTGCCGAGGACCCCGCGCTGATCGAGGTGCTCAAGAGCCTGGGCGTGCTTATGTCGTCACTCAGCTGGAACGCGCAGGGACCGCTCGCGAGCGGCCACGACACCCACGCCGGCCTCACCGCCGCCGGCATCGAGGCGCTTACGCAGATGGAGCACGCCGGCATGGTGCTCGACGTCTCCCACCTCAACGATGAGTGCTTTGACGAGGTCGCCGCCCGCGCCACGCGTCCCTTCGTCGCCAGCCACTCCAACTCCCGTGCGGTTTGCGGCGTCAAACGCAACCTTACCGACGACCAGTTCCGCACCATTCGCGACATGGGTGGCATCGTCGGCCTCAACTACTGCAGCGAGTTCCTTTCCAACGACGCAACCGACAAGACCGCCGCAGACGTCACCTTCGACCAGCTGGCGGCGCATATCGAGCACTGGCTCGACCTGGGCGGCGAGGACGTCATCGCGCTCGGCGGCGACTGGGACGGCGCCACGGTGCCCGCTTTCCTCTCCGATGCCAGCAAGATGCCCGAGTTCCAGAACATGCTTTCCAAGCATTTTGGCAAGACCGTGATGCAAAAGCTCTGCAGCGACAACGCGCTCGCCTTCTTTGAGCGTTATTAATTTCACATCCCTTGAACGGGCCGGCATGCCGAACGGGTCGACATGCCGGCCCGTCCCCAATCTGAAGGACCACTTTTGACGCAGCAGTTTACGATTTCCGCATCCCGACCGGATGGGACGCCCATCCCCGTCGTCGTTACCAAAAAGTGCGTCAAAAACTTCAACCTACGCGTCACTTCGAGCGGTGAGGTCCACGCCAGCGCACCGCTCGGCGCCACCCGCGAGCGTATCGAAGCGTTTGTGAAGCGCAACAGCACCTGGATTACCAGCCGACTTGCCCAGCGCGAGCAGCGTCAGGCGACGGCACGAGAGCCGCTCAGCCCCTCGTCCATCATTGCACTTTGGGGCAAGCCCATCACGGTACAGGATGCACTCGATCACAACTTTGCATTACCCGCACCGCGACCCAAACAGGCCACCTTCGCAAGTTTTATGGGTACCGATGAATCGGACGAAGGCCCGCAGGCCAAGCGGCACGCAATCCTCGACGGCCTAACGTCCGACGAGCTCCAAGTCCATATCGACCAGCTCTATACGTCCGAGGTCACATCGGCGCTACGCGATATTGTGCACGCATACGAAATCGCAATGGGTGTCGCCGTTTCCCGCGTTTCCGTACGCAGCATGAAAACGCGCTGGGGCTCGTGCACGCCCAAAACCGGCGCCATTCGCATCGCACGAGAACTTGCCGCCTACCCCGTCGAATGCCTCGACATGGTTGTCGCCCACGAGCTCGTCCACTTGCTCGAGCCAAGCCACAATCAGCGGTTCCACGCCCTGCTCGACACGTACTGCCCCAACAATAGAGCTCTGTCGCAGCGACTCAAAAAACCGCCCGCCAACGAGCTTTAGCGTCAGCTAGCGCACGCGCTCGATCTCGACGCCACAGCTTGCCAGGGGAAGACCGACGGGCGCCCAAGGCTTATCGAGCTTAACACGCACGCCAAGCAGCAAGGGATAACGACGTAGCAGCATCTGGGCCACACCCTCGGCTGCAGCCTCGATGAGCTTAAACGTATGCTCGCGCAGATAGCCATCGACATCGTGGCACACCGAGCCGTAATCAATAGAGGCATCCAGGTTATCGTGCTCCCCCGCCGCGCGCAGGTCGGCATAGAGCACCAAGGACACGACAAACTTCTGCCCCAGGGCGTTTTCCTCGGGATACACGCCGTGGTTGGCAAAGACCTCGAGACCATCGATAGTAATGCGGTCGGCATGGCGCAGGTCGTCATAGCTCACATGGGGCACCGCCGTTGCGGCGGAAATCTCGCCCCTGCCACGACGGGCAAGCTCGGCACCCTCGGTCTTGGTTGCATTCTCGGGCAGCTTTTTGTTAGTCATCGCGATCGTCTCCTTCGTTCAGAACCCCGACCGCGCATACCGACTACACGCGAATCGACAGGTTCTTTTTATCATCGCTCCAGTTGCAGGCATTGCGCGCAGGGCATGCAAAGCAGGCGCGCGACGCTTTGTCGGCTGCATAGAGCAGACGCTCAAGCGGCTGGCTGTTCACGCGCAGCTTTCGATGGCCCAGAATGGCCGTCTTAATGGCTGCGGCATCTGCCGGCTCAAACGCCACGTCTTCGGGCATGCCGCCGAGAATCGCATCGGCGACGCGTTCGCTTGCAACATCATGGGATATACCCGATTCATACTGTTCATCTTTGCCGATATCGTGAAGAAGTGCCGTGGCATAGATGACCTCGCGGTCAAATTTGAGCTCTTCCTCGAGATTCTTGATCCACATAATACGGGCGACATCCAGCAGATGGTCGATACCGTGGCGGCAAAAGATGCGCCCCGATTCCAACTGCGCAATGTTTCCCAGATGCTGCCGGAACAGTCCGTTGGCACAGATGTAATCAATGCGAGGCATGGCACCAAAGGGAGTCAGGCCCGAAGCCATAAAGCCGCGACGCGACGTTCCTTCATCGGTCTTCGATGCAAAGTCGTTGACGACTCTCATGGTTAGCGGCCCAGCATCCTAAAGAATCGCTCCTCGAGCGACGGATCGGTCTCAAAGACACCGCGACGAGCAAGCGTTACGGTCTTGGTACCGGGCTTTTGCACGCCGCGCATGGTCATGCACATATGCTCGGCTTCCATCAGCACGATTGCCCCTTGGGGGGCAAGATATTCCATGAGGGCATCGGCAACCTGTGCGCACAGTTGCTCCTGCAGCTGAAGACGGCGGGCATAAACCTCAACCGTGCGGGCGAGCTTGGAAAGCCCAGCCACCCGACCGTTAGGGATATAACCAATGGCGGCCTTGCCATAAAACGGCAGCAGATGATGTTCGCACAGCGAGTAGAACGTGATGTCGCGCTCGATAACCAAATCGTTCGAAGCGACGGCAAAGGTTTTGGACAGGTGTTCCTCGGCACTCTGGTCCATACCGCCGGCAATCTCACCATACATACGGGCGACGCGCGCCGGGGTCTCCAGCAGGCCCTCACGAGCTGGATCCTCGCCTATGCCCTCAAGCAACAGCTCAATGGCGGCCTCGACTTTTTCCTGATCGACCATCTGGGCCTCACTTTTCCGATTTCACGTTCGCAATATGGTACCACGCCCTTCGGCATCGACCACAAGCTACATAGTATGGGTCGAATAGACCGGATCATCACGCCAAAGTTCAACCGCATCACAAAGCGCAACGCCCTCACGCTCGGCACGGGCACGCGTGGCGTTCATATCGATCACGCGCTGATTGCTCGAGCCCCTAAAGCGCAATGAGATATCATACAGATCCTGAACAAACGGGCCGTCCACCAACATATCGAGGCAGGCAAGGATACGGTCCGTGACTTCGGTATGGTGACGACCGCCCGGCATAAGTTCCTCGAGCACGTCGCCAGTAAAACACCAAATGGTCTTTCCTGACCCCGCAGGATAAGCGGCACGAACACGCTCGACAAACTCAACGAGCCCCGCCTGATTCTCAGGTTCCATAGGCTCGCCGCCCAGAATCGTCAGGCCGTCAATAAAGGGATGGTCGAGGCTCTCGATAATCTTGTCCTCGACGGCACGATCGAACAGCTCGCCCGCAGCAAAGTCCCACGCGACAGAGTTAAAGCAGTTCTTGCACCCACGACGGCACCCGCTCACAAACAGAGAAGTACGGACGCCTTCCCCATCAGCAATGTCGAAATACTTAATGTTCGCGTAGTTCATAGGTAACTCTCCCGGGAGGCCGGGACATATCATCCCGTCCTCAAACATTCTCGGCCTTCGGCCTGCGAAACTGCGGGCGGGACGATATGTCCCGGCCTCATGCAAAGGGTAACTCAATGAACGAAGCGAACATTGAGTATAGGGTTCGCGGTCCAATAAATACTCAGCTGCAGCTCAACCGCCATTGCAAGCAGATCGTCATTGCAGCTCAACTCATTTCCGCTAAGAACTTCGAGAAGCGAGCAGACCGCATGCTGCATCTCAGCTACGTCAACTTGGCTGAGCCGAGAGGGCCGCTTGGGCTTTTGCTCGATATGAGTTCCGCACGCAAAGAAGGCCACTTAATGTGGCCTTCGTCTTGCGCAGGACTGTCCGAAATAGCGAGCAAATGCCCAAGCGGCCCTCTCGGTTCAGCCCCGGAGCGGTATTAGAGATGCAGCACGCGGTCGCGGATCTCCTCGGTTCGACCCTGGTTCCAGAACTGGGTGCCGATGTAGCCGCACGTACGACGGGCGACGTTCATCTTCTCCTGATCGCGGTTGCCGCAGTTGGGGCACTCCCACACCAGCTTGCCGTCATCCTCGACAATCTTGATCTCACCGTCGTAGCCGCACACCTGGCAGTAATCGCTCTTGGTGTTGAGCTCGGCGTACATGATGTTGTCGTAGATGTACTGCATCACGCGGATGACAGCCTTAAGGTTGTCCTGCATGTTAGGAACCTCGACGTAGGAGATGGCACCGCCCGGCGAAAGCTGCTGGAACATGCCCTCAAACTTGAGCTTATCGAAGGCATCGATCTCCTCGGACACGTGAACATGGTAGCTATTGGTGATATAGCCCTTGTCCGTCACGCCCGGAATAATGCCAAAACGACGCTGCAGGCACTTGGCGAACTTGTAGGTCGTCGACTCAAGCGGGGTGCCGTACAGCGAGAAGTCGATATCGCTTTCGGCCTTCCACTCGGCGCATTTGTCGTTCATGTGCTGCATGACGGCCATGGCAAACGGCGTGCCTTCCTTCTCGGTGTGGCTGTGGCCCGTCATGTACTTGACGCACTCATACAGACCGGCATACCCCAGGCTGATGGTGGAATAGCCGCCCACGAGCAGTTTGTCGATCGTCTCGCCCTTCTTAAGGCGCGCCAGGGCGCCGTACTGCCACAGAATCGGTGCGGCATCCGAAAGCGTGCCCATCAGGCGCTCATGACGGCACAGCAGAGCGCGGTGGCACAGCTCAAGGCGCTCGTCGAAGATCTTCCAGAACTTGTCCATGTCCTGATGCGAGCTCAGTGCGACATCGGGCAGGTTGATGGTCACAACACCCTGGTTAAAGCGGCCATAGTACTTAGGTTTGGTCGGGTCATAGTTCAGCGCGTTGGCAACATTGTTAAAGCCGTTGCCCGAACGGTCGGGCGTCAGGAAGCTGCGGCAACCCATGCAGGTGTAGCAATCGCCATTGCCGGCGGTCTCACCCTTAGACAGCTTGAGCTCACGCATCTTCTTCTCGGAGATGTAGTCGGGCACCATGCGCTTGGCGGTGCACTTGGCAGCCAGCTGGGTCAGGTAGAAGTACGGGGAATTCTCGTGAACGTTATCGTCCTCGAGCACGTAGATAAGCTTGGGGAATGCCGGGGTAATCCACACGCCAGCCTCGTTCTTAACGCCCTCGTAGCGCTGGCGAAGCGTCTCCTCCACGATCATGGCAAGGTCGTGCTTCTCCTGAGGCGTACGGGCCTCGTTAAGATACATAAAGACCGTCACGAACGGCGCCTGGCCATTCGTGGTCATAAGGGTTACGACCTGATACTGAATCGTCTGGACGCCGCGACGGATCTCGTCACGCAGACGGTCCTCAACGACCTCACGGACCTTCTCGGCAGACGCAGAGACGCCAAGCTCCTCGAGCTCGCGGGCAACCTCGCCGCGAATCTTCTGACGGCTCACCTCGACAAACGGAGCCAGGTGGGTCAGCGAAATCGACTGGCCGCCATACTGGGAAGAGGCGACCTGGGCGATAATCTGCGTCGCGATATTGCAAGCAGTCGAGAAGCTGTGCGGCTTCTCGATCAGCGTGCCCGAGATAACGGTGCCGTTCTGGAGCATATCCTCCAGGTTCACCAGGTCACAGTTATGCATGTGCTGGGCAAAGTAGTCCGAATCGTGGAAGTGAATCAGGCCCTCGTTGTGGGCATCCACGATCTCCTGGGGCAGCAGCACGCGCTGCGTCAGGTCCTTGGAGATCTCGCCGGCCATGTAGTCGCGCTGAACGGAGTTGACGGTCGGGTTCTTGTTGGAGTTCTCCTGCTTGACCTCTTCGTTATTGCACTCAATCAGCGACAGAATCTTGTCATCGGTCGTGTTCTTTTGGCGCTTCAGGCTCTGAACATAGCGGTAGATGATGTAGTGGCGAGCGACCTCGTAGCAGTCGAGACGCATAATCTCGTCCTCGACCAGATCCTGGATCTCCTCGACCGATACGGTGTGGCCGGCCTTCTCACATGCCTCGGCGACGTTTTGTGCCGCATAGATCACCTGGCGGTCGGTAAGGCGAGAGCCTTCCTCGACCTCCAAGTTTGCGGCGCGGATCGCATTGACGATCTTATCGATGTCAAAGGTAACCTCGGTGCCGCTGCGCTTGATGATCTTCATCCTCTTGCCTCTTTCGCATCGTAGCCTCATTGCGCTTCAGAGCCAAACGATGCCTGGCAGGGCTTACCCTGTCTTGCGGCGCCGTCGCGCAATCTGTGTTTTCGATAACCATAGGCCCTCATGCGGACAATCCTCGCAGCCAATCAAGGGGCTCAAAGATCCATCCAAATAATGGGGCGAATAAGGTTCTCGTTCTCTGTCCGCCATCTATCATACGACAAAGAGGCATCTATATCCTGTATTCTTTTTTTAGGTCAAACACAACATATAGTGTTTCAGCAGGTCAAAGCAATTGGTCAATTTGCAGACGCATTATAAATGAAGGCCTCTTGGCAGACTGCTAAAACGTTATCAACCCAACTACCTGCACAGCAGTTTTGAAACCCCCTCAACCGTGCCGCCGCCAAATAGCACCAAAACCAAGCTGCTCGCGCCAAAAGAATCCAAAAGATTATGCTTGACCAACATGTTGCGGTCATGATGGGCCAGGACACATGCAATCTGCCGGCACCCCTACGGGATACAAAGACCATCGCGTACGGACCTTGGATCAATATTTGATGACTTATTTGGCGGCGCGCTTGGTGGCAAAAAACAAAACAGCCCAGAGGACATAGCCTCTGAGCTGCGAACATTTGGTGGGCGTTAGAAGATTTGAACTTCTGACCTCTTCCGTGTCAGGGAAGCGCTCTCCCCCTGAGCTAAACGCCCAAATGGAGCGGACAACGGGGCTCGAACCCGCGACCCCAACCTTGGCAAGGTTGTGCTCTACCAACTGAGCCATGTCCGCTTACGAGGATTAATCTTACGTGATGCCCGCATCCTATGCAAGAACTTTTTTTGAAAAGTTTTGCGACGCCCTCGCGAACCTCGCGAAGACATCAGCCACCACGGAAGGCGCAGGCAAACGCAAACTCGCCGCAAGAGGCCCTTACATCTCACCGAGCATGATCCAGGCAGAGCTGTCCTGCGCGAGTCTGCCGTCTGCAAGCGCTGATGAGGTGAGCAGGACCCTGCCCGCCGGCAGCTCCACGGGTGCTGCACCGAAGTTCGTCACGCACGCCCAGCCGTTATCGCGGCGATAGGCGATGACGCCGCCCTCAGCGCCCTCGGCACCATCCGCAAGACCGGTGCGCCCGTCAAGATCGAGCCACGCAAGATCGTTGGCGCACCCGCGCAGCTTGCGCCGCAGCCAGAGGGCGTCACGATAGAGCGCAAGCATCGATGTCGGGTCCGTTTCTTCCCTATCGGCAGCATAATCGGAAAACCATGCAGGCTGCGGCAGATGGGGCGCCGCATCAGCGTCCGCCGGCGAAAACCCAAACGATCCGCCCTGCGCGGGATCGTCCGCCGCTACCCACGGCAGGGGCACACGACAGCCGTCGCGCCCCTTCTCGCGCTTCGGTCCGCGCGTATTGGTTGCACTGGGATCTTCGAGTGCAGTCCACGGGATATCAGCCACCTCAAAAAGACCGAGCTCCTCACCCTGATACACGTATGCCGAGCCCGGAAGCGCCAGTTCAAGCAAAAGGGCCGCCCGCGCGCGGCGCTCGCCGAGTTCACGGTCCTCGTCATAAGACGACCCGTCGCGTAAGAGCCAGTCGAGCGCAATCTGGTGGTAGCGCGTCGCCTTGATTTGCGGCAGGGCATAGCGCGTCGCCACGCGCGGCACGTCGTGGTTGGAGAGTACCCAGGTCGAGGCGGAATCGGATTCGATAGCTGCCTTCAAGCCCTCCTCGATTGCAGCGTGCATGTCATCATAGGTCCAAGTGGCCTTGGCAAACTCAAAGTTGAATGTCTGGCCAAGCTCGCTGGGACGCGCATAGAGATACTGGCGCTCAGGCAGCACCCACGCCTCGGCAACGGCGCTGCGCGGCGGACTATAGCGGTCGAACACGCGGCGCCACTCGCGATAGATCTCGTGGACCTCGTTGCGGTCCCACAGCGGATGGGCGCCGTCGTCAACCATGTCATCGCCCTCGGCGAGATGCCACCGGTCGAGGTCATCGCGGTCGAGATCCTTGGCGAGACCGTGCGCCACATCGATGCGAAAGCCATCGACGCCTCGATCGCTCCAAAACGCCAGGACGTCGCAAAAGAACGCGTGAACCTCGGGGCATGACCAGTCAAAGTCCGGCTGCTCGGGCGTAAACATGTGCAGATACCATTGACCGTCCGCAACACGCGTCCAGGCGGGGCCGCCAAAGTTGGCATTCCAATTGGTGGGAGGCAGCTCGCCATGCTCGCCGCGACCATCGCGGAAGATATAACGGGCGCGCTCGGGCGATCCGGGGCCGGCGGCAAGAGCGGCTTTGAACCAGGGGTGCTGGTTGGATGAATGGTTGGGCACGATATCGACGATGACCTTGATGCCGCGCGCGTGAGCCGCAGCGATCATGTCATCGAAGTCGTCAAGCGAGCCGAGACGTGGGTCGACATCGCAGTAGTCCGCCACATCATAGCCGCCATCGACAAGAGGCGAAGGGTAAAACGGGCTCAGCCAGATGGCCTCGATGCCCAGCCGCTCAAGATAGTCCATCTGCTGGGTAATGCCCGCGATATCGCCCAGACCCGAACCGGTCGAATCCTTAAACGAACGCGGGTAGATCTGATAGATCGCGGCATCGGACATCCATGAGCGCGAAGAGGACTTTTCTGCAGCCATGGGGTGAGCCTCCCTTGCAACGAGGTTTTGCGAGATGCCCACGATGATACGCCCAAAGCTGTCATTCGAGGCAAACAACGCCACAGCCACACCCCAAAACGCTCGCTCCCTCTCGGGCTCGAGCCTCCTGGGACGAATCGATCGATTAGTGAAAAGAACGGAAGACTCACTCCCCCGGCCACAACAGCGAGCGGGCTCCGGGTGCCCCAGGTTGCCGCGAAAGAGGAGGGAAGCGTACTTTATGTACGCGACCGACGATTGAGGGGGCAAGATGGGGTGCCCGGGGCTCGCGCAGCGTCAACAAAAAACGCGGTTCGTTAGAACCGCGTAAGATAGTTGGAGCGGACAACGGGGCGTCCGCGTATCCGCTTCGCGGATCCGCACCGACTTCGGCCACCTGCCGGCGACCTCGCCAGCTCGCTACAAACGCTCCGCGTTTGCTTAACGCTCGCTCCCTCTCGGGTTCGAGCCCATGCGATGGGTACGAAAAGGCCCGGCTACCGTGGTAGTCGGGCTGCTGCGTTTGGAGCGGACAACGGGGCTCGAACCCGCGACCCCAACCTTGGCAAGGTTGTGCTCTACCAACTGAGCCATGTCCGCATATGTAAAACAAAACGGGCGCCGGAGCGCCCGGATGTTGCCTGGAGGCGAAGCCCGGATTCGAACCGGGGGTAAAGGCTTTGCAGGCCTCTGCCTTACCACTTGGCCACTTCGCCGAAAAAGGACCGCCTAAACGGTCCGGAAATGCAATGGAGCGGACAACGGGGCTCGAACCCGCGACCCCAACCTTGGCAAGGTTGTGCTCTACCAACTGAGCCATGTCCGCTTGCGGGTTATTAATTTACGCGAGTTATCCAAAAGACGCAAGTACTTTTTTCAAAAAAGTTGCCGGCCGCGTGTTCTTGGTGGCTAAACGCGCTAAAGCGATTGGCTAGGCACGCGATTCCAGTGCTCCGCTAAATAGCTTCACCATCTGCACGCGCGTGCCGGTGCCGTCTGTGCGACGAGCAACCTCCACGTTATCGACAAGCATACGCATAAGCTTGATACCACGGCCGCGTTCCTCAGATGCGACCGGTTCGCTCGCTCCATCGATAGAATAGCCGGCACCCCGATCAAGCACCTCAACCACGACGCGATCGCCATAGGCCTGAACCGTCAGGACGCACCCGATACCGCCCGCATGGTCATAGGCATTACCCAGCGCCTCCCCCGACGCCAACGCGACATCGTAGCGCTCGTCGCGGCGCAACGGAAGCGATTCAAGGAGTTCGGCGATGCGATGTCGATAGTATGGAAGATTCTCGATACCCTGTCGGACCTCGACGCTCTTGCTCCATCGTGGCAACTCTCCCACCGGAATAGCGGGAATCGACTCACGCGCCGGACCCGCAACATGAAGGATGTCGACAAGTCGGGCAATCTCCAAAAAGCGAATGACCTCATCGGAGGCGTTAACGAGCGAAAGCAGGCCCTCTCGCCTCATGAGCTCTCTGGCACGTGTAAGCAAAAACGCCAAACCCGTCGAGTCGATAAAGCCCACGGCCTGGCAATTGATGACAACGCGACGCACGCCCCGGTCGATCAGATTATCCAACCGTCGGCGCAGCACGGACACCGAGGCGATGTCGACATCACCCGGTGGCGTCAAAACCGCTATGTCATTCCACTCATTCATACGACCATGGTTCCCCAAAAGAGCTCGCTCGATGCATACATATCTGCAGCTGCGCAGATTTTGCCCGTCAAGTATCGCGGTCTACGATCGACCCCGTAAAAACTCAAGGGAAACCAGCGCAATGTCATCGTCCAGCGCCGACTCGGTAAAGCGGTCAAGCTCTCCCAAGACCTTACCGCAGATTCCCGATACACCCTCACCCGAGACAGAGAGCAAAAGGTCACGAAGGCGCTGCTCGCCAAAGAAAGCACCCGAGCGATCACGTGCTTCGATTGCTCCGTCGGTATACATGAATAGCATGTCACCAGGAGCGAACGTAAACACGCCTGTCTCGTACACCATGCTCTCAAAGGCACCGATCACGCCCGATTGGCACCCAAGGAGCTCCACTTCTCCCCCTCGGGTTTCTCCGCCGCCAAGCGGCGTCGACGACGGTCTAATGACCATAGTGGGAGGATGTCCCGCAGAGCAGTAGGTAGCGCGACCCGCTTTAAGATCGATCTTGGCGATAAACGCCGTCACAAACGTCTCGACCCTCGAAAAGCCCATGAGCATGCTATTGAGCGAGCGGGCCATACGGGCGGGCCCAGCACCCTCCCAGGCATAGGCCGTCAGCGCCGTCTTGACGAGCGCTGACATCGACGCCGCCTCGATTCCTTTGCCAGACACATCACCCAGAATCATGACGGCGCAATCGTCGGGAAGACGGACAAGAGTATAGAAGTCGCCGCCAACCAACGCCGAATTCGTTGCCGAAAGGTATACCGAATCGGTCGCGATACCCGGAACGTCACCAAGCGAATTTCTCATGCCAATCTGGAGGGTCTGAGCGATATGGCGCTCCTCGCGCTTTTGAGATTCGCCCTCGTAGATCAGTTCAAAGTCATGCGCCAAGTGCACCAAGTAGTCATATTCAAGGTCATCAATCGGCTCTTGACTACCGTCACGAAGCAGAAGCGCGCGCGTCGTCGGGCCTTTCGCAACAGAAGCAGGAACGATCGCGTCGTTGCTGTGTTTGCCATCACCCTCAGAGCGCGGGCGCCCCGCCTCGATGCCGGTGTCGACGTAGAGACCCTGGCAAGGCAGACCATGCGCCCTAAGCCAGCCTCCCATAGGCATCGATTCGTCAACGCGAGTTATACGGACGTGTTTAAGATCCTCGGCACTCGTGCCGCCCAAAACAGACGCCTCAAAGCCATCAGAGCCAACCCCCAAACGTGCCGCTGGCGCCGTCGTGGAAAAGAAAAGTTTCTCGGGATCGTCCGGCAAAGCAACGCGACTGCCGCCTTCAAAATCTATGACATAGGAGCCCAGACTGGCGTCATACTCAACAGGGCAAAAATGACAGTTGAGCATATTGCAAATCTCGGACGATATAGCCTGGGTAGCCGCGGCGGAATCGTCTAGAAAGGTAAACAACTCATCACGTAAGACATTGAGCGAGCGGCCAAGCTCGGCCGTGCGACGAGAGCGAAGGCTCGATGCCATGCCGACCAGCTGGATAGACAGGTAATCGCAAATGACCTCGAGTACATTAACGTCATAGGCGAGCGGTGCCTGAGGGCGCTTCCAACCAACTTCCAGCACGCCAAGGATCTGCGTACCGTAAAAAACGGGAAGACAGATCTCGCTGCGGTACGGAGGCATATCCTGCACGCGCAACAGGTGCTTAGAACGATTGTCCAGGTCCATGAACATACCGGAGGCAGCCCTATCACCCTCAAGGTCCTGTTGAATCGACAAGCGACAGGCACGCGACTCGCGAAGAACATACGTCGGAATGCCAGCGCCATACGGCAAAAACTCGGGCAGGTAGCTGTCGTGCAGCTCCTTGGAGACACCGCGAAGCTTAAAACCGCCGCTCTCAGAAAAATAGATAGCGGCACCCGAAGCATCGAGCGTTCCTACAAGCTGGTTCAAAACGATATCTAACAAACTGGGCAGCTCATCGGAGCCCACCGTGCTCATAATGACCGACAATGTACCCGAGAGACGCTTATTCGCCACTCTAAGCTCCGAAAGCGCACGCTTGAGCTGACGGTCGTGCGAATACTGTTCTTCGATGCTATGGAGTGCCACCAGAACGCGCGGCGCACGGCGGCCAAAGATTCGAGGCGGCGTAACCGAGCCGGCACAAACCAGGACGGGAATAAACGATCCGTCACTTAACTTGAGCATCAACTCGCTCTTTGTTCCATTGGTCTCAAAAGGAAGCCGATGCTCTGTCGCGCGTTCAAAAGCCGACGAGTACAAGAGGTCTTTAACGTCCCCGTTGATCACATCGGAACGCTCCTCGCACATCAAGTCGAGCAAGCGATTATTTACATGCAAAATGGTTCCGTCGAGCTCGCAGATAATGACAGCATCGCTCGTGATCTCGACCAATTGGGCAACGTCCGCCCACTCATTGCGCTCAAGCGTTTCCATCGTGAACCTCACCGTCTATCGGTAACAAAAAAGCCTCCGAAGAGGCTTCTCAAATGCGATGGTGTCGGAGGCGGGACTTGAACCCGCATGACCAAAAAGCGGTCACTAGCACCTCAAGCTAGCGCGTCTGCCAATTCCGCCACTCCGACATGCTATGTTGTTGATTCGCGGTTCGCTTTGTTGAACCCGCGCGTTCAACGAGGAAGATAATAACCTATGTTTCGAGAACTGCGCAAGCACTTTTTTCAAAAAAGTTTACGAATTTGTAAATGTGCAGGTAGATCCGTATGTCCGGGCCGGAACGGGGTCAGCTTCCCAACGCGTCCTCGGGCATGCGGTACATTTTGATTCGCGCTTCGCGCTACAAAATGTACCGTCCCCTGCGGAATGCGTTGGGAAGCTGACCCCGTTCCGGCCCTACGTCCACGTACTCCAGGCACCGTTCTCAAACATGTTCTGGGGGCTGATGCAAATTTGGTGGCCCGGCTTTGCCGAGCCCTTATATGGGGAGGCCGGAGCCAAGGCTCCGGCCTCACACAATTCCCTATCAGATTAAGCGAGCGATCAGGGAATCGCACTCCCCCTGCCGAGTTAACGTAGGGCCCGCCCTGGTGTTACTTTTCAGAACACTCCGCAGGACGCAAGAAACCCCCGCCGCACGAAGTGCGCAGCGGGGGTTTCTTGCATGTCCGAGGACGTTCTGAAAAGTAACACCAGGGCGGGCCCGGACGAGAACAACCGACTACAGGTCGATGTGCGATTCCTTGATCGGGAACGGCTCCGCGAAGTGACAGGCGCAGCAGTGACCCGGTGCGACTTCCTTAAACTCAGGCAGCTTCTCGGAGCAGATACTCTGAGCGATCGGGCAGCGCGTGTGGAAACGGCAGCCGGTCGGCGGATCCAGCGGCGACGGCGGATCGCCAGCGAGGATGATGCGCTTACGGGTCTTCTGGATATCCGGATCGGGAACCGGCACGGCAGACAGCAGCGACTGCGTGTACGGATGGTGAGGCTCGCTATAGAGCGTCTTCCAGTCCGAAACCTCGACCATCTTACCCAGATACATAACGGCAACGCGATCGGAGATGTGCTGTACGACGGACAGGTCGTGTGCGATAAACAGATACGCGGTACCGAACTTGTCCTGCAGTTCCTTGAGCAGGTTCAGAACCTGGGCCTGAATGGACACATCCAAAGCGGATACCGGCTCGTCACAGATAATCAGCTTGGGCTTCAGCGCAAAAGCGCGGGCAATACCGACACGCTGACGCTGGCCGCCCGAGAACTCATGCGGATAGCGGTTGATGTGCTCGGGGTTCAGTCCAACGACGTCGAGAAGCTCACGGACGCGCTCAATGCGCTCCTCCTTGGTACCTACACCATGAATGGTCATGGGCTCGGAGACAATCTCACCGATGGTCATACGAGGGTTGAGCGAAGCATAAGGATCCTGGAAGATAAACTGCATCTCACGACGCATGTCCTTGATCTCATGCTTGCTCATCTCGGCAACATCTTTGCCCTGGAAGAACACCTTGCCGGCGGTCGGCTTGGTCAGACGCATGATAGTGCGGCCCGTGGTGGATTTACCGCAACCAGACTCGCCAACCAGACCAAAGGTCTCGCCAGGATAAATCTCAAAAGAGATGTCGTTTACAGCAGAGACGACGCGCTTGGAAAAACGCTTGGCGAACATGCCGGACTCTGCGGGAAACTCCTTGGAGAGGTGTTCGACCTTCAGCAGTGGAGTGCGCTCGTTATTGTCTGCCATTTACGCCTCGCCTCCCTTCTTGGAATCCTTGCGCGTACGGGACGTCTCAGGAGCGTTCTTGAGGAACTCGGGGTCACCGGAATAGTGGCACGCAGAATAGTGACCGGACTCGGTGACAACGCGCTCAGGGCGCTGTTTGCGGCACTTGTCCGTCGCGTAGGGGCAACGAGGAGAGAAGACGCAGCCCTCAGGCAGGTTCATGAGCGAAGGCGGGTTGCCGTGAATCGGCGTCAGCGGCTTCTTCTCTTCGATTGCCTGCTCCGGGATGGAGCGGATAAGACCCCAGGTGTAGGGGTGGCGGCTCTCGTAGAAGATTTCCTCAGCAGTACCGAACTCAACGGGGCGGCCGGCGTACATAACCATGATCTTATCGGCCATATCGGCGACAACACCCAGGTCATGGGTAATCATGATGATGGCGTTGCCGTTCTTCTCCTGCATCTCCTGCATGAGCTCGATAATCTGAGCCTGGATGGTAACGTCCAGGGCAGTCGTGGGCTCGTCGGCAATCAGAATATCGGGATCGCAGGCAAGGGCCATGGCAATCATGACTCGCTGACGCATACCGCCAGAGAACTGGTGCGGATACTCATTGACGCGCTTCTCGGGCTCGGGGATACCCACGAGGTCCAAAAGCTCGGTGGCACGCTTGAGCGCCTCCTGCTTGGAGTAGCCACGGTGCAGACGAAGACCCTCGCCCACCTGCCTGCCGATCTTATAGACCGGGTTCAAGGAGGTCATAGGATCCTGGAAGATCATCGCGATATCGTTGCCGCGAATGTGCTGCATCTCTTCCTCGGTCATTTCGAGGATGGAGCGGCCGCGATAGCGAACGTCACCGCCCTCGATCTTTCCCGGAGGCATCGAGATGAGGCCCATGATGGTCATGGCGGTCACGGACTTACCGGAGCCGGACTCACCGACGACGCCCAGCGTTTCGCCGCGATCGAGCGTGTAGGAGACACCGTCGACAGCGCGAACAACGCCATCCTCGGTGTGGAAATACATCTTAAGGTCATCGACCTCGAGCAGATGCTGGCCCTCAGGAACCGGCTGGTCCTTCAGGTCCACATAGTTCTTGTTCTTCTTCATCCTTATGCGTCCTTCATCTTGACGTCGAGGGCGTCGCGCAGACCGTCACCCAGCAGGGTGAAGGCGAGCACCGTCGAGAGAATTGCCAGACCGGGCATGATCATCATCCAGGGAGCGGTCAGAAGATACTGCTGACCGTCCTGAATCATGGAGCCCCACGAAGGCGTAGGCGGAATAACGCCCATGCCGAGGAAGGACAGAGCGGACTCGGTCAGAATGGCGCCACCAATGTTCATGGTCGCGTAGACCACGATGGAGGCGACGGAGTTCGGGAAGATGTGACGCACGACGATACGAGCATCAGATGCACCCATCGCGCGCGCTGCATCAACATAGTCGTTTTCCTTGACCGTCAAGATTGCAGAGCGGAAGACGCGCGCAATCGAAGGCCAGCCAAGAATGCCGATGGCGATAAAGACGTTCTGAAGACCACGGCCGATAACGGCGATCATGGCGACAACGAACAGCACGTACGGGAACGCCAGGAAGATGTCCGCACAGCGCATGATGATCGTATCCCAAATGCCGCCGTAGAAACCGGCCAGGGCGCCCATGACCAGGCCGATCAATGTGGAGATGGCGGTGGCCATGATACCGACAGAAAGCGAAACGCGTGCACCGTAGATAACGCGGACGAGAATGTCGCGACCGAGGGCATCGGTGCCAAACGGGTGCTCGGCACACGGAGCCAGTAGCGATGTCTCGGCCATGGTGGTCGAATCGGAAGCCGTCGGCGAACCGAGCCAGGGCTTAGCCCACAGATCTGCGGTCAGGGCAACCACAACGACGATGATGATCCAGCAGACACCGATAACGGCGAGCTTGTTCTTACGAAGACGCTTAAAAGCGTCGCCCCACAGCGTGCGGGACTTGGCGGGAGCAGATGCGACCTTGGTGGCGGTAGCCTGCTCCTGAGACTGAGAATCAGTTTCCTGCATGAGACGTACCTCCCTTAGGCCTTATCCGACGGACCGCCAAGGCGGATGCGCGGGTCGAGGAATGCATAGCTAATGTCGACGAGCAGGTTGATCACCATGACGACGACAACGATGAGCGTAACGCCGCCCATAACGATGGGCCAGTCACGCATGCTAATGGCGCGATAGACCTCATAGCCGATACCGGGCCAGTTGAAGACCGTCTCGGTCAGGATGGCGCCCGAAAGCATGCCGCCAAAGTCGACACCAATATAGGTAACGACGGGGATGAGTGCATTCTTAAGCGCATGCTTGACGATGATCGCACGATTGGAGAGACCCTTGGCCTTTGCCGTACGGATGTAATCCTGGTTCATGACGTCAAGCAGCTGCGAGCGCATAATGCGCGCAGCATAAGCGGTCGAAACCGAAGCCAGCGTAATGGTCGGAAGCACATAGTGCATCCAATCCTGATACTGAGAGCTGGAACCGCCGGCACCCGAGATCGGCATGGAGATTGCACCGCCCGTGGCGTCCTTGAGGATGACGCCAAAGAACAGCTGCAGCAACATACCGAGCCAGAAGGCCGGGACCGCAACGAGGATCGACGTGGTGAGCGTTACCAAAATATCCCAGAAGGAATAACGCTTTACCGCCGAAATGATACCCGCACCGATACCCATAATTGCCTCGAGCACGATGGCGCACGCGGCAAGTTTGACCGTATACGGATACTTCTGGGCAAAGATTTCCGTAACCGGCAGCTTGCGCTGATACGAATTGCCCAGATCGCCATGAAGCAGGCCGTTCATGTAATACAAGTAACGGTCCACGAGCGACGTTTGAACGGGGTCGCCGTTCTCGTCAAGGATCGCGTTGCCGTCATCGTCCGTCTGGACCAGGTGATAGCGAACGCGAAGCTGAAGCTCCACCTCGGGGGACAGAGCCTTGTCTCCACCGATCAGCTTGATCGGATCTCCCGGCACGATATTCTGGAGGGCGAACAGAATCAGCGTAACGCCCAAAAACACCGGGATGAACTGAAGCACACGTTTAACGATGTACTTACCCATACCACTCCCCTATCTAGGGATTAACCTAAATGGGATGCCGATCGCCAGACCGGCATCCCAAAATTACCATCAGCCAGTTTACCCCAGGTTAGGGAGAACTGTATGTTTCCCATGAGGTCTACGTAAATACTTGACCCTCACGGAAGCTGCAAACTCTTAGGCGAGCTCAGCGGTACCCAGATCGGCGTGCTTCTGCGGATCGACATAGAGGTGCTTAATGCGATCGGAGCCGGCGATGGTGTGCGTGTAGAACATAATCGGGATGACCGGGCAGTCGGCAGCGACCATTGCGTCGGCCTCCTGC
>DXZP01000040.1:0-19146 GCA_019419605.1 Collinsella sp.
GGCTCTTCGGGCTCGGGCTCGGGCTGCGGATCGGGCTCGGGCTCGGGCTCGGGCGCAGGCGCCGGCGCCGCAGCGGAATCGGATACGGGCGCTGCGTCGGCGCTAAAACCAGCCGGAGCAGACTTCTTCTCAAACGGCAGCACAAAAGTCAGGACGTCGTCCTTGTCCTCGTCGGCCCACTCGCTTGCGTAGCGCGCAACCCAATAGCCAACGGCACGGTGCTTGAGCATCTTGCCAAAGACCGTGAGGAATACCGTGACAAACGCCGTCAGCACCAAGAACAATACGAGCGTGATGCCACCGCCGGTAACAAGCGCCTCAATAGCCGTAGGACGGTAGTAGTAGCTATACATACCGACAGAGGCAATGGTGCCAAAGACGAACGTCAGGATCCAGGTGACAACGTTGGCGACCAGGCCCGTCAAAAACTCGGGAAGGAACGAAGCGCAGAACAGTTTGGTCTTGTTGTGCTTAAAGGCCGCCCAGACCTTATCGAGCGAAAACGCGCTCTCGACACGACCGGTCACCGCAAAGTGCATCACGGCAATGTCGGCGAACATCTTAAAGAAGACCCCCAAGACCGCCGTGGCAATCATAGCCAGGACAAGCAGGCCAAGCGAGCCGAACAGCGCTGCCTCGAGTGCATAAGAGCCGTAATACGAATACGAGCCCGCGGCGCCAATTACCACGCTCTCCACCAGCGAAAGCACTACACCGATAACGGGAATGGCAGCGATAACCTCGAGCACGACCGAGATAACGCTCGAAAAGACTCCGAGGCCAAACGACGTGGAACGCATGAGTGGACGATCCATACCGTCATCAACCTTGAGCGACAGATCGCGACCCCACTCAATACCAAAGCCGGAACCACACACGCTCGCAATGCAAGCTGCCAAAAAGCCGATGGCAGCCGCGATACCGCCGATAACGGGAATGAACAGCACGAGCACCGACACAACACAAATCAGCGCCGGCAAAAAGGCGATCTGGCACACGCGCTGCAGCACGCCCGGCGTCTTGGTCATGTCCTCAAACGCCTGAGCCACACAGCCCTTGGACGCATTCGCCACGGGCGGTTGCGGAACAAACTGCTGGGGCTGACCCTGAGGGGCAGAGGCTGCGGCACCGGCATTGGGGGCACCACACGCACCACAGAACTTATCGTTGTCGCCCATGGGGGCACCACACTGCGAACAGAACATCGAGATCATCCCTTCGTATCTTGAGCGAATCATCTGGATCGCAAACGATGTCTTTGGCATCATTATCACCCAATGTGGGGACAAATACTCCAACATGACGCATTTGCAATGCGCAGGGCGCTATTCGATTGTTTGATAAGCTCGACCGCGTTAGTTCGTTCCGCGGAAACCCTTGCCGACGATCTCGGAGCTGTCGACGATCGTGATAAAGGCACCCGGATCGATCTCGCGAGCGTAGCGACGCAGCTGCACGGCCTCGCGACGACTCAGCACGCTCATGATCACCGTCACGCACTTGCCCGAGAAGGCGCCGTAGCCGCGGCTGATAGTCGCCGTGCGGTTGAGATGTTTGACGATAAACTCCTCGACCTTAAGGGGCTCGGAGCAAATGACCGTGCAGACTTTGCGCAGGTGAATGCTCTCGATGGCCTTGTCGACCACGAGCGTCTTGGCAAACAGGCCAAGCACGCAATACAGACCGACGCGCGGGCCGTACAAGAAGGCCGCGATGGTCACAATGCCGATATCGACCAACAGCAGGGCGCGGCCAATCTCGAGCGTCGTGCGACGTTTGAGGATCATGGCGAGAATGTCCGTGCCGCCCGTCGAGGCACCAATATCAAAGACGATAGCGCTGCCGAGCGCCGGCAGAATCACGGCAAAGCACAGGTCGAGCCACATATCGCCCGTCATCGAGACATCGGTCGGAATAAAGAGCTCAAACAGCGAAACATAGGCGGACAGCGCAAACGAGGCAAAGACACTCCACAGGATTGCCTTGCGCTCCAAAAAGATAAAGCCCAGAACGACCAGGACCGCATTGATAATCCACATAAAGACGCCGACGGGCAGGGTCGGGAACAGCGTGGACAGAATGACCGACACGCCCGAGGTGCCGCCAAAAGCAAAGTGATTAGGGGTTTTAAACGCGACGATGGCAAAGGCCGTGAGGATCAGGCCCAAATTGAGCTCGGCAAAAAAGCGCGGAAAGCCCGGCTCCTGGCTGCGCTTGCGACCAGCGCGCTCGCCCCGCTCGATAACATCGCGATCGACCACGCGCTCCATCGGCACTACGGGAGGACGATGCACCTCCTCGGCAGCACGCGACGCCGCCTCTGCCGCAGCGGCCTCAATTGCCCATGCCTTGCTTTCTGTTTCGTGCTCGTCGGCCATTACGGCAACCCCTCGCTAACAATTTGGAAACAATGCGCCCATTAGAGTAACGCGGAACGTGGGGATTGCAACCCTTAGTTAGACGAGCGGTATAACTATATCGGGAGCGTACAAAAACGGCCGGCCACGCTTTTGCTTGCGCGGTCGGCCGTTTAATGTTTTCGCAGATAAAACCTGCCAAAACAAACCTGTCCCCTTTTGAAAGGTTATTCGTGCTGGCTGGTGCGGTGCTCGTACTCCTCGGGGGTGATGACATCCTCGATGCGCAGGTTGACGCCCGCCACCTCAAGGCCGGTCATCGCGGCAAGGCGCTCGGTGACACGTGCCTTGACATCGTCGAAAATCGCGGGCGCATAGGCGCCGTACTCGATGATGACGGAGATGTTGACGACCACGCGATTGTCATCGGTGACCTCGACCGTCACGCCCTTGGTCAGATTCTCGGCACCAAACTGCTCCTGCACAAAGTGCATGAGGTTACCCTTCATGCCCAGAACGTGCGGAACCTCGCGAGTGGCCATGGCAACGATCTTCTCGATCACGCCGTTGGAATAGGTCAGCGAGTCCTCGGACTCGTCTGCTTCCTCGTCGTCCTCATCCGTATCGGACTCGGCCTCGACGAGAGCCTCGTCCTCGAGCGTCACATCCTCAGCTTCGGCGACGACCGCCTCGTTCTCCTCGAGCTCGGTATCGGCTACATCGACCTTCGTATTAAAAGCCATGGTTCCTCCTTATGCCTGCCGCGGATGCGACAGTCGAATACATATTAGCGGCCGCTAAACAGACGGCCGAAGAAGTTGACGATCCCGTTCTCGCCGTCGCGAATTTGACCGATCACAGCGCCGATCAGCACGAAGAATGCAATGACGAGCGTATCCCACAGGCCGAGCGTGAGCACCAACACGGCGAGGATAAAGCCGGCGACGGCACCGAGCGTGGTGTTGGGATGACGCACAGCATAGCTCCAGATGGCAGCGCCCGTACCCTTGATGAGACCCATAGCCTCGTCAAAATCCGCGGCTGCCGCGTCTTGTAACTCGGTTGCCTCTGCTTTGGAATCAACAGGTTCGCTCGCCGGCGTAGCGCTCTGGTCAATCGTCAGGCGCGGCGTACGAGCGGTCTTATCTTGATTGGTATCAATCACCGGAAACCTCCACGGTCTGGACGGTAGTCTTGGACGGCAAAAAACGGACACGCGCGGTCGTACCCGGCGTGCCGAGCATGGTGTCGCAGGCCTTCTCGATGCGCTGCTGCATCGAGGTGGCAAGAGCGGCAACGTCCTTATCATCGAGCGCGATGGCCTCGACCTTAAAACGGACGTGCGAATCGTCGGAGCCTTGGACGCGGGCCTCGATATGCTCAACCATCACGCGGTCGTCGCGCTCGGCAGCAGCCCTGGCGCACGAAGAAAGCGCCGCAAGGGTAACCTCGATATTGCGCTCCCCCGCCGGATGCACGCAGGACGGCTCGCGACGGGCGAACATCAGGCGGAAAAAGCTCAGCAGTACGCCAAGCGCCACGACGCCGGCGCACACCGTCACGACGATGCGCGGCATGGGGTCGCGCATCAGCAACATAAAGCGATACGTATACGGCCCCCAAAACTGGCAGACAAGTGTACCCAGCGCCACGATGGTGGCGGCAAGGTACACGATTGCTAGGGCTCGTTTGAGTACGCGCACGCGGCGCTCCCTTCAAATCTCGGCTCTCGAAATGCAGAACGGTTCGCATCATTATAAAAGAGCCGGGTCCGGTGCTCTACGCACGCGGATCCGGCTCATCTATTCCACGAGGCTTGCATGCTCGCTTCATTATGCCCAGATATGCACGGCTTAACCCGTGCGAGCGCTACTCCTCCTCGAGGGCAGCGATGACCTCGTCGGTCATGTCCATGGTGCTGTAAACATCCTGGACGTCATCGAGCTCCTCAAGACGGTCGATGAGGCGCTGGACCTTCTTGGCGTCGGTACCAGAGACCTCGGTCGGGGTGGTCGGGACCATGGTGGTCTCGGAACCCTTGACCTGGACGCCCTGCTCCTCGAGCGCCTTGGAGACAGCCATGACGTCGTTGGCAGCAGTCCAGACGATCCACTCCTCGCCGGCATCCTCGTAATCCTCGCCACCGGCCTCGGCGATGGCCATCATGAACTCATCCTCGTCACCGGCAGCACCGTTGGCGATCATGGTCTCCTTCTTGGCGTTCTCGTCCAGGATCTCCTTGGCGACGACGATCTGGCCCTTGCGCTCAAACTGGAAGGCGACGGAGCCGGAGGTGCCCAGGTTGCCACCAGCGTGGGAGAAGGCGGAACGGACATCAGCGGCGGTACGGTTGCGGTTGTCGGTCAGGCAGTCGACGTAGACGGCAACACCGGCGGGACCGTAGCCCTCGTACACGATGTTCTCGTAGACGGCGGCGTCAGCACCCGAACCAAAAGCCTTGTCGATAGCGGACTTGATCTTGTCCTTAGGCATGGACTGAGCCTTGGCCTTGGCAACGGCGGCGGCGAGGCTGGCGTTGTTCTCGGGCAGCGGGTCGCCGCCGAGACGGGCAGCAACGGTGATGTTGCGGCTGAGCTTGGAGAAGAGGGCGGAACGCTTGGCGTCCTGCGCGCCCTTACGATGCTTGGTTGTGGCCCACTTAGAGTGTCCGGACATACGTGTCTCCTATCGGTTTCGACCTAAAGCCCAGCGCAGATGCTCGGGCAATATAAACAAACGTCGTTATGATATACCTACTGGCCTGCAAGATAAACCCCAAAATGAAGGCGTCGTGATGATGGCCCCTTTGGTGCAGCAAAGAAACCTGACCCCAATGCACCAGGTTAGGACCAGAGGAAGTCACTGCGGGTGACGGTGGCGCCGATGGCGAAGGGCATGCAGGCGATGACCGGATACAGGTAGCGCATGTAGGTCGAGCCGTTGCACGGACCAATCAGGCACACGGCGAGCACGCCCAACAGCGGCACCCAGATCGCCAGCGCACGCCATGAATGACGACGCAGCAGGTAGACCACCACGGCGATCATAATCCACACATAGGTGGCCGAGCTCATGGTGAGCGAAATAAACGGGATGCGCTGCACCGCCACACGGTACAGATTGATCAGGTGGTCGCACCAGCGCACCACGTTGCTGTCAACCGGATGGAAGTCGAAGTACTTGAGGTTGTCGGGACGCGCCATGATCTCGGCACTACGCGCCGTGCTGTAGACCCAGGCATCGCGCGCGCTCGGATAAAAGTAGCCGTAATAGTTATTGATGAGCGCCGAGATATAGCACTCGGGATCCTTTTTGAACATCTGCGCCCAGACCTCAAAATAGGCCTTGATGTCCTCCTGCGAGGCGTACTCGTTAAAGCAGTTCTTGACGGCATCCGACTTATCCGGGTTGTAACGGCGGCCCAGATTCTCGTACTTGAGCACCCGGTCGATCACGGCGCGCTCCTCGTCGGTCACCAAGCCGTCGCAAGGAGCCTCCACGATGGTGCCGTCCTCCTTTACCGTGGGGTTGACGCCCGAGTTGAGGCCGTCGTGCTTTTGGACGAAACGAGCCGTCTGTTGGAACGGAATCGAGAGGATTTCGCGCTTGGAACCAGGCGTGATGTCGTGCGTCGGCATAAAGACCTTGGTGAAGTACATATTAGAGGCAAGGCAGAGTGCGAGCACCGCGAGGACGCCAACCCAGCGGAAGCGCGGCGTGGCGCATGAGACCGCGGTGCCCGTCTGCTTAGCCGCACGACGGGCGACATGTACATCCCATGCGCAAAACGCCGCCGCAATCACGCAGGCCGCCAACGGAAAGACCAGACCGCCATTGCGCAAAAACGTGGAACCCATGGCAGCCAGCGCAAGCAACAGCCAGTCGTGGCGCGCAAAGAGCACGGGGGCTTTCTCGCCCGCCCGCTCGACATTGGCATCACGACGGGGCAAGCCACATGCCACGAGCTTGACGGTCTGTACCAGCAGCACCAAAAACGCGTCGGCAAAGAGCACGTCTTTGGTGAGCAGGGCCGCGTAGTTAGAGAACATCGGCATAAACGCAAAGAACAGCAGGATCGTACCGCGAACCGGCAGGCTCACGCCCAGTTTGCGCAGCGACGAAATGGAATAGGCCATGCAGGCAGCCGTGATGACAAATTGAGCGCAGGTATAGATGATGAGGCCCGCGTTAGCGCTGCTGAACAGCGAAAGCCCCAGTTGAACGCACGAGCCGATAATGGCCGTGTGCACGACCGGGTGATGCCCGTTGAGCAGGACATTGGGGTTGAGTAGGCGCAGGTAGTCGCTCGTGCCGTTGGGATAGTTGAACCACTGGCGAATCTGCGCACCCGTATCTCCCATAAAAAGGCCGGGCAGCGAAGCGATGAGCGTGGGCGCCCAGGCGATCATAAGCACCAGGAAGGGCCCGGCAAAGGGATGGGCCGAGAGCACGGCGTAAGCCACACGCCATACGCGGCCAAAGTGCGCTTCGGAAAACGGAATGCGCCGAGAGCTCAGCCAATCTAGACACTCAAAAGCCAGGTAGAAGGCAACGATCGCCAAGAGCATCCAGCCCGCGCCGCCAATCCAGGCACAGATGATGCGGGCCTTGTCGCCAAGAACAATCTCGGCCGAGTCGGTGAGGTCGTAGCTGCGGCCGAACACCATGCAGATGGCGAAAAACAGCGACGGCAGAATGATCGACGGGCGCCAGGTGTCGCCACGGCCAAAGAATACGTAGCGAAACGGCAGCGTGAGCAGGCAGGCAAGCGCAAGCAGCATGACCGCGTCGGTATGGCCGGCAAACGAGAGGAGCACCTCGTAGCACACGTACAGCATGCCCGAGGCTTTGGGGTCAATCGCCAAGACTGCGTTGCTCGACACCGGGGCGGGATCGATGGAAAACGCCGTGGTCGCCAACAGCGCGAGCAGAAATGCGATGAGCGTCTGCTTGGCGGGGTAGCGCTTAAACCAGACGATGCGGGCCGCGTCGCGCGCAGCCGTTGTGGAGAGATCGGAATCCTTCACAGTCCGAAAGCCTTTCTAGAAACCTGCCAAAAAGGGACAGGTTTATTTTGGCAGGTTTTATCTGGGGAAACGTTACGGTTCTGTCATCATTGCCCAGCAAACCACCACAAAGGTGCCTGCCCCCTTTGTGGTCGTATGTGGTGGTTAAGCGTCGAGGTAGATGCGCTGGGGGCGATTGCGGTGTCGGGCGAAGATGATGAGCGCCAGGCCCGCAATAACGAGCGGAAGGCTCAGCAGCTGACCCATCGTGATGACGCCGCCCAGCAGATAGCCAAGCTGGGCGTCGGGCACGCGCACGAACTCGACGAGGAAGCGGACGATGCCGTAACCCATCACAAACACGCCCATAAACGTGCCCTGGGGCAGTAGCGGCTTTTTGCGGCTGAGCACCTGCAGGATGCAGAAGAGCACAATGCCCTCAAGAAATGCCTCGTAGAGTTGGGAGGGGTGACGCGGCATATCGCCCGCAGTCCCGCCAAAGACCACACCCCAGGGCAGATCGGTCGGCTTGCCCCACAGCTCACCGTTGACAAAGTTGGCACAACGGCCCAGACACAAGGCCAGCGGCGCGCCGATGACGGCAAGGTCTGCCAGAGTCCATGCATCGAGCTTATACATGCGGCACACGATGATGCCGCCCAAGATGCCGCCGACCAGGCCACCGTGGAAGCTCATGCCGCCCTCGTTGGTGGCAAAGATCTCGAGCGGGTGCGCCCAGTAGTAGCCGTCGCCGTAAAAGATGACGTAGAACAGACGGGCGCCAATGATAAGGCCAAAGACCACGCCGACCACGACACTCGTCAGGTCGTCAATCGTGATGCTAAAGCCCCAGCGACGCTGCGTGCGGTACATGACGACCGCCGTGAGCAGGGCACCGACCACATAGGCCAGACCATACCAGTAAATCGTGATGGGCCCCGCCGAAATCGCGACGGGATCAAGCATATGGTAGAAGTCGTTGAGCATGTCGACCCTCCTACTCCCTACATACAAATGCGGCCGCGGGCCTTGCGCTCGCGGCCGCATATTTGGGCGTAACGTCTATGCGGAGTATGCCGTCCGCAGCTTTCGCATCTTAGAACGGCGCGTACTCGTCGTACAGGTCGTCGGTCTCGCCGGAGGCATTAACCTGCTCGACACGGGTAACGCCGGGCACATGCTCCTTGAGGATACGCTCGATACCCATGGACAGGGTCAGCGCGCTCATAGGGCAGCCGGCGCAGGCACCCTGCAGCTCCAGTTTGACGACGCCCTCGTCGTCAACACCCATATACTCCATATCGCCGCCGTCAGCCTGCAGGTTGGGGCGGATCTCCTCAAGAACCTTCTTAAGCAGCTCTTCGTTAACAGCCACAGGGGCTCCTTTCTCACAATAACGCGGGCACGCCCGCGGACAGGGGCTATGTTACTACAGCCATGTACCCGCTCACGAGCCATCCATGCGCGCGGACACGACTTTCACGAGCAGTCAATTTGGGACGGGGCTCTTTTAGCTGCTTTTGCCGGCGCCCGACGCTAACACAGGCTGCTGCTACTGCTGAGCCTGTTCCCCAGTGCCAATGTGTACATCGACGATAACTTGGCGGTAGCTGATGCCACAGGAGTCGAGGATGCGGCGGCTGATGCGTCCATCATCGGTGTCGGCGTACTTGTTGTCCAGGTAGACAACCTCGCCCACACCCACCTGCGCCAAAATCTTGGCGCAGTCGTGGCACGGGAACAGCGTGACGTAGACCGTGGAACCCTCGAGGTCCTTGAGCGAGCCACGGTAGTTGAGCACGGCGTTGGCCTCGGCATGGACCACGTAGTTGTGCTTGTCCTGCAGCGGGTCGTCGCTCGTACCCCACGGGAAAAAGTCGTCGTTGAGCGCCGAGGGCGTACCGTTGTAGCCCACCGAAAGGATACGGTGGTTGGTGCTGGCGATGCACGCACCCACCTGCGTGTTGGGGTCCTTGCTGCGGCGCTGTGCGGCGATGGCCACGCTCATAAAGAACTCGTCCCAGCTAATGACGTCCAGGCGCTTGCCTGACGAAGTTTGATGAAGATCGTCCGACATGGCAGACACCTCCGTAATCGCAATAGTTTGACCCATTGTAGCAGGTGAAAGGTGGGGGCGTTTGTCCCACCGGCGCCCTCACTTTTACACGCGGCGGGGCTTTTGGTTGATGCGGTAGAGCTCGGCGAGACCCCGCAGCGTCAGTGCGTCATCTACCGTCAGGCTGTGGCCGACCAGCGACGCGAGTGCCTCGGCATCGTCGCCGGTAATGACGATGGGCACGTCGCCCTCCCCCGCGGCCTTGGTCGCACGCATCTCGGCAAGCACCATGTCGAGCATACCGTCGATGCGGGCCACCTCGCCCAAGACCACGCCCGAGCGCATCGCCTCGCGCGTGTTGCGGCCGATGACATGCGTGGGTGCCGAGGGCTCAACCTGGGGTAGGCGCGCCGCAGCGGCCGAGAGCGAGCGGGCGCCAAGCGCCAGACCCGGCGCGATGACGCCGCCCACAAAGGTGCCGCGCGCGTCGATGACCTCGATATTGGTCGTGGTACCCAAGTCGATCACGATGCACGGAGAGCCGTAGACGGCACGGGCCGCCACGGCGTCGGCAATGCGGTCGGGGCCGATCTCGGCCGGGTCGTCGTAGCGGACGGGCATGCCGGTCTTGAGGCCCGGCCCCACGGTGAGCACGCGCCCCGTGCAGGTGCGAAAAAGTGCCGCCTTCCACGGACGCTCGAGCGCCGGCACCACGCAACTCAGGACTGCAGCTGCGGGAACGAGCGCGCCGGGCATGCCCGCATCGGCCGCCAGCGCGGCCATGACTTGAGCGAGACGCATACGCGCTTCGTCGGCCGTAATGCTCGACGGCGTCGTGATCTCGCATGTCGCAAGCGGACATTCCTGCGCCGCGGCCGAATCCTCGGCAAACAGGCCAAAGCGAATGAACGTGTTGCCCACGTCGACCGTCAATATATATGCGCACCCATTAAGCATCGTCGGCGCTCCTTTCGTCTGTCCAGCAGTATATCGCCTACCTAAACCAGCCGTCCCAAAATGACTACCTTGCGGTTATACTGGTGCGCGGTCGTTTGCGAGCTCACGCGACGGCCCTTGGTAACCCGACTTCCCGCACCGTATCCGTAGCGGCGCTCCCGGGGGAAGCGGATATACGCAAAGGAGTTTTATATGAGCAATCCCTCGAACCGCGCCTCGATGCGCGGGCAACTCACGCTGCGCGGCGTCGTCATCGGCGTCCTTGGCTGCGTGATCATCACGGCAAGCTCGGCCTACACCGCCCTCAAGATGGGCGCACTCCCCTGGCCGATCGTCTTCGCTGCCGTCATCTCGCTGTTCTTCCTTAAGCTCATGGGCAACGCCAGCCTCAACGAGGCCAACGTCACCCACACCATCATGTCCGCGGGCGCCATGGTCGCCGGCGGTCTGGCGTTTACCATCCCGGGCGCCTGGATGCTGGGCTATGCCGACCAGATCAGCTGGCTCGACATGTTTATCGTGGCACTCGCCGGCACCATCCTGGGTCTGCTGGCCACCGCGCTCATCCACCGTCACTTTATCGTGGACGCCGCGCTTGAGTTCCCCACCGGCAACGCCGCAGCTCAGACCTTGCGCGCAACCGAGGCTGGCGGCAAAACCGGCAAGCAGCTCTTTGGTTCCATGGCCATCGCCGGCATCTATAGCGTGCTGCGCGACGCCCTGGGCGTGGTGCCCAGCATGCTCTGCACGCTCAATATTCCCGGCGTGACCTTTGGCATCTACAACTCGCCCATGCTGCTCTCCGTCGGCTTCCTCGTGGGCTTCGCCCCGGTCGCCTTCTGGTTTGCCGGTGCCCTGCTAGGCAACTTTGGCATCATTGTGGGCGGCACCGCTGCCGGTCTGTTCGACGTTGTGACCGCGCAGGGCATCGTCAAGTCCTTGGGTATGGGCCTCATGATGGGCTTTGGCGTCGCCGTCGTCCTCAAGGACATCCTGCCGCAGGTCGCCGGTATCGTCCGCGGTCTTGCCGCCGACAGCTCCACCGACACCGACGAGCAGTCGCTCATCTCGGGCTCCCTTAAGCTCGACGCCGGCATCATCGGCCTGGGCGCCGCCGCCATCGCCGTGATCGTCGCCATCGCGCTCGACCTTGGCCCCGTCCCGGCCGTCATCGTCACGCTGTTCACCTTTGTCACCACCATCATGAGCGCGCAGAGCTGCGGCCAGACGGGCATCGACCCCATGGAGATCTTCGGCCTCATCGTCATGCTCATCGTGGCTGCCTTCGCACAGATCGCCCAGGTCAAGCTGTTCTTTATCGCCGGCATCGTGGCCGTGGCATGCGGCCTTGCGGGCGACGTCATGAACGACTTTAAGGCCGGCGCCGTGCTGGGCACCAACCCGCGTGCGCAGTGGATCGGCCAAGCCATCGGCGGCATCGTGGGCGCCCTGGTCGCCGCAGCCGTCATGGTCGCGCTCGTCACCGCCTATGGTCCGGACGCCTTTGGCCCCGACAAAAGCTTTGTTGCCGCGCAGGCAAGTGTGGTCGCCACCATGGTCTCGGGCATCCCGAGCGTGCCGTGGTTCGCAGGTGGCTTTATCGCCGGCATCGTCATGTACTGGCTCGGCATTCCGGCCATGATGATCGGCCTGGGCGTGTACCTGCCGTTCTACATGTCACTCACGGCATTCCTGGGCTCCTGCGTCAAGCTCGCCTACGACAAGTGGTCCGCCCACCGCGACGCCACCGCTGGTCTTTCTGACGAGGAGAGGGCTGCCAAGGACGCCGCCTTCCAGGAACAGGGCCTGGTTGTCGCCAGCGGCCTGCTCGGCGGCGAGTCCATCGTCGGCGTTATCCTGGCGTTTGTCTCCGTGGGCTTAAGCCTGCTGGGGTAGGCCGAACAACAACGCACCAGCGCAGAGCGCGGAGTCGGAATCAAACCGGCCCCGCGCTTTTTGTCTATTTGACTCTTATGATCCTCACGGCGTTTTAGCCATGTCGATTGTCCTGACTTCCAGGTCAACAAACCTTGTCTGACACCTCGCCTAACGCGGTGTAGAGTAAAGACGACAGACGCAAGAAGCGGCTCAGAAGCTAAACGAGGTAAGCATGGAACTCGACAAACAACAGATCAAGCGGCTGCGCGAGCGTCATCATCGTCGTCACGGTATACGCCCTGCACACAGCGAGGCCATGGAGAATGCCACCCGTTTCCTTAAGCAGGCGTTCAACATACGCGAGGGACGCGCGCCCTATCACGTGATTCGCAAGCGCTTTGTAAACGGGGCGCGCCTGACTGGCTCACACTTATGCATCCTGATCATTGCCATGTTGATCGCGAGCATCGGCCTCGATATCGACTCGGACATTGCCATCGTGGGCGCCATGCTCATCTGTCCGCTCATGGGCTCGGTCCTTGCCATGGCATACGGCATCGCCACGCTCGACCGCGAGATTGCCGTCGAGGCGATTGCCGGCCTCGCGCTGCAGATGGTCTTTTGTCTAATCACGTCCACGCTGTACTTTAAGCTCTCGCCCCTTGGCACCACCACGGCCGCCATCATCGACAACTCAACACCGACTGTGTGGGACCTTGCCGTCGCGCTCGCGGGCGGCTTTGCGGGCGGACTGGGCAACTCGCGCGACCAGGAGCCCGCAACGCTCATCGCCGGCGTGGCCGTGGCGACCGCGCTCATGCCGCCCCTGTGCGCGGCGGGCTATGGCATCGCCATCGCAAGCGGGTCGCTGTTTCTCTCGGCGCTTTACGAGTTTGGCATCAACGTCGTCTTTATCGCGCTGGCGGCCGAAGCCGTACTACTTCTTTTGCGCGTGCCGCTCAAGCGCGACCTCAACGGCGACGGCATTGTGACCGCCGAAGAAGATGCCGAGGTCGATGAGCTGTCACACAAGGTGCGCCGCCGCATCATCGTGGGTACGGTGATCTTTGCCATCCCCTGCATCGTCATGACCGCGGGGTCCATTGGCTCGGCGCAGGTCGGCGTGCAGGACGGCTACGGCGTCACCGAGACCACACGCGAGCTTGCCGCGGTGCTGCCGGGCTTTAAGGATTACACCGTCGCCGTCGAGACCTCGGCCAACGAAGGGGACGAGGAAGGCATCGTCGAGCGCGAGATTGTCGCCCATGTGACGACAGGCGAGGCGCTTGGGGCACACGACCGCCGCGTTGCCCGCAAGCTCATCGACCTCAACGTGCCCGAGCTCGATCGCGTGGAGTTCGATGTGAAGTGATGCGGGATGTGAGATGGATGCGCGCACAGGCGCGAGTCGGAACGAAGCGCAGACGCGACGCAGGCCGCGAGCAAAAAAGCGGGGCGCGATTCATGTCCGTGCCCCGCTCGCTGTTTTATTGCCGTGAATCAACTGTCCGCATCGACATCGCCAGACTCCACTGTAAACGCCGGACCGGTACTCACCAGATAAAAACGGGTCACCCTGGTATCTCTAAATAGGTAGAGCAAGCCCTGATCGCGTCGGCGTGACAAGTACGCCACGTGGACCGTACCGAATTCTTCACCGTTTTCCTTCTTTAATATCAGGATGTTGGGGTCATCCGTACGCTTAAACTGCCCGTCTGTGCAGATTCCGTCTTGGTCGACCAGCTGCCATCGACAGTTGTCCTCCTCAAGAAAAGCCAGGGTTTCCCGACTCGTTTTGTCATCCCGATAGTAACCATCAATGACAAAGCCTTCGGAAGCACATTCCTGCATATAGGATGTTTCTCGACTTATAGCAAACAGCCCCGTAGCGCCCAGGAGCACAGCCAGGCAGACCACTGCAAGGGTTATCGAGACAAAACGGCGGCTCATGTTAGCCAGCCCGATACTTGTTTAACGGAGCACGAAACATACTTGGTACCTCCGATATCAGGGCAAACGTCACCTACGGCCTGCCGGCAATCATATGTTTCCAACATCAAACCATATGGTTACAACTCGTTGGAGATAGGTTCCATGAACGGACGATAATTTGCGGCGAACGGCTACATATGTTCATTATCTCAGGGTTCTGGAGGCAATTTTTGGTGCCACCGAGACGTTGTTTTCGGAAGTATGCGGCAAATTCCGGAGCCCTCGAGCACACCCCGGTTTTTCACCAATAAAACCGCAGGTACAAAGCTTGGGCATATCCAGTGTGCTCGGCCTATTCAAATTTTGCCGCATACTTCCGAAATCCGAGTCCGCTGAAAGCGCCTGCAACGCCATTTGCGCAACATATGTCCAGCAAAAACGGGTGGTAGCCGGCACGGCTGCCACCCGTTTGTCTCATATCTAGCCCATAGCAGGCCAACTACTTCTTAATGCCGCGTCCCAGACGCTCGGCGACCGATGCAACGGCCTCCTCGCTGGCCGGTCCGCAGCTCGCGCAGCCATCGTGGGCACGCATCTGGCCGGTGACCTCGTCCATCGCGAGCGGCGCCACCTTCTCGAGCTTAAAGCCCTTGCCGGCGCGCATGTTTTCCTTTGCCACGCTGATCATAAGCTTAATACGGTTGAGCTGGTTGACCTCGGACGCACCAGGATCATAGTCCACCGCGACGATGTTGCTCTCGGGATGCTGACGGCGCAGCTCCTTGATCACGGCCTTACCCACCACGTGGTTAGGCAGGCACGCGAAGGGCTGCGTGCAGATGATGTTGGGTGCGCCATGATCGATCAGGTCGAGCATCTCGGCCGTGAGCAGCCAGCCCTCGCCCATGTTGTTGCACACCGAAAGCACCGTGCGGGCCTTGTCGGCCATGGTGCCGATGCGCTCGGGCGCCTCGAAGCGGCGGGACTTCTCGAGCATCTCCTCCACCGGCGTACGCATCCAGTCCACGAGCTTGATGAGCGCCTGCATACCAGCGCGCGTGGTAGCACAGCTTCCCAGCTCGTCCTTCTGTAGCTCGGCGTTACTCATGGAGTACAGGAAGAAGTCGAGCAGACCCGGCACCACAGCCTCGCAGCCCTCGCGCTCAATGACGTCGACCACGTGGTTGTTGGCCGTGGGATGGAACTTGACCAGAATCTCGCCGACCACGCCCACACGTGGCTTGGTGCCCTCGCCCACGAGCGGCATGGTGTCGAACGCGCGGATGGCCTCGCGGCACAGCTTGGTGTAGTTGTGCCTGTTGAACTTAGGCGCCAGCTTGCGGGCGCGCGCCATGTACTCCTCGTAGAGCGCGTTGGCGGCACCGGGCGTAGCCTCGTACGGGCGGCAACGATAGAGCATCTGCATCATCACGTCGCCAAAGAGCACCGCGTAGACTGCTTGCTTGAGCAGCGCCGGCGTAATCTTAAAGCCAGGGTTGTCCTCGCCGAGCGCCACGGCCGAAAGCGAGATCACCGGAATCTCGGGGTGGCCGCTCTCGCGCAGGGCCTTGCGGATGAGCGCGATGTAGTTGGTGGCACGGCAGCCGCCGCCGGTCTGGCTGATAACCACGGCCGTCTTGGACAGATCGTACCTGCCGCTCTCGATGGCCTCCATAATCTGGCCCGTTACCAGGATCGACGGGTAGCAAATGTCATTGTTCACGTAGCGCAGGCCGGCCTCGACGGCATCGTGATCGGTCGAGGGCAGCAGCTCCAAGTTGTAGCCGGCACCGCGGAACACCTCTTTGACCAGGTCAAAGTGGATCGGCGCCATCTGCGGGCACAGGATGGTGTAGCCCTCCTCGCGCATCTGCTCGGTAAAGGGCACCTTGGGCCACGCGGTCGAGGCGCTTTCACGCTGCGCCTCGAACGTGTACTTGCGGCTCGCGAACGCGGGGGCATCCTTGGAGGGAGCCACCGGCGCGGCGTCGCCCTGCTCGTAGGCCTCGCCCGCGGCCGTGGCCTCGGCCAGGCGCTCGGCCTCCTGGTCCTTAAGCGCGGCCATGAGCGAGCGGATGCGGATGCGCGCGGCGCCCAGGTTGGATACCTCGTCGATCTTGAGCACGGTGTAGATCTTGCCGCTGGCTTCCAGAATCTCCTGCACCTGATCGGTGGTCAGGGCGTCCAGACCGCAGCCGAAAGAGTTGAGCTGGATCAGGTCCAGGTCGTTGCGCATCGTCACAAAACGGGCGACGGCGTACAGGCGGCTGTGGTACATCCACTGGTCGACGACGCGGATGGGGCGCTCGGG
Source organism: Collinsella sp. (assembly GCA_019419605.1). Classification (GTDB taxonomy): domain Bacteria; phylum Actinomycetota; class Coriobacteriia; order Coriobacteriales; family Coriobacteriaceae; genus Collinsella. Next base: position 16,498 of record DXZP01000040.1, read on the forward strand.
CTTTACCAGATGCGCGAGCGAATCCTCGGTAAAGACCGCAAAGCCAAAGCTCGAGATAAGCTCAGGCAGGGCATGGTTGATCTCGGGGTCGTTGTGGTAGGGGCGGCCGGCGAGCACAATGCCATGGCCACCGTGGTCCTCGACCCACTTAAGAGCCTCCTCGCCCATGGTCTGGATGTCCTCGTGGAAACGCGCATCGGCCTCAAAGGCAGCGTTGACGGCGGCATCAACCTCGGAGCGCGTGATCCTGGGTCCACGCACGCGACCGCGACCAGCCTCGGCATCGGCCACACGGTCGACGGCGAGCACCTGATACAGGCGGCGCTTGAGCTCGGTCTTGTCGTGATAGGGCACAAACGGGTACAGGAACTCGATGTTCTGCTCGCGAATCTCGTCGATATTGAGCGCCAGCGCCGTGGGGTAGCTCATGACGATGGGGCAGTTATAGCAGTTGCCGGCGGTCGGATCCTCCTTGCGCTCCCAGCGCACGCACGGCATCCAGATAAAGTCGACGTCGCGGTCGATAAGGTTCATCACGTGACCGTGGCTCATCTTTGCCGGATAGCACACGCTCTCGGACGGCATGGACTCGATGCCCGCCTGGTAGGTCTTCTTGCTCGACTGGTCGGACAGCTGCACGCTAAAGCCCAGGCGCGTAAAGAACGCGTGCCAGAAGGGGTAGTTCTCGTACATGTTGAGTGCGCGGGGGATGCCGACGGTGCCACGCGGGGCCTCGTCGGGGCTCAGTACCTCGCGGTCAAAGAGCAGCTCGTTTTTCTTTTTGAAGAGGTTGGGTGCCTCGGTCTTCTGCTTTTTGTGGCCGGCGCCCTTCTCGCAGCGGTTGCCGGTGATAAAGCGCCTGCCGCCGCCAAAGTCGTTGACGGTAAGCTGGCAGTTGTTAGAGCAACGGCCGCAGCGGACGTGCTTTTGCGTCACGGTGAGGTGCGCGATGTCCTCGGCCGAAAGGATGGTCGAGGTGCCGTCGGCGCCGGCGCGATCGCGAGCGAGCAGGGCCGCACCGTAGGCGCCCATGCAGCCGGCGATGTCGGGACGCACGGCATGAACGCCGGTGAGCTGCTCAAATGCACGCAGCGTGGCGTCGGACATAAAGGTGCCGCCCTGAACGATTACCTGGCTGCCGATCTCCTTGGGGTCGCGCAGCTTAATGACCTTGAACAGGGCATTCTTGATGACGGAATAGGACAGACCGGCCGCGATGTCGCCCACCGTGGCGCCTTCCTTTTGCGCCTGCTTGACGCGCGAGTTCATAAAGACCGTGCAGCGGCTGCCCAAATCGACCGGGGCCTTGGCATGGATGGCGGCATCGGCGAACGCGCGCACGTCCATGTTCATAGACACGGCGAAACTCTCGATAAAGCTACCGCAACCCGACGAGCAGGCCTCGTTGAGCATGATGTGCTCGATCACGCCGTCTTTGACGCGCAGGCACTTCATGTCCTGGCCACCAATGTCCAAGATGAACTCGACGCCGGGCAGGAACGCCTTGGCGCCGCGCAGGTGCGCAACGGTCTCGATTTCGCCCGAGTCGGCCTTGAGGGCCTCGATGAGCAGCGCCTCGCCGTAGCCCGTGGTGGTCACGTGGCCGATGGTGCAGCCCGCGGGAATGTAGTTGTAGAAATCGGCCATGATGACCTTGGCCGTGCCCAGGATATCGCCGTTGTTGTTGCCGTACCAGGTGTGCAGCAGCTGGCCGTCCTCGCCCACGAGCGCGGCTTTCATGGTGGTGGAGCCGGCGTCGATACCGATGAACACGCGGCCGGTGTAGCCGTCGAGCTTGCCCTTGGGGACGACCTCGGTGTCGTGGCGGGTTTTGAACTCGGCAAAATCCTCGTCGGTGGCAAAGAGCGGGTCCAAGCGCTCGACCTCGGCACCCTGCGTGTCGCCCAGGGCATCGATGGCCTCAATGAGCTGCGGGAACGTGCTGAGCTTATTGGACTCGTGCGCCATGGCGGCGCCGCTCGCCACAAACAGGTGGGCGTTTTGGGGCACGATACGGTGCTCCTCGTCCAGGTTGAGCGTGAGGTAGAAGCGGTGGCGCAGCTCGGAGAGATACTGTAGCGGGCCGCCCAGGAAGGCGACGTTGCCGCGGATGGGGCGGCCGCATGCCAGGCCCGAGATGGTCTGGGTCACGACGGCCTGGAAGATGGAAGCGGCGACGTCCTCGGGGCGGGCACCCTCGTTGAGCAGCGGCTGCACGTCGGTCTTGGCAAAGACGCCGCAGCGGCTGGCGATGGGATAGATGGTGGTGGCGTTGGCCGCAAGCTCGTTGAGGCCGCTCGCGTCGGTGTGCAGCAGAGTGGCCATCTGATCGATGAACGCGCCCGTGCCGCCGGCGCAGGTGCCGTTCATGCGCTGCTCGATGCCGTTATCGAAGTAGATGATCTTGGCGTCCTCGCCGCCCAGCTCGATGGCGACATCGGTGGCGGGGATAAGGGTCTCGACGGCGCGCTTGCTGGCGATGACCTCCTGGACAAACTCCAGGTCGAGCCACTGGGACAGCAGCAAGCCGCCCGAACCGGTAATGGCGCAGGTCATCTGGGCCGTCGGCAGCACGGTCGCAGCACCCTCGAACAGGTCGCGGGCGCAGGCGCGGACGTCGGTGTGGTGGCGCTGGTACTTGGCGTACAC
>DXZP01000041.1:0-19091 GCA_019419605.1 Collinsella sp.
GCCCGTGGGAGGCCAGGGCGCCGCTGACCGGTGGACGGCACCGAGCCGTCATCGAGATTGAAGAAGGGGGAGGCCTCGCGGCCTCCCCCTTTTTTGCGTTTACGGGCTTTTGTCTCACATAGTAGCTGTGTTTTATAACCCTCGTTTGTCGCTTCTTCTGTGAACGGGCTACAATAACTTAGTCTGTGCAATATGGAGGTGAACATGGCTGAAGCTGGTATCGGCGTTGATATCGTCGAGATTTCCCGCATGAAATCTATTCTTGAAAAGACGCCGTCGTTTGCTCGGCGTGTGTTTACCGAAGAAGAGCGTGTGTATTGTGATGCATCATCGCGTCCCGCTGCTCACTATGCGAGCCGCTTTGCTTCGCGCGAGGCGGTGCTTAAAGCTCTCGGCACGGGTTTTAGTCAAGGCGTGGGTCGCAAGGATGTTTCGGTAACGCGTGATAAACTCGGCAAACCGAAGGCGCTGCTTTCGGGCCGTGCTCTCGAGATCGCTCAAGAACTGGGTGTTGTTGAGGTCGCTCTTTCCATTACGCTTACGGGAGACTTGGCCGTTGCGAATGCCATCGCGATTACCGAAGATGCTCGGCCTAAGCCAAAAGAGGAAAAGGAGAGTACCAAGAAACGCGTTGCGCAGACATTTAAAGAGGCTCGCTCTGTATTAGATGAGCTCGAGCAGCTGCAGAATTCAGCATTGACGGAGCACCTGGGCGATGCTTCGCAAGATACGCTAGGAGCATAGATGAAACCGGTTTTGAGTACCGAAGAAGTCGTTCGTCTCGAGGATATCATCGAACGCGAAGGGACTTCGAAGGCCGAGCTTATGGAGCTAGCGGGTGAGTTTGCCGCCAACGAGGTCTTGAAGCTCAATCCCGATCGGGTTCTCGTTCTGGTCGGTTTTGGTAATAATGGCGGCGACGGTTGGGTTGCCGCCGATATCCTGAGCCACAAGGGTGTGGACGTGGATATCGTTTCTCCGGTTGAGCCGGATGAGATTCCTGCTGCTCTGGCACGTCATGTTGCTCGTCGAACTGCCGGCCGCGATGTGCACGTTTGCGTCGGTCCCTCGCGTGACGAACTCGAGGTTTTGATCGATAAGGCCGATGTTGTTGTCGATGCCATTTTTGGTACCGGTTTCCACGGGAATCTGCGTGCGCCGTTCTCCATTTGGATTCCTACGGTCAATGAATGCGCCGATTGTGTCGTATCCATTGATGTCCCCTCGGGCCTGAATGCCGAGACGGGCGTTGTTGATGACGACTGCATTCGTGCCGAGCGCACGGTGACGATGATTGCGCCCAAGATTGGTCTGTATAGCGCTGATGGTCCTGAGTATGCTGGCGATTTGACCTGCGGCAATCTTTACGACCGTCTTGACGAGGTCATCGATGATGTCGACCACGCCGCCGAGATTGTCGAGCCCGGTGACTTAGTTGATTACTTTGCTCCGCTACCATCGAATATCGATAAGTATTCCCGTGGCTCTGTGCTTATTGTCGCCGGATCTGCGCAATATCCTGGTGCTGCCATTATGGCGGCCAAGTCTGCAGCTCGCGCGGGTGCTGGTTACGTGGCAGTCGCGGCTCCTGACGCCTGCGCCAATCTCATTCGCATGGCACTTCCTTCGATTCCGGTCTTTGCTATTCCGTCTGATTCCCGCGGCTCCTTTGGCGCCGCTGCGCGCATGACGGTGTGCGAGATCGCAAAGAAGTACAGCTGCGTGCTGTGCGGTCCCGGTATGACGACGTCTGCTGGCGCTATGCAGGTGGTTTCGGGCTTGCTCGAGCTTGATGTACCGCTAATTTTGGACGCCGATGCACTCAACTGCCTTGCTAAGATTGCCATTGACGGTATTGATAGTAACCCCGAGATGTATCGTCGCGAGCAGCCGTTGGTTATGACGCCGCACTATCGTGAGCTTTCGCGTCTGGTTGCCGGTGACGAGGTGAACGACCTTGGTACCGCGATTGCAGCTGCGCAGAAGGTTGTCTGGGCTGCAGGCTCCGACAATCTGGTGGTCATAGCCAAGGGGCCGACGACGGCTATCTGTGGCGTTGAGCGCGTGCTGCTGCCACTCTCGGGTCCGGCTTCTCTGGCAACTGCCGGTTCTGGTGATGTTCTCGCGGGTATTTTGGCCGGCACGCTTGCCACCATGCGCGACGAGATGGATCGTTGGGAGCTGCTGTATTCGTACGCCGTCGCACTTCACAGCTACGCCGGTTTTGCTGCGGCGACGGAGTATGGTGAGAAGAGCGTTATCGCGACCGATCTTATCGACTTGATCGGTCCTGCCATGGAGCTGGCGGCAAAGGATGCGCTCGAAGATCTGGGAATCATGGACGAAGGGTCGGATGACTAATCATGAATAAAGCCGATTTGACGCGCTGGTCCTGGGTCGAGATCGACCGCGGGGCGCTCCGTCGCAACACGAGGGCCTATAAGAACTTGCTGAATCCACGTCAGCGCCTGTGCTGCGTGGTCAAGGCCGATGCTTATGGTCATGGAGCTGTTGAGTGCGCCAAGATCATGTATTCGGCCGGTGCCGACATGTTTGCCGTGGCGACAGTTAACGAGGGCGTTGAGCTCCGACAGGGCGGGATTACGAAACCCATCCTCATCCTAAGCGAGCCGCCTATCGAGGCCATTCCGACGTTGCTCGAGTTTGATATCATGCCCTCGGTCTATACGTCTGACTTTGCTCTTGCGTATGGCGAATGTGCCGTCGCGGCGGGCAAAGTGGGCAAGTACCATCTTGCCATCGAGACGGGCATGAATCGTATCGGCGTTCACTACACGCAGGTGCTCGACTTTGTCCGCGGTATAAATTTCCATCGCGGTATTCAGTGCGACGGCGTATTTACGCACTTCGCCACGGCCGATGAACCTTCGGGCTGGGACTACAAGCTGCAGTGCCAGCGTTTTACCGAGGCCGTTCAGGCCATTAAGGACGCAGGTTTTGAATGCGGTATCGTGCATTGTGCCAATACGCCATCCTCGATGCTCGATTCTTCAATGCACTTTGACATGATTCGTGCCGGCATCGGTTTGTATGGTCTGCAGCCATGTGAGCTGAGTGGTCGCGTGATGCAGCTTGATCCCGTCATGAGCGTCCACGCGCGTGTGACGCGCGTGGCACACCCTGCGATGGGCGAGGGCGTGGGCTACGGCTTTACCTACCGCGTACCGCGCACGCGCGTTCAGATCTGCACCCTTCCGATCGGTTATGCCGATGGCCTTTCGCGTACGCTTTCCAATCGTATGGACGTGCTGTATCGCGGCGAGCGTGTGCGTCAGGTGGGCAATATCTGCATGGACCAGTTTATGGTCGCCATTCAGTCCAACCCGGCGCATGAGATTCCCGAGGCCGAGTATGGTGACGAGATGATCATTGTCGGCCGCGATGGAGATGCCGAGATTACCATGGACGAGATGGCGCGCCTACGCGGCACGATTAACTACGAGGTCGCTTGCGGCTTTGGTATGCGTCTCGACAAGGTCTACGTGTAGGAGTCGCTATGGGCGTCATGCACATTCCCGGCCATAGCCATCAGGCGCCGCGTGAGGTCGCACTCGAGGAGATCGAGGCCGTTCTGGGCGATTGTCACCTTTGCCAGCTTTACCAGTCGCGCCACAACATCGTGTTTGGCGTGGGAAACCCCCGCGCTCGCGTGATGTTTATTGGCGAGGCGCCGGGCCGTAATGAGGATTTGCAGGGCGAGCCCTTTGTGGGGGCGGCAGGCGAGGACCTCAACGGCATTTTGTCGCTGGCGGGGCTCAAACGCGAAGACGTCTACATTGCCAACGTGCTTAAGTGCCGCCCGCCGGGAAACCGCAATCCGCGTCCCGAGGAAGTGCTGGCTTGCTCGCCGTTTTTGCGTGAGCAGATTCGAAGCATCTGGCCCGATATCATCGTGACGCTCGGCAACCCCGCGACGCACTTTGTGCTTAAGACCGAGATTGGCATTACTAAGCTGCGCGGCAGGTTCCACCAGATGGGGCATTTTGTGGTAATGCCCACGTTCCATCCGGCAGCAGCGCTGCGCAATCCGGCGTGGCAGGAGCTGCTGGAGGAAGACTTTAAGATGCTGGGCGACTATCTGGAGCGACATCCCGCACCAGAGGACGCCTCGGAATAATAAGGAGCATATATGTCCCTGGAGCGCCTGGGGGTAGGTACTTACAAAACGACTTGCGCTGCCGATACGGAGTACTTTGGCGAGCTAATTGCACCGTGCCTTGAGGACGGCGATGTGCTCATCCTGACCGGTGGCCTGGGAGTGGGCAAAACTCACTTTACCAAGGGCGTCTCGCGCGGGCTGGGCGATGGGCATATGGTTACGAGCCCTACGTTCGCGCTCATGGCCGTTCACGATCAAGGTCGTATTCCGCTGTTTCACTTTGATCTATACCGCCTGGAGCATGCCTACGAGCTCGAGGATACGGGCATTTTCGATGTGCTGGGCTATGAGGGTGCTTGCCTGCTGGAATGGGGCGAACAATTCCAGGACGAGCTGACGGATGAGTATCTTTCGGTGACGCTCAGGCGTGATGAGGGCGACAGCGACGTGCGAACGATAACGCTCGAGGCGCACGGTGACCGCGCAATGGAGCTTTCCCATTTGATTGATAAGGCTGTACAAGATGAGCTTGCATAACGACAACGCGCTGGTGGTGGCGCTCGATACCTCGACCGACATGCTTGCCTGCGCGGCAAGATGGATTGATGGGCAGACGGGCGAGACGAAGCTCGTGAGTGGCGACCACATGTGTCGCCGTCACGCCAACGTTGAGCTCGTGAATACCGTTGATGGCGTGCTGGCTCAAGCCGGTCTGGATCGCAGCGATGTTGGTTGCTATGTGGTCGGCCGCGGCCCGGGGTCCTTTACGGGTGTGCGCATCGGCATCTCTACTGCCAAGGGCCTCGCGCGTGGTGCCAATGTTCCGCTGCTGGGCGTGTCGACGCTCGACGCTTGCGCTTGGACGGCGTGGAAGGCTGGCGTGCGCGGCAAGCTTGGTATCTTGGCCGATGCTATGCGCGGTGAGGTATATCCGGCGCTGTATATGCTGGTCGATGAGGGTCCCGAGCGTCAATTTGAGCGCGAGCACGTGGTTAAGGCCGCCGTGGCGCTCGATGAGTGGCGCCAAGCAGCGGACTGGGACCAGGTTCAGCTGACCGGTGACGGTCTCGTGCGCTATGGCAAGCTGCTGGGTGAGGACGAGACCGCCCGCTGTGTGGAGCGCGACCTGTGGTGGCCTTCGGGCGAGGGCTTGCTGCTCGCGCACGCTGCGGGTGACGGCGATCCGGCTTGCGTCCTGCCGATTTACACGCGCCTTTCGGATGCCGAGGAAAACGAGCGCAAGCGTCTTGGTCTTGCTGAGAGTGCACAGAGCGAAATTACGGGCGTTGCCGATGAGCTCGCCGGCCGTCATCTGCAGTTCCGTCCCATGGGCGCGGCGGATGCCGAGGGCGCGAGCGCGCTAGAGGCTGCCTGCTTTGAAGGTGCCGGACACGAGGCGTGGACGCCGGGCATGTTCCTGTCCGAACTGGGCGAGGACGTCGCTGCGCCGCGTAGTTGGTGGGTGGCACACGACGACGGCAAGCTGCTGGGCCTTGCCGGCGGTATGGTCGTGGACGGTGATGTGCAGATTCTGGATGTCGCCGTCGACCCGGCACATCGCCGCGAGGGCATTGCCCGCAAGCTGCTGTCGCATGTGAGCTATGATGCCCAGATGCTCGGCTGCACCACGGCTTCGCTCGAGGTCGAGGACGGCAACAAGGGAGCGATCGCGCTTTATAACGCTCTGGGCTTTACCGAGGCAGGATGGCGCCGCGGCTATTATGGTGCCGGCAAGGATGCCATCGTCATGACGGCTCCGCTGCCCCTGGTGCTTCCGGTCGACAATGCCTCGCCCGAGCCGACGGCGGCAGAGCAGCGCGTATGGCCGCTGCCTGCGCCTGGGCGCTCCGAGGGGGAGCGTGCCGAAATTGAGCGCCGTCGCCTGGTGCTTGCCATCGAGAGTTCCTGCGACGAGACGGCGGTGGCGATTATCGATGCGGATGGCAATATGCTGGCCAACCAGGTGTCGACGCAAATTGATTTTCATGCCCGCTTTGGCGGCGTGGTGCCCGAGATCGCCTCGCGCAAACACGTTGAGGTGATTGTGAGTGTCGTGGATGCGGCGCTCGAGGATGCCGCAGCATCGCTGGGCCTTACGGGCGGAGCCATTGCACCAAGTGAGCTTGCCGCCGTGGGTGTGACGCAGGGTCCGGGCCTGGTGGGCGCGCTCGTGGTGGGCGTTGCCTTTGCCAAAGGCTTTGCCTACGCTGCCGGTAAGCCGCTCGTATGCGTCAACCATCTGGAGGGGCACCTGTTTGCCAACCTGCTGGCGCAGCCCGACCTCAAGCCGCCGTTTATCTTCACGCTCGTCTCGGGCGGTCATACCATGCTTGTTCACGTCAAGGCGTGGGGCGACTACGAGGTGCTCGGCGAGACGCTCGACGACGCCGTGGGCGAAGCCTTCGACAAGGTGGCAAAGGCGCTGGGCCTGGGCTATCCCGGTGGCCCCATCATCTCCAAGCTTGCCGAGACGGGCAACCCCAAGGCGATCGATTTTCCCCGCGCGCTTAACAGCAGGGGAGACTACCGCTTCTCGCTTTCGGGCCTCAAGACGGCGGTGACGCTCTACATCGAGCAGGAGACCAAGGCCGGGCGCACGATTCACCTGCCCGATCTGGCGGCTTCGTTTGAGGCAGCCGTCTTTGACGTTCAGTACAAGAAGGCCAAAAACGCCCTGCATGCCACCGGATGCAAGGAATACTGCATCGGCGGCGGCGTCTCGGCTAATCCGCATCTGCGCGAGATGATGATCAAGAAGCTTGGGCGTCAGGGGATCCGCGTAACGGTGCCACCGCTTTCGGCGTGCACCGACAACGCCGCCATGATCGCAGAGGTTGCCCGCCGTAAATTCGACCGAGGCGAAATCTCGCCGTTCGACGTCGATGCCGATCCGAACATGACGCTGTAGTCATACGGGTGCGGTCCCCGACCGGAGGGGCCGGATATAAGGTTTCCTGCTCTACAGTCCTGCGCAAGACGAAGGCCACATTAAGTGGCCTTCTTTGCGTGCGGAACTCGCGATAAACCTTATATCCGGCCCCTCCGGTCGGGGACCTTTCTGTATCGATATGGCTTCTGGGCTGGTTTGGCGTCGACAACGTCTGGCAAGGTTAGCCAGCTGCGTTGACTTTCCGGCGTGCTTTAGCTGAAAGAAAAAGATGGTGTGCGGAGCTTTGCTCCGCATTTGAGATGGGAGCTCCCGCGGCTCCCGAGGGGCATCTCTCATGCAAAAACTTTTGTCGGGTAAAGTCCGAGGTCAGTGGCGTTTTATACCGAGAAATTCAAAAAAGTTGAAAATTCATTACATATTTGCGTTGACTTTAGGTAACTAAAGTTTCATACTCCTTTTCAACCACTGGGGGATGTGAACACGCACGGATCGTTCGCATCATGATTGAAGAGGATTTCTTAGACATGTTCACGCATCAGCTAAACATTATCAGCGTAGTAATTATCTGATGCGGGTTAGCACATACAGCTAGCCCGTACGATAACGGGCGGCTGATGAAGATGAGGGCCGTCGAGCGCAACCGACGGCCCTCATTTTTTATGTCTAGGAAGTTCTTTTTAGAGGAGGAAATGTAATGAACGGAGTTTTGCTCATGGTTGTGGCCGCGGCGGTGCTCGCCTGCGGCTATCTGGGCTACGGCCGCTGGCTGGCCAACAAGTGGGGCGTTGACAAAGAGGCCCTCACGCCGGCCAAGCGCATGAAGGACGGCAAGAGCTTCTCGCCCGTCTCCGCCTTTACCGCGTTCTCGCACCAGTTCAGCTCGATCTGCGGTGCTGGCCCTGTCACGGGTACGATCGTCGCCATGGCCTTTGGCTGGCTGCCCGTCGTGCTCTGGGTCCTCGTCGGCGGCATCTTCTTTGGCGCCGTCCACGACTTTGGTGCTCTGTACGCTTCGATGAAGAACAACGGCAAGTCGCTCGCTCAGCTCATCGAGAAGTACATCGGCAAGACCGGCCGTCGCCTGTTCCTGCTGTTCTGCTGGCTGTTCTGCATCATCGTCATCGCCGCCTTCACCGACATGGTCTGCAAGACGTTCATGTTCACCCCGGCCGTTGACGCTTCTGGTGCTGCTACCGGTGCCATCGACTTCACCAAGTCCTATGCCGCCGGCTGCGCTGGTACCATCTCCATCCTGTTCACCTTCGTCGCTATCGCCTTTGGTTGGGCCCAGAAGAAGTTCAACCTCACCGGTGCTACCGAGTTCGTCACCGGCGTGGTCCTCATGGTTCTCATGTTTGCCGTCGGTATGCAGTTCCCGGTCTACCTGGACAAGTTCCAGTGGTTCGCCGTTGTCATGGTCTACCTGGTCTTTGCTGGCGCCATGCCCATCCAGATGCTCAAGACCCCTCGCGACTACCTCACTTCCATCATGATGATCGTCATGATCGCCTGCGCTGTCCTCGGTATCGTCGTCCTGGGTGTTAACGGCCAGGCCACCATCACCGCTCCGGCCTTTACCGGCTTCTCCAGCGCTTCTGGCATGATGTTCCCGGTCCTGTTTGTTTCCGTTGCCTGCGGTGCCCTCTCCGGCTTCCACAGCCTCGTTTCTTCTGGTACCTCCTCCAAGCAGGTCGAGAAGGAGCAGGACGCCGTCAAGGTCGGTTATGGCGCCATGATCGTCGAGTCCTTCGTCGGCATCCTTGCCATCATCGTCGCCGGCATCATGTTCTCCGACATGAACACCGCCGGTACCGGCGCCCTCAACGCCGGCGTCGCTTCCACCCCGTTCCAGATCTTCGCCGCTGGCATCTCCCGCGGTATGCAGGCCTTCGGTGTTGACGGCACGCTCGCTACCGTCTTCATGACCATGAACGTTTCCGCTCTGGCCCTGACCTCGCTCGATGCCGTCGCCCGCATCGCCCGCACCTCGTTCTCCGAGTTCTTTGCCCAGACCAACGACGCCCTGGCCATCGAGTCCAAGGCCGGCTACATGAAGGTTCTCGGCAACCCCTGGTTCGCCACGGTCGTCACCCTGCTTCCCGGTCTCGCCCTCGCCTTTGGCGGCTATGCCAATATCTGGCCGCTCTTTGGTGCTTCCAACCAGCTGCTCGGCGGCATGACCATGATCACCCTCGCCGTGTTCTGCAAGTGCACCGGCCGCAAGGGCTGGATGCTCTACGTGCCCGTCGCCTTCCTGCTCTGCTGCACCTTCACCTCGCTGGTCCAGAGCGCCATGGGCTGCATGACCGCTGTCCAGGCTTACGGCTTCTTCGGCACCATCCCGGCTACCGCCACCACGGCCGCCGTCTCCGTCGCCGCCACCAAGGGCTTGCAGCTCGTTTTCGCCGTCCTGCTGATGGTCCTGGGCCTCATCGTCGCCGTCAACTGCCTCAAGGAGTTCTTCGGCAAGGAGGCCGGCTCCATGCCCGACGAGGAGCCCGAGTGGTCCGAGATGGGCAAGGCCGAGTACGGTCGCGCCGCTGCCGCTGAAGTTCCTGCCGACGCCGAGGCCGCCAAGGCCTAGTCGGTCGGACGGGTTGAATCTCCCATCTATTTGACTCGGAAAGACCGGGTCCGCAATCAAGCGGACCCGGTCTTTTTTCTTGTGAGAACAGGTGGTGCAAGGGCGTTCTCGCAGATGTTTTGCGTGGATAGGCTCGTGCGTTGTACCATATGGACGTATATGTGTGCATATGAAAGGGGCCCCGTGGCCAAGACGGTATATTCCGATAATCAAAACAATGTCGATGCTCTGGCTGAGCGTCTGAGCAGCCAGACATCGCTTTCTGCCGAGCGCGCCAAGCTGGTTGCCTACGACCTGCTCTGCCGCAAGGCACTCAAGATTAAGTCGAGCGCGCTGGCGCAGATTTTCCGCTCCGTCGATAAGGAATGCGACACCAAGGCGATGCGCGATGAGCTTATCGCGGCAAATATCGTGACCAAGATCGAGGGCAGCGGCATTAACGGGCGCCCGGCGTTCTATACCATCAATGTCGAGATCCGCGATACCCAGGAGCAGCCTGCCGAGTCCGTCGAAGATTTTGTCGTCGAGGATTCCGCTGACGTGCCTGCTGTGGAAGAAGCTGCTCCGCGTGAGCATGTCGATACCGATGAGTTGCTCGATGAGAACGTCGTGCGTGCCTTTACGGCCAAGGCAGGACGCGGCGGTTTTGGCGGGGGTGGCAAGCGCGATGCGCAGCGCCGCGCCCAGCAGGAGCGCTTCCGTCGTGCCGTTGCTCAAAAGGGTGAGACGGATGCCGAGGCTGTTGAGAACGAGGTTGCTGCCGAGTCGCAGAGGCCCGCGAAGGAGCAAAAGCCCGTGGAGGCCCAGGAGTCCCAGCGTCGCCGTGGTGCCCACTTTAAGGCTGCGCAGCAGGATGTCGCGCATGAGGTTGAAGAGCCTTCCGAGGCTGCAGACGATGTTGAGGAGTCTGCCAAGAAGGCTCCGGGTTCATGCCGTCCCGGGCGTGGTTTTGCGAGGCGCGCGTATCCCGTAAGGCGTCAGGAGAAGGGCGAGCCGGCTTCGACCGCTCAGGCCGAGAAGGCCGAACAAACCGAGAAAACCGTTGAGCCGGCGGCTCGCGAGCAGCAACCTTCCGAGTCGCAGCCTGCGGCTGACACTGAGGTCAAAGCTCAACAGACCGCTGATAAGCAGGCGGGGGAGAGCGCCTCAGGCAAGCCCCGCCGTCGTCGTCACCGCGGCGGTCGTGGCTCAAATGCCGAGGCCGCGGCCGAGAAGACAGCGACACAAAACGGAGATGAGAAGGCCGAGACTCCGGTGGATCAGGTCAAGCGCCAGCCGGCGAAGGAGGCCAAGTCCGATCGTCCGCAAAAGCGCTCGTCTGCGCCCAAGCAGGAACGTAATACCCGGGCAGATTCCAAGCGTAAGCCTCATGCACAGGCTGAGCCTGCCGCGGCTGATAGTGCTACCCAGCAGCCCGAGTCGGCCGTCCACGGCGAGGTATCGGCGTTTGCCCTTGCCCGCGTTTTGGGCAGGCAGCTGCTCAAAGTTGTCCCTACGCCTACGGCGCTCTCTAAGATCAAGGAGCAGCAGACTCAAATTGTTAAGGTCGAGGGCAAGGACGGCAAAAAGGCGCCGCAGCGCACTCAGCACAACGAGATGTCCAACCGCAAGATTGCCGAGGAAATCGCAATCATCCAGGCTTGGATCGAGCAAAACCGAGGTGCCGATACGCCGGTTGCCTCGCGCCGCCAGCGTGCCTACCAGATTTTTAACGACGAGAAGGCTTTTGACGGCAAGCACGGTGAGCGCCTGATAAGGCGCATGACCGAAAAGGGCATCAGCATGCAGGCGATCAAGGTCGCCCCCAACCGCCCCGTGCACTTTACGGGTTTCTTTACGCTGGGCGCCGATAAGCCGTTCATTATGGTCGAGAACCTGGACACCTATGACGAGATCGTCAGGCTGCTGCGTGGCCGCAAGCACGCCAAGCTCTTTGGCATCAAGGTGGGCGGCGTGATTTTTGGCGGCGGATGCAAGGCGAGCGTCTCGCATGCCCTGGACGATTATCTGGCTGAGATCGGCTATCGCTTTAACTACGTCTACTACGTGGGCGATATCGACCGCGAGGGCGCGCGCATCGTCGAGCAGGCTCGCAATGCCAATGTGGTTGAGATTCGTCTGCATGCCGGCATGTACCGCGCCATGCTCGCCGAGCATAAGCGTCGCGTGAAGGCCGGCGGCGAGTGCGAGCCCGCGGCTGCCAACCAGGGCGTGCCGCAGAACTTGGCGGCGACGATCAAGGATCTGCCCATGGTCACGCGCGTGCAGTTCCGCAATGTGCTACGCGAGGGCGGGCGCATTCCGCAGGAGATCCTGATGACCGCCGACTATCGGGATGGCGACTCGGGAAGCTTCGACCGCATGCTGAACAACTAAATTCCGCCGGCCCCGGGAGAGCGGGGACACCGGCTTAGGTTTCCTGCTCTACAGTCCTGCTCACGACGGAGGCCACATTAAGTGGCCTCCTGTTCGTGCGGAACTCGCGATAAACCTAAGCCGGTGTCCCCGCTCTCCCGGGGCCTGTCGTGGCTTGGCCGTTGCATGCGGCTCGTTTTTCGGAACGGGGCTGACGGACACGTTCCGAAATCTACCACCGTCGCTGTGCAGGGTGTCTATAAAGAGCCGTGGCCAAAAAACATCAAATATGAGTACTGATACTCTTTTAGTAGCAGTAATTTTGACCACATTTAAGGTGATTTGACGTGTCGATCGAGCAGATAAGCTGCCGTATCTCCTCAAGTGTTCATTAAAGGAAGACCTTGATGCGAATAAATCTCATTAAGATCTTCTTTTATTAACGAAAATAATGTAGCTACAACGGTAACAGTACTCATATTTGCCGTTTTTTGGCCACAGTCCTTCGGAGGGTCCTCGAAAATAGTCCCGAGCCGGCACTTGGGGACGTTCCTATAATGCCGGCACTTAGGAGCGTCCCCAAGTGCCGGCACCGCGTCTGCCTGCGGCGGCCGCGCCCCGCTGCGTCGCTCCGCATCCTTGCGGGTTCGGATTCCTCCGCTTGGCGGCGTTGGCTCGATTTGCTTGACGTGAGGGGCTCTTGGCTGGTGTGGGACGGAGGGATTCCGCGTCTGCCTGGTCGGCGGCCGCGCCCCGCTGCGTCGCTTCGCTCCTTGCGTGCTGCGCTGGAAAACGCTTCGCGTTTCCTCAGCTCCGCACCCTTGCGGGTTCGAATTCCTCCGCTTGCCCACAAGAAAGCGCCCTGGGCCGTTATGGGCTTAGGGCGCTCAGTTTTAATGGCTGGGACGGAGGGATTCGAACCCCCAACAGCCGGCACCAAAAACCGGAGTTCTACCGTTGAACTACGTCCCAATGTGTGGTGTTGCCCAAAAGCAACTCGTCTAGTTTACCTAATCTGCGAGGGCATCGCAAACGCCGTCGAGTAGGCGTACGGCGAGCGTCTGCGCGTCGCTGGCCGTGAAGGTGCCGTTGTAGCGCGTCATGCCCGTGAGCTCAATGCGAATGCGAGCCGGCTTCTGCTGCGCGGCGACATTGGCAGTGCGGATGCGCTGGGCCAGGTTGTGGCACTCGGCGAGGGCAATCGTGGCGCGCGGTGCGGCGTCGGCGGGCAGCTCGTCGCTTGCGATCTCGAGCACCAGGTCAACGTCGGTTGGGACCTCGGAGTCGCAGAGCATCATGCCGCTGTTGTCGGTCGTTGCCGTGGCGATATTCCACATGCGCGACGCAACACTGCGTGCGATGGGGTCCTCGCCGATAACGGCAATCTGGAAGCGCTCGAGCACGTTGGCGGCGCGAGCAAAACCGATGCGGGACTCGGCTTCGGTGACCGAGGGCTTGCCCTCCCACACATGGTGCAGGCGGTTGATGTAGGCGTAGGTGTCCTGGAAGGCCATGCCGTCGGCAAACAGGCCGACATTTTCCTGGAACTGCTGCAGGGCGGCCTCGGTATGCGGACCAAAGTAGCCGTCGTCTTCGCCACAGGCAAAGCCCAAAACGTTGAGAGCGCGCTGCAGGGCCTGCACATCGGCGCCATGGAAATTGGGCATGCGCAGATAGAGTGTGCGGTCGCCCAGCTTATACGAAGCGTCTACAAGGGCGCTCCAACAGGGGATATCGACGGCATGACCGGCAGCAAGGCCGCTGTCGAGCCTGAAGGTGCTGACGGCCTGCTCAGTGGTGGCTCCAAAGTACTTGTCGGTGACTTCGGCGGCATCAATCGTGTAGCCGAGCTGCAGGAGACGAGACTGCACGTCCTCGACGGCTGCTCCTTGCATGCCCGTTGTAATAGGTTCCATGAACGAACCCCTTTCGGCGTACCATTCGTACTATTTGAGCGTCTGTCGGATAGACAACGCAAAGGGATGCATAAACATGCACTCAACAGTGTAGCAAGTTGTGCCTAAATACGCTGCTGACAGGTTTTATAACCCCCGTTAGTTAAGGCGCTCCACAAAGAAATCTGCCATGGAGAGGAACAGCTCGCGTGCGTGCGGATCAAGCTCAACGTTCTCGATGGCCGCTTTGGCCTTAGCGGTCAGGTCGAGCGCGTAAGTGTGGGCGTAATCGATGGAGTCGGTCTCCTGGAAGATCTCCACGGCGCGTGCGAGCTGCGCGGGGTCATCGGTGCCTGAGGAAAGAATCGCCTCGACCTCGTCGTGGTGGCGCTCATCAGAGAGGGCGTGTACGGCGACAAGCGTGCGCTTGCCCTCGGTGATGTCGGTGCGGAAGTCCTTGTTGGCGGCTTCCTTAGTGCCGACAAGGTTGAGCAGGTCGTCCTGAATCTGAAAGGCAAGGCCCGTGTGCAGGCCAAAGGCGCGCAGCGCTTCGATTTGCTCATCGCTGCCGCCGCCGATAATGGCTCCGGTGGCAAGCGGCGTGGCTCCGCTGTAAAACGCGGTCTTGTGCGTCGCCATGTCCAGGTAGTCATCAACCGAAATATCAAAGCGCCCGTCACGGACCCAACCCAGGTCGAGCGCTTGACCCTCGATGGTGCGGACGATCATCTCGGTAAGCTCGTGGAGCACGCGCAGCTTCACGTCGGACTCCAGCGTGGGGTCGTCGAGAACCGTTTTGGTGACCATGGTGAGCGCCAGGTCGCCACAATTGATAGCAAGGCCCGTGCCCTCGGTAAGGTGCATGCAGGGCTTGCCTCGACGAAGCTGTCCGTTGTCGGCGATGTCGTCGTGGATCAACGCGCCCGACTGGAAATGTTCGATGGCTGCCGCGGCACTGCGGGCGCTCTCAAAGCTACCGCCCACTGCGGTTGCGGCGAGCATGCAGATAAGCGGGCGGTGGCGCTTGCCGGCGTTGGCCGTAAAAGCCGAGAGCGGCGCGTACAGGTAGCGCTCGATATCGGTAGAGGTCGCCTGTCCGTCAAAGAACGTGGCCAGATAGTCGTTAATCTGGTCAAAGTGCTGGGCTAAAAAGCTGGTAAACGGACTGGACACGGGTTCTCGCATTCTTTCTGAGGTTGCATTGATGCAATATGCAGACAACATATTGCCACATCAGGGCGTTTGGCGCGGCAGTTTTGGCGATTTAGGACAACGGGCGTGCGTTTGATGGAGTGTGCCTAAATCAGCCTAAAATGCTCGAGCGCCGCAACGACACCGTCGTGATCGACGGTGTCGGTCACGTAATCGGCCTTATCCTTGAGATAGTCCGGCGCATTGCCCATGGCGATACCGACATCGACGGCGTTCATCAGCGAGACGTCATTGCTGGCGTCGCCAATGCCGTATACGGTTCCGTGGTGGGGGTCGAGGGCGTCGAGTACAGACTGGATGCCCCCGCGCTTCGTGCATTCGCGGGGCGAGATTTCGGTTACCTCGAGTTCGAGCTCGTTAAAGCACAGCAGCGGCTCAAGTGCCTTATCTTGAGCGATGTGGTTGGCGAGCGATGTAGACATCAAGATCTTGTAGACACTGTAATGTTGCAGCTGCGTGACTGCGTCGCCCAGGGTGCGCGCGTATCCGGGAGCATCGGGCGCATCGGCACTCATGCGCACGACGCCGTTGAGGCCCTCAAAGCGGATGACCTCGCCCGATTGCTCAAGGTAGGGGGCAAGACGCTGCAGCATACTGGGCGTCATCGACAGATCGCGAATTGCGTGTCCGTTGATCTCGGCGTAACCGCCCGCAAGACAGACGATGCCGGTCCAAGGCAGCTCAAGAAGTTTGGGGTGGATGCAGCTGAGGGTACGTCCCGTGCAGATAAAGGCCATGTTGCCGTTGGCGACAAACTCGCGGATTGCCTGCGAAACCGCCTCGTTGGGATAGGGGGAGAGGTCCCGCTCGTCTTCGGGAAGGTCTTGGGCGAGCCTGGGGTCTTGCCAGGCGAGCGTTCCGTCGATATCGAAGAAGCAAATATCGCCGCGCTTATGGGCTGCGCTGGCGGCAGGGGAGGCCGAGGTGGTGGGCACAAATTCCGGCTCGAGGCCCATGATCTGGTCAAAATGCTCTTTAACGCGGGGAACGGAGATGCCGATGACCACCTGGGCGGTCTTGCCCGTAATGATGAGGCCCTTGGCGCCCACCGCGACAAACGACGCGTTATCTGCAACGATGGAAGGGTCTGCGACCTCGACGCGCAGGCGCGTGGCGCAGTTGGTTGCGCCCACGATATTGCCAACGCCACCTAAAAGCTGAATTACCCGCTCAGCGAGGACGTGATCTTGATCGGATCGACTATCGACCTCGTCATTGGGGGATTGCTCTTTGGCAAAGTCGCTTCCCGTTAAACAATCGATTGCCGCGCGATTGGCAACATGATCCTCGCGGCCCGGTGTCTTAAGGTCATAGACCAAGATGAGTGCTCGAAAACTAACAAAAAAGATGAGGCTAAAGGCAAGGCCGATACCGAGCGCCAAAAGATAGGCACCGGCATGCGTGCGCATGAGCGGAATAAAGTTGAAGGCTGCCATCTCCATCAGGCCGCCCGAGAAGATGCCGACGATGCCAAAGAGATTCATGGTTGTGGCAAGGCAAGACGATAAGACGGCGTAGAGCAAAAAGAGCCCGGGGTGGGTGAACATAAAGAGAAACTCGAGTGGCTCGGTAACGCCGCAAACCACCGAGGCGATGATGGCGGGAACAAGGATGACCCTGAGGCCGGCGCGGCGCTCGGGTTTTGCGGTGGAGTAGAACGCAGCTGCGATGGCAGGAAGGCCAAAGAGCTTGACCCAGCCGGTGGCGGTAAAACCGGCCCACGGTGCAAGCTCATTAAGGGGGCGCGTGCTATGGGAGAGGATGGGGAGCAAACTGCTCCACGTGGCGTAGATGCCGTCGTTAATGACCAGGTTGTCGTAGTAGATCGGCATGTAGAGCAGGTGGTGCAGGCCAAAGGGCTCGAGTGCTCGTTCTAAAAAGACAAAGATGCCCACGCCAAAGGGACCGACGCCTGCAAGCGCGTGACGCAGCGTATCGGTTACATCGTATACGGAGGGCACGATGGCGGCCGAGATAGCGGCAAGGGCAAACACGGCAAAAAAGCTGATGAGGTAGACCAGCGAGGAGCCCGAGAAGGTGCCGAGCCAATCGGGAACCTTGGCATCGTAGAAGCGGTCATGGATGGCGACGACGGTTGCCGATACCGCCAGCGGGCCGATAATGCCGGTGTCGAGCGTCTTGATGCCGTCGATGATGGTGATGCCGCTAGCGGAGGTCAAAGACGACGGGTACTTAAGTCCAAGATTGTCTCCGCTCAGCTTAATGATCTCGCTCAAAAAGAAGCAGTAGGCAAAATAGGCGACGAGAGCCTCGAGGCAGCAACGAGCCGGTTGTTTTTGGGCAAGACCGATGGGCAGCGCTACGGCAAAAAGGAGCGGGAGGCGTTTAAAGACCGTCCACGAGCCGCGCTGGATGATGGTCCAAAAAGCGTACCAAGGGGTTCCGTATACGGCGAGATCGCCGACGATGTCCGCAGTCGTTGCGAGAGCGGAGACGCCGACCATGAGGCCTGATATAGAAAACAGCATGGCGGGCGCGAACATTGCCCCGCCAAAGCGTTGGATTTTTTGCAGCATGTTCTGCCTTCCGAATATCGAGGCGCGTTGCGCGTGGGGAAACGTTTAAACAATGGATTCATTGTAGAGGACCAGACGAGTGTCGTACCGGCAGTTTTGAGCGAAACCGATTTGGGCATGACAGAAACCGTCAACGGCTAAATCCTGTCGCTTCACCGATATTCGGTTTAAACAACTTTAAGAAATGCTATCGTGCCTAGCCGGAAATGAATAATGTAGAGGTGAAACAATGCCAAAAGCGATATACGAAGGAATCTACCGAGAAATACGCTCGCGCATCATTAATGGGACCTATGCGTTTCAGGAGATGCTGCCAACCGAAGCCGAGCTGACCGCGGAATTTGGCTGCACGCGCAATACCGTCCGCCGCGCTTTGAGCATGCTGGCCGACGGGATGTTTGTGCAGCCCATACACGGCAAGGGCGTGCGCGTTATTTGGCTTAAGGGCGAAACCGACATGTTGGGCGCACTCGAAGAGGTTGAGTCGTTTGGCGAGTTTGCAAAGCGCAACAATGCCGTTGCATCGACGGACGTTAAGTCTTTCGAACATCTGGTTTGCACCGAGCAACTCTCTCGTCACCTGGGCTTTAAGGTGGGCGAGGAGTTGATTCGCGTCGTGCGTGTCCGAAGCCTCAACGGCAACGCGCGCCAAGTGGACCATGGCTATTTTTTGGCGTCGATCGCCAAGGGCCTGACTCCCGAGATCGCGGCAGATTCTATTTACGGCTATCTGGAGCACAAGCGCGGTGTCAAAGTGATGGCGAGCCGTCGTACGGTGAGTGTCGAGCTCGCCAACGATGAGGACTGCAGCTATCTTGACCTCGGCAAATACAACTGCGTTGCCGTCATGGAGAGTCAGTCGTACACCTCGGATGGCATCTTGTTTGAGGTGACGCACACTCGCACACACCCCGAGATCTTCCATTACCGCGTCAATTCCAAGCGATAGCCGGCTAGCTCGCAGCCTGACGAGACTCATGGCCTCAAAGAGAAAACGCCCGGTCAAACCGACGGTACATCGGCTTGACCGGGCGTTTTCTCTGCATTAGATAACAAATAATTGTTTATACAAAACTTGTCAAGTATCAAGTTGAAATTACCGTTCACCGAAGTTTTTCTACCGCTCTAGTAATACTTGTTCAAACAACTAGCCAAATAGCGTATCGTTCAAATCAGCAAAAGGGGCAAAGTCCCCGAGCCAATCTCCGAAGGCGGCGGCAAAGGGTGCCGCCACGGTGTGAAAGGGTGGATTGTAATGAAGAACGAAATGAGCAGAAGGCAGTTCCTGGGCTTTGCTGGTTCCGCGGCTGCAGTTCTTGGTCTGGGCCTCGTGGGTTGCGGTGGTTCTGCCGGCTCCGGCTCCTCTGCTTCTGGTGACGCTGCCGAGGTCTACTTCCTCCAATTCAAGCCCGAGGTCGACAAGGAGTGGAAGGAGATCGCCAAGGCTTATAAGAAGGAGAAGGGCGTCGAGGTCAAGATCGTGACCGCTGCCTCCAAC
>DXZP01000042.1:0-18691 GCA_019419605.1 Collinsella sp.
ACGCGCATAAAGAAAGCCTCCCATTTCTCATGTCCAAGAAATGGGAGGCAGTTCACATGAAAGTGATCGGACGGGCTTCTCTATTTAACCCGGGCCGCCACCCATAGCGGCTTTCCAAGCGTATTCTCAGTGCAAAGCAATCGTCAGTTTAATCCTATGCGCTGATACCGCATTTCATTTGTTCGGCTCGAATTCTACGGCCTGGCAACCCTCGCACTCTCCGGCAAATGGATTGAACGCGAAGGCAGAGATGATGTGTGCGTGGACATCGAGGCTGCTGTAGGCAACATACTGGGACATGGACCCCCGCTGCGCGTGGTATGCGGCCCGGCATATTCATTGCCGTCCAACCCCGTGTAGTTGCAGCAAAGGGTGGAACCTCAATGCTCAGCTCATGTTGTCCGTGGGACACGAGAATCGTAAGTACACTTTGGTGCGATTCTCACGCTGATACTGAGCCACCTGGAATAAGATACGTCGCGACAACACTTCGCTTCACCTCTGTCTCGACAAGATGACGTAGACTAAAGTTTCCTTTAGTAAGAGAACGAGAACTATATCTGAAAGCGTTGCGATGGCGTGAAGGCACCGAGTCCGAACCGCCTGAATGCTACGTGCATCTGCATCGCCTTTTTGTTATCTCTGCCAGTTGGGTAGCACTACACTTGTCATCATTTACCCTGGTACATGCTGCCTAAATCCACTACCCCTTCTACCGCGCCGACCATCTCGTCATCGTGAGAGACAACGATGATCAGCTGGCTTTGCTTGTTGCGCTTAACATAGGCCGCAAGCTCGGCGCGGCTTACAGCGTCTAACCCAGTCGTGGGCTCGTCGAGTACCAAAACTGACGACTTGCGTGAAATCGCCGACCATAAGTACACTCGGCGCAGCTCACCGCCCGAAAGCGCGGAGCAACGTTTCCCGAGCAACTCCTTCACGCTGTTTTCCAGCGAAAGTAGGCCATCTACACCCCGGTGATAGGAAGAAAAGGGCGTGTCGAAATACTCTAACAGCTCTTTCACCGTTTCGTCCGGCGCGAAGCACGACTGTGGGCAGCACGATATCTCTCTCGCACGTATGTAATCCAAGTCGCATTCTTCGATTGGCACGCCGTTGTATTTTACTTTGCCTTTCGATGAGTATAGCCCGAGCATCAAGTAAAGAAGTGACGTCTTGCCTCTTCCGTTTTCCCCAACTATGCAATATGTACCAGGACCGGAAAACTTGAAAGAAAACCCGCCGAGGACCTCTCGGACAGATCCGTCTGGAAGGGCAACCGAGAATTCCAAATCAGATACCGAAATGTCATTTATTTCATCGAGTTTAGCTAAATCGGTCCGATTCCACCCCGATCTCTCCTTTTCTCTCGTCGCGATAGCCGTCCTATCCCATGATGCTTTGGCATCTTGATAGGATTTGAACAATGACATCATACTTTTCAAAGTCTTAAAGAGAACCGCGAAGTATGTACCGATGATAGTGTACTCGCCTATTGACATAGTTCCGTTAATGATTCGTACTCCGGAAACAACAAGTATCACCGCTTGAAACAACGCTGCGAAAAGACCATCGAGCGATGTCAGAGAATATGATAGCTTTCCGGAGCGCAAAACTTTGGGAAAATAGCTCTTAAACCCAGCGTCGAGCGCTTGTTCGCTCTTGCCGTACGAAGATGTCAGTTGAATGTTGAGAATCTGATTAAGCTGCGATGCAATTGCGGCGTAAAAGGCGCTGTCCGCCTCTTTCTTCTCATACGTGACCCTATACAAAAGTTTCCTCAACCCAGTAATTACACAGAAATACACGATGAGGAGAATGATGGAAAACACCGCGAGAGTTGAATCAATTGACCATATGATAAGCAATACGATGGGAATGGCTACAATGGACAGCGGCGCACTGATAAAATTCGCCAAAACGAAGGATGAGACCACGCTGGAGTCGGAAATAATCCGTTGCGTTGTATAGGCTGGATCGATGGTCCGACTCACCAAGTAATCGTCTCTTTCAAAACGCAAGACGGCCTCCCTGAGAAGATCAAAGGAAAGTCTCGTGGTTATGCGAATGGAAAGTGTTCCTGCAAAATAAGTAAAGAGGGTGGAGAAAACTCCTATTGACGCAACCAGGAGCGCGAAGAGTACGGCGTCTCTTTCGCTGCGGTTACCGAGAAGAAAATCTAAGAATTTCCCGTTCACGTATGGCATGGCATAGGAGAGAGCGGTTCCAATCACCGTGATAGCAATGAAGACGAAAGCCCCTTTTGCTCTGATGAACCTCGAGAGAACGCATCGAATCAAGGAAGGCCCCAATCTACCCGCCACAAAACATCAATCACTGATACCTTACACCTCAACACAACAGGAGCGAAGATTTGCCAATGAGACTGCTTTAAGATTGCCTTGGGCCAATACGATCTCAAGCTCTTCCTACAAGAGAGTCGGAATCGGACATCTCCTCCGACGAACCTGGCAATCGGGCGGTTGAAATATCTTTTTCAACCGCCCGATTGCCACAATAGATTTGAGCATCCGCCCACAAACGTCCGCGTTTTATACCCATCAAATCCTTTGCCTTTTGTCGTCTAGACTAGAAAAATCGCTCGAAATAACGCAACCGGCCTGCTCGCTTGAAGAAACCTAAGCCCGTAACGTAGATGTGCAAACTTCCGAAACGCCTTGCGCGGCATAGTGCGTATAAACTTCGTCAACCGCCTCAGAAATATCTGAGTATCGCGCCGGGTCAAAAGCATACGATGTCGCAGCTATACCCTGCACCCATTCGGAACGCGGATTAATTGAATAGCCACACAGCATCATCATACATGCATCTAGACCTGATTTCCCAAGTATCCGACGTATTGATGAGAGCATCGCGGGTCGCCCCTGCACCATCGTCGTCACCCCTATTAGCAGTATTTACCGTTTTTCTCTAAATGCGTATCGCCACCCTTAAGAATACGAAGTGTTTTATCCAGACCCGATTGTCCTCCATCTCAAACGAAGGGATAAGGAATCTCATCCGGAATCGGCAGTAACGGAGGATTCACAACGACAAGCGAAAAACATGAGTCATCTCTCAGAGGGGAGTAAAGGCTCCCCTCAAGCACCCTAGTTTCGTCATCCAAAGAGTTGATGGCAGTGTTTTTCTTACAAAGGTCGACAACAAAAGGGTTGATTTCTACAGATGTTACATCCATGCCACAGTTGGTAAGTATCAGGCCCTGTATTCTGGGGCCAGAACACAAATCGAGAGCCTTCCGTGCGCTCTGCGGTGTAAGGCGCCAATCTCAGCAAATCTGTCCCACAATACTGCGCTGAAGAACAAGACGGAACCCCTGAGCCAAACTCCCCTATACCTTATTAAGGCTAAGACAGGCAAGTTCACGCACCCGGCATATTCCAGAATAACATCCTATTGTTTTAGATGCTCTACAAGCATGAACAGCCGCGAATCGGAAAGATCTTCTAGTTTCGCCCCGACTGACCGCCAAGGGCCAAAATGGCCCCTCCATCCCCGGGCGACTGGCTCTGGCGCGCCGAGGAGTGTCCCCAAGTGCCGGCAGAAAAGAAACGTCCCTATCTGCCGGCTAGAGGGCACCGAAGAGGATGGCGTAGGTAGTGGATTCGCCGAGCTTGAGCTCGTCGCCGGGATTGAGTTGGGCGGAACGGCCGGGCTCGACCTGAATGCAGACGCGCGTGGCCCCGTTTACCACCACGGTTCCGTTGGTGGACGACAAGTCCTCGACGTGCCAGATATTTTGAGCATCGCACCAGATATGGGCATGGCGGGCCGAGACATCGTCGCCGACGTCGGTAATATCGCCCTCACCAGTGGCCAGCGCACCAATCTCAACACCCTGCTCACTCGGCTGAATCCAGCGCGGGGCGCTCACGACAAAACTGTTTTGTACGCGCAGCAAGCCCAAGGGGTGCGCCGGAGCGGGTTCGCGTTCGCCCGCGGTCATCGACATGCCAAGCGAACGCGGCGTGGAGGTGCCTCCGCCACAGGTCGCGTGCGCGTAGTCGATGGCATAGTTCACCGAGGACCGCACATCCGCCGAACAACCGACGGCGACAAACAGCACCAGCACGGCCTCGGCGCGCTCGGCGGGCATGAGTTCCGCCGCCTGGGACAGGCGATCGAGCGCGTTGCGATAGAGATTCGTGTCCTGATGGCACTCTTCGAGCGCGCGTACCATCGGTTCACCTGCAGGACCGCACACCATATTGATCACAGCCGTGGAGTCCATGGGATTTCGCTGGCGCAGGGCCAGTTGCGACATAATACGCGCAGCCGAGGTACCGTATTCGGCAAAGTAGCGCTGCTGAAGCGTGCCGACCGGCGCGCGAACGATAAAGCGGGAAACCCAAGAGCGATCGGCGGCTCGGCTCTGCGGGCTGCGGCCGTCGGCGAGCGGACGGGACGAAAGCACCAGGCCGCACAGCTCGATATGGCTCAGATGCGCCGCGCGCTTAAAGATGTCAAACATGGCCCCGCATGGGGTGAGCTCAACTTGAGATGCCATGACCTAGGCCTCCTTGGTCGTAGAAATAGAATCGGACGATACTTCGACAGGTCCGCCAAAAGTACGGGCAGCTGCGGCTCCACCGGCAAGCGGAGTCGCCATCTGGGCTTTTGTGCGTCGCGGTGCCGAAACGGGAAGTTCAAAGGCAAAGCCCATCGCAAGCAAAAACCACGTAAGCGTATAGGTTGCAACCAGAGCGGCAACAAGGCCGCCCATCACGGCGCGTTGGGAAAATACGCTACATGCAGCCACAACCAGTACTGGAACCTCGCAGGCAGAAAGCGCAAGCACACCCTGCAGGAGCCCCGAGCGCCGATTGCGCGCAAGTGCCCCCGCGGTAACGCCGGCTATGCCTGGCAGCGCCAACGCCAGTGCGGCAATAATACCCGGTAGCGTCCCAGACCACACGAGCGATCCCAAAGTCGCCGTCACGCGAGCGCCCGACGCCAGCAGCGCGGCCGAAACCACGACCACAGCCCAAACCACGCCACAGACGACCGTCGCGCCGACCATCAGCGCGCGACGAACCGCACGGCCAGACGCATCCATGGGGCACGGCGTGAGCGGCTCGCCGCGGAGCGAACGACCGACATTTTGCGCATAGTGGTCACAAAACGCCGAGAGCGCCGCCTCGACCGCCGCCGGCTCGGGACGATCTTTTTGATGGCTGGACAGACAGGCCATCACCACGTCGAACAGCTGGGCATCGACAAACGCCAGCGCATCGCGTAGCTCCTCGGAATCCGGCTCAAGCCCTAGCTGCTGGGCCTGCTCGGCCGCGGCGAGCGCCACATCGGGCTCACGACGAAGCAGCTGAGTCAAATCACAACCGGGCGCATGGGCACCAATGGGATAGTCGGGCCGCGTGTCCATCTTGAGACGGTAGGGGCTGGCGATGTCGCGCGTCTTTTTGCGCGAACCCGAGGTGCCCGAAGTGCTCGGCGCGGCTTCGTATGGCGCGGCGCCGGCAATGAGCTCGTAAACCGTGCTTGCTGCGGCATAGACGTCGATCGCCGGCGACATACGCAAAGCGCGCAGGTCGGGAATATCGTCGGTGAGCATCTCGGGCGGGGCATAGGCAACCGTCGCGCGACGCAGCGTGGCATAGCGCTCCGTAAACGACGCCTTGCCGCCGGTACCGGCCACGGCCGACGCAGGCTCAAGCGCCAGCGACGAGCCAAAGTCGATCAGGCACAGGTCAAAGGTGCCCTCGGCAAGCTGCCGGTCAAGCGGTAGACGCGCCGTACGCACCATAATATTAGCGGGCGAGATATCGCGATGGACAAAGCCCTCGCCCACCAGGCTCATACGGCAGAGCAGATCGAACAGGTCGCGACCCAGACGCGCCGCCACAAGCGGCGATAGGCGGCCGGCATCGTCCACGGCAAAGCGCGAGCGCAAGCGGGCGAGCGTCTCGCCCTCGACCCATTCCATGACAATTGCAGGCACACCGTCGACCTCGCCCCAGCCATAGAGGCGGGGAAAGCCCTTAAGGCCCGAAAGGGCGCGATGGCATTCGTATTCCTCGCGAAACGCCGCTTTGAACTTGGTGACCAGCGCCTCGTGAGTTGCATCGTCGTCAAACTCATCGCGCGTCGGCAAGATGAGCTGCTTGAGCGCCACGGCCTCGCCTTGGGCGTTGACGGCACGCGTCACGCGGCCGATACCGCCACGGCGCATGGTGGCATCGTCGGCAAACAGCATCGTAAAACGACGCAGATAGGCAGGCAGTTCGTCCTGACCGAGCGCAATGGCCGGCTCAAACCCGTCGACACGCGCCAGGCGCAGGCCGACCATGGGATCGCGACCGAGCGATTGTGGTGTGGTGGATGCAAGATCGGTCATCATAGGGCAAGCGCCGCCATGTTATTGTTGAAGTTACCGAGCGCAACGTCATCATCGCCGTAATGGCCGACCCATTGACATAGGTTGGTGTAACAGCCCCACAGATTGGCATACTGCTGATACCACTTTGACCGGGGCGAGAATGTCTGACGACCGAACTCGGCTCGAATGACAAACATCTCCCCGACCAGGCTGTCGCACGGCCTGGGATCTCCCGTAGAGTTATAGGTCGAAACCACGTCATTGGCACGAGAAACATAGCCGTCGAGCATGTTGTACTTGGTCACAAGCCAGCTGTGAATGCTCTCTTCCTCAGCAGCGGAAAGGCCACCGGAGTTTGCATCGTTGTCAGTGTTTCCGCCCGTCGAGCCGCCGTTTCCAGACCCTCCGGCAGAGGAACCCGACCCAGAGCCGCCGCCCGAACTCGATGAATCCGAGCCGGAGCCAGAAGTATCCGAGCTACCGGGCTTTCCGGACTGCTGGGCGTCCTGCTCCTTCTGCTGCTCGACCTTATTCACCGTTGCCGCCACGCTATTGTTGGACAACCGATCGATGATCTTGGTGTTGGTGAGCA
Organism: Collinsella sp.; assembly: GCA_019419605.1. Taxonomy (GTDB): domain Bacteria; phylum Actinomycetota; class Coriobacteriia; order Coriobacteriales; family Coriobacteriaceae; genus Collinsella. The sequence continues at coordinate 6,948 of DXZP01000042.1, forward strand.
CGATGGTTTTGCCATTGGCAAGCGTGACTTCGTTGTCCGGGGCCTCGGCGCCGTCCGCGTCGCCGGTGCCAAACACAATATGCGCGACCACACTTGCCCAAGCATATCCAGTCGTGGTCCCCAGGTCACTTTTGACCTCATGCCCCACGCGCGGTTCGCGTACGGCATGTGCCTGCATCATGGACGGCACGGTCATGCCATAGGCAGAAACGCCAGCTATGACCAGCACCAGCGAGCAAGACAGCAGTGCGTACGCCCGCGGCGCCAAGCCCAGTCGGCGTCGCATGCGCACCGCGGCGCCGCGCTTTGTCTGAGTGCCACCGGGCCGCATGCGTTCTCCTCCAACAAAAACACGCCGCTCGGGAGCGGCGCATTCATTCGAATCCATATTTGAGTGTATCAGCGAACCCAAAAGGTTGCGCAACGAATGGGCAAATTAAGGATGCGAGTGGAAGCATCCATGCGATAAGCGGATACAAAGCATCTTTGTTGCACAACAAACTTACAGTCGCACGGGGAAATTATGGCTACCCCGTGCGTCGCGATGAAGACATACGGCAGGAGCAGGCTCGCCACCTAAATCGTGCGACGGGCCTCGATGGCGCGCCCAAGCGTAAGCTCGTCGGCATACTCCAGGTCGCCGCCCACGGGAAGGCCGCTCGCCAGACGCGATACCTCAACGCCCAGCGGCTTGATAGTGCGGGCCAGGTAGCTCGCCGTGGTCTCGCCCTCGATATTGGGGTTGGTGGCGATGATGACCTCGTGGATGTCCTCGTGGCCCAAGCGTGCCAGCAGCTCACGAATGTGCAACTGCTCGGGACCAATCTTGTCCATGGGACTGATCACGCCGCCCAATACGTGGTAGAGACCGTGGTAGCTGCCCGTGCGCTCAATCGCCTGGACATCGCGCGGCTCGCCCACCACGCAAATGCGAGTGGTATCGCGCATCGAATCCTGGCAGATGGAGCACTCGTCGGCCGTGGCGTAGTTAAAGCAGCGGCTGCAAAAGTGAACCTCCTGCTTAACCTCCAGGATAGCCTCGGCCAGGCGGCGCGCCTCCTCGGCATCGGCCTCGAGCAGGTAATAGGCGATGCGCTGGGCCGACTTGGGACCAATGCCCGGCAGACGGCCCAGCTCATCGAGCAATTTTTGCAGACTATGGTTGGCACTCATATATATGCGTGTCTTAGAACGGCATGCCCGGGATGTTGAGGCCGCCGGTGATGGCGCCCATCTGCTTGTTGGCGAGCTCGTTGACACCGCGGACGGCCTCGTTGACGGCAGCCATGATCATGTCCTGCAGCATATCGACGTCCTCGGGATCGAGGGCATCGGGGTCGATGGTGAGGTTGACGAGCTCCATCTCGCCGTTAACGGTCACCTTGACCATGCCGCCGCCGGCAGAGGCGTCGACGGTCTGGGACTTAAGGTTTTCCTGCGCGGCGGCAAGCTGCTCCTGCATCTTGCGAGCCTGCTTCATCATTTGCTGCATGTTCATACCGGCCATGATGGCTCCTTTACGTGCGGCCGCGCGACAAGCTGCAAGGGCAGCCGGAGCGCGACGGGACTTTCAAACTCAAAAATCGTACCACGGCGCGGGGCAAGCAAGCGGGGCGGACACGCTACCTCAGTCGATATACATGTCCTTGAGCGTGACGCACGCCCAAGATTATGCAAGGTCGAATTATGCAAGGTTGCATAATTATCTCAAGCTACATCTAGCAGAGCTGGAACCAGGCAGTTTATGCGTAGGGCTACAAGGCTACATGGCAAAATGCCGAGCCGCTGCTCGAGGCGGCACGCATGGCGGCTGGGTATAATTTGATTGTCATAGATGACGATTTGGAGGTGCCCTCGTGAATGTCCCAGCCGTACTCCAAAACATCCGCTCAAAACACCCCGTTGCATATGTGGTTCTCTATCTCTTTGTCGTCTGGGTATTACTGGTTATCATCACCCATGCCATAGCTTTTGGAGCAGAACTGCTGATAGCCAGCTCGGACCAGCCCGTCGTCAAATGGGAGACGACCGATGAATGCACCGACGGAACCCGAACCATTTACTACAACAGCCCGTCCCTCTACCAAGAGTTCAAGGTCAAGATAAAGGACTCCAAGATTGTCGATGCCGAACTGGGCTCTTTATTTACAATCGGAGCAACCGTCAACGCCGAGCAAGTCGAGTACACGGACAGCCATGCGACGTATCGTATCGACCTCAGCATCCTAGGCCGACCGTCACGCGCCTGTCTGCTCGAATGCGATATACGCGGCACCACGTTGCACATGTCCGAAATACAGATGCGCCCGGGCAAGGGGTTCTCTTCTTGAGCAGTATACCCGCCTGCGCAGCTACTCCACCGGCTTGAAGATGGTGGACTGGCCGAAGACGCTGCGGATGAGGGCTTTGGCCTCGTCCTCGGTCTGCGGGATGCTCGGGGCTGCACCCTGATGGCCGAAGGGGCCGCCCGCACCGGAGTTGGACTCCCAGGGAGCTGCAGGAGCGTCCTCCTCTTTGGGGGCAGTTGCAGCGGACTTGGGCGCGGACGCCGCACCCGGCACGTCGAACGGAGGCAGATCGTCCCCACCAGCATCGGCAACAAAACCGCCAACCATGGCATCGTCGTAGGGAACCTGCTCGGATTCCCATGGCGCAGACGGCGCGGCGGGCTGAGCCTTGGGAGCGGACGCGCGCTCGGGCGCTCGGGGCGCGGGCTCGGTCGGGAGCTTGCCCGTGGCAGGAGCGCCGGCGGGGTTGTCGGAGCGCAGCCAGGGGGCTTTGCCCAGGTCAGACGACTTGGGCGCGGGCGAGGCAGGCTTGGGCGCGGGTGTCGGAGCAGCCGGTTTGGCCATGACGGGCTTAGGCGCCGACGGGGTCGGCGCCGCTATCGGTGCTGCTTTTGGCTGCGTCGCGCTGGCGCTCGAGGATGCAGGGGCCGCCGAGGACACGGGTTGCGGGTCCGCAGATACCGCAGCCCGTGCAGATGGAGAATGCTCCTCATGTTGAGGAGCCGGCGTGCCACCCCCATCCAGGACATAGTCGACGGTACGACGACCGAAGACCGCACTGACTGTCGGCAGGACCACCGACTGCGTGTCGGCGCGTCCAAGCATCTTGATGGCAAAGGTCGAGCCCGCGGGGAACGAGACCGTGAGCCTGGAGCCGTCGTCAGCCGTGGCGCGGGCATTGAGCAAAAGCCCCGCGTAGGAAGCCTGACGCGCCTTGACACGCTCGACAACCTCGGCCCATTTGCGCTGCAGCTCTCCGGCATCCTCGACCGCGGGCGTCTCGGCAGTACCGGCGGCGGCAACCTGGGCGGCATTGTTGGACTGGGGCTTAGGTGCCGGAGCGGTGGCAGGCGCGGGAGCCGCAACGGGCTGAGGCGTCGGAGTCGGCGCAGGCTGAGGTGCAGGCGCTGCAGGCTTGGAAGCTGACACGGACGCAGAACGGGACGCAGGCTGGGCAGCCGGAACAGCAGCACCACGGTCCCAAGGCATACCGCCCTGGCGCGCGGACGTAGCAGCGGGGGCAGCGGATGCCGCCGGAGCGGCAGCACGAGCGCCCGAAATTAGCGTCGGCTGTTGGGCAGCAGCGGGTACGGATGCTGCAGGCGCGGCGGCCTGAGCAGCAGCCACGCTCGCCGGCACGGCGCCGTTGGCAACCATGGCCTCCAAGCGGGCCACGCGCTCGGCCAATGCCTCAATCGTTAAATCGGCCTCGGGACGTGCCAGGCGCGTGCAGGCGATCTCGAGCACCAGGCGCACGTCGCTCGCGCCCCTCATCTCCAGTGCGGCATCGTCGAGCACCGTCAGCACACGGGCCAGGCGGTCGGCAGGATGCTCGCCAAAGGCAGCGGCCTCGGCAGCAAGCGCCTCGGCCTGCTCGGAGCCGCCCTCAAACAGCTCGGCACGGGCACCGGCAACGCAGGCAACGTACACGTCACGCACATGCGCCACCAGGTCGCGCGTCAGCTCCAGCAGGTCGTTTCCTTCCTCGACCTGCGCACGGATCAGTCCATAGAGCTCGGCAACATCGCGATCGGCAATGGCGCGGGAAAACTCGCCCAGAATCTGGTCCGAAACCTCGCCTAAAAGCGAGCGGGCGTCGTCCGCATGCACAGAACCGTTGCCAAAGACGCTCAGCTGCTCCAGCGTGGACAGCGCGTCGCGCATACCGCCCTTGGCATGGCGCGCCACGATAGCCAGCGCCTCATCGTCGTAATCGAAGCCCTCCTGCTCGCACACGTATGCCAGGCGACGCTCGATATCCTCGTTGCCGATGCGATGGAAATCGAAACGCTGGCAGCGCGAGAGGATGGTCTCCAGAATCTTTTGCGGGTCGGTGGTGCACAGCACAAAGATCACGTGTGCCGGCGGCTCCTCGAGCGTCTTGAGCAGCGCGTTGAACGCCGCCGTCGTGAGCATGTGGACCTCGTCGATGATATAGATCTTGTACTTGCCGCGCACCGGGGCAAAGTTGACGGAGTTGATGATTTCCTCGCGCACATTGTCCACGCCCGTGCGGGAGGCGGCATCGAGCTCGTAGACATCGGGGTGGTTACCCTCGGCAATGAGCTCGCACTCCTCGCAAGTACCGTCGGGCATGCAGCCGCTTGCACCCTCGGCGCGCGCCGCCTCGGCATTGCGGCACAGCAGCGCCTTGGCCAGAATGCGCGCCATGGTGGTCTTGCCCGTGCCGCGCGGTCCGCAGAACAGGTAGGCGTGGGACAGGCGCCCCTCGGTGATGGCGTGCTCGAGCGTCGAGACGATATGCTGCTGGCCCACCACGGAGTCAAAGGTGAGCGGGCGATACTTTCGGTACAACGATTCCATGGGTGCTCCCCCGGGTATACTGAGTCTTGTTGCCGCGGCGGCCATGCGGTCGCACGGCATACTGCATTCCATAATAACCCGTACGGCGAGCCCGCCGCGATAGGAGTCCAAAGAGCATGGCAGACGCAGAGAGCAACCTCGTTCCCTCCGAAGCAGCCGACCAGGTCGAGGTCGCGCTCGAGGAGCAGGCCGCAGCCGACGACGGCATCCTGTACCTCAACGAGTACCAATACGAAAACGACCTCGTCACCGACTTCGCCCGCCTGGTCGCCTCGCCCAGGCGTCGCGGCTCGCTGTATGTCGCCGCGGCAATTGCCGCGCTCATCGGCATCGGCATGCTGGTGGCCGGCGGCAACTGGATCAAGTTTGGCGTCGTCTTGATCGTATTCGGCGCCTTTTTGGCCTGGTGGAGCAAAAACCTGCACCACACCCTCGCCCGCGACTTTATCGACGCCGTTGAGGCCGACGAGTCCATGGGTGGCCGCTATCGCCGCGTCGCCGCCAACGAGGACGGCCTGATGGTTTGGGGCACGAGCGGCAAGTCGCAGTTCTTCCCGTTTGAAAAGCTCGACCACGTGCTCGACGGCGAGCGCATCTTTGTGGCCATGTTCGCCGACCAGGGCGTGACGATCCCTAAGGACACCTTTGTCCGCGGCGATGCCGAGCAGTTCGGTCCCTTCCTTAAGGCGCGCATCAACAAAAAGCTCCGCATCGAGACCAAACGCAAGAAGATGAAGGCAGAAAAGGCCGCTGCCGAAGCAAAACAGGGCGACAAGCCCCAGGAGACCAAGGGCAAGCAGCGCAAGCAGAAGAAGAGCAAGAAGAAGCGGTAGGCCGGCCGACACCGAAGGCGCCTCGTCCCGCGCCCGATTCCGGGCCGGGGCGCCTGGAATCGGGCGCGCGTACCGCCAATGGACCCGTTTTGCCTTGCTCTCGAGCTATTTCACTTCAAACCTTAAGAGCCTCCGCTCCGGCAGATCGGTCATCTTCATCGTGTAAGTCCCGGGAAATGCTTTCTCAAAACGGACGGTCTCGTAACCTTCGAAATAGTCGTTGGTGTTCTGCATCATAAATGGGACGAGCAACTCGTTTTCTGCCCCAACCTCCACGGCAAACGCAGCAGAGCCGCCAAGGACCGGCATGGCTTGCGTTATCAGATCGGTATTGACTACAAAATCATAGTTTGGCGCAGACTCCGGGACCAGATGCCAAACATACGCTTTGATTCCACCGTCGATATTATCCCTATTTCTGACACGCATCTTTACGGCGATAACGCACGTGATGTCGGCATCCTTCAGTCTCGTTTTCGTATCCACGGTGCCATATTTTGAATAATCGTCATGTGCTCGTTTGAGATACTCGCGCGGCGTGAGCAACTCTGCCCCGTCTATGCAAAACGAATACCCATCAGTCACCACATCCTTCGACCCCAGAAACGCTCCATCCATCGAGAGCCATTCGCCCTCCGCGTAATATTTCTCAGGAATGACCGTCCGGTTCCCGTTAACGACGCTCACCCTCATGCCCGCAAGGCCGGCAGCAGCACAGCAAAAAAGCGCGAGCGCCGATCTTCTCGTCCACAGGGTCTTCTTCATCGCGCTCACGACCTTTCCCGAACTTTCACAACGGCACCGTCGCGCATGCAGTAAACCCGATCGGCCAGTTCCTCGAGCACCTCTCCGTCATGGCTGGACAGAAGGACCTCACGACCCGTTGATGCCGCCATCGCCACAACGCGCTTGAGCATTTCAACGCCCGCTTCGTCGAGGGCATTCGTTGGCTCATCGAGAACAAGCAGCTTCGGCTTCTCCATAATTGCCGCAGCTATCCCCAGACGCTGCTTCATCCCAAGCGAGTATGCTCGGAACTTCTTTTTTTCGTCTGCATCGAGCCCCACGAGCCGCAGGGCAGAGCGAATGTCCTCGGGGGTGGCAACGCCCTTGATCTGAGCGATGAGCTTCAGATTGTCGTAGCCAGACAGATATCCCAAAAAGGAAGGCGCCTCGATCAACATCCCCAGACTCGGCGGGAACGAGATGTCCGCCCCAAGCCTTTGGCCATCGATAGAGATTTCGCCTTCGGTAGGCTTGATCAACCCGCAAACCGCTCGCATGAGCATGGTCTTACCCGAACCGTTTATCCCCTGAAGCCCGACCACAGTCCCAGGGTCAACCTCGATGGACACGTTGCGCAGGACATCGTTTTTACCCATGCGCTTCGATACGCCCCTTACGATCACACTCATATCTTGTCCCCCTTTTCTATAAGGTCGGCCCTTCGAAACCACAGTCCACCCAACGATAGGCATAACGACATAAGCCCAATTGATGACAAGACACTCGAGCCCGCCGCGATTCCCTCTTTGACAATTCCACCCCAGCGCAACAGCATCAAGGCGTTACCCAATAGCGCCCAATGTCGTGCATATGCCGAGCAGATCAGGTAGCTCATTAAAACCACAAACGAGACTGACGACCCAAGCACAAACCCAACCGCTGCCTGCGCAAACGCAAGCGCCTCAAAAGCAAATAAGAGACCTATGAAAAACGGCAGCGCATCTGCCTCGGCAGCTTTGAGAAACCACGGCGCCAAATTAGCCAGTTGAAGCGACTCACCATGAATGACCGCGCTGAACGAGGAGCTCACCACCAAGCTCCAAATCACAACAGAGCAAACCACCACGAGCAGTGAAAATGCCGTTACTGCCGCCACCAAGATAAAACGCGAGACCCACCAAAGGGTTCTTGCCCGGCATCGAACAAGCGCTTGCAAACCAAACCCGTGCAACGATTCGGTCGGATAGTCGAGTGTTGTATAGAGAATAAGCAGAATGAGAAATAGCCATCCTAGCGGAGGCACAAACATGACCCCGGGCCTAGGCTCAAACGGAGCAGATCCGGCAAACACGAGCGCAAGATTATCCGCAAACCCCAAGGTATCCGTTCTAACCCCATACACAGAAGACAATCCGTAGGCGTACACCAAGTTCGCAACGGTCACTGCCGCAATTGCAATAAAAGTAAGGATGTTCTTCTTCAAAACGGTCCTCAGGTCCGCGGCGACCAGCCTAAACAGCATCAGACCACCTCGCGTCTTTTCCACGCCCCAGAAAAAGCCAACGAAGCAAGGGTCAATAATATGATTTCCGCAAAACCGGCTCGAATGTCTGGCCAGTTATTCAGCGATTCCGACCTGATGCTGTTGAGGATATTGCAGTTAAACCCCACACAAGCCATTACGCCGAAGATCCAGCCATTTGCAAAATGCCACGCAACCATTAGCAGATACGGGACAATTATCGCTTTGATTCTGCTACGAAACAAAATTGAGAAGCCAGTTACAGCCATGGATAAAGTCCCGAGCGTGACAGCATCGAACAGCGTGTATGCGAGCACATATGACAAAGGATGCGAATAAAATAGACCGGAGAAGTAGCTATGCAGGTAAAGTCCTACGTAAGTCGACTCATCGACCCGAGGAAGATACGCAGGAAAAAGCATCGAGACGATCAGGAAATTGACGAGCAGAGGAATGGCAGTCACTGTAAACGCGGAGAGGAAAGCAGACAGCATCTTTACGTTCACGTACGCCTTTCTGGAAACGCGCGTGCATATCTGCATGTCATAACCACTCAAACGCTCAAAGAGACACGACCAAGATCCAGCCAACATTGCAAGCAGGGGCAGTGCATAGAAAAACACCGACGCAGACAGTGGCGCGTTCGCGCTCACAACAATCCAGTTACCGAAGCTGCTTTCACGTGTTTGACCGAGATAATTTTCGGCTTGCACGCCAACGCCGTAACCAAAAGAAAGAAGGTTGTGGCGCTCTTTTTCCAAATTTGCCCACGGCTCCAGCGCGGCAGCTATTGCAACTGCGACCGCAATCAAGAGAGCAAGGATAAAAGCTGGACGTCTAATCGTTTTCGACAGTTCGTATCTTGCGAGCTTTTGGTTCATACGTCCTCCTCCCCCTTCCGACCCAGAAAGCCGGAAGGGAGCCATTTCAAACAACTATGCGGGAAGCTTGTGGAAATGCCCGACGCAGTCGGGGCTCCATACGCCAATAACAGTGCCGTAGCCAGACTCCGCCCATGCAGTCAGTCGCGCCGCAGATCGCCCGTTCTCACGGACGAGGTTATACATTTCCCACTGTCCCTTGTGATTCGAACGATACGTTCCCTGAGTACAATTCATGCTGCCGCTACCGCTTGTGTTATACGCACCGTCTGTATATAACCGAAGCGGATTTCCCGTATGGCCCTGGATATCCAGATAGAGCGATGAGGAATCATCCTTTTGACGGTAGCCAGTTGCACTCGTCCCGGCACATTGAAAACTAAATGCCTTATCGGCATTGTTCGTACAGGTCGTAATTCCCGTATCGGCGTTTTGAGTAATGCTGGAAACCTGAGAGGTGTCAAACTCCTCTTGTGCAAACGATGCAGCGGGAACCCCTAGGGACAGACCAGCTGCAATCACCAAGCCGACTCCGATTCGAGCAATAGCGCTCCTTGGCTTAATCATGGCCTTCTCCAATCAAAAGCGGTTAACAATGCGTCGACGCACGGCAACCTTCGCATGAATAGAGAAAGATGTCTGTAAACACCCGCTATTGAGTTGATTGCTCAGGCGTTTACACGTTATTTACCTGCGATAACAATAAAATTAGCTCCGCCTTATTCTTGATCTTCAACTGGCGGTAAGATGCAGACCGCAGCGCTTGCACCGTAGATGCAGCGTAACCGACATCCTCCGCAATGGCCTTTGTCGTTGCCCCCTCTGCCGTCATCAGCAAAATTTGCGACTGAACATCAGAAAGGGAGCGCGACGTAAGCAGGGCCAGCTGGCGCACGCGGGCCGTTTCGGTGGACCCGTTCGCCCGGTACTCCAAGACGGCCTTCTCGTCCTCAACCGAGCGGGCGAGCGCGATGTGCGTAACGAACATGGGCACAGACCAGCAAACAATCACCGTTGCCACGACGACATTGACAGCCGAACTTTGCCCCAACAACGACGCGAGGAACAACGGCTCGAAAACCGTCAGATCCTGCACCATATTGAGCAAGACAGCCCAAACAGGAGCCGTCGCCCCGAAGCAAAGCATCCATATCCCAAGCATTTTGCGCTGCGGACAGCTTCGCATCACTATATATGTGAGCAGCACCCCCGTCAGCACCGCAAGTCCATGGATTCGCCCCCTAGCGACCGCATAGATTAAGGCAACCATGCCCATTGACACCAACGGCACGATAGCCCGAGCATGGGCATGCACCTTAAACGGACGCAGCCCAACAGCGAGCGAAGCCGTAGACGCCACGCCGCAAAACAGGACCGGCACAGCCATCAACGGAACGCGTATGCACATCAATGCCGCGATATAGATAAAAGACCATTCCACAGCAGATAGCACCGCCCATACGTACGGGCTTCCGAGCCAAATCGCTTCACCCGCTCTATCCAGCGCAGCGCCACGATTCGCTTTTCCACCCGCGTAGCGTAGCGACAGAAGCAGTCCGAGACCCAATGCGTAGCTTAAGAGGGAAAAGGCGACAGCCCGCGAAACACCGGACCCCCAATCGCTATCCGCCATTACCAAGGGCCCCGCCGCAAGGAGGATAAAGAATAATGTGAGCAGGTATCGAAACAGCCGGCGCGTTCGAGCTGATGCCACTATATCGTCAGCATGCCGCTGCGGTAGCTCATGCCCTACAGTATCGCCCTCACCCGCAAACAGCGCCACGAGCTCGCGTGAGCCCGCAACCGACGCCTTCCCGTATGCTCGGTGAAGCGTTGTTCTCACCGTCGATGGCTTCGTATCCGTCTCCTTGGCAATTTCCGCCGGCGTTTTCCCTTTGAGCAGCAGTCGAACAAACTGCTCTTCTCTAGGCGACAGGGCAGGGGAAAACACCCCCGCATCGAATGTGTCGGACGCACAGGCGATATCCGAATTGTTGTCCCGTTTCCCCCTTAGCAACATGCATACGAAGGCAGCAGCGATAACGGACCCCATCGCCAGCAATGCAATGACCACGGCATCGCTTGCGAAGTATGCCGCCTCAACAGCCGGAATAAGACCAATAGGAACTGCTACGAGCACAGAACAGGCAAACACGTCGCGCCGCCCATGGCCAAAGGCACGAGGGCGGCAAAACGGCGGGGCCACAGTCAATGCGAGATAGACCAACGGAATTAAAAGCGCAAGGCCAATTGACGCGGCCGTTACAGGGGGCATCCCCCATGGCTCGGGAACGACTCTCCATGAAACTCGACAGCAAAACAGCAGGCAAGACATGACGGCTATTGTTTCTGTAAAAATCGCGTCCTGCGGGTGACGAGTTTCCCTTTCGTCAGTCCGTGTCGACCTCTGCGTCAAAGGAGAGTCCGCCGTGCCCCAAATAACATATGAGAGAAGCAGCGACCCAACAAAGCACGAGACACACGAAACGCCATGTAACAACCAAATCGGTGCAAACACGATTGGAATAGAGTCTCCGCGAGCATAGAAAGCCAGGTCGGCCCATTCGGGAACCGTTGCAATAACACCAAGGAAAACACCGATGGCACCGAGATGCCTCGGCCTTCTCATTCCCCCCTTGCATAGCGCAGCACCATGAACAAACGCCGCGAGGCATGCGCCCAGGATAACGAGCCAGGTCATTGCACCTGACGCTAGGCCGATTGAAGATGAAAACCGGTGATAAGGGGTGACCGCCATTACGACAAGCGCAATGGCGCAGGCAAATGTAGCAGAACGGCGGGAAAAGAGCATACGGCCTCCATAGCGTGTCATTATATCGCTCGAGCCGCTCGTTTATCTCTGTTCTCACACCAGCCAGCATCAATGATTCAGGCGCCTTGATTCTCATTTTCATTGCAACAGCCTCAGGACTCAGCGCAACGCGTTGCG
>DXZP01000043.1:0-17936 GCA_019419605.1 Collinsella sp.
AGGGCGGAGGCGGGGCATGCCCCGCCTCTTACACCACATCTCTGCGCGCTACCGTTGTAGGGGTCGCTCGGACGTCATTTTGGGTGGTTTTGCCTGCTACTAAAATGGTAACAGTACTCATATTTGCCCTTTTTTGCCCACAGACCTTTGAGGGTGCGGCGAAAAGGGCTTGTTTTGATTGTTTGGGGCAGGCACGAGGCGCGGAAACGATGTCTGGAGCGACGGAGCGGCCTGGAATTCATCCGTAGAGGTCTTCATTGGCTGCGCCAGGAGTGTCCCTAACTGCCGGAGGGGGTGTCTGCCGTGGCAGACACCCCCTCCGGATGTGGGAAGTTTGCGCTGCAGGTTACTTGTCGGTGCCCAGCTTGTGCGGCTTGAGAGCGAGCGCATTGACGAGTGCGTCGGTGGCAGACTTGACGGCTGCCGGCTGCGGATCGTTGACGTGATCCTCGGGGTGTACGGGCAGGTCCTTCTTGACGGCATCGTGGATCAAGTTGAGGTACTCAGTCACGCCAGTGGTCGATAGGTGCGTGCCATCGCCATCGAACAGGTCGTTGCGGTTGGCACTGTATCCGTACCAATCGATAACGCGCACGTTCTTGTAGCGCGTAGCGGCGTTGGCGATGGCCTGGTTGGTAGAGCCAACCCACGGCTGCGGGCTGCGCGTGTTCACAAACACCACAATACGCTTATCTCCTGCATCGGCCATGATGGCGTCGATCTGGTCGTCGGTTACCAAGCCGTTGGTGCCCAGGGCAAAGACCACGATCTTGCCGGCAAGGTTCTGCTGGATATAGCCCTCAAATGTCGCGCGCCCCGCATCAAACTGGCGGCCCTTTTCGGCATCGATATGGCTGTGCGGGAACACGCCGTCAAAGGTGTCTACGGCACGCAGCGACACGGAGTCGCCGATCATAAGCAGATCGTAGGAGCCATCGGGGAAGCCGTCGTTGTCCTTGTCGGTGTCGTCGGCCGCCTGCTGGTCGGTGGGCGCGGTGTTCTTGGCTTCCTTGTTCAGAACTTCGGCGCCCTCGCCGCTCAGCGCAGACGTCTCGGGCACAAAGATCAGGCCGCCCAGTGCAACGACCAACACGACAGCGCAGGCTGCGCAGGCAGGGACGTGCGTGCGCACCCAGTTGGCGGGCGTGGTGGTGCCATCGCGGAACTCGGATACGGTGCGGCCGAAGGCGCCCTTCCTAAACGGCGTCTCGATAAAGCGATATGAGCATTCGGCCACGGCGACCACCAACAACACCTGCAAAATGTACTGCCACCACGGTGTATCGTTGATGTTGGCGACCGGGTTCATGAGCAACAGCAGCGGATAGTGCCACAGGTAGATGCTGTACGAGCGCTTGCCAACCCACACGAGCGGCTCGGCGGACAGCGCGCGGGCAACCATTCCCTGGGGCTGCACGCAGGCCGCGATGACCATGAGCGTGAGGATTGAGCACAGCAGCGTGCCTCCGCGATACTGGAAGGCGGTGTAGCCGTTGGTGAGCGCGACCATGGCGGCAAGGCCAACCAGACCCACGACGCCCAACACATCGATGGATGCGGGCGAGGACCAAAAACGCACGAGGGCGCTCGGCTGTGCCGGGGCGGTCTCGGCTGCTTCGTCGGCCTTCTCGCCAGGCTTGCCCTCGGCGTTCTTGCCGTGCTTGGCGGCGCCAGCTAGGCGATTGAGCCCCAAACGACGAGCGAGACGCACCGGCGCCAGGTCGCGATCGGGGATAAAGGCCATCCAGGCACCCAGCAGCAGCGAGAACACGCGGGTGTCGGTGCCGTAGTACACGCGGCTGGGGTCGGCGGCAGGGTTATAGAGCACCATCATGGCGATGGCGGAGACAGCAGCCAAGCCCAGAACCACGCGGCGCGTGTTGGGCTTGCTCACATGCATGGATACCATGGCAAACAGCAGTGGCGGCCAAATCAGGTAGAACTGTTCCTCGATGGCAAGCGACCAAAAGTGCGTGAGCGGCGAGGGGTCGCCCAGAGCATTGAAGTACGAGACGTTTTGGGCAATCTGCCACCAGTTGTTGAAGAACAGCAGCGACGGCAGGATGTCGGGGCGCATCTTGGTGAGCATCACGTGGTTAAAGATAGTGCACAGCGCGCAGGTTACAAACACTACCGTTACCACGGCGGGGACCAGGCGACGGATGCGGCGAATCCAGAAGCTCTTGAGGTCGATGCGGCCGGTCTTGGCGACTTCGTTGAGCAGCAGGCGCGTGATCAGATAGCCCGAAAGCACAAAGAAGATCGTGACGCCGAGCAGACCGCCCTGCGCCCACGTGAGGTTGAGGTGATAGAGCACCACCGCGACGACGGCAAGCGTGCGCAGGCCGTCAAGGGCGGGGATGTAGCGGGACTTAGGGCGAGCAGGCGTCTGCTCCGCGGCGGGAGTGTTGGCGCGGCCCGCGTTGTTGGCAGAAGCGCGATGGGGGCTCGCGGTGCGTCGCGGTTCGTTGGCACGGCGTTCGCCCTTCACGCGTTCGTGCGGTGCCGGCTCGTTGCCCGTGCGGCGTCGACCGCGCGAGCCCGATTGCGAGAATTGTTCCATAAAACATCATCCAATGACGAGAATAATCAGCACGTATTCATTGTAACTGCCTGCTCCTGTGAATGCTTGCTGCTGGCGCAAGCTCAAGCGCGCGTCCACATCAAAGTGGACTAAAGTTATAGGGGGTGCGAGAGTGCACGGTTGACGGCCAACAGCGGGTGCAGAGCTCGCGGACGAGGAGGTTTCCATGGCAGATCGCGGCATCGTTGCGGTGTTCGGCAGCATGAACATGGACCTTTCGGTGGCGTGTGAGCGCATGCCGCGCGCGGGCGAGACCGTCGGCGGTAGCGGTTTTATCACCAATGCCGGTGGCAAGGGCGCTAACCAGGCCGTGGCCGCCGCGCGCATGGGTGCGCGCACGTGCATGATTGGCGCGGTCGGGCGCGATGCGTTTGGCGATGTGCTCGTGGCGGGGCTTCAGGATGCCGGCGTGGGCGTTGAGTTTGTGGCGCGTCGCGATGACGTGGAGACCGGTACCGCGACTATCATTCGCTGCGAGGGCGACAACCGCATCGTGCTGTCGCCGGGCGCCAATCATGCGCTTACGGGTGAGGATGTGGCCCGCTCCCTGCGTTGTCTGGTGGCCGATGAGTTCGATGGCGACGCCTGCGAGCTCGCTCCGGCGGCTGGCGGCGTCTTTGTCGCCCAGGGCGAATGTGATCTGACGGCAACGGCAGCGGCGCTCTCTTGCGCCCACAGGCTGGGGTTCTATACGATCTTTAATCCGGCGCCGGCATGCGACCTGCCGGCAGGAGCGTGGCCTGCGGTCGACCTGGTCTGCCCCAACGAGACCGAGTGCCAGGTGCTGACGGGCATTCTGCCCACGGATGACGCGAGTTGCGTCACCGCGCTCAATGCGCTGATCGACAAGGGCGCAGGAGCTGCGGTCATCACGTTGGGCGGTGCCGGCTCGGTTACGCTCGGCGATGGCGGTGAGCTGCTGCGCATGCCGGCACTTTCGAGTACGGTAGTCGATACCACGGCCGCCGGCGATACGTTTATCGGCGCGTTGGCGGCGGCTCGCCTAGAGGGCTTGCCGCTCTTTGAGTGCATGGCCGCGGGCGCTCGCGCCTCGGCAGTGACGGTGTCGCGCCTGGGCGCTCAGCAATCGATTCCCACGCGCGCCGAAGTTGAACATTGGTTTGGTTAAACGATAAAGACGGAGAAGCGGAGTAGAACAATGGCAATCAAGAAGCTGATCCTTGATCTGGATATGGGTGTGGACGATGCGATGGCGCTGGCCTATGCCATCGCGAGCCCCGAGGTGGAGCTCGTGGGCATCACCACGTGCTTTGGCAACGTGCGCGTCGAGCAATCGGCGCACAATTGCCTGGCGGTGCTCGATCTGCTGGGTCGCCCCGAGGTTCCGGTGTACCTGGGTGCCGACCGTCCTCTGCAGGCGACTGAGCCCTATACGCCGCCGGCGTCCACCGCGCTCATTCACGGCAAGAACGGCATCGGCGGCGCGAGCGTGCCCGCGTCGCCCTACGAGCCGGTGGGGGCGACCTCGGCCGACGGCAACGCTGCGGTCGATTATCTGATCGATGCCGCGCGCACCTATGGTCCCGATCTGGTCTACGTAGCGACTGGCCCGCTCTCCAACCTGGCGCTCGCCCTGGAGCGCGATGCGGCGGCGATGATGTCCATCGGCCGCGTGGTCGTGATGGGCGGCGCCCTTACCGTGCCCGGCAACGTGAGCGCGGGCGCCGAGGCCAATATGGCGAGCGACCCCGAGGCAGCCGACGCGGTGCTGCGCTCGGGCCGTAAGCTCACCATGGTGGGTCTGGACGTGACGCATCGCGTGGTGCTCACACGCCGCGACATTGCCGGCTGGACGGGCTCGGGCACCATGGCGGGCTGCGCATTTGCGAGCATGGTCGTGCACTACATTGGCTCGTACGAGATGAACGCACCCTACCTGGGTGGTTGCGCGCTGCACGATCCGCTGGCCGTTGCCGTGGCGATCGACCCCACGCTCGTAGGTGCGCTCGGCTGCAACCTGCGTGTTGATCTGCTGGGCGAGTACCGCGGTCGCACCATCTGCGATGAGCGTCGCCTGTCCGATCCGGACAAGAGCGCGCTTGTGGCACTGACCGTGGATGCTCCGCGCTTCCTGTCCGAGTTCAAGACGCGTATGGCCCGTGTCCTTGGCTAAGTTGTCTTTTTGGGACGGGGCTTTTTGACTGGTATGATTGGTGCGACCAATCGAACCAGCTAAAAGAGCCCGTCCCAAATTGACTACCGAGAGGATCTGCCATGGAGCGCATTGCGAGCTTTTCCGTTGACCATCTGCTGCTTGAGCCCGGCGTGTATGTGAGCCGCATCGACCGCGATCCGGCGACCGGTGCCGCCGTCACCACCTTTGACCTGCGCCTGACCACGCCCAACAAGGAGCCGGTCATGAACACGGCCGAGTGCCACACCATCGAGCACCTGGGTGCGACGTTTCTTCGCAATCATGCCGAGTGGTCGGGCCGCATTGTCTACTTTGGCCCCATGGGCTGCCGCACGGGCTTTTACCTCGTCGTATTTGGCGAAGTGACGAGCGAGGAGATTCTGCCGCTCGTGCGTGAGCTGTTCGAGTTTGTCGCCGGCTTTGAGAGCGATGTCCCCGGTGCCGCTCCCGAGGAGTGCGGCAACTACCTGGACCAGAACCTCCCCATGGCAAACTGGCTCGCGCGCCGCTATCTCGACCGTGACCTGGCCGATATCGATGAGAAGCACCTGCATTATCAGCAGGCGTAAGGGCTTTATCGCCCAAAACGTGCGCATTGGGCGCCTTCGCTTATGCGGGGGCGCCTTTTTGTTGATTGGTCGGGATGAGCGTTCAAAATCGCTCATGTTTGTTCTAGAATGTTCGTATAGTCACATTTACGAACAGGAGTGAACATGCATATCTACTCTGTCAACGATCCCGAGTTCAAATCCTATGGCAACGTTTGGGATGACGTTCCGTCCGAGCTCATGTCGCCCGTACTCGAGGCGCTTTCTGCCACGCCCATTCCCGAGGGCAGCAAGTACGTAGCAAGTGCGCCGGAGCTCGAGGGCGTCAAGGATGCCGATAAACTGGGCTTTCTCATGTTTGGCGGCCGCCCCTTCCAACTGGGCTGGTGCAACGGACACAACACGCAGCTCAACTGCCTGGAGTATCACCGCGCCAGCGAGTTTAACCTGGGTGCCCGCGATTTTATCCTGCTCGTGGTGCATCGCTGGGAGATCGAGGACGGCAAGCTCGACACCGCGTGCGTCAAGGCGTTCCGCGTGCCGGCGGGTACGGTTGTCGAGGTCTTCAACACCACGCTCCACTACACGCCGTGCATGGTCGACGAAGGCGGCTTCCAGGTGATGGTGGCGCTGCCGGCGGGCACCAACGGCCCGCGCCCCGAGGCCGCAGCCGACATGCCTGCCACCGGTGACAGCTACTGCTACTGGAAGGCCGACAAGTGGGTCCTCTGCCACGCCGACAGCCCCAAGGCAGCCGAAGGCGGCTACGTAGGCCTCATCGGCAAAAACCTCGACATCACCGTGGACTAGCGCATCGCCCCAAACCACCACAAAGGTGCCTGTCTCCTTTGCGGTGGTTTGGGGCGGGCGGATATCGGGAAGTGCCAGACGGGGGAGGCTGCCGGGCGCCTTGCCGTCTGCGGATTTTGGGACATGTGGCCCGCTTTTTGAGCCTGCCTGTCGGTACACTAAAAGCACTATGGGTACCCGCGAGCGACATATCGGCAACGCGGCCGCCCGATCCGCACCCGTGGCGGATCCCAGGGGCGGCAGGCTCTTCGCCATGCCGCGATTCCTTGTTGGCATAACACATCAGGTGTACCGCCACCGCGTCTTTGCTATCGCCGGTGTCATCACCGCGATGTTCCTCATGCTTTTGGCAGTCTTGCCGGCGCTGTTCGCCTTCGACCCCAAACTTTCTAACGCCGTTCCCGCCTATAGCGAGGTGTCCGAAGAGGTCGTGGATGCGCTCGTCCATTCGAGCTCTCTGCCGTTGCTTGTTGCCGCAATTGCATTTTCGATCTGGGGCGTATCGGTCTATCTGCGCTGTTTGGACTATGTGTTGCGCCGCCGTCTTGTTGCCATCGCCACCATCTGCGCCCTGTGGATGATCGAAGTCATTCTCAAGTACAAGTCGTTCCCGCCGTTCTATGCCACCGTGCTGTGGTACCTGTACTACGTGCCCATGACGCTCGTTCCGCTGCTCTACCAGTTGTGTGGTCTGCGCCTTGCGGGCCTGGAGCAACACCGCCTGGGTCGCCGCTACTGCGCTGCGCTGTGGATTATGGCTATCCTGCTTATCGGATTTGTGCTCACCAACGATTTTCACCAGCAGGTCTTCCACTTTGACCGTACAAGCGACACCTGGAGCAACGATTACACGTACGGCTGGGGTTATTTCGCCGTCCTCGTGTGGACGGCCTTTAACTTTGTGGCCTTTTTTATCCTGGTGGGCCGGTCCTCGTCCTTTCGCATCCAACGTTTCTCGGGCACGGCGGCGCTCGTGCTCCTGGGCGGCGCGTTCTTTGCCATCTCATATGCGTTGCGCGTGCCCTGGGCATGGAGGCTCAACTTCTCGCTCGTCTATTGCGTCTTGTGCGTGGTGGCGATGGAAATCTGTCTCGATTGCGGTGTCGTTCCGTCATATCACGACATCGCCGGCATTTTCGACACCTTGCCGCTTGACCTCAAAGTTCTAACGCGCGACTTGCAGGAAGTCTATGCCACGCCAGTGTCAAAGCCAATGCCGGTGGGCGTGCGCGAGGAGTTGCGGACCCAGGCGCACAGCCGCGCCCATGCCTTTGTCGTGGCGTCCGATCCCGATGTGATGTGCCGTGCCTTTCCACTGCTGGGCGGATCGGCCCTGCTTGCCCAAGACGTGTCGGATCTCAACGAGCTTAACCGTGAACTGGCACATCGTCGTATGGAGCTGCAGCGTCAAAATGAGCTGCTCGCCGCCGACTACGACCTTAAGACGCACCTGGCAGACCAAGAGGCCGAGACCTTGCTGGTCCAAGACGTGGGCCAGGCGCTTGCCCGCGCGCTCGAAGGGATGTACGACCTGCTGAGCTCGCTACCGCCGTTGACCGATGAATCGTCTTCGCACGAGCGTTACCGCATGCTGCAGCGCGCCAAGATGCTCGTCGCCTATTGCAAGCGCAAGGGGTCGCTCACGTTGGCACAGCACGGGGAGAGCGGTTTTGATCGCGACCGCATTCAGCTCATTGCCAACGAGCTCGCAAGCGACCTGCGCACCATCGATATCGATTGCGCCTCGATTATCGCCATACGGCGCCCGATGCACGCCAGTACGGTAAGCGCCCTGTACGACTGCGTGTATGACTTTGCGTTTTTTGCCTACACCACCGACCATCCGGCGCTTATGTATCACTTGGGCGATCATGACCGATGCAGTGTCGAGCTGCGTGCCGCGCTTTTTTCCAACGATGATGAAGATCTTTCGCAGACGCCCGCTGCGCAAGAGCTCGAAAGCGCTCTGCAAGGGCGCAACGTGGCATACCGCCTTGAGGGCGAGCCCGGCCAGCTGCGCATGATCGTCTTGATGCCGAGGGCGGGTGAGTGACGATGCAGATTTCGCTCATCCTTCCCCAAATCGTTGCGCTCGATGTTGTCTTTGCCCTGGCTGCGTGTCTGCAGACGATCCACGTCCCGCTCATCGCATCGCGTCGCTCGTCCTATAACCGTAAGGTGATTTGTGCCCACGAGGCGGGCCTTGTGCTTCACCTAGTTATTTCGGCGCTCATCTTGTTCGCGTCGTCTGGCTCATATCTGGTGGCGCCGCTTGACGTTTGCGCCAGGGCAATGGGCGGAGCGTTGTGGCTCAATGCCGTGATCTTTGCCTACGGCGTGGTGCTTATGGTGCGCTATCGTCGCCCCGTCATGCTGGTCGAGCTGCTGCTTGTTGTCACCGTTACACCGCCGGTGGTTTTTGCCATGGGCTCGGCGTGGACCGTTGTCCTTATCACAGAGGGAGCGTTCTTCCTGTTCCGTTCCATCGCGGCGCTCTTGATGGACGTTCGCAACCGCCAGGAGGATATCACCGCGTTCTCGACAATCGAAACCATCAACGTGATTCCCGTGGGCATCCTGTATCTGGACCCGAGGGGCCGTCCGTTGCTCATGAACCGCTGCATGCGCAAAAACCTGGTGGAGCTTCATATGCCCACCGACCTAGGCGATATGAGCGGTACATGGAACGACCTGCGCAAACTCAGCATGCAAATGCCCGAAAGCAGCAGGAACCGTATGCGGATTAATCTGGACCGCTTTGGTGAGGCGCGGGCGGTAGTCGAGGTTTCTCCCGCCGAGATTCGCTTGTTTGTGCACGATGACGTTATGGTTTCGGGCCGCCTTTTCGAGCGCATTATCGGCCTGGATGTAACAGAGTATGCGCATGCTCATGATCGCCTGGCGCAAGCCAACCACCTGCTTGAGCTTGCGGGCCAAGAGCTCCAAGCCCAGATCGAAGAAGTCAAAAAAGTTGCTGACAATGCGGCCTATCTGCGTATGCGCGCTCGCGTGCACGACGTGATCGGGCAGCGCCTGTCCATCCTCCATCGTTATCTGGAGGAGGGGCGCCTGGATGACGAGTCACTCGAGCAGATCGATCCGCTGCTGCGCTCAATCGCTGCCGATCTGCGCAGCGGGGGCGACACCGAACCGGCAGAGCAACTGGGTGATATCGTCCATGCTTTTGGCCTGGTGAGCGTGCAGATCGATGTGGAGGGCGAGCTGCCAAGCGACGCACGTGTCGCCGCAGCCTTTCTGCAGATTATCCGCGAGGCCTCGACCAATGCCACCAAGCATGCACAGGCCCATCAGGTCCATGTGCGCCTGCGGCAGGAGACGTCGGAAGACGGCGCTGTTGCGCGGATGACCGTTTCTAACGACGGCGCGCCTGCACCCGTATCGTATCGCGAGGGAACGGGTATCCCTGGCATGAGGCATGTCACACAGAATCTGGGCGGCAGCCTGGAAGTCCACAGCACCCCGCCCTTTACGCTTGCGGTGTCCATCCCGCTCGCCTCCAACGCCACGGTCCAAAGGAGAAGCTCATGATTCGCGTCCTTATAGTCGAAGACCAGACCATTCTGCGCGAGAGCCTCGCGCGCTCCGTCGGTGACCAGCCCGACATGACCGTTGTCGCCGCGATCGCCGACGCCTCGGATGCCTTGGACGTTGCGCTCAAGGAGCGTCCGGACATGATACTGATGGACGTATGCACCGAGCATGATTCCAACGGCATCGTGGCGGCGGCGCGCATCAAAGAACAGCTGCCCGAGTGCCGCGTCATTATCATGACGGGTATGCCCGAAATCACCTTTGTGGACCAGGCGCGCGAGGCGGGCGTCGACAGCTTTGTGTACAAGAACGTCGGTATCGACGAGCTTTTCGCCGTGATGCGCTCCACGTTGGCGGGTTACTGCACGTTTCCCAAGCCGCCCGAGAGCATCTTCTCGGGCACAGCGGCCCTCGACGATGTCGAGCTGTCGATCTTGCGCCTTGCCTGCGAGGGTAAAAGCCGCCGCGAGATCGCGGCCGAGCTGTTTATGAGCGAGGGCACCATCAAACGCCGCATCTCGGAGATTCTCAATAAGACCGGCTACGACAACATCATGCGCTTGGCCGTGCGCGCAGTAACGGAGGGCAGCATCGTTCCCAATATGGAGCGTCCGTAGTCGGTGCGCCGCCCGTGTTCCGGCGCCGTAAAGATAGGCCGCCCGCCGTTTTGCATCAGAAAACGGCGGGCGGCCTGCTTGTGCGAGCGGTGCTGTCGGCGCAAGGCGGCGGGGCCGCGGGATCATTTCCTGCGGCCCCGCCTGGCAAGTGCGCGGATGTGTCCGCCAATCCGCGGCTGATGTTACGTGCCGTTACGCGATGGTCGCGGTGTAGGAAGCGACGTCCTCGTAGGAATCGGTCAGGTAGGCGTCGATGCCGATGGTCGTGTTGACCAGGTCGTCAAGGCTGTCAAGCTCGCCGTTCGAGAACGTGAATTCCTCGGTGGCGTTGGTGCCGGGCATCAGGTGAGCCGAGAACCAGGGTTCCTTCATGGTGCCGTTGACGTTTGTCTTGCCGGAAGGAGCGTAGAAGGTTAGGTCCTTGTCGCTCTTGTTGGTGATGTTGACGACAAAGCCGATGTCGCCCCAGTCGTCTTTGAACTTCTCGGTAATGGTGATGGTGCACAGATCGTCATCGGCGACGGTGACGGCGGGGGAGATTTCGACGCTCTGGACATCGTCGTCTTCGACGGCCTCATCGATCTCCTCTTCCTTCTCGGCGTTCTCGCGATCCTTCTTCACCGTACCGGACAGATCCTTGTCGGACTTGGTGAAGATGAGCTTGTCGCCGTCCACCTCCAGGACGAGCTTGTCGTCCTTGAGCTTCAGATCGTGCGACTCATCTTCGGCGGTGATCGTTACGGTGGTGGCGTCCTTGGCTTCCCATTTCAGGTCGGCGACCTCAAGGAACATATCGAGGACGCCTGTGCCGTCCTCGTCGAGGATCAGGACGCAGTTGAGGCCCCACTCCTTGAGCATATCCATGTACTCATCGGTGAGCTCTTCGCCATCCAAGGTTCCACCCGAGTACTGCCAGCTGCCGACGAAGTTGGCCTTGGGGTCCTTGCCGCCGCCGCTGCAGCCCGTCAGGGCAAAGGCGAGCGCCAGGACGCATGTCAGAAATGCGAGTACGGACTTTTTGAACGTTGTCTTCATGGTGTCCTCCTTCATCGAACGAAACCCATAGAAGCAAATGCGGGGGTGGCGGATCCCCCGCCAATTACCAGATAGAGGCGCTAGGGCCTGGGCGTTCCACAGTTGCTGCAGAACTTGCCGCCGTTTTCGCTACCGCAGTTGGGGCAGAACCACTTGGCCGGTGCCGGGGCGGGCGCGGGGCTGCCGCACTCGGAGCAGAACTTGCCGGTGTTGGTGGCGCCGCAGCTGCAGGTCCACGTGCCGGCCGCAGGTGCGGCGGCGGGAGCCGGTGCGGGGGCGGGAGCCGGAGCCGGCTGCGGGGCGGCCTGCTGCTGTGCCTGGCCGGCGGCGAACAGCTGGCTGGCGTTCATGCCGCCCATGCCACCTGCCATACCCATGCCCATAAAGCCTGCCATCGCGCCGTTGGGGTTGGCGGCTGCTGCGCGCATTGCGTCGCTCTGGGCGCTGGCGATGTTGGCGGCTGCCATGGTGGGATCGCGCATGACCGCGGCCTTCTGCAGGTCCTTGATCATCTGCTCGTCCTCTTGCGAGGCGGCGATGGAGTTGACGCCAAAGCTCACGATCTCGACGCCGCGCAGGTCACGCCAGTCGGCCGAGAGGACCTCGTTGAGCGCGCGGGCGAGCTCGGTGGTGTGGCCGGGGATGGCGCTGTAGCGGATGCCCATCTCCGAGATCTTGGCAAAGGCGGGCTGCAGGGCGGTGAGCAGCTCGGACTTAAGCTGGCTGTCGATCTTGTCGCGCGTGTAGCTATCGGTCACGTTGCCGCATACGTTGGTGTAGAACAGCAGCGGGTTGGTGATGCGGTACGAATACTCGCCGTTGCAGCGCACGGAGATGTCGACGTCCAGGCCAATGTTGTTATCGACCACGCGGAAGGGCACGGGCGAGGCGGTGCCGTACTTGTTGCCGATGATCTCCTTGGTGTTGATGAAGTAGACGCGCTGGTCCTTGCCCGCGTCGCCGCCAAAGGTAAAGCGGCTGCCGATATTGGCGAAGGTCTCCTTGATGGAATCGCCCAGGTTGCCGCTAAAGACGCTCGGCTCGCTGCCGGTATCGAAGACGAACTCACCGGGCTCCAGCGCGACTTCGATGATCTTGCCGTTTTGCACCACGAGCATGCCCTGGCCGTCGTTGACGGCGATGACCGAGCCGTTGGAGATGACGTTGTCCTCGCCGCGCGTGTTGGAGCTGCGGCCGCCGGTGCGCTTGCTGCCCTTGCAGGCCAAGACGTCAGCAGGCATCGATTCGCAGTAGATAAATTCCTTCCACTGGTCGGCCATGACGCCGCCGGCAGCTCCCAATCCAGCTTTCAAGAGTCCCATGGTGATCTTCCTTTCTCGTCAAAGGCCGGGTGGTATTGGTTGGATTGCTTAGTCGTCCTTGTCGTCTTTCATGACAACGGTGGTCTCGGTGTGGCTGAAGGTGTCGTGCTTCTCGGTCAGGTCGAGCTCGCCACAATACTCATCGGCATGGGTTGCTTCGTTGGCTGTCTTGAGCTGGCCTACCAGTAGCACGTCTCCGATAATCACGATGATCAGCGGCGCGATGATGTTGATGAGGATGCCCTCGATATCAAAGGTGAGGTAATCCGGATCGAAGGCGTTCTCACCCATAAAGAGAATCTGGGAGAGGATAAATCCGATCACAAAGAACAGCACCGAGGCAATGGCGAGCTTGGGCTTGGAGCAGGGGAGCTCGCCGACCAAGCGGCCGGTCTGGCCGTTCATGGCAAACAGGTAGCTCTTGCCGTTCCACGAGGTGGAGAGCATCCAGACGGGGAACAGGGCGTAGTCGCTGTCTTCCCAGGTGTAGTCGAGCTGCTTGCTTTCGACCGTGGCATCGTCGTATTCGTCGACGACGGTCTCGCGCAGGGCCGAGATCGTGCTTTCTTCCATGCGGCGCTCGGCGCGCGCCTTGCAGGTCTCGCAGTCCTCGTCGTAACGGTTGGCGATGTAGCCGGGCATATATGCGACCGAGAACGGACGCAGTGCGTCGTAGTCAAACGGCTCGATGGCGTCCATGTGGCCGTCGGGCATCTTGGATGATCCGTCGACGGGCACGCGCTTAAACGAGATATTGCCCTTGCGATAGGCATCGTAGTGGTCGGTGGTCGTGACGGTGCGGTCGGATTCCTCGGTCACGGTCTCGTTGGTCGCGTCAAAGTACACTTCGCCGTCAACGCGGGCGCCGTAGAGCCAAAACGGCACGTAGACACCTTGGACCTCGTCGATATGGTTGCCGGTGACAAAGCTCTTGGGCAGCAAGATCTTGCCCTTGTAGTGTTCCTTGAGTGCGGCCGTGACGTCATCGCGCCCGAGCTTAAACGGAATCACCAGGTCGGGCGAGAAGTCGCCAGAGAGCTGGCCGGGCGCCACGGCGGAGTTGCCGCAGTACGGGCAGGTGGTGACGGCGACGGTGCCGTCGGACACGAGCTCGGCGCCGCACGACGAGCAGATGTAGCCGGCGTTTTGGGCCAGCTCCTGCACGGCATCGTCGACAGCAGGCTTGGGCGTTGCGGCTGCCGCATCGGCTTTGGCATCTGCCTTGTCCTGGCGCTCGCGATAGAGGGCCTCGACTTCTTCGACTTCAAAACGAGAATCGCAGTAGTCGCAGACGAGCTTTTGCTCGGCACTGGCAAAGTGAAGGGGGCCGCCACACGCGGGGCATTGATAGTTGACGCTCTCGAAGGCCATGATCGGTCCTTTCCGTGCCGGGGGCTATGCGCCGATGGCGCCGCCGCAGTATTCGCAGCGCCCACTGGCATCGGGAATGGTGGTGGCTCCGCAGAAGGGGCAGGTCACCGCGGTCTTGGGGGCCTTGGCGGCCACGACGCTGTCGCGCGTCTCCTGGCGCAGCTGCACCAGCGCATCGCGGACTTCGGTTGCCTGGCGCTTGGCCTCGCGATATTCGATGGAGCCGCGCTGATCGATGGTGGAGTCGTTCACGCGCAGGTTGATCTCGGTAAAGTACGGCGTGTTGACGTGGATGGTCAGATTAAAGTCGTAATCCAGGTCGTAGCGCGGCGGGTTGTAGCTCTCGCGCTCGCCGTCCTTGGTCTCGCGGTAGATCTCGGTGCGCTGCTCGTCGATATCCATATCGCAGCCGAGTACCTGCGAGAACTCGATGATGTCGGGATTGGCGTCGCGCCAGCGGCTCTGCGAAGTGATGATCAGCAGGCCCGCGTCCTCATCGAGTATAATATTGGTGCGCCCGGCAGAAAGCGTGCGCGTGGGGTTGAACGAAGACAGGCGCTCGGCGTTGGCCTCGCGGTAGGCGAGTTGCTCACGGATATCGTCCGCGGTGCTGGAGCGATAGCCGTGAAAGTAGGGGGAGAGCTTGCCGGCGCACTCTTTGCACAGGTAGCCTTCATTGATTTTTGTCTTACCTAGAAGTCCCAGCTCGGTACCGCAAATCGCGCACTCTTTCTTCTCGAACATCTTGTCAAAGAAGCCCATGGCTGCCTCCCATCAACTGGTAGCGTGTGTCACTTTTGATGATGGGGGAGTGCGCGATCCTTCGCGATACCCAGACGGCTCAAGGAGTCTCCACAACTGGGACACATGGCCCATTTTTGACTAGTCGCCGGGGACGTTCTTAAACGACTAGTCGCTGGGTGCCACTCATTGGGGACGTACTTAAATGAGTGGCAGCTGGAGATACTCCTGGCCGAGCTAGAGGTCGCGCGTGTCCCTTCGGGTCCATGCGGCTCAAAATCGCGGCGTGATGTGGACGGCTGTGGTCGAATTAGCAGCATTTCGAGCCTGGCTTCGATATTGAGACTGGTTCTTTATTAAAATAGATTTCCAGACAATTGAGCGGCTGGGGGTTAACCATGAGGGACATGGGAGACACAACCGCATATTTGCGTCGGGGCATTCGGGAGATTATATGCCTGGCGCTGTTCTTCTTCACGTTTTTGGCGTGCGAGTATCTCTTTGACGTGCGCATGGCCGAGTTCGTGTCTCCGGACGAGGTTGTTATTTATGAGAGCCTTGTTATCGGCGCGAGCGTGATTGGCTTTTTTGTGCGTCCTATTCTGTACTATCGCCGTCCCCATGCCATTGAAGCAACGAGTGACGTTACGGGCGTTTTGCTGGTGGCGGCATTGCTGCTGTTGATTATGGCGGTTCAGGTTGAGGTGATAATTGCCGGCGGTTTGGTGGCGTGCTGCGCGCTGGGCTACTGCGGATCGACTGCCCATGCAAACTTTGCGCGGCGCTTTGCACGGACGCCCTGCTTGGCGCGTGCGGTTGCACTTTCCTACGCCATGGGCGTTCTGGTGCAGGTGCTCAACCACATGGTGATGCCTGCCGGCATTCCTCAGCAGGCTGTTCTGGTCGTCTGCGCGATCGCGCAGGTGGCGTCGCTCCACGGCGCCCGACGCGCCAAGCTTCGCGACGAGTCAGATCCCAACTTTGAACCCAATGTTGCCGGGCTTTCGGTAGATGCTTTGGAATATGGTGCCAAGTGGCAAGACGATCCCGAGGCAAAGGCGGCATTCCGCCGCGCCGTAGCTCGCTTGACCGTGGCGACAGCGTGTCTTTCCGGCGTATTCGCCGCTCTCAACGCGGGTCTCACAACCCTGCATGCTACCGGAGTCGTCGATTTGGGCGATTGGCCACGCCTGCTGCTTGTCGTGAGCTCGTTGGCCGCCGGCGCCCTATTTGACCTGCGCGGCCGTTCGTATATGAATATCGGCATGACATGTGCCGCCATCCTGTCCACGCTTTCGTTCTTTGTGCTCATCATCGATGGCAATGGCGGCAACGAGCTTGCTGCCTCGATCATCTTTTATCTGGGCTCGGGCTTTTTCGTGGTGTTCTTTACAACAAAATTCGCCGCCATCTCGCTCTATGCGCGCTGGTCATATTTTTGGCCGTGCATGGGTCGCGTCGTCAACAACGTGTGCTCGATGCTCGTGACGGCGCCGGCGGTGGCAATCATTTCGAGTCAAAACGTGCTGGCTGCGGTCGGCGCGGCGCTCGTGATGTTTGTGGGCATTGCGATTACGCTGCTGGGACAGTTGGGGCAACGAGCCGATGACGCCGTGATACGGGACGAGCTGGCGCCTGCCACCGATGATCTTGGTGGGGATCTTGCGCCCACATGCTCCGACCCCGAGCCCGTGGAGGCAGCGGAGCTCACGTCCGATGAACGCCTCGATGCCTTCGTCGCCACCTTTGAGCTTACAGAGCGCGAGCGCGATATTCTTGCGGCCTTGGTCGTTTCGGACCAGAGCGTTCAGGACATCGCCACAACGCTTTTCCTTTCGCGCTCCACGCTCTACCGCCACATTTCCTCGATCAACAAAAAGACCGGCACCACCTCACGTGTGGCCCTCATCAACTTCTTCTGGTCCTGGACACCCAAGGACTAGCGTATGAGCCGCCGCCCAGTCCCTTACTCTAACGGGGGGCGTGGCCTCAAAGCACGCCCACATCGACGCCTCGCCTGCGCTAAACTGAAGAGCACGTACGCGATTACGAGAGGAGCCCGTATGGAGGCTTACAAGCAAGAGTTCATCAAGTTCATGGTTGAGTCCGACGTTCTTAAGTTCGGCAGCTTTACGCTCAAGAGCGGCCGTCAGTCCCCGTTCTTTATGAACGCCGGCGCTTACGTGACGGGCTATCAGCTCAAGAAGCTGGGCGAGTATTACGCCCAGGCCATCCACGATAACTTTGGCGACGACTTTGACGTCCTGTTTGGGCCGGCCTACAAGGGTATTCCGCTGGCTGTTGTTACCGCCATTGCCTACCACGAGCTGTACGGCAAGGAGGTCAAGTACTGCTGTGACCGCAAGGAGGCCAAGGATCACGGTGCCGATAAGGGCAACCTGCTGGGTTATGAGCCCAAGGACGGCGACCGCGTGGTCATGGTCGAGGACGTTACCACCAGTGGCAAGTCCATCGACGAGACCTATCCCAAGGTCAAGGCTGCTGCCGATGTCGAGATCAAGGGCCTGATCGTGTCCCTCAACCGCATGGAGGTCGGCAAGGGTGGCGTGACCACCGCACAGAAGGAGATCGAGGCAAAGTACGGTTTCCCCGTCGCGAGCATCGTTTCCATGGCCGAGGTCGTCGAGACCCTCTACAACCACGAGATCGACGGCAAGGTCGTCATCGATGACGAGCTCAAGATCGCCATCGATGCCTACTACAATCAATATGGTGCCCAGGAATAGTTGCGCGGGTATCAGGGCAACAACCTGATATTTGAAGAGGGCGGCATGACCAGAAGGTCCATGCCGCCCTCTTTCTAAAACCTGCCAAAAAGGGACAGGTTTATTTTGGTAGGTTTTATCTGGGCAAACGCAGACCATCGACCAACATCGATTCTAATAACGAGTTTATGGCGAAAATAGTTATTAGAATCGATTTGAACAATCTAATGACGAGAAGTCGTGATTACGTTGGTGCAAGGTGGTCAGGTGGCCCCTCGGGGCGGCGGAAAACGGATCATTCATGTCAAGTAGTCGTTGGGGACGTTCTTAAACGACTAGTCATCGCACCAAGAACAAGCGTGGATAATCTCCCGTTTTTGGCCTGTGCGCGGGCTCAAAGTGGGAGATTATCCACCCTCGTGGTGGCGCGCGCAGACGTGGTGTAAGAGCGTCCTGAGGTCCGTCGCTGCAAGTC
>DXZP01000044.1:0-4137 GCA_019419605.1 Collinsella sp.
GTGTAGGGGGCCAGGGCGTACTTCTTGGCGAGCTCCTCGGCGCGCGGCTCGAAGCGCTTGCGGATATCGAGCATGTCCTTCCAGATGTCCTTGGTCTGCTCGATAAACAGATCGAACTTGGGGAAGCAGCCGCGGCGGTTGAGCAGGCGCAGGCCGAAGCAGTCGGCGAGGTAGTAGCCCTTCTCGCAGCCGCCCGAACCATGGTCAGAAGCCATGGCGACGCAGTTCTCGGCGCCGACAGCCTGGCCGATGGGGCCCTCGGGCTTGGTCATGGCGTAGACGCGCACGCCCATGCCCTTCATCTTCTTGACGGCCTCGAGGACCTCGGGGGTGGTGCCGGACTCGGAGGCGGTGAGCACGACGGACTTCTCGGTCATGCGCTTGTGGCCCATGGCGTTCCACTCGGCGGCGTGGATCAGGTAGACCTCGAGGTCGCGGTCGCCGAACTTGTTCATGAGGTACTCGAGCTGCATGAGCTCGTCCCAGGTGCCGCCAACGCCCATCAGGAACACGGCGTCGTAGCCCTCGTCGGCAACCTTGTCGGCGAGCGCGGTCATCTTCTTGCCGGTCTCGTAGAGCGCCTTGCCGTCCTCGAGATAGCCCTCCTGGTCGAAATGCATGATCTCGATCTTCTCGGTTTCCTTCATTTGTCTCTCCTTTCTGGGGTTGTTTCCACATCCCCCATGCCAACGGGCATCAAAACCCGCTTACATTCCGTAACACTCGGCCGCTTTGGCCTTAAGCGCATTGACTGACTCTTCGTAGCCCTCTGCCTTGACCTCCATTTGCTTGGAGACAGCATCGAGATACGGGTGCACGTCCCATGACTTCAGACGCTCGGCTATCATGGCCGCAATCGTCTGGAAGAACACAAGATTGGGAATTGCGCTGAGCAGCGGCGCCACCTGAGGCACCGCAACCTCGTGAGCCCTACCCTTGGGATGGGCCGTGAGCAGCACCGTTTTTGTCGTAACGTTCGATAGCGCATCAGCGATATTCGCAAGACGCTCCGACCCCTGCGGATCGTCGACGATAAACACCAGATAGCCCGGAACGATCTGCATCTCGGGACCGTGGACGAACTCCTCGCCTTCGTGATGCATGGCAGGAATCTTGATGGTCTCGCTCAGCTTGAGGGCCGCCTCTTCGGCAACGCCATAGTTGGGGCCGTTGCCGACGACCATGGCGGGCGTGTGCTCAGAAAGCTCGAGCATGTGGTCTTGGACATATGCCTCGGCGGTCTTGCACATCACGGCATTGGCCTGGATAGCCTCACGCAGGTCGTCAAGACGCTGGGCAACGCCCTTGGCGTCAATCGTTCCGCGCGCCTGACCGCCGTAAATACCAAAGAGCACCAAGTACTCAACGAGCACCTCGACGCCCAGAGTCACAAAGTCCACCGACTCGACGCCCACACCGTAGTCAAGAACGATGTCAGCGTGTTCCTTGATGGGTGCCTCGACGTTTGCCGTGAGCGCAACTGCAGCCATATCGTGTGCGCGCATGTAATCGAGCGCCGCAATCGTATTGGTCGAATAGCCACTCTGCGAAACGGCAATGTTGAGCACATGCTGCGGATAGGTGTGTTCAAAATCGACGAAGGCCTCGGGCGTCACAACGGACACCTGCATTTGCAGGGCATCTTGCAGGTAATCGCGGGCGCAATCGGCGGCATGGCGCGACGAACCCGAAGCAACGATGCGCAGCGCGTCAAAAGAACCGGACTGGAAAATATCAACGAGCTGCGCTACCAGCTCAGACGAACGCTCGAGGTTCTCCCCCATACGCACATGGGCAAGCTGAACGTAATCGAGCATCTTCATCGTCTCACCTCGTAACAAATCATTAGTATTTGATACCAATCACAGTTACAGGTTACGGCTTTTTGATACCTCTTTGTCGATTAATTTATCCCCATCGGCGAACGGTCGATTTTGAGCCCTGTAAGGTTGTATATACAGCTGACCCAACGATCAAAACTGGTTAGTTTCCCAGCCGTTATTCACAAAATACCAGCTAGTACGTATAGGTGTAGCCGCCCGTATCGCCACGATTGAAGGACTTTACATACTCGATAGCCTGACCGCTCGCGTCATAGCTCACGCATTCCAAAAGCAAAACAAGATCGCCCTGTTCCAGTCCAAGGAGACCGGCATCTCGTGCGCCCAGCGCTTCGATATCGAGCTTTTCCTGTGCCATGACTGGCTTTCGGCCCAGCATCTCATAGGTCTCGTACAAACTGAAGACCGACACGTCAATATCTTCGATGGTTGGGAACAGCAGGCAGGGAATCAGCGCCGTCTCAATCGATACGGGGCTACCGTTTATGCAGTTCAGGCGTCGAACGGAATAGAGCAGGTCGTCCTCGGCGATGCCAAACAGGTCGGCGTAATATGGCCCCGCATAACGCTTGGAACGCGCGAGAATACGGACGGACGGCTCGCCGCCCGAAGCACGGACCGATTCACGGAAACCGACCGTGCGTTCAAAAAAAGCAGGTACTTTCTGCGCCACAAAGGCACCTTTTCCCCGAACACGGCGAATCTGCCCGCGCCGAACCAGCTCATCGACAGCGCTTCGGATGGTCAAGCGTGTCGTACCAAATTCCTCGGCAAGGTCTTTTTCGGACGGAATCATGGAACCCGTGGGATATATACCGCGCTCGATACGTTCCTCGATGCGGCGTCGAATGCGCATATAAACCGGGGTGGCATCTACTGTTTCAGCCATTGTTCACCTGCCACGCTCCTCATGCCGTTCTCTTCGCCGTTATCGGCAAAGCGGAACTTTGTGGGCAAAATCACCGATTTGCAATGCTCCACAAAACGCATGTCCTTATCGAATTCGATCGAGCTCTCATAGAACACCGGCGTTCCCTCTTCTTGCTGGAGCAGCTCGGCCTCTTCGGCGTTCAAACGCGAGATGGAGATATGCTCACGTCCATGCTCAACACGCACGCCACCTTCTTTGAGCAAGACATCGTAAAGGCTCTCACACTCAAAATCGTGCTCGGGAAGCGCGGGGCACAGGGACAGGTTAACGTGAGCGGTCTCGATTGACGCCGGCTCGCCCTCTATAAGTCGAATGCGCTGCATGCGGAGTAAAGGAGCGCCCACAGCCACCCCAAGCTTGTCGGCAAGCGCCTCATCCGCCTCGATGGTCCCGGTGGAAACCAGACGAGAAGAGGGGTGCAGGCCGGCAGTCCGCACAGCATCGGAAAAGTTATACGTTTCCTGGAAGATATTCAGCGGCTTGGGAGGACACACATACGTACCCGATCCGCGACGGCTCTCGAGCGTTCCACACGAGATGAGCCGCGTGATACCGGCGCGCAACGCCGTACGCGAAACGCCAATCTCTTCGCACAGCACGCGCTCAGCCGGCAGGCGATCGCCGCCGGCAAGCTGGTGGTGCTGGATATACCAAAGAATTCCCTCAACAGCACGATCTTTGGGGGGAATTGCATAAGATTCGCCTGCCATTGCACAGACTCCTCATTCAGAAACGTATGCCGCCAAAATTAGACCAGCCCTCCCATGGCATCAAATTCGGCCTTGATCTTCTCGGCGACATTCCGATACGACTTATATAGACTTGAATCGCGTTTGACTTCGTCGGTCATAACGGGAATCTCTAATTTGGAAACCTCGTCTTTTCCCGTCTGAACCGCCACAACAACGCCCATACCAAGACACATATTACGCTTGGCAGCGTTTATTTTCGCCGCCTTGGCAGGATTTGCCAGGATACGCTGGGCAAATTCCTGTTTTGAGGCCACTTCCTCGGCCTCCGGATCGCCCGCCTCGGCCACTTCGCACTGCAACACATCCGCATAGTCAAAAATCTTCGGCTCACCGCCGCGCTGATGCACGGCCCACTTGCGGCGCGTGGCATCCTGGTAGATAGCCGGCAAAAACGTAAACCGCGGTGGGTCCAAAATCGTATCCGTGATGGTAAACACATCGGGATCAAAGGCATCCTGCGGGTTTTTCTTCTTGAACAGCCCCATATCAGCCTCCCGTACTAGCATTAAACAACTCATGCTGAATATAGCACCAATTTCAAGCCACTGCTTTATCGCATCGGTGCGCGGCGTCTATGGCTCGCCCAGCGGAAGAGTTCACGGACGAGGGCCGG
>DXZP01000044.1:4237-17905 GCA_019419605.1 Collinsella sp.
GCCGGCAAATAGCAGACACTCCGCATGCAATCTATGCAAACAAACAAGTACGTTTAGCTACATTCGGTAAGTTCGAGCACGCTGCCCTTAACGATAAGCGCCGGCTCCAGGACGACCTCTTCGGCACGCCTGCCGCCCCTGCCGGCAAGACGCTTGGACATGCAGCCAAAAGCATGCTCCGCAAGGACGCCAGGATCCTGCTCAATCGCGGTCAGCGCCGGCTCAAAGAGAACATCGGCCGCCGAGTTGTCATAGCTCACCACCGAGATATCGCCCGGGATGCTCTTCCCCATCTCGTGCAAGCGCTTGAGCAGACCGAGGGCGATGTTATCCGAACTTGCGAACACAGCGGTGGCATCAGTTGCGAGCACCGCCTCCGAGGCCTCGTATGCACTCGGAATGTAGTACTCGCTCTCAAACTCCAAGCGTGCGTCGATAGGCAGGCCAACCTCGCGCAGCGCGCGCTCATAGCCGGCAAGTCGTTTACGCCCCGTATTGGAACGGCGCGCGTTAACCAAGCAGGCAATGCGACGGTGGCCCTGCTCGATCAGATAGCGGGTGGCCATGTAGCTGCCCATCTCGTGATCGAACATCACCTTGTCGCACTCGAGTCCCTCAATGGCACGGTCGACCATTACGGCCGGAATGGGCAGGTGGCTGACTTCTTCGCGCAGGGCGCGGTCGTCGGAGAACTCGTCGCCCACGACCAGGAAGACGCCATCGACGCCGCGCGTCACCAGCTGGCGCAGCAGCTCCAGATCGTCATCGGCGCTTCCGCCCGAGCTGGTAATGAAGAGCGCATAGCCGTCCTCGCGGCAGCGCTTTTCCAGGCTACCGGCGAGCGAGGCAAAAAAGCGGCTCTCGATGTTAGGGACGATAAGGCCCAGCGTGCGCGACTCGCGCATGACCAGACTACGCGCAATCTGGTTAGGAACATAGTGGTTGCGCGCCGCGACCTCCTTGATGAGTTTGCGGTTTTCTTCCGAGATGCGACAGGGCCGATTATTGAGCACAAGCGAGACCGACGAGGGGGAAAGCCCCACCTCCTGGGCGATCTGCTTGAGGGTGACTTTGTTGGCCATCTCGCTCCTTCCGGGTTTACGCGCAATCTCTTGAAAGTATAGCGACTACCCCTCTACCTCGGTGATAAACACTTTACCAATCCGGTAGACGGCTGTTTTATCGCCGCCAGCGCACCAAATCCGTCCGGGTGGGGTATATTGCAATCGATTGATGACAACGACCACCAAAAGGCGGATATTCGTATGCACGAGAACGACTTTTTTAACGAGGACCTGCTGTGCGCGCTCGCTGGCGTTGCCGGCGAGGACAACGTGCTGATGAGCGAGCCCATGCGCGAGCACACCACGTTTAAGATCGGCGGCCCGGCCGATGTCTTTGTCACGCCCGATACCGAGCAGGGACTCGTCGCCACGCTTGACACCTGCTATCGTTGCGATCTGCCGCTCACCATCGTGGGCAACGGCTCCGACCTACTCGTCGGCGACAAGGGCATCCGCGGCGTCGTCGTGGCGTTGGGCGAGGGCCTCTCCAACATCACCGTCGACGGCACGCATGTCACGGCGGCAGCCGGTGCCTTGCTTTCCGATGTCGCCGTGGCGGCAGCCGAGGCCGGTCTCACCGGCATGGAGCCCATCTCGGGCATCCCCGGATCGGTCGGCGGCGCCTGCTACATGAACGCCGGGGCCTACGGTGCCTGCATGGCCGATGTGCTGGAGTCCGTGCGCGTCTACAAACCCGCTCGCCAGCTCGACGACGGCACCCGCGGTAGCGGCAATATCATCGAGTTCGATGTCGACGAGCTCAACCTGGGCTATCGCAAGAGCCGCATCGCCGACGACGGCTTTACCGTGCTTTCGGCCACCTTCAATCTCGCCCCGGGCAACGCCGCGATGATTAAAGCCGACATGGACGACTACCGCCAGCGCCGCGAGGACAAGCAGCCGCTCGACATGCCGAGTGCCGGCTCCACCTTCAAGCGCCCCGAGGGCCACTTTGCCGGCAAGCTCATCATGGACGCCGGCCTGCGAGGACACGCCATTGGCGGCGCGCAGGTGAGCGAAAAGCACTGCGGCTTCATCGTCAACGCCGACCACGCCACCGCCGCCGATGTCGACGAACTCATCCGCCACATCCAAACAACCGTCAAAGACCAATTCGACGTGGACCTCGAACCCGAAGTCCACCGAGTCGGCGAATTCCTCTAAAAAAGAAGGCCCCGAAAGGGGCCTTCACTTTCTTTTATTCAGACAACCAATCCGGTGCGTAGCGCCCCGAACCCGAGAGGGCCGCGTGCCCGCCCGCAATATATTTGATTGATCGCGAGTTCCGCACGCAAAGAAGGCCACTTAATGTGGCCTTCGTCTTGCGCAGGACTGCCCGAGCAGACAATCAAATATATTGCGGGCGGGCACGCGGCCCAGTCGGCTTTACGACAGCGCAATGCCGCCGAGCCAGCCCCAACGCACGCCAGAGCCAGTACCATAGAAGCTAATAAACGAATCAAGCGACTTAGACGTAATGGCACCCTCGTTGCTCATAACGATGCCGCCGCCAACGTAGATACCCACATGACCGTAGATAAGGCCCGGAGCACCCGTGCCGCTGTGCGAGGAATCGGCCACGATCATGCCCACCTGCAGCGCCGAGCGGTCGGAGCTATAGCACCAGGCGTTGAACATGTCACACGCGTTGCCGCCAAAATAGCCCACGCCGGCGTTACGGAAGACATTGGTAACCCACGCCGCGCACCAGTTCTGACCCGGCGAAGGCGTGGAGTAGCACGCGTTGACGACGGCCTGCTGCTTGCCCGAGCCGGCATTCTGCTGCGGAGTTCCGGGCGCATACGATCCACCGCCCGAGCTCGAACCACCCGAGTAGGAATTGTTCTTGTTCGCGGCGGCCGCGGCAGCGGCGGCCTTCCTAGCGGCCTCCTCGGCCTGGGCGGCAGCGAGAATCTCGGAATCGCGCTGAGCCATGAGCTCCTTGACGTCGTCGGAAAGACCGTTCAGCACGGTCTGGACTTCTTGCTGCTTGGCCTGCATATCCTGCATCTGAGCCGTCTGCTGGTCCTTGAGTTTCTCCAGGTTGGCCTTTTGTGCTTCGAGCTCGGTCTTCTGCGCGTCGAGCTCAGCCTGAATCGTCTGGATATCCTCGATGGCATCGCGGTCGCTCTTGTTGATCTTCTCAACGTAATGCGCGTTGGCGACGAGTTCCTCAAACGAGCCAGAGGCCAGCAGCAGCGACAGGATGTTCGTACCGCCGGACTTGTAGCTGGCGGCCACGCGATCGGAAAGGTCGTTGCGCTTCTTCTTGAGCTCGGCCTTCTTTTCATCGATCTGGGCCTGCGTGTCGTCAATCTTGCCCTGGACATTCTCGATGTCGTTGAGGGTCTGGGCATTCTTGTTGGCCAGCGCCGCATACTCATTTGCGATGCTGTCGAGCTGGGCCTGAACCTCGTCGAGTTGGGCCTGGGCGGCATTCAATTTATCGGTGGTTTCTTTGGAAGCCTCCGCCGCATGGGCGCGAGTGGGCAGGCCAAAAAGAACTGCCGCAGAAGCGGCGCCGAACAGGGCCTTAAGGGCAGTGCGGCGCGAGAGCTCCTGGGAAAGGATGGAATCGCTGTTTGGTGACATATGTACTCCGTTACATGCTTATTTATATGTCGCTCAACTCATACATATTAGCGTACATATGGCGCGTCCCAACGATTTCCACGAACGGCAGGAAACTACAAGGTCGGCGGCTCGTAAGCAATTGTCAAATTTGAGGTAACAATTGAGCAAGCTCTTATATGAGTACGTTAACATAATCCTCTGCTTTTCCTACAGTGCACCATTTGGGCGTCCCCGCCTGCGCTATACTCCCCTCTAGAAGTGTTCCTGATTCGATAGGAGACTACATGTCCAAAGCACTCGACCCCAAAGACACCTGCGTCCTCGTTACCGGTGGCGCCGGTTTTATCGGCTCGCACACCGTCGTTCAGCTGCTCGAGGGTGGCTACCAGGTCGTCATCGTCGATGATCTCTCCAACTCCAGCGCCGTCGCCGTCGACCGCGTCAAGACCATCGTGGGCGACGAGGCCGCCAAGAACCTCACCTTCTACGAGGCCAACGTGCTCGACCGCGATGCGATGAACAAGATCTTCGATACCCATCAGATCGACCGCGTCATCCACTTCGCCGGCTTTAAGGCCGTCGGCGAGTCGGTGAGCAAGCCCGTCGAGTACTACCACAACAACATCGAGAACACCCTGGTGCTCGTCGACGTCATGCGCAACCATGGCTGCAAGTCCATCATCTTCTCAAGCTCCTCGACCGTCTACGGCGACCCGGACAACCCGCCCGTCACCGAGGAGGATCCTAAGAAGCCCGCGACCAACCCCTATGGTTGGACCAAGTGGATGATCGAGCAGATCCTTATGGACGTCCACACCGCCGACCCCGAGTGGGACGTCGTGCTGCTCCGTTACTTCAACCCCATCGGCGCTCATCCGTCGGGCCTGATCGGCGAGGACCCCAAGGGCATCCCCAACAACCTGGTGCCCTATGTCGCCCAGGTCGCCGTGGGCAAGCTCGAGGCCGTTCAGGTCTTTGGCAACGACTACCCCACCCCCGACGGCACCGGCGTGCGCGACTACATCCACGTGTGCGATCTGGCCTCTGGTCACGTTGCCGCCCTTAACTGGATGAACGGCAAGACCGGCGTCGAGATCTTTAACTTGGGCACCGGCACCGGCACCTCGGTACTCGAGGTCGTCGCCGCCTTCTCCAAGGCTTGTGGCAAGGAGCTGCCCTACGTGATCCGCGAGCGCCGCGCCGGCGACATCGCTGCCAACTGGTGCGATGCCTCCAAGGCCGAGCGCATGATGGGCTGGAAGGCCCAATACGACATCGCGGACATGTGCCGCGATAGCTGGAACTGGCAGAGCCACAACCCCAACGGCTTCGCCGACGCCGAGTAGCAAAAACCTACATACCGCTCTTGCCCCGATCTCACGTTGTGAGGTCGGGGCTTTTTTTCATGGCATGTAACCATTCGCCGAAAATCGACCAACTTTTTTATCTTGCCTGTACATGTTTAAACAACATGTTTTACAATAGGCGTATCGAATCAGAACATCGGAGGCGGACTGCACACCCATCGGCAGGCCGACCCCACAACAAGAAGGTTGGTGAGCGCATTCATGGAGCGTGCAAGCGGCGTCCTCATGCCCGTCTCATCTCTGCCCGGACCATACGGAATCGGCGACTTTGGCTGGAATGCCTACGACTTCGTCGATTTTCTCGCCTCGTGCAAACAACATTACTGGCAGATTCTGCCCCTTACGACGACCAGCTATGGCGACTCGCCCTATCAGTCGTTCTCGGCCCGCGCTGGCAACCCCAACTTTATCGACTTTGCCGAGCTTATCGAAGCAGGGTATCTGGAGCAGCGCGATATCGATGGCGTGTATCTGGGATCCGACCCCAGCAATGTCGACTACGGTGCTATCTTTGGCGGCCGCCGTCAGATTCTCGACCGCGCCGCCGAGCGCTTTGCCGCCGACAAGCCGGCCGACTTCGACGACTTTGTCCAAACCAACGAAGACTGGCTCATCCCCTACTGCGAGTTCATGACCGTCAAGGAGGAGTGCGGTCTCAAGGCATTTTGGGAGTGGCCCGCAGAGCTCCGTACCCGCGGCGAGGCTTCTGCCAAGGTCTGTGCCGCCCATCCCGCGCGCATGCTCTACCACCAGATGACGCAGTACTTCTTCGATCGTCAGTGGAGCCGCCTCAAGGCCTATGCCAACGAGCGCGACATCCTCATCATCGGCGACCTGCCCATCTATGTCTCGCGCGACTCCGTCGAGATGTGGGCCACACCCGAGCTCTTTAAGATCGACGCCGCCGGTAATCCCGTAAGTGTCGCCGGCACGCCGCCCGACCAGTTCTCGGCCACCGGCCAGTACTGGGGAAATCCCATCTACGACTGGGACGCCATGGAAGCCGACGGTTTCTCCTGGTGGGAGGGCCGCATCCGCGCCGCCCTCAACATGTACGATGTCATCCGCCTGGATCACTTCCGCGGCTTCGAGGCCTATTGGGAAGTGCCGTTCTCCTCACCCGATTCGTCCTACGGTTCGTGGACGCAGGGCCCCGGCCTCAAGTTCTTCAAGACGCTCGAGGAAAAGCTCGGCACGCTGCCCATCATCGCCGAAGACCTTGGCTTCCTCACCCCCGGCGTCATCGACATGCGCGACAACTCGGGCTTCCCCGGCATGAAGATCTTGCAGTTCGCCTTTGAGGGCACCAACTCGTACTACCTGCCGCACAACTACATTGCCAACACCGTCGCCTATGTGGGCACACACGACAACGAGACGGCGCGCGGTTGGTATGAGGGAACGGCCACCCCGCGCCAGCGCGAGCAGGCGGCCCTGTACACCCACCAGCAGGCAGGCGAGCCCATGGCCGATGCACTCAACCGCACCATCGCCGCCAGCGTGAGCGATACCTGTATCTACACCATGCAAGACCTGCTCAACCTGGGCAACGAGGCACGCATCAACACCCCCGCCACCCTGGGCGGCAACTGGACCTGGCGCATGCTCGATGGTGCCATCACCCGCGAGCTCGAGCACAAGCTCACCGACTGGACCGAAACCTACTTCCGCATTCCGTCGGAAGCCGAAATTGAGCTTCCCCAATAGGAGCCACCGCACCCGACCCCATTCCATCGTGCGGACGCGTCCGTTTTCCCCGCGCGAGGCCATTCCAATCCCTCGCGCGGGCTTCTTTTGTATTTCTGACATGTAATCAACCCATCACAGGAGGAAACATGCCCCGTATCAATCTCGCAGAACTCGCCGAGCA
This sequence comes from Collinsella sp., assembly GCA_019419605.1. Classification (GTDB taxonomy): domain Bacteria; phylum Actinomycetota; class Coriobacteriia; order Coriobacteriales; family Coriobacteriaceae; genus Collinsella. The sequence goes on from DXZP01000044.1 coordinate 11,113, forward strand.
GTCCTTCGGAACTTCGCTCGAGCAGCTCGATGACCGTCGTATTTATAAGCTGCTGGTCAAGCTCGTGCAGGAGCACTCTGCTGCCTGTCCTCTCAACAACGGCAAGAAAAAGCTCTACTACATCTCTGCCGAGTTTTTGATCGGCAAGCTGCTCATCAACAATATGATCGACCTTGGCATCTATGACGAGGTTAAGGACCAGCTCACCGCCGCGGGCCACGACCTCAACAAGATCGAGGAGTTCGAGGTCGAGCCGTCGCTCGGCAACGGCGGCCTGGGCCGTCTGGCCGCATGCTTCTTGGATTCCATCGCCACGCTGGGCCTTACCGGCGACGGCGTGGGCCTCAACTACCATTACGGCCTGTTCCGCCAGCGCTTTGTCGACAACCAGCAGAAGGCCGTCCCCGACGAGTGGCTTGGCGAGCAAGACATCCTGATCGACGACGACCGCTCCTACACCGTCGAGTTCGGTGATTTTGCCGTTACTTCCAAGCTCGTCAACATCGATGTGCCCGGTTATGGCCAGCCCACCAAGAACCGCCTGCGCCTGTTTGACCTGGCAAGTGTCGACGACGGCCTGGTCCCCGGCAGCTCCATCGACTTCGACAAGACCGAGATCGCCAAGAACCTCACCTTGTTCCTCTATCCGGATGATTCCGACGAGCAGGGCCGCCTGCTTCGCATCTACCAGGAATACTTCATGGTGAGCAACGCCGCCCAGCTCCTGATCGACGAGGCCATCGAGCGCGGCAGCAACTTGCACGACCTGGCCGACCACGCCGTAGTCCAGATCAATGACACGCACCCCACCATGGTCATCCCCGAGCTCATTCGCTTGCTCACCACCAAGCACGACATCGAGTTTGACGAGGCCGTGACCATCGTGCGCTCCATGGTCGCCTACACTAACCACACGATTCTTGCCGAGGCGCTCGAGAAGTGGCCGCTCACCAGCCTGCAGAAGGTCTCCCCTGCCATCGCCGACATTATCGTCAAGCTCGACGAGGTCGCCAAGGCCGAGCACGACGACCCGCGTGTCGCCATCATCGACGAGTACGACACCGTCCACATGGCCCACATGGACATCCACTTTGGCTTCTCCATCAACGGCGTCGCCGCACTCCACACCAAGATCCTGGAGGACACCGAGCTTCATCCGTTCTACGAGATCTACCCCGAGAAGTTCTCCAACAAGACCAACGGCATCACCTTCCGCCGCTGGATCCAGGGAGCCAACCCCGCGCTCGCCAACCTGCTCGACGATGTGATAGGCACCGACTGGCGCAGCACCGGCGATCTGAGCAAACTCGCCAAGTTCGCCGACGACAAAGATGTTCTTGAGCGCCTGGCTGCCACCAAGACCGAGGCCAAGACCATCATGCGCCAGTTCATGGCGCTCGAGCAGGGTGTGACCATTCCCTCCAACGCCATCATCGATGTTCAGGTCAAGCGTATCCACGAGTACAAGCGCCAGCAGATGCTCGCGCTCTACATCATCTGGAAGTATCTCGACATCAAAAACGGCAATAAGCCTAAGCACCCCGTCACCATCATCTTTGGCGGCAAAGCGGCGCCTGCCTACACTATCGCGCAGGACATCATCCATCTGATTCTGACGCTGTCGCAGTGGATTGCAAACGACCCCGACGTGGCTCCCTACCTGCAGGTTGTCATGATCGAGAACTACAACGTCACCGCCGCCGAGCGCGTGATCCCCGCCGCTGACATCTCCGAGCAGATCAGCCTGGCCTCCAAGGAGGCGAGCGGCACCTCCAACATGAAGTTCATGCTCAACGGCGCCCTAACCCTGTGCACGCTTGACGGCGCCAACGTGGAGATTGCCGAGCTCGTGGGCGACGAGAATATCTATACCTTTGGTGCCTCGTCCAAACAGGTCGAGCAGCTCTATGCCGACGGCACCTATGACGCCGGTGTGCTCTACCGCAAGCCCGGCATTAAACTGCTGGTGGACTTCATCACCAACCCGGCCTTTATGGCGACCGGCAACGCCGAGCGCCTGCAGCGCCTGCACGATGACATTAAGGGCAAGGACTGGTTTATGGCCCTGCTCGACATCGAGGAGTACATCCAGACCAAGGAGCGCGTGTTGGCCGACTACGAGGACCAGGACGCCTGGATGCGCAAGACGCTCATCAATATCGCCAACGCCGGCACCTTCTCGTCTGACCGCACGATCTCCCAGTACAACGACGAGATTTGGCACCTGAGCTAATTTCGCTTCCCTTACCCATCCTCTTGAGAAACGGAGTCGTGGCAACACGGCTCCGTTTTTTGTGCCCGCACGTTACCCTGCGACCCAACTCGGCCAAACAATCTCGATCTGTAACAACTACTCGGTAAAAACGGTCCCAGCTGTTACAGATTGAGACATACCGGCCCCTCCCCTTGGGTTTATCTCGATCTGTAACATCTAGCAGCTGAAATTCACCTTTGGTGTTACAGATTTAGATGAAATGGTTAGCTCAGCGGAACCGTCTCGATCTGTAACATCTAACGTCCGAAATCAGCCTCACCCGTTACAGATCGAGACAAACGACCGGTCAGACAGCCCCAACACAAAGAAAGGCTCCCCTCTCGCCCAGTGGACGGGAGGGGAGCCTTATATGTGACCGCGGCAAAAGGATGGCAATACCGCAGTCGCCCAAAGGGAGGGCCTGGATGCACCGGGCCTAGATAAGGTTCTTGCCAGAAACCTTATCGAAGAGGTGGGTCGCGTTCTTCTCGAACTTGAACCAGATGGTGTCGCCAGCCTTGAGCGCGCCCTTGGCCTCGAGGTCGACGACGGGGATAATCAGGACAAACTGGCCGTCGGGAGCGGTCACGTGGACATGCTCGGTCGAGCCCATGAGCTCGGTCACCTCGACGGTACCCTGGAGCGCGCCCTCCTCGCCCTTGTCGGCAAGCAGGATCTGCTCGGGACGCACGCCGGCCGTGATCTCCTTCACGTCGCCGCCGTCCCAGTTGAGGGCAAGCTGAACGCAAGTCTCGGGGGCGAGCGCCACGTTCATATCCTCGGTCTTGACGGTAAAGCCGTTGCCCGAGCGCACCAGCTGGGCATCGAAGAAGTTCATCTGCGGCACGCCGATGAAGCCGGCGACGAAGATGTTCGCGGGATGGTTGAAGACCTCCTGCGGCGTGGCGATCTGCTGGACAACGCCGTCCTTCATGACCACGATACGGTCACCGAGGGTCATAGCCTCGGTCTGGTCGTGAGTAACATAAATGAACGTGCCCTTGATCTCGTGGCGCAGCTTAATGAGCTCGGCACGCATCTGGTTACGAAGCTTGGCGTCCAGGTTGGACAGCGGCTCGTCCATCAGGAAGACCTTGGGGTCACGCACGATGGCGCGGCCGATAGCGACACGCTGGCGCTGGCCGCCGGAGAGCGCCTTGGGCTTACGGTCGAGGTACTCGGTAATGCCCAGAATCTCGGCAGCAGAGCGAACCTTGCGGTCGATCTCGTCCTTGGGAACCTTCTTGAGCTCGAGCGTAAATGCCATGTTCTCGTACACCGTCATATTGGGGTACAGAGCGTAGCTCTGGAACACCATGGCGATGTCGCGGTCCTTGGGCGCCACGTCGTTGACACGCTTGCCGTCGATGAGCACATCGCCCGAGGTAATGTCCTCCAGGCCGGCGACCATGCGCATCGTCGTGGACTTACCGCAGCCAGAGGGGCCAACGAGGACGACGAACTCCTGGTCGTGAACGGTGAGGTTGAAGTCCTCTACAGCGAGCACACCGTCCTCGGTAACCTTGAGGTTGTGCTTCTTCTCCTCGGTCTTCTTCTTTTTGCCAAAGAAGCCTTTCTTTTTTGACTCGTTGTTGGGATACACCTTCTGAACATGTTTGAGAACAATCTCGGCCATGTCTCTACCTTTCGATATGCGGCGCCGCGCTGAGGGGCGCCGCAGAAACTTGCAAAACAGTTACGGCATTAGCCCTTGACGGCACCTGCCACCACGCCGTCGATGATGTACTTCTGACAGAGGATGTACATGATAACGATGGGGATAACGACCATCATGATGCAGGCCATCATGGGGCCGAGCTCGACGTGGCCGTAGCCGCCGCGGAAGTACTGAATCAAGATAGGAATGGTCTTGTACTTGGTGGAGTCGAGCGTAAGGTAGGGCAGCAGATAGTCGTTCCAGACCCACATGGTCTCGAGGATGCCGACCGAAAGATAGGTGGGCTTCATGATGGGAAGGACGATCTTAAAGAACACCTGGACCGGGTTGCAGCCATCAATCATGGCCGCCTCCTCGATCTCGAGCGGGATGTTCTTTACAAAACCGGCGAACATAAAGACCGCCAGGCCCGCGCCAAAGCCCAGATAGATAAAGCAGATGTTGAACGGCGTGTTAAAGCCGATGCGGTCCGCCAAATTGGACAGCGTGAACATGAGCATCTGGAACGGCACGACCATCGAGAACACGAACAGGTAATAGAAGAAGTTCGAGATCTTGTTGTTGACACGAACCACGTACCAAGCGCACATGGAGCAGCACACCAAGATCAGCACGACCGACGTGACCGTGATGATGAGCGAGTACATAAATGCCGAGGCAAAGCCCTGCTCGTTAAGGGCGTGCATGTAGTTTGCGAGGCCGTTGAACGTCTCGGGCGTGAGCAGATCGAATGCCGTGGTGGTGCTGATTGCGGTCGCTTTCTTAAAAGAATTAAGCGCAATCATGAACACGGGGTAGATCCACGCGAGCGACAGGATCGTAAAGAAAATCGAGAGCGCGCGGTTGATAACCTTATCGCGTTTCATTACTGCTGCACCTCCTTGGACCTCGTGGCCTTAAGCTGGATCATGGAAATAGCAACAACCAGAATGCAGAAGATAACCGCCTTGGCCTGACCGATGCCCTGCCATGCAATACCGGCACGCGAATAGAACGTGTTGTAGATGTTCAGGGCGAGCATCTCGGTGGAGTGCGCGGGGGCGCCGCCGGTAAGGGCGAGGTTCTGGTCGAACAGCTTAAAGCCGTTGGTGATGGACAGGAACAGGCAGATGGTGATGGTCGGCATCAGGTTAGGGACCTTAACCTTCCAAAACGTCTGCCATGCCGTGGCACCGTCGACCTTGGCGGCCTCGATGTAGTCGGACGGAATGGACTGCAGACCAGCGATGTAGATGATCATCATGTAGCCGACCTGCTGCCACAGGGTCAGGATGATAAGGCCCCAGAAGCCAGCAGCAGAGTTAAGGGCGATGAGCTGGGCGCCGATGTTGGAGAGCAGGCAGTTGATCAAGATCTGCCAGATGTAGCCCAGCACGATGCCGCCGATCAGGTTAGGCATAAAGAAGATCGTACGGAAGATGTTAGTGCCCTTGAGCGCCTTGCGGGTGAGCGCCTGCGCGATGGCGAGGGCAATCACGTTGATGAGCACCGTCGACAGGAAGGCAAACGCCACCGTAAAGAAGAACGACGTGGCAAACTGCGAATCGGACAATGCGCGCACGTAGTTCTCGATACCGACAAAGTGCGCGTTGTTAATGGTAATAAACTGGCAGAACGAGAGATAGAAGCCCTGGATAAAGGGAATCACGAACCCGATCATAAACGCCAGGCACGTGGGCAGCATAAAGAGCGGCCACCAGCGCTTGAGTGCTTTGCCCATAAAAGGGTCCTTTCAATATGCAGGGGGCGGGCAAACCTACGTCTGCCCGCCCCCTGTCGCTAATCAGATAGCTTGGGCAGCAACTGCTTACTCGGAAGCAGCCTTCTCGGTCTTCCAGCCATCGACGAAGGCGTTCTTGACGCCGTCCCACTTGCTGTTATCGGCAGCGTAGGCAATCAGAGCCTGCTTGAGGTTCTTCTTCCACTCCTCGGAGGGAATGTAGACGAAGTCCCAAGCGACGGTCTTCTTGCCGTCCTTGGCCATGGCAACGGCCTGCTGCGAGAAGACGTTGGTGGTCTCCTTGGCGCTCTTGAACGGAGCGGTCAGACCCATCTTGTCGGCGATGATGCTGGTCGGGGTGTCAGCGGTGACGCACCAATACATGAAGTCCTCGGTGGCCTTCTGGGCATCCTCGGAAGCCTGGGAACTGACGCACCAATAGTTCTCGCCGCCGGAGCACAGGCCCTGGTTCTCCTCGCCGTCAACACCGATGTAGATGGGCATCATGCCAATCTGATCGTCGGTCATGCCGGCCTTGACGAGGTCAGAGTAGGCCCAAGAGCCGTTCTGGTAGAAGACGGCCTTGCCGGTTGCGAACTCGTTGGTGGCGTCGTCGCCGGTCTTGGAAGCAAGCTGCGAAGGATCGCAGGTGGAGTCGGTGATGTACAGGTCGAAGATCTGCTTGTAGTTGTCGAGGAACTCACCCTTGATCTCGTCGTCCTCCTGGTTGTGCTCCTTCTCGAACTCGTAGTAGAGCGGCATGTTGGCAAGGTGGGTGGTGTAGCGCCAGCTGGAGGAGTCGTCCATGCCGGCGGAAGTGAAGGCACCCTCGACACCAAGCTCGTCCTTGCGGGCCTGGATGTCGTCGGCACAAGCCTTCAGCTTGTCGAAGGAGTTGATGTCCTCGGCCTTGTAGCCAGCCTTCTCGAGCAGCTGCTTGTTGTAAATAATGCCGAAGCTCTCCTGAACCCAGTCGATGCACACATCCTTGCCGTCGGACTGCAGCGCCAGGGAGTCGTCAATGAGCTCACCGCGGAGCTTGGTATCGGACAGGTCAGCGCAGTAATCCTTCCAGTTCTTAAGACCGGTCGGGGTGTCAGCGGTGACGCACCAATACATGAAGTCCTCGGTGGCCTTCTGG